>NZ_JBIVQG010000009.1:0-188057 GCF_044755025.1 Paenarthrobacter sp. NPDC092416
CATCAAAAACAGAGCGTCGCAATCATGCCGGGACCGGCAGGCCAGCACACCCACATCCTTCACCAGAAAGGGGCTACGAAAAAGGTAACGAGCGACGGGGCTAGGCGACCAGCCGGGCAACCAGCACCGCAGCAGCATCAACAACGTCGTCCGCGTGGTGCCTGGACGGGCTCAAGGCTACTTCCTGCCCCGCCACCGTGATGATGTCCGTAATCACGGCAACGGTGAGCCGGCCCAGGGTGTCGTCGCTGGCGCCCAGGAGCACTGAGTTTTGCCGGACCCATTCGCGTCCGCGTTCCCGTCGCAGTACCTCGAAGCCCGGGGGAGTGTCGCCCTCGATGAAGACCCGTTCCAAGTCGCGGTGCTTCCAGGTGTAGTCGAAGTAGCTGCGGCTACCCACGTTGAACAGGGCAAGAGGATCGTTCTCGCCGGCCTTCCTCGCCTTCGCAACGGCAGCGGCAACGAGTTTCTCGTGTTCGTTTTGGTAGTCGTCCCAGAGCGCGAGGAAGAGCTCGGTCTTCCCGCCAAAGTGGTGGTAGAGGCTTCCCACGCTGGACCCTGCGCGGGTCACGATGTCCGCGATGCCGGCGTCGGTGAATCCGTGTTCACAGAAAACCGAGGCGGCCGCGTCCAGGAGGTGCCGCTGGGTGGCGGCCGTGCGGGTCCATTGCCAGGAGCCGGCGTTGGTGGCTGCTTCGGACGTCTTGCGGACCATGCTCGGACTCCTCTCGCAGGCTGATCGCGGGCGGACGAACATCGGAGTGTCGTGACGCCCCTTTTTGGAATCCTACCGTCCCGTAATGACGTACTTCCAGCACCAGCCCTTGACCATCCCATGATCCGCGCGAAATAATCCTAGAAGACCGTTCTAGAAATAGAGATTGCAGCACGTATCCAAATGCTGCGATTTTTGACGTCGAACGGCCCGAAAACCCGGAGCCGTTTTCACCGTCGGGCTGCAACTGGTTGAATCGCTATGAGAGCGCCAACTGGTCGCACGCCAACAAGCCAGAGAGGAACGCGGCCTGATGTCCGTTTCAAGCAAGTCGTCCGGGATCACGTCGAGCAGGTGGTTCAAGCCCGCCGTCGTCACCGCAGTGGCGTTGGTTGTGGCACTGATTCTGGTGCTCGTCGCTCAATGGCTCCGCACCATGCAGCCGGTCCAGCAGTTCCTGGTGGACTACCCCGGGCACTCGGCCATCCCCGAAGGCACGCCCACAGGGTTCCCTGCCTGGCTTGGTTGGCAGCACTTCCTCAACATGTTCTTCCTGGTCCTGATCATCCGTTCGGGCTGGCAGGTGCGGACCACCACGCGTCCCGCCGCCAACTGGACCAGGAACAACAAAGGGTTCATCAAGACCAAGAACCCACCCACCAAGATCAGCCTCGACCTGTGGTTCCACCTGACTCTGGATGCCCTCTGGGTCCTGAACGGGATCATCTTCATCGTTCTGCTCTTCGCCACGGGCCAATGGCTGCGGATCGTCCCTACCACCTGGGACGCGATCCCCAACGCACTGTCCGCCGCGCTGCAGTATGCCTCGTTGAACTGGCCGGTGGAGAACGGCTGGAACAACTACAACAGCCTGCAGCTGCTGACCTACTTCGTCACAGTCTTCATCGCATCGCCGCTGGCCATCATCACGGGCCTGCGCATGTCCGGAGCCTGGCCCAAGAAGGCTGCAATCAACAAGTTCTACCCGATCGAACTCGCCCGCAAGATCCACTTCCCGGTGATGATCTACTTCGTGGCCTTCGTGATTGTCCATGTCACGCTGGTCCTGGCGACCGGTGCGCTGAACAACCTGAACCACATGTACGCCACGAACAACGACTACAGCTGGTGGGGCTTCGGTATTTTCGCGGCTTCCATCGTGTTCACCGCCGGCGCTTGGTTCCTGGCCCAGCCCCTGTTCCTGCGCCCGATCGCCTCGCTCATGGGTAAGGTCTCGCGCTAGCCCTCACACACAGAAACAGCCGCCCCGGATTCGTTCGGGGCGGCTGTTTTCGCATGCAAGAGGGAAACCTAGGACAAAGCCCCGCCCTGCCACAGGGCATCGAAGGGCGCACCTGAAGCCACACGGTTCTTGATACCGGCGGTAACGAACGCCTTCGCGGTGCGGGCTGCCTCCAGGGGCGTCGCACCCTTGGCAAGCTCAGCAGTCACGGCTGCGGCCAGCGAGCAACCGGCACCGGACACTGCCACCTGGCCGACTTTCGGTGCGCGCAAGACTTCCAGCGTCTCGCCGTCGTAGTAGACGTCGACGGCGTCAGGGCCTTCCAGCCTCACCCCACCTTTGGCGAGGACTGCTGCGCCGCTCATCTCGTGGATCCGGATGGCTGCAGCCTTGAGCGACTCTTCATCGGTGATCGTGACCCCGGACAACGACTCTGCCTCGAAGTGGTTCGGGGTTACGAAGGTGGCCAGCGGCAGGATCCGGGCTTTCAAGGCCTGGTCGGTGTCCAAGGCGTGCCCGGGCTCCTGGCCTTTGCAGATCAAGACCGGGTCCAGCACCACGTTGGCGAACGAACCGTCAGCCAATGCCTTCCCAACAGTGCTGATCGTCGCGGGGCTGCCGAGCATGCCGATTTTTACCGTGTCCAGCACGGAAGGTGCGCCGGAAGCGGCACCGTATGCCGCCGTCGTCGCTTCCAATTGGTCCGCGATGACTTGCTGGTCAACCGGTGTAAAGCGGTGGTTCCAGTTGTCCTGAGGATTGAAGGAAACGATGCACGTGAGGTTCGCGATGCCGAAGACTCCCAGTTCCTGGAAGGTCTTGAGGTCGGCTTGGGCGCCGGCGCCGCCGGTCGCTTCGGAGCCGGCGATGGTCAGTGCAATGGCGGGGGCAACGGCTGAAGTCATGTCTTCCATCTTGCCATTGCCCGGAGGTGCCCCGATTTTGGGGCAGGGCGTGGGCCGCGACTCAGCCGTGCAGCCTCCGGTAGGCCGACTCGGCCGCGGGATGCAGAGGCACGCCGGCGGTGTTGATGAGCGTTTCGGGGCTGAGAAACTGTACGCCGGTGCTGGATTTCGGGACCAGATCCTGTGCATTTTCGACCATGAGTTCCACGGTCCGCCTGACGACATGATCGGCCAGGTCGCTGCGGCAGAGGAGCAGATTGGCCACGCCCACCGTCCACACGGCACGAGCAGTGCCGTAGCTGTTCGCGGGAATTAGAACGCGATCGTAGAACACTCCATGCTGCTCCCGCATGGTCTTGATGTACTCGGAGAGGTCGATCAGGCGGAGGCCCACGTCTTCTGCGGTCGTCGCGATGGCGGCTGTGGGTACGCCGCCGGACCAGAACAGGGCATCCACGGACCCGTCCCGGAGGGCCGCGAGTCCACCGTTGAGGCCGAGATTGACCTGCTTGATGTGGTTGTTGGGGCCGGCGCTGTTGGGGCCCGCGCTGTTGGGGCCGGCGCCTGCGGTTGCCGCTGCAATAATCCGTGGAGCCGTGAGCGAGGTTCCCGATCCCACCTCACCAACAGCCGCGGTCTTGCCCGCCAAATCGGCGAAGGTCCGGATGCCGCTGCCCTCGCGAACGATGCAGTGAACATAGTTCTGGTACACCTTGCCGAGAGCGGTCAGGCTCCCGGTTCCGGCGAGCTGAGTGGTGGCCAATTGTGCCGCGGCATCGGCCAGGGCGACGGCGAACGTCGCCTCGCCGGACAGCACGCGCTGGATGTTCTCAAGGCTTCCGCCGGTGGTCAGCGGTACGGCGGTTTCGGCGATCCCCTCGCGTTGCAGCAAAGCGGCAAGCAACGTAGCGAACTCCAAATAGAAGCCGCCCGTTTCGCCGCCGGCGACCGTCAGCTTTTGGGGCCTTTCGGTGGGGGTGCAGGCCGTGGTTGTTGGAATCATCAGGCCTGCCAAACCGGCGGAGAGTCCCAACTTCAGCGCCGCACGCCGCGGCGGCAAGGCGTCCCGCCTAGTCATCCGAAGCTCCCGACGGCGGCTCGGACGGAAACTCGAGGCGCGCAATGAGGCCATGAGGGTGGTTCGAGTCGAGGACGAGTCGGCCGCCGTTCGCCTGGGCCAGCCGATCCACGATAGTCATGCCCAAGCCGTTGCCGGGGAGCTTTGTGTGCTGCGGCGCCCGCCAGAACCGGCTGGTGGACGCGGCCCGTTGTTCGGCGGTGAGGCCGGGACCGTGATCGGAAATCACGACGGCGGTGCCTCCCTTAGTGGGCTTGGTCGCCACGGTGATGGTGGCGCCGGGCGCGTATTTGATCGCGTTGGCCAAAAGCTCGCCCACCATGTGCGCGAGTTCGTCCGGATTGCAGGCGATTTCACGTTCTGTGTCCGGGCGCTCCAGTGTCAGGTCCGACCCCGCGCGCGCTGCTGCAGGAGCGGCCCGTTCCACCTCCCCTTGCAGGACAGGAAAGGGGTCGATGACCGTCGGGCGCGAGTGTTCGCTTGATGGTTGCGCCCGGGCCGTCCCCTCAAAGGCGCGGTGTTCCGCCGTCGCGAGCTTCAGCACGCCGTCGAGCATTTCCTCCACCCGCTCAAGTTCCGCGACGACGCCGGCGGCAGCTGCCTTCTCGGGTTCGCCTTTTAGCTCCAGCTGCAGCAAATCGATCCGCAGGCGCAGGGCACCCACCGGGTTGCGCAGTTGGTGCGAGGTGTCGGCGATGAGTCGGCGCTGGGATTCCATGCTCTCAGTCACGGTGCCGGCCATGGATGTGAACGAACGGCTCAGTTCCCGCAATTCCGGTGGACCCGCCTCTGGGAGTTGGCCGGTTTTGCCGGTCGCCTCTAGTTCGTGGACCGCTTTGCTCAGCCGGCTGACCGGACGCAGTACCCAGCCCGTGATGCGCGATGCGGCCAGCAGGAGCAGTGCCCCCAACGCCAGGGCGGCAACCACCACCACGAGCCATCGCTCCCGGAGCTTCTGCCGGGCGGCGTCGAGGCTGACATCAAGGACAGCCTCCCCGAGGACCTGGCTTGCCGTGCCGAAGGATCTGGAGATGACCTCCGTGCCGGAGTCGAAGGGGCGTAGCGGGCCAAGGGTGGTGTCGCTGAGGTTGAGGCTTGCCCTGTTGAGGGCTTGTTTGACGTCGGCCCGGTTCTCCGTGAGGCCGCCGGAGCTAACGGTCTGTTGCTGCAGCCGGATCAGGATTCCCTCCCCGTAAAGCTCGGAATACCGGTCCATTTCACGTTGGAGTTGACTGGTGTCGCTGTCCATCGCGGCATCATTGGCGAGCTGCGCGAACCGGTTCAAAGCTGCAACGCGGTTGATCTGGAGCTCCTGTGTGAGCTCCCGGCTGGCCGACGTCAGTATCACGCTGGAAACCGTCACCACGATGATCACCACAAGCAAGCTCAGGATGCCCAGAACGCGAAGTTTCATCCTTGCTCCACGCGGTACCCCACGCCGCGGACGTTGATGATGAAACCGGGCAGCTGGAGTTTGGACCGGAGACCTGTCAGGTGGACGTCGAGGGACCTCGAGTTGGCCACGAAAGCGTCGCCCCAGAGCGCATCAAGAATCTGTTCCCTCGTGACCACGGAACCTGCGTTCCTGACGAGAAGGCTGAGGAGGTCGAACTCGGTAGCGGTGAGGGCGAGTTGTCTCTGGCCGACGGCAGCCACCCGGCGGTCGAGGTCCACCTCCAGTTCTCCGAGGACCACGTTGTGGGGGGTAGAGTTGCCCGCCCTGGTGGTTCGGCGCGTCACCGCTTCGATTCTGGCGAGTAACTCCACCAGCTTCACTGGCTTCACCAAGTAGTCGTCAGCCCCCGAGCGAAGGCCCAAGACCACGCTTCGCTCATCATCGCGGGCCGTCAGTATCAGGATGGGGATCTGCGTGACCTGGCGGAGCTTCCGCAAAACGTCCAATCCGTCCAGGTCCGGGAGGCCAAGGTCCAGCAGGATCACCTCATGCTGCCTGTGGGCCAGGAGTGCGTCCTCGCCGCGGGACACCCGGGTGTGTTTGTGCCCGGCGGAGGCCACGGCAGCGCTCAAGGCCGACGCCATTGCGTCGTCATCCTCGACGATGAGCACGTGCACTGTGTGGTCCTTTGGCTTGCTGGGCTGTTTCGCTACTAGAGCTTAACGTTGTGAGGCCCGCTCTGCGCCCTCTGGAGTATCCAAGGGGCGCAGAGCGGGCCTCACAAGGCAGCCTGCTTAGACGTTGAGGAGGTCCTTCTTGTCGTCGTCGCGCGAGCCCCGGCCGGCGCCATCCGACAAAGTGCCCTTTGCAGCGAAGGCGTTGCCCTGCTCGGCGTCCAGGTGTGTGGACTTCTTGTTCTTCAGCGCGAAGATGTACACCAGCAGCGAGATGAAGATCGCGGCTGTGACGTAGGTGAAGAACAGGTCCACCTGGTCCGACTTCTGCAGCGCGGCGCCGATCAGCGGAACAGTGCCGCCGAACAGCGAGTTCGCGATCGCGTAACCGAGTCCCACACCCAGTGCGCGGATCGACGCCGGGAACAGTTCGGCCTTCACGAGTGCGTTAATTGACGTGTAACCGCCCACCATCAGCAGGCCGCCGAGCATGAGCAAGAACGCCATGAAGGGATCCTTGGTCCCGGACAACGTGGAAAGCAGGGGCCACGTGAAGAGCACGCCGGTTACGCCGAACCAGATCAGCAGCGGTTTGCGGCCGATCTTGTCGGAAATCAGGCCATACACGGGCTGCAGCAGCATAAAGATGAACAGAGCCCAGAAGTTGATGACGGAGGTGTCGGTCTTGGCGATGCCGGACGTATCATTCATGAATTTCAGAATGAAGTTGGTGTACGTGTAAAACGCCACGGTGCCGCCAAGCGTGATCCCGATGCAGATCAGCAGAGGCTTCCAGTGCTTGGTGAACAGCAGTTTCATGGTGCCAGGCTGTGCCTCGCCCTCAACCTTCACGTGGGCGGCGCGGAGCTGATCGGAGGAGAGGGTTTCCTCCATCGAGCGGCGAAGCCACAGAACAACCAGCGCAGCGACGCCGCCTATAGCGAACGGAATTCGCCAACCCCACTCAGTCAGGTCTTCCTTGCTCATGGTGTTCTGCAGGATCACGAGCACCAGAAGGGCCAGCATCTGACCTCCGACGAGCGTCACGTACTGGAAGCTCGAGAAGAAACCACGGCGCTTGGCCGTTGCGGCCTCGGACATGTAGGTGGCGCTGGTTCCGTATTCGCCGCCCACCGAGAAGCCCTGCACAACGCGGATGAACACCAGCAGGATCAGGGCCCAGAGGCCGATCACATCCTGCGTTGGCAGGATCGCGATGGCGAACGAACCGGCCGACATCAGCGTCACACTCAGTGTCAACGCGGCTTTACGGCCCTTGCGGTCGGCGTAGCGGCCGAAGAACCAGCTGCCGATCGGGCGCATGAGGAACGACGTCGAGAAGACCGCCATTGCTTCCAGGCCGGCCTGCAGTTCGTCCTTGGAGTTGAAGAAGTGCGACTGGAAATACGCCGCAAAAACTGTGTACACGTAGAGGTCGAACCACTCCACGAGGTTGCCCGCGGAGCCCTTGAGGATGTTGCTCACGGCCTTGCGTGTCTGGGCGGCTTCGCTCAGAGGTGCAGCTTGTTGGGTGCTCATCAATGAACCTTCCTGGACGGCGCCTGATCCGGCAGCCGTGTCTTGCATGAGTTCGTTCTGTCCATGAAGCTCGTGCTCATGGCGTCCTTGCGCATGGCTCTTCGTCGACTAAGAAAGGCCCTCCTGGGGTGAAGAGGACTTAGTCCAAGCTATTCGTGATGCGGGGCACAACCAATGTGGGAAGGGATTTCCTAACACTTCCTTAGGTTTTCCATGGGATCGGTTGGGGCTCGACCACGGTTTGGCTGGATCCTCTTTCACGTCCCGCCGGGTTTGGCTGGATCCTCTTTCAGGTCCCGCCGCGGGGGTCTTAGGAACGTCCGACGGCGGTGCTCGGTTTGGGTTTGCGACCCGGCTTTCCGCTGTGGTCCCCTCGAATCCTCTCCCACATCCCGCCGGGTTTGGCTGGATCCTCTTTCAGGTCCCGCCGGGTTTGGCTGGATCATCACTCACGTCCCGCCGGGGTTTTGGCGAACGCTCTATCAGGTCCTTGTGCAGTACTGAGGACATCCGAGACCCGATGGGGTTACCGTTGCGCCATGGTCATGGATTCCGAGTTGGTTCCTCTCGCCATCAAGTGGAGGAAGGCGTTGAGCAACCTTCCGCTGCCGCCTGGGCAAGCGGCCGGTGCTGTTTTGGGTTTCGTCTTGGAGCGGCTGCGACCCTGGCCGCTCCCCGGCGCCGCCAAAATGCACAGCCTGGTGGGATCAGGGCTGTTGTTGGTTGGCGTCGGGTTGAACACGTGGGCCCTGGTCGAACGACACCGAGGATCGGCGGGAAGTTTCGATCTGGAGCGACCGTCGGAACTGGTCACAAGAGGCCCATACGCCTTCAGCCGACATCCTATGTACGTGGGTTGGTGGCTCATTCACTTGGGTGCGGGGACGCTCGCCAGTTCATCCTGGATGCTCGTGACATTGCCGATCGCGACGCTTGTGGAGCATGAGGGGGTGCTCCGTGAGGAGGCCGCCTTGTCGGAGTTATTTGGGGATTCGTACACGGAATATACAGAAAGGGTTCCTCGGTATGTCGCACTCCGGCGTCGCCGCCCCTCACCTTGGTGAATTGAGGATGTGGGTGAGGGTTGCCCGGAACGGGCCGGGATGTGGGTGAGGGTTGCCCGGAAGGGGCCGGGATGTGGGAGAAGGTTGCCCGGAACGGGCCGGGATGTGGGAGAAGGTTGCCCGGAACGGGCCGGGATGTGGGTGAGGGTTGCCCGGAACGGGCCGGGATGTGGGAGAAGGTTGCCCAAAAAGGGGCGGGATGTGGGGGAGCGTAGGGGAGTGGGACAATAAACGTGGTGTCGGGCTGAATGCCCCACCACCCACAGTGCTAATACAGCGGGGCGCGTCACCAAACAGCGCCTACGCGAACCACTACGAAATGGATGACCCATGCCCTCGCCTTCCGGCTCCAGCACCTTGAGCAAGCCTGCACCCCGCTTTGCCTCGATCGGATCCCCGTACTTTGGCATCATGCTCGCCGTCATGGCCGTGGTGCTGATCCTGTCCAACATCGGCGCTTCCAAAGGTGTGGTGCTTGGACCGATCATCACCGACGGCGGCTTCTTCCTCTTCCCGCTCGCCTACATTTTGGGTGACGTCCTGAGCGAGGTTTACGGCTTTAAGGTGGCACGCAAGGCCATTATCACCTCGTTCGCACTCTCGGTATTCGCGTCGCTCTGCTACTGGGTGATCATCGTGCTCCCCGGCTTCACTGACGAGTATGGAACCGCAAAGCAGGCAGCCATCGAAGGCGCACTTGGACCAGTCCCGTTGATCGTTCTCGCGTCGCTACTCGCTTTCCTGGCAGGGCAGACCATCAACTCGTGGATTCTTGTGAAGATGAAGGCGCGCACGGGCGAAAAGACCCTGTGGGCGCGCCTCATGGGCTCCTCCGTGGTGGGCGAGTTCGTGGATACGTTGATCTTCTGCAGCATCGCGGCCTCGGTCATCGGCATCACGGACTTCGGAATGTTCGCGAACTACGTCCTGGTGGGCTTTGTCTACAAGACCGCCGTCGAGTTCCTCTTTGTCCCGATTACTGTCCTGGTTGTTGGCTGGATCAAGAAGCGCGAGCCGAGCTACGGGGTTGTCGCGGCCTAGGTTTGCCGAGATCGCCGGAACCGTGCCAGTTCGTTGGAAGTTCGGAGTTCCACACGCCCTTGCACGTTTCCGGCGAAGTCGGTTCGCCAGCCAAAGCTACGAGTAATACCGCCCCAGCGTCTCCGCCTTGAACTCGAAGAACTCCCCGGAATCGATGGCCAGGCGGGCGTCGTCCACCATCTTCACCACGAAACGCTCGTTGTGGATGGAGATGAGCGTGGCCGAGACCATTTCCTTGGCTTTGAACAGGTGGTGGATGTACGCACGCGAATAGTTGAGGCAGGTGTAGCAGTCGCAGCCATCCTGCAGCGGCCCGAAATCGGTCTTATAGCGCGCACCGGAGAGATTGAAGCGGCCGGACGGCGTGTAGAACGCCGAATTCCGGGCAACACGCGTGGGGGAGACGCAGTCGAAGGTGTCCGCGCCGTTCTCGATGGCCGTGAAAATGTCATCCGGCTCCGAGATGCCCAACAGGTGACGCGGCTTGTCCTCGGGAAGTTCCTCGTTGCACCACCGCACAATCGTGCCCAGGTTTTCCTTCTCCAACGCCCCGCCGATTCCATATCCGTCGAAGGGCATGGCTCCGAGGTCCTGGCACGCTTTGCGCCGCAGGTCCTCGTACTGGGCTCCTTGGATCACGCCGAACAGTGCCTGGTAGGGCTTCCCAACGCGGGAAGACGTCAAAGAAGCGTGCTCCGCCAAACACCGCAGGGCCCACAGCCGCGTCCGTTCCAGCGACTCTTCTTGGTAGGCCCGCGAGTTTTGCAGCGTGGTGAGCTCGTCAAAGGCGAACATGATATCCGCGCCGATCTGATGCTGGACCTGCATGGAGATCTCCGGGGAGAAGCGGTGCCGGTCCCCGTTCAGGTGCGATTTGAACCAGACGCCATCGTCGTCGATGTGCGCCAGCCTTTCCTTGCCGGGCGCTACGGCGTCGTCCGGCCCGGAGGTGTCCACGTGCTTCATGTCGATGACCTTCTTAAAGCCCGACCCCAGGCTCATTACCTGGAATCCGCCTGAGTCAGTGAACGTCGGTCCGGACCAGTTCATGAACGCGCCCAGCCCACCCGCGGCGTCGAGGATCTCGGGCCCGGGCTGCAAATAGAGGTGGTAGGCATTGGCCAACACGGCTTGCGCACCGAGATCGGAGATCGACTCGGGCAGCACGGCCTTGACAGTTGCTTTGGTTCCGACGGCGATGAACGCGGGCGTCTGGATGGCTCCGTGCGGCGTGGTGATAGTGCCGGTCCGGCCGAGGAATTCGCCGCCGTTGGCGTCTACCCGGGAGTTCGACGGCGAACACGTTTCAGTCAGGCGTTGGACCACCGAAAACGAGAACTCCGATTGCCGGGCAGCCAAAGCAGACACAGCAGACACGTCAGACACGTCAGGAACAGGAACAGACACAGGGGAAGCAGGAACGGAAGCTGGCACGCTACCAAGTGTGCCAGCTTTACCGTGGAAGCCCGGCGCAACCCAGCAAGCCCAGGCCAGCCGCGGGCGCAACCAAGCCTAAGTCCGGCGCAACCCCGTCCTACGATCCGTAGTTTTCGGCCTTCCAGTTGTCCCACGAGGACCGGACGTCCGCCAGAGTGTGGGCCCCCAAATCGTAGGTCGAGGCAATCACCATTGACCCGCCGTCGGGCCTTTTTTCGGGAATCGGCAACTGGTCCGCGACGATCAGCAGCCCATCCCCGTGCTCCGCGTACCCGTGGACGGTGACGCCAACTTGGTGCCGGCTCTTGAACCACACTTTGCCGGAAATCGCCTCACCCGTTGTCAGCGTGAGCGAGTACTCGTCGCCGGCCGGTGGGAGGTCACCGAGGCCGAGCTTTTCGATGGCGGAACCTCCGCTCCCGGGCACGGAGAGGAAGTGCGTACGCCGGTGGCCGTGCGGGTGCCGTTCAAGGGCGAAACGGAGTTGGTGCAGGAACGTCAGCCAACCCTGGGTGATGTCCTCGTCCCACTCAGCCCATTCGGAATTGTGGTCCAGCGCGGCCCGGGTGACCTTGACTTCCGTGCCGCCGGAGACGGGATGCAGCTCGAACTCATCGCCGCCATGGACGGTCAAGCTCGTATGCTCGGGCCCTTCCACAACATTTGGATCGAAGTAGATTTGTTTGATTTCGTCGCCGAGGTCATCGGCTTCCCAGCCGTGCCATTGAGCCACCAGCGACGGTTCGCGCAGCATTGTCCAAACCTGCTGCGCGTCGGCATTCACCACAACGCTCAGATTGTTCGTCATGGCCCCGAATCTACCGCCGTTTGGGTCCACGCAACAGGCCTTGAACTTCCCGCCGCGGGGGCTTAAGGAAGGTCAAGCGCGGACGGCGTCCAGTTCGTTGCCGATCCGCCGGCTCAGCTCTTCTTCGCCGATCGTCTCGGAACCGCCGTGGGCCCGCAGGAACAGCAAGGATTCGAGCCGGAGGAATCGCCAGTCGCGCTCGGCTTCATGGTTCCCGCTGTCGATGGCGCGGAAGATTTCCTTGTCGTACAGGTTGGGTTCGTTCAGCGCGCGCTGGCGGACCTTGGCGGCGATCCGGGCCTTGAACGGGTCCGTTTCCTCCGATTCGTGGGCGCGCAGCAGCTTTTCATAGACTGCGGCGCGATCGGTCTGCCCGGCCTCACGGCAGATGAAGCTTGAGAGTGCCAGAGCACGTTCGATCGACGCCCAACGGTCCGGGTTGCCATCGAACGGCAGCACATTCAGGAGGTCTGCAACCGCGAGTGCCTGGTCCGGATCGCGCAGCACGATGCAGAGATCGAAGGCGAGGTTGCTCAGGTCCCGGAGGCAGCTGCCGGACTTCGTGTTGATGCCCTTCGCCAGCCGTTCGCCCAGCACCTGCACGCCGTTCTTGCCCTTGTGACCGGCGACGGCGGCGCGGACCACTGCCTCTGGCGTCCCGGTTGGTTCGGGGATTAGCGCGAGTTCCTCGGCGGCAGGCAAGATCGCGGCGGGCGGCGTCTCCGGGCGTGGCGGAACGACGACGGCGGGACCCGTCGCCGATTCAACGTCATCTTCGGCTGAGGTGCTGGAGCCGCCGGCCGAAACTCCGTCTCCCACTGGCACAGCGGACCCCACAGCGATCCGCACCGTGCCGCCGTCGACCATGGTCACCAGCAGCAGCGCAGGCACGCCGAAATCGTCGTTCTGAACCACTATGGTGCTGATTTCCTCGGCAGGTCCGTCGCCGGGTACGAACACAAAGTCTCCGGGCTGCAGGTCCCCAGCCTGCTTTTCGCGGTATTGCTGTGAGGCTGGGCTGTGAGTCATCGGAAGTCCTTTGGTTCTCTTGCTGTCCGCCGTCCAGTCTACAAAGTCCAGCCGCCGCAGAGGCCGGGACCCGCTAGACGGCCACGCCGGAGAAAGCCAGGGCCTGGCGCACGAGGTTACCGCGGCCGCCCTCGAATTCCTGTTGGACGTCGTCGCTGAGGACCTCTTGCGGTGTCATCCACGTGAGTTCCAGCGCGTCTTGGCGCGGATCGCATTCGCCGGTCACTGGAATGATGTACACGAGCGACACCGCATGTTGGCGGTCGTCAGTGAAACCGGTTTGGGACGGGGCCGGGAAATACTCGGCAACGGTGAACGGAACGGGGCTGATGGGCAGCTGCGGGAAAGCCAGGGGTCCAAGGTCCTTTTCCATGTGCCGCAGGAGGGCAGCGCGGATGGTTTCACGGTAGAGGACGCGGCCGGAGACGAGGTAGCGCACCATGTTGCCGTCGGCGTCGCCCTGCAGGAGTGTGCCAACCTCGTTCACATACCCGAGCGGATCCAGCCTGACCGGAACAGCCTCCACGTAGACCATGGGGAGACGGCCGCGGGCTTCGAAGAGGTCTTCGTCGGAAAGCCAGCCTGGATACGGGTCGGGTGTACGTACGCTCATGGTTAAGTTCTACCCCATCCCCAGCCGAAGTTCCTTGGTGGCGTCCCCGTGGCTCCGGCGTTACGCTCTCGGCTGTATTACAGAGCCAGGATCGACTCGAGCGGCTCCCCGGATGCGATGCGGGCCAGGATATCCGGCTCCGCGTCATCCGATGCCAACGCCCGCCCAAGGACGTCCCGCGCAGCATCGGGTGACAGGACGATCAGCCCGTTGTCGTCGCCGAGGACCAGGTCGCCGGGGTTGACCTCCACGCCACCGCACAGCACCGGGACGTTGACAGCGGAGTCGGTTCCGTGAAGGCGTTTGGTGGTCAGGCACGACGTCCCGCGGGCGAATACGGGCAAGCCGGTCTGCCGCAGTTCCAGGACATCGGTGGCCACACCGTCAACCACGACGGCGGCCGCGCCTTGGGCGAGCGCCGCGGCGGCCGTAACGGCCCCTACGGGCGCATGATGGTGGTCGCCGCCCATGTCCACCACGAGGACATCGCCGGGCTGCAGTGCCAGGAGGGCGCGGTTCATGGCGATGGCGTCATGGTCTGCGATCCGGACGGTCACTGCAGGCCCGGCGATCTTCACGTTTTCCAGCAAGGACTGGATGGCGGGGGAGACGAAGCCGGCCTCAAGGAAGTGGCCGATGGTGGGGTAGCTCACGCCTGTCAGGTCTTCAAGGAGGGTGTGGGTCACTGGGTAGCCTTCGGGGTTTGATCAGCGAGCACGGCCACGCACTCGATTTCCAACGACACGCCCCAGAGGCTCACGCATACCGTGGTCCGTGCAGGCTTGGCGGTGCCGAAGTACTCCACGTAAACACGGTTGTATTCCTCCAGCTGGTCCTGGTTGGTCAGGTACGTGTTGACCTTGACCACGTGCTCAAGGCTGGATCCCGCGGCTTCCAACACGCCCGCGAGGTTTTCGATGGTCTGCCGGACCTGCCCTTCGAAGGTGTCCGGCTGATCGTCCAGGCCCGTGATCGCGGGGATCTGGCCGGAAGTGAACACGAAACCGTTGGCAATGACCGCCGGGGAGAAGGGCCCGACGGCGGGCGCCTGGCCGGGGATACCGGCCAGGCGCTCGATGGTGGTGACGGTCACCGCGTTGCCGTGGCTTCCGTGGAGCGGGCTTCAGCAGGTGCTTCGTCGACGGCGTCGATGTTGCCGTACCGTGTCTCGGTCAGCAGGAAGAGGGCAACCAGCGACAATCCGGCCGCGGCCATGATGTACCAGGCGATCGAGGAGCTTTGGTGTGTCATGCCCAGGAGCCACGTAGTGACGAACGGGGTGGCGGCACTGCCCAGCAGGCCGGACAGCATGTAGGCCACGGACAGACCCGAGTAGCGGACCTTGGATCCAAAGAGCTCAGCCAGGAACGTGGCGATCGGTCCGTAGTTGGCGCAGAACGCGGTCATCATGGCGAGGTAGGCAACGAAGAGCAGTGCCACCGACTTGGTGTCCATGAGCCAGAACATCGGGAAGGCCAGGGCGGCCTCGGCAGCGACACCAGCGAAGATGATCGGTTTGCGGCCGTACTTGTCCGAAAGCCGGCCGAAGAACGGGATGAGGAAGAGTCCCAGGATGCAGGAGGCCAGAACCACCCAGAGCATGAGGCTCTCGGAGTGGCCGAGTTCCTTCTTGCCGTAGGAGACGCCGGAGGCAACCAACAGGGTGAACGTGCTGCCCGTGGAAAGGGTGGCGATGCCGCCCAGGACAACCTGCTTCCAGTACTTGGCCATCAAAGCGGCGAACGGCATCTTGGCCTTGGCGCCAGCGGTCTTGACTGCCTGGAAGGACGGGGTTTCCTCAATGTTCAGGCGGATGTAGATGCCCACCGTGACCAGGAGGACGGAGGCGAGGAACGGGATACGCCAGCCCCACGAATACAGTGCTTCGGTGCTGACCGTGGAGGCCACAATCAGGAATGCGACATTGGCGATCAACGTACCGGCGGGCACGCCAACCTGCACCAGGGAACCGTAGAAACCACGGCGGGTGGGAGGTGCATGTTCAACCGTCATGAGCACTGCACCGCCCCATTCGCCGCCGAGGGCCAGGCCCTGGATGACGCGGAGCAGAAGAAGCAGCAACGGGGCCATAATGCCGATGCTGTTGTAGTCAGGCAGCAGGCCGATGGCGAACGTGGCCGCTCCCATGGTCAGCAGCGAGACCAGGAGCATGGATTTGCGTCCCAGCCGGTCGCCGAAGTGACCAAAGATGATGGCGCCCACCATGCGGGCAATGTAGGCGGAAGCAAAGGTGCCGAAGGCCAGCATGGTGCCGACGATTGGATCGAAGCTGGGGAAGAAGATCTTGTTGAAGACGAGGGCCGACGCTGTTCCGAAGACGAAAAGGTCGTACCACTCGACGGTGGTGCCAATAACGCTGGCAAGGGCAATCTTGCGCATCTTGCTCAGGTCCAACCTGGCTGTGGATGCGGAGGAAGTATCTACCGTGGGGGCCATCTGATTCTCCGGATGGGGTGCGGGGACGAATGTCCGGTGCAAGGTAGATACAACTATGGTGTGTGCCCAATCACACCATCAATGGCATTACTTCCATCAAAACGCGGCTGGAAATGTGAAAACACACAGCGGAGCGGTGCGGCAACGCTCGGCGGCAACTCACGAAGGCGGGACCTCCTCGCTTATGCCCACGCCACCACCAGCCGGGCCGTCTTTGCGGGAACGGCGAGGTCGATCCCGGTCAGCTCCTGAAAGCGGTTGAGCCGGTTGAGAATGGTGTTCCGGTGGCAGAAGAGTTGCTCGGACGTGACCGTGACGTTGCCGGTGCCCAGATAGTTCCGGACCGTTTCCAACAGGCGCTCGCGCTCGCCGCCCCGGCACTCCGCCAGGGCCTCTTCGAGTTCAGCGGCGAGGTCCAGGCCGGCGTCCTGCAGGTTCTGCTGAGCCAATCGCGCCCAAGCAGAATCAGCGGACAGTGGGCCGGCGTCGCGGGGGCGGAGGAGCGCGGCCAGGCTCTCCGCCGTACGGGCGGCCGTGGGGAGGGCGCGAAGGCCAAGGACCTCGGGAACGTAGCCGCACGGGACATTGACGACGCCGGGAGGCAGCTGCTGCGCGTCGGTTTCGGTTCCGTGCGCCTCGCCTCGGGTTTCAGGACCGCGCGTCCGCCGTGTGGGCAAGGCCCAGAAAACGTAGGTGTTGCCCCCGGATTCATGGAGGAACAATCGTTGCCGGGTGTGCTGGCCTGATCCGAATTGGGATGCCGCTGCGCGCAGCCGTGCGCCTGGATCGCCGCTCGCGGCAACCAGTGCAAAGCGTGATTCGGGGTTGATGCCCAATGCCGAGGCAACCTGCGCGGAGGTCTCCAAGGACGGCGTGCTCTGGTTGAACAGGCGGGCAATGAACTCGCGTTGGATGCTCGATTCTTCCTGGGCCATCCTGACGCGTTCGGTCAGGTAACTCGTGTGCGTGCGGGTGGCGAATTCGTCCACGACACGCCACACCTGATCCACGCGCGTCGCCAGTAGCGCGGCGTCCTCGGTGTGCGCGATCTCCAACAGTTCAGCCCAGAGGATGCTGAAATCCAGGCGGACGGCTGAGGTCAGGGACTCTGGTGGGATACCGGCCCTTGCACGCTTGGATCCGAGGTCGGACGCGAAGTCGAGCAGACCCTCCCGGCTATCCGACTGTCCATTCCTGAGGCCGCGGATCAGGCGCCGGAAGGTCTCGCGCGCCGTCTCCTGGATTTCCTGGACGGTCACTTGGCTTTCGCCGTACTCCGGGATCTCACGGACCCTGGTGGTGAAGGCCTGCGCCAGAGTGTCCAGCCGGCCTTCAAGCTGGTCCACCAGCTCAGTCCAACGAACGGCATGCCCCGAGGTTTCAGAATTGTGCATTCACACATTCTAGCGGCATGATTCCGTGGTGGATTGCTAGTCTTTTTGGGAAAAACTACTGGCACTATGGAACGAGTCACACAAAAATTGCCCGGGCATCCCCAACGTCCGGTCCCGTTCGCACTCATGGAGCAACAATGGCAAGCACCGTCAGCGGAGCCACGGACGCCAGTCCCACGGCAGTACGCATCGTCGATGAAAGCGTCACCAAGAAGGTGGCCCTGGCTGCCCTCGTGGGCACTGCGCTGGAATGGTACGACTTCTTCCTTTTCACCACAGCCGCTGCTTTGGTGTTCAACGCACAGTTCTTCGTATCCCAGGATCCCTTCGTCGCTGCCATGGGCTCCTTTGCCACCCTCGCCGTTGGCTTCGTGGCCCGCCCGATTGGCGGCTTCATCTTCGGCGCCCTCGGTGACAAGGTGGGCCGCAAGAAGATCCTCATGGTCACGATCGTTGGCATTGGCATTGTCACCGGGCTCATCGGCCTGCTGCCGAACTACATGACCATCGGCCTGGCCGCCCCCATCCTGTTGGTTGCCTTGCGCATCGTCCAGGGCCTCGCCGTCGGTGGCGAGTGGAGCGGCGCGGTGATTATCGCCGTCGAAAATGCGCCGGTGGAAAAGCGTGCACGCTACGCCGCGCTTCCGCAGATCGGTTCCCCGATCGGTACCATCCTGTCCTCCGGCGGCTTCTTCGGCATGCTGTTCCTGGTAGGCCAGACCAACTTTGACGCCTGGGGCTGGCGCATCCCCTTCATTGCCGCCATCCCGCTGCTGGCCATCTCGCTGTGGATCCGCAGCCGCCTCAGCGAATCCCCGGAATTTGAAGCACTCATGGAGTCCGGCGAAACCGAGCATGCTCCCATCCGCGGCGTCCTGAAGAACAGCTGGCGCCAGATCCTGGTAGGTATGTGCTCGGCCCTGCTCGGCATCGGCGGTTTCTACCTCATCACCAGCTTCGTGGTCTTCTACGGCACCAAGGTCCTCAAACTGCCCTCCGAACTCCTGCTCTTGGGAACCCTGCTGGCCGCGGCCCTCGAAATCGGCGCGCTGATCTGGGCAGGCCGCCTGGGTGAAAAATTCGGCGCCAGCAAGGTCATCCTTTGGGGCGGCGTGGCCTCGGCCCTTATCGCAGTTCCTGTGTTCCTGGCCATCGACTCCCGCAACCCGGTCCTGGTGGTCCTGGGCATGATGATCGGCGTCGCCGTCCTTTCCATCCCGTACGCCGTCTCCGGCACCGCGCTGACCGCGCTGTTCGCCACGAAGGTCCGCTACACCGGCGTCGCCATCACGTCCAACACGGCGGGTGTTATCTCCGGCTTCGTGCCGCTGATCGCCACAGCGCTCGTGGCAGCCAATAACTCCTTCTGGCCTGGCGCCATCATCCTGCTGGTCGTCTCAGCATTGACCGCGCTGTCCGGCCTGTTCCTCCCAAGCCTTTCCATCGAAGAAGAAGGAATGAAGCATTGAGCACAACCACAGCTGGCCACCTGATTGTTGGCCAACTCGAACGGGCAGGCGTCAAGCGCGTCTACACCGTCCCGGGCGAGAGCTTCCTGGACGTCCTTGACGGCCTGCACGGCTCGCCGATCCAGAACGTGGTGGCCCGCCAGGAAGGCGGCGCCGGATTCATGGCACTCGCCGAAGGCCGACTGACCGGGCTTCCGGGCATAGCCATGGTGACCCGTGGCCCGGGCGCCGCAAACGCGTTCATTGCCATCCACACTGCCCATCAGGACGCCACGCCGCTGATCCTGTTCGTTGGACTGATTCCGGTTGCCGACCGCGGCCGTGAGTCCTTCCAGGAGTTCGACATCAACGCCTGGTTCGGCAGCACCGCCAAGAAAGTCGTAACGCTCGACGACGCCGCTTCCGCCGCCCGCGTGGTGGACGACGCCATCTTCACCGCCCTCAGCGGACGCCCCGGCCCGGTGGTGATCGGCCTCCCGGAGGACGTGCTGGTGCACGTCGTCCCGGACGCCACGGTGAAACCGCGCAAGATTGCCCGTCCCGAGCCGGCTGCCGCGGATCTGGACCAGCTGAACCAAAAGCTCAGCACCGCACGCAAGCCGCTCGTCGTCGTCGGCGGCGAAGGGTGGACGCAGGAGTCCGGGGAGCAGTTGGCCGCGTGGGCAAGCCGCAACAGCGTCCCGGTGGTGGCCGACTTCCGCGCTTACGACGCCGTCCCGCACCGGAGCGACGCCTACGCCGGTTTCCTGGGGTACGGCCGCAGCGACGCCAACGCCGAACGCCTCGACGACGCCGACCTGCTCGTCTTTGTGGGCTGCGTCCGCGGCGACGTCCTCTCCGATGGCTACAAACGCGGACTCGACGCCGAGACTGTGGTGGTCAACGCCGACGCCAACCTCCTGGGCCACTTTGGCCGGGTGGACCAGCACATCATTGCCGACGTGACGGCATTCGCCAGCGCCGTGGCTGCCACCAACACCACCGGTGAACGTGCGGAAGGCTGGTTCGCCAGCGCCCGCGCCGACCAGCTCAAGTTCTCCACGCCACAGCCCGACGGCGGCATCGGCGTCGACCTGGGCGTCGCCATGGAGGTCCTCAAGAAGGAAATGGACGCCGACGCCGTCCTCACCTTCGGCGCCGGGAACCACGCACTGTGGCCCGCCCGCTACCTGGACCACAACTCGGCCGATTCCTTGGCCGCACCCCGCAACGGCGCCATGGGCATGGGAATCCCCGCAGCCGTGGCAGCATCCCTTGCGTACCCCGGGCGCCAGGTCATCTCTGTTGCCGGTGACGGCTGCTTCATGATGAACGGCCAGGAAGTCGCCACGGCCATGGGCTACGGCGCCAAGTTCATCGTCCTGGTGGTGGACAACGGCATCTTTGCCACCATCCGCGAGCACCAGGAAGCGCACTACCCGGACCGCCCTTCGGGCACGCATATGACCAACCCGGACTTCGCCGCACTCGCCCGTTCCTACGGCGGTTACGGCGAGCGCGTGGACCGTACGGAGGACTTCGCAGCCGCGTTCCGCCGGGCCGTCGACTCCGGCCTCCCGGCCCTGCTGCACCTGCCACAGGACCCCACCACGCGTTCCCCCAAGACTTCAACAAACTGACCGGAGCCCTCACTGTGATCCAGCTTCAGAACATCATCAACGGCGAGTCCGTGGACGCCGCGGCCAGCCTGCCGTTCTTCGACCCCGCCACGGGCCAGCAGATCGGCACCGCGCCGGACAGTGACGCTGCCGCCGTCGACGCCGCCTTCCAAGCCGCTGCCGAAGCTTTCAAGAGCTACAAGCGCACGACGCCGGGTACGCGGCAGTCGCTGCTGCTGCAGTTGGCCGACCTCATCGAGGCGAATGCTGACCGTCTCCTCGAGGCCGAGGTTGCTTGCACCGGCAAGCCCGCAGCCTTGACCCGTGAGCTCGAAATCCTTCGCGGGGCGGACCAGCTCCGCTTCTTCGCGGGAGCTTGCCGCGTGGTCTCCGGGACTGCGCAGACGGAGTACGTGGAGGGTTTCTCGTCCACCATCCGGCGCGAGCCCATTGGCGTGGTCGCGCAGATCACGCCGTGGAATTACCCGTTCATGATGGCCATCTGGAAGATCGGTCCGGCTCTTGCCGCGGGCAACACTCTGGTCCTCAAGCCTGCAGACACTACTCCTTGGTCCACTGTTGTCCTGGGCGAACTGGCGCAGCAGGTCTACCCGGCCGGCGTAGTGAATATCGTTTGTGGCGGTCGTGAAGCGGGGGCTGCAATGGTGGAGCACGACATCCCGGAGATGGTCTCCATCACCGGTTCCACCCGTGCCGGTGCGCAGGTCATGTCCGCTGCGGCCAAGACGCTCAAGGACGTCCATCTGGAGCTGGGCGGCAAGGCACCCGCAGTGGTGTTTGCCGACGTCGATATCCAGCGCACCGCCGGCGAAATCGCTTTGGCCGCTTTCTTCAATGCCGGGCAGGACTGCACCGCCGTGACGCGGGTGCTGGTCCACCAAGACATCCACACGGAGTTCGCGGCAGCACTCGCGGACGCTGCTTCAGCGCTGAAGGTGGGCGGATCCGATGCGGATCTCGGCCCGCTCAACAGCGCCGCGCAGCTGGAGCGTGTGGAGGGCTTCATGTCCCGCCTCCCGGCCAACGCCAGGGTCCTTTCCGGCGGCAAGCGCACCGGAACCGGCTTCCACTTTGAACCCACGGTCATCGACGGCGTGTTCCAGACTGACGAAGTGGTGTGCGACGAGATCTTCGGCCCCGTGCTGACGGTCCAGCCGTTCGCCACCGAGGAAGAAGCAATCGAACTCGCCAACGGCACCAAGTACGCCCTCGCGTCCAGCGTCTGGTCCGAGAACCATGGCGTGGTGACCCGTGTGTCCAACGAGCTCGATTTCGGTGCCGTGTGGATCAACTGCCACCAGGTGATTCCGGCCGAAGCGCCGCACGGTGGCTTCAAGCACTCGGGCACCGGCAAGGACCTGTCCGTGTACGGCCTTGAGGACTACACGCGCATCAAGTCCGTTACCACCTCGCACCGCTAGAACCCGCTCATGAAACTCGACCTCCTCCTGCGGAACGCAGAGATCATCACCATGGATCCGGCCCGTCCCCTGGCCAGTTCGCTGGGCATCTGGCAGGGACGCATCGTGGGCCTCGACGAGGACCTGGACGGGTTGGATGCCCTTCAGGTACTCGACCTCGGTGGTTCCACGGTTACTCCCGGCTTCATCGATGCCCATTGCCACACCACCTGGTTCGGGCTGGGCCTCGCGGAACTGGACGTGTCCGGTGCCCGTGGCTTGGACGAGCTGTATGGGCTTCTCCGCGGTGCTGTGACCAACAACGGGGCCGAAGGCGATGCTTGGCTTTTCGCCACCGGGTTCAGCCAGACCCAGCACGGCGGTTCCTTCCCGGACATCGCCGAGCTGGACCGCATCACGGGGGAGCGGCCGCTGTTCATGCGGCATAACTCAGGGCACATGGCCGTGGTCAATACCGCCGCGCTGCGCCTGGCGGGTGCGGCGTCGCCGTCGTTCCCCGATCCCGACGGCGGAGCGATAGTCCGCGACGCAGCGGGACGTCCCACCGGACTCGTCCAGGAGACGGCGCAGGAACTGATCCAGCAGCTGATCTTGCCGTATTCGTTGGACGACATCGAGGACGCTCTTGAACGGGCCACCCTGTACTACGCCTCCGAGGGCATCACGAGTTTCACCGAGGCCGGGGTGGGTGGGGGCTGGATCGGGCACAGCCCGGCCGAGCTCGCGGCCTACCAGCGCGCTGCCGCCAACGGCCGGTTGCACGCCCGTGCACAGGTGATGCCGGTGTTGGATGTGCTGCACGGATTGGACAGTCATGCGTCGGACAGTCCGGGAGTTGCGCCAGCCGGGCTGGACCTGGGGATTACCAGCGGATTCGGGAACGAGTACTTGTCCCTCGGCCCCGCGAAGGTGTTCCTGGACGGCTCACTCCTGGGCGAAACCGCCGCCGTGAGCCATGAGTTCTGCAGCCATGGACACCGGGACAACACCGGCAATGTTGGCTACTTCCAGGCCGATCCCGCCCAGCTGAGGGAACGCATCGAGGCCGCCTACGCCGCGGGTTGGTCCATCGCGGCCCACGCCATCGGTGACCGGGCGATCGACCTCGCCGTGGACATCATCACGGATTGCCAGGCCGTGTATGGGCCGCGCCGGCTGCCCAACAGGATCGAGCACGCCTCCATTACGCGCCCGGACCAGTTAGCCAGGCTCGCGTCCGCCGGAATCGCCGTGACGCCGCAGGCCAGCTTCTTCCGCGATGGCGGGGACGGCATGACCGCTTCCCTCGGACCGGACCGCTTGCCATGGGCGTACCGTGCGGCCAGTTTCCTGGAAGCCGGCGTGACGCTTGCGGGAAGCTCGGACCGGCCGGTCGCCGACGGAAACGTGCTCCGCGGCATGCAGGCGTTCGTGGACCGCCGGACCGAATCGGGGGCCGTTTTTGGAAACCTCGCGGAACGCCTCACCCCGCAGCAGGCACTGGCCGCCTACACGTCCGGCGCGGCCGCGGCAACAGGGACCTTGGACGAGAAGGGCACGCTGTCACCAGGCAAACTTGCCGACTTCACGGTCCTGTCCGCCTCGCCCTTGGAGGCACCCACCATCAGCGAACTACAGGTCCAGGCCACCGCCGTCGGAGGCCGCTTTACCTACCAATCAACAGAGTTCCAGCACGCTGCGCTGTCGCCGTTCATTCAGAGCGGCCGAGTTCAGTCGCGGCAGAGTTCATAGGGGAGACCATGACAACCACCACACGTTTCACCGCCCAGGACACCGCCTTCGTGCAGGACTTCCGGACCATGAGCGCGTTCGGCGCCACAGAGAACGGCGGCGTGGACCGCCAAGCCGCAACCATTCCCGACGGCGAACAGCGCCGTTGGCTCGCAGGACTCCTGGAAGACCACGGCTTCACAGTCAAGTTCGACCACGCCGGCAACCAGTGGGGCCTCTACGAGGCTGTACCCGGTGCGCCCTTCGTGGTGGTCGGCTCGCACATGGATTCACAGCCGACGGCGGGACGGTACGACGGCGCGTACGGCGTCCTCGCCGCGGCCCACGCCGCGTTCCGCTTGGCCGCCCGCTGGGAAGCCGGCGCCCCAGCACCCAAGTTCAATCTCGCCGTCGTCAACTGGTTCAACGAGGAAGGCAGCCGCTTCAAGCCCTCCATGATGGGCTCGTCCGTCTACACGGGGAAGCTGGAACTGGAAGACGCGCTCAACACCAAGGACGCCGCCGGGATCACGGTGCGCGACGCTCTGGACGCGATCGGTTGCCGCGGAACCTTTGAAGGGCCGGAGGCTGCGTACTGCGCTGAGATCCACATCGAGCAGGGCCGCAGCATGGAGCGCGAAGGCATCACGATCGGTCTGGTCAGCTCCAACTGGGCCGCCAACAAGTACGAGTTCGTGGTCCATGGCGAGCAGGCGCACACCGGTTCCACCGTGATTGCGGATCGCAAGGATGCCCTCTTGGGTGCCTCCATGCTGGTGGTTGCCGCGCGCGAACTCGCTGATCGTTTCCCCGGCCTCCTGCACACGTCCGTGGGCCAGCTCAACGTCTACCCGAACTCGCCCGTAGTGGTGCCGTCCCGCGTGAACCTGCTCCTGGACCTGCGCAGCGCCGACGAAGCCGTCCTGGCCGAGGCCGACGCCCTGCTGCACGCCCGCATCACGGAAATCGAACGCCTGGCCAACGTCTCCGTGGAGAAGCACCACTCGCACTCCTGGGCCGTGACTCCGTACCAGCCCGAAGGAGTGGAGCTCGCCGCCAAGGTCGCCGCAGACTTGGGGCTGTCCAACAAGGAAGTCATGACCCTGGCCGGGCACGACTCCACCAACATGAAGGACATCGTTCCCACCGTGATGCTCTTTGTGCCCAGCGTTGACGGCATCTCCCACAACGAGCACGAATACACTACGGACGAGGACATCGTGGCCGGGCTCACCATGCTCACTGAGGTTGTGGGCCGGCTCTGTGATGGGGCGTTGGAGGACTAGCTGCTTGGGGTTGCCGCACGGAAGCACCCCCGCCGCACGGAAGCACCCCCGCCATATGACGGGGGTGCTTCCTGGTGTAGGTGAACGGTGGCCATGGATCGGCCGCGATATCCGCTTCCGTTACTGCGGAATGGCTACGTTCGCCGGGTGGTCTCCGAACTTCTTATCATCGTAGGCAGCACCGCCGAGGCCGCACAGCTGTGCAGCGGTGAAGCCTGCCGGGGCTGTACCCAGTGAGGTGAGGTCGACGCCGTCGACCGTCACTGTGCTCGGATACAGCGAGTTGTCTGCGGACTTGCAGACAAGCACGATGATCTTGAAATCACGGGGATCCGTGAAGGTCAGGCTGACCGTACCGCCAGCCCCAACCGTTGCCCGTTGATCCGCTGCAGTGTCGTAGCCTGCGGGTGTCGTAGTCTCAACCACCCAGTACTCGCCAGCAAGAATGTCCGTGAACGAGCAATCGCCGCTGGCATTCGTGGTGCAGGTGAGGCCTGTTGTGGTGTCTTCAGCGCCACGCGTTTCAAGCGGTGCCACGTTGTTGTACAACGTGAAGACGGCACCAGCCAGGGATGCTCCGCTGCCTGTTCCATCGTCCCGCTTGTGGACGTTGATGGTTCCCTTCGCAGTGTTCGTGTACGTGCAATCAACGGTGCCTTGGAATCCGAGGACGATGTCGACTGTGGCCCCGCTCGGAGTCGCGGATGTACCCGTTCCGGATACCGTGCAACTCAGGTCCGTAAGAGTCCAGCCCGAGGGCAGTGTGCTCTCGGTGACGCTGTACGTTCCCGGCTGTACCGAGGTGCCGTAGTCACGGGTTCCGCCGTTGCTCAGGTTGAAGGTCGACGGCGTCAGCCCACCAGTGGTGGTGTAGCCGAACGTTCCGTCGCCGCCCACGGTGACCTTATGGATCTTGATGGAACCGCACTTGCTGAAGTTCAGCGGCACAGGTGCAATGAAGTCCTTCAAAGCCGCAGTGAAGGAGTCGGAGGACCGGCTCTTCAGGTAGGCTCCGCTGAAGGTTTCGCATGAACCGGCCGGGATGATGCCGGCATCGGTCAGGTTGATGGCGGCCTCGCCGAAGGTGCGGGCAGACAGGTTGCGGGGTGCATTCGGGGCGATCGGGTCAACTACCGTACCGGACGGTGGGTTGTTGGCAGGATCGTTGATGGATCCCTCGAAGTTGCCGGTCAAGGGCTGTACGGGACCCCAGCACGGAGTGCTGTTTGCGGAGTCGCACAAGGACTTGGGTCCAGTGGCGACCCACCGGTGGAAGCCCAGTGTCGGATTTGTGCCGCCCTGCGAGAGGTCGTACTTGATCAGGACGTCACCAGCGGTCCGGACCGGAGTCACACCATTGGCCGAAACCGCGGTGCTCTTGTTGAACTCGAAGTCCATGTTGGTGGTGCCCGTAGGCTCCTGAACGCGCTCCCAAGCCAAGTAGGCGTAGTCCTTGCCGTTGGATTCGGTCTTCAAGTAGGCGTAGAAGCGGAGCAGATCGCTCTTGTTGTTCGGGATGGAACCTGTGACCACAGTCGGGACTTCTGTGTCTTCCTTGGTGCCTTGGCCGAACGAATTGTCATTCTGGCCGGTGTCCAGGTCGATTCCACATCCGGAGATAGGAGCAACGCAACTGATGGGGGCCGTGGCCCAATCCTGTGTTTCGTCGTTGAGGACCAGGTTTCCGTCGGCCGCGTCAAAGGGGCTTCCGGTGAGGTTGGCTTGGGCAGCTGTTGCTGAGAGGACTAAAGCCAGACAGGCTGCGGCTGCGCCAATCGAGGTAAGTTTCTTGTTTCTCATTGGGGTGCCTGATTTCTAGTGAAACCGTTCGGCCCGGACGGGGTTATCCGGTGCCGTGACAATCCCCCCGCTGTGCCAATCCAGAGGACTGGCGTGTGGATATCGAGTCACCCTGAGACCTTGGGTGACGGCGCCGTTGGACGGTTTCCCGCGAACAGCGACGTTGCGCAGCGGCCTGTGAAAGGCGGCGGTGTTTGTAGTGCCTGCCAAGCAAACAACGGGTCAATCTTCAAGCCCGGCCATACTCACCGGGAAGCTCGTCCCGGCGTGGGTCAGGGCGCGCAAACATGTTGCCTTTACCTATCCCAGACACGTTGATAGTAGGCTCGGCCGGTCACCAAATCAACGTTCTCCGCAGGAATTGTTTCCCGGGATTTTCACGCCGTCGAGGCCGGAGATTTCTCCACCAGGATCGACGCCGGCGCTGCTCCGCTCGCGGCATCCGGATTGGCCACATACAGGATGCCATCCTCAATGCGTGCCTCGATTTCCACGGCCTTGAGGCGATCCAGTAAACGTTCCAGCCCGCCGTCGTACTCAAACGCCAGATCCCCGTTGGTGGCATCGGCTCCGTGGATAATCCGCAAAACTCCGCCGTTTTTCGTGCTGAACGTGGCCGATTCGTCGTTCGACGTCCGCGGCCGGGCACCGATGTTCCGGAGCTCCTGCGAGGAACCATCGACGTCGGGACTCACCCACGTTGCGACCACCGCGAGTGCCTGGTCGGCTCGGCTTGAGGTAGCCCACGTGCCGTCTTCCGCTTTCTGCGACTGGTCTGCCAGGAACTGGAAGCCATCCTTTGCTGAGACTTGGACAGTGGTTCCATGGGAGGCGTCGATGACCTCGGCGTTGGTGCCGTCTTCCCGCGTACGCCGGGCGAACTCGTCCAGGATTCCGACTTCGACGCCGAAAATGGTGGTGCCGTCCTCGGGTGATCCGGGCGCCGGTGTGTGTTCCACGCGGTGCAGCGCCAGGCGACCGGAACCGGCGTCGAACTCCAACCAATCGCCGTCATTGACCGTGTTCACCAGGCCCAAGGTCGTCAGCAGCGCAGTCCACTGCTCCGGGCGAGAGGTGAAATGGATGGGGCGGGCTCGCAACATTGGTCCTCCTGGGCTTTGCGTTTGTGCTCCAGCCTATTCCGCGTGGCCGGGTCCATGTCAGGCCTTGTTCACGCAGAATGAAGCCATGCCCATTGAGCTTGAAGAACTTCTTGTCCGAGACGGTGCCGAGTGGCGTTCCTGGCTTTCGGCGCACGCCGCCGAGAGCCCGGGCGTCTGGCTGATCCTCCACAAGAAGGGCGGCAACGTCACCGAACTGGATTACGACGCCGCCCTGGACGAGGCACTGTGCTTTGGCTGGATCGATGGTCAGTCCAAGAGCCGCGACGCCGAGAGCTACTTCCAACGCATGACCCCGCGCGGCCGCCGCAGCATCTGGTCCGTTCGGAACGTGGGGCACATTGCGCGGCTCGAAGCCGAAGGCAAGATGACCGACGCTGGACGTGCCGCCGTCGAGGCCGCCAAAGCCGACGGTCGATGGGAAGCTGCCTATGCGGGCCCGGCAGATTCGGTGGTCCCGGACGACCTTGCCGCGGCCATAGAGGCCGTTCCCGAGGCGCAGGCAATGTTCGATGTCCTGACCTCACAAAACCGTTTCGCCCTCATCCACCGCACGAATCTGGTGAAGAGGGCCGATACCCGGGCTCGGAAAATCGCCGGATTCGTCGAGATGCTGGCCAAGCACGAGGCCCCCTACCCGCAGAAGAAACGCCCGGCCTCCGAGCCCAAGTAGGTCGCATTTAAGCGCGTTTTGAGCGCTCAAAACGCGCTTAACTGCTACCTACTTGGGTTGGGCGGGCGTCAGTGTCGCTGCCGCCTCGAAGGTCATCCAGGCTTGCAGTTGGGTGGAAAGTTCGACGGCGGTCCCTGGCGGATACGTCTCGCTGGCCGGTCGCAGGGGGTCGGGCGAGAAGATGAGGCGTGGGACTTCTTTTGGTGGTTCGCCGGTGGTTCGCGTTTCGCCGGTGGTTCCAGGGCCCGCTTGGTGACGACCCTGCCACAACGCCTCTGCTGTGTCCTGCACCAGAGCCTGTGCTGTTCTGCGGCTGGCTTCAGGAAGTCGATCGTCCCGTGCTGCGACAGCCAGATACCGGACGAGGATCCCGGTGAAGAGTCCGCCGTCGCCCGTGCCGTCGCCGTGGATAATACGCGTGCCGGGGACGGTCAGCTCCCGCGCAACGGCCTCAACCAGGCGCGCAGCCCGGTCCAAGTTCTCCTGCCCACCCAACTCCAAGAGTGCGCCGAGGACGGGCCCCTGGTTGTAGGTGTACACCGCGTCCTCCAAGATGGTCTCGCCATTCCGAATGCGGAGCCCGTCCAGGTACAGCCCACGGGCATCGTCAAACAGCTTGGCGTTGAGCCAGCTCACCAATGCCTGCGCTCGCTCCCGGCGACCTGTCCTGGCGAAATAGAGGGCCACCGGCGCCGTGGCCGGGGTGTTCTTGAAGTCCCTGGCGGTGCTCCAGAACGTTCCGCCGCCCAGGTCCTCCGTGGAGGCCGAATCGAATTGCAGTGTCAGGCTCTTGCGGACATAGGCGTTGCGTCGGCGGCCAGGTTTCCGGGTTTCCTCCGCCAGCCTTTCGAGTCGGAGCGTGGAGAGAGCGAGCCAAGCCATGTCGTCGTAGTAATGGTTCACGAATCTCAGGACGTTCCTGAGCCGGATGGTGGTGACCAGTCGCGATGCCAGACGTCCGGCACTCGGGCGGGCGTCGCCGTCGAACTTCACTTTCGTAGTCAATTCACGGCGACCGGCATCCACCAGGCAGTCCACATAGTGGGCCTGCCACCAGTAATGCCAAGGGCCGAGGACTCGTTGTCTGACTGTTGACGGAACGCTGACCGCGCCGATATGTGTGCCGGGGATGAACCATAGCCTGCGGCCGAAGGTGCGCGTCACCGAGCGGGCGGCTTGGTTGGCGCGTGCCGCCCACTCCGTTGTGTCAGCGATGGGAAGCGACTGGTCGGCAGGGGAGGTGTCGAAGGTTTCGGCTGGCATGGGCCCAGCCTACCGAGGGTGCGCCGGCTCACAATTCCAGTTAACATGCATTAACGGATTTGAGTCTGCATCAAGGAGGATGGATGGACATCAAGGGCACGGTTGCGCTGGTTACCGGCGGAGCATCAGGGTTGGGCGCCGCTACCGCAAAGCGCCTGTTCGACGGCGGAGCATCAGTGGTGCTGGTGGATCTTCCACAGTCGGCCGGGGAGGCCTTCGCAGCAGAATTGAACGCGAGTGCGCCGGGCGTGGAGTCGGGCGGCGCCGATTCCGGTCCCCGCGCCGTCTTCGTCCCCGCAGATGTCACCAACGAGGCCCAGGTGCAGGCCGCCGTCGACGCCGCGGCTTCCTTGGGCACGCTCCGCATCGTGGTCAACTGCGCCGGGGTGGCCACTCCCGGCAAGGTCCTCGGCCGCGACGGCATCTTGCCGCTGGAGAACTTCAACAAAGTCATCCAGATCAACCTCGTGGGAACCTTCAACGTGATCCGCCTTGCCGCCGCGGCCATGGTGGAAAGCGAACCGGTGTCCACTGACTTGGGCGGTCCCGAGCGCGGAGTCATCATCAATACAGCGTCCGTTGCGGCCTTTGAAGGCCAGATCGGCCAGCCTGCCTATGCTGCCTCGAAGGGTGCGGTGGCTGCCATGACGCTCCCGTTGGCACGTGAGTTTGCGCGCTCGCTGATCAGGGTCGCCACCATCGCTCCCGGCATCTTTGAGACACCCATGATGGCGGGCCTTCCCCAGGCAGCCCAGGATTCACTAGGCCAGCAGGTCCCACACCCCGCGCGACTCGGCCGCGCTGCAGAATACGCCAATTTGGCCGCACACATCGTCGAAAACGCCATGCTCAACGGAGAGACCATCCGCCTCGACGGCGCCATCCGCATGGGACTCAAATGATGGGCGACTACAACGGCAGCGCAGCTTCGGAGGCTCCCGCTGCCGGTTCCCTTGATTCGGCTGGTCCGGATGCTTCTGGTTCTTCGGTCCTGGACAGCGCTGGTTCGGGGCGCGCAACACGTTCCTCAGTGGCAGATCTTCCGAACGCCGATTTCTTCGACTTCGAGTCGCTGTTGAGTGTGCAGGAACAACGAAAGCTCAATGAACTGCGGGCCTTCCTCGCGACAGAGATCGCGCCTTATGCGGGGCAGTGGTGGGAGAAGGCCGAATTCCCGGACCACATCCTGCCCAAGCTCGCCGCACTCCGGCTCAGCGCGCCGGCGCAGCGTGGTTACACACACCTGTTCGCCGGCCTGGTGATCGCCGAAATGACGCGTGTGGACACTTCGATCGCCACTTTCTTCATGGTTCACCACGATCTCTTCGTTGAATCGCTGTACGACTTCGGTTCCGACGCACAGCAGGACCGCTATCTCGACGACGCGTCAAACCTTCGGACGACGGGGTCGTTCGCGCTCACCGAGCCGGAGCACGGCTCCGACGTCGCCGGCGGTATGGAAACTTCTGCGCGGCGGGTCGCCAGGGCAGAGTCCGACGGCGGGGACTACTGGGTGATCAACGGCGCCAAACGCTGGATTGGCAACGGGACGTTCTGCGACTACATGCTCGTGTGGGCCAAGGATGAGGCCGACGGGTCGGTGCGTGGATTCATCGTTGACGCTGCTCTCCCTGGTGTCTCACGGAGCAGGATCGAGCACAAGATTGCCCTTCGTACCGTTCAGAACGCCGACATCGTCTTCAAGGATGTTGAGGTGGCCGAGGCAGATCGCTTTGCCGGCATCAACAGCTTCGCCGACACCAACCATCTCCTGCGGGGCTCACGAATTATGGTTGCCTGGCAAGCCGTAGGGCAGCAACTGGCCGCCTTCGACGTCGCCCGGCAGTACGCCGTCGAGCGCATGCAGTTCGGAAAGCCGCTCGCCAAATTCCAGCTCATCCAACAACACTTGGTGGACATGCTCGGCAACGCGGTGGCCAGCATGGGCATGATGGTGCGGATCGCGCAGCTCCAAGAGGGGATCTTCACGGATGCTCAGGGCGCCCGGCATGGCGGCGCTGACATGGCGCAAGTGGCGCTCGCCAAGGCCTACTGCAGCGCCAGGATGCGCGAAACCGTGGCACTGGGTCGAGGCATCCTGGGTGGCAATGGCATCGTCACCGACTATCGAATGGCGAAGATCTTTGCCGACGCTGAGGCAATCTACACGTACGAAGGCTCGTACGAAATCAACTCGTTGATCGTGGGGCGTGCGGTGACAGGGGTGTCCGCGATCGTCTGAGGCTGGGGCGCTCCGCCGCCGATCAGCTTTGCGGGATCTTTTCTCCGGCCTCCACGCTGACGTCGATGGAGTTCCCTCGGACGGGCATGGGGCACGTGCCGTAAGGAGTGAAGGCGCTGGGGTAGTTGATGGCCCGGTTGAAGTCGATCACTACGGAACCGTCAGGGCGTGGGCGCGGGATGAACACCTTGCGCCACTCGTCCGTGGTCTTGCCGTTGGTTTCATCATGGAACGTGACGTTGAGCGCGCCGAGCTTCTCCTCTTCGGCATGCAGCCGGATCTCATGCGGGATCCCTGGCACACGGAACACGACTTCCCCCACGGACCGGTGAACTCCGTCCACCAAGGGATTGGCAGTTCCGATGGGTACATCGACTGGCTCCGGGTAGGCCTCGTAGCGACCTTCAATGACCCAATCGGGGTTGTATTCGTACGTGGGCACCCCGTCGAATTCCGTCAGGACCGGTGATCCGTCATCTCGCGTGCGGATAGCGTATTTGTCGGCCCGCATGGCGAGTTCCACCACGACCTGCGCGCCGTCATTGCCGCCGAATTGAACCCACATCAGCGACTCTTCGTCCTGAAGGATAGCCGTGGCAGACCCCACCAAGGGTTCCCCGGTCTCGACGAAGGTGAGGCCGTCCTCGACGCTCGCTGTGACGGTGGCTGCCTTGCCGTCGGTTGACCAAAGCCCTGGAGCGAGATCCACACTTGCCGGTTGCGACTCGAGCCATTGGAACGACGTGAGGGTCAGCCAGCCGTGTTCCGTGGCCAAAGCTGCGTTCCGTCCTGCACGGAAGCGCTCCCAACGGGCGAGTTGCGCGTCTAATGAGGTGGTGGGCGAGCTCATGGGTCTCCTCGGTTGGCCGTCTCTTGCACTTCCCACAACCATGCACCCGTGGTCATCATTCCCGAAACTGCCTCGATGGTTCGGCTCGCGCTGGCCCCCGATGCATGCCAGCGCGAGCCGAGGTGGATGGACCCACAGATGCGGACTAGTGCTGCCGCCTGGCAGAGCGTCGGGCGCCGACGAAGGCGAGCAACGATCCTATGGCCAGGAGCGCTGCAGCCATATAGATGAAGGCCGGTCCTGGGGCACCCGTGCTGGCCAGCGGCTTGGAGCCGTCTGCTGGATGGGCAGGCTCCTCAACTGCCCCAATGACAGGGCTGGTTGTGCTGGGGCTCGGCGTGGCTGTGGCGGTTGCTGAAGTCGTGCTGGGGCTCGGTGTCGGCGTGGCTGTGGGGGTTGCTGAAGTCGTGCTGGGGCTCGGTGTCGGCGTGGGCGTGGGCGTGGGCGTCGGTGTCGGCGTGGGTGTGGGGGTGGCCGTTCCTTCGCCAGTACCGCCACCGCTCGTTCGCTTTGTCTCGGCACCGACGGGTGTCTCCTGGCCTGCAATGGTGACAGTTCCGTTGTTGCTGTAGGCGTTCAGGTCCTTGTCCGTCACTATGGTGATGACGAACAGCTCAACACGTTCGCCCTTGGGCAAGCCGGTCCAGCGAACCGTGACTTCCTCCTTAGTGCAGTCCACTGTGGCCGGGTATTTCTCGTTTTCCATGGGCTCAATGATGTTTCCGGCGCTGCTGGCAATCATGCCCACGCGGGGCGTGATCCGGTCGCAGTCGATTTCCATTCCGGCCGCCGGAGTATCGGTGACCACTACATCGTTAGTGTCCGAAGGCATGGGAGGCATGTAAAAGAGTGCCTCAAGTTCAGTCTGGGCAGCGTTGGCCCACCACATTGATTTGCCAGCTGAGGTCGGGACGCCCGGATCGCAATCCGAGGTGCACGGACCCTCGACCTCCACCGGTACGCGGACCACAGTGGATCCCACAGTGAAGGACAGATCGGTTGTTTCGCCGGTGCCTGGCGCCACAGCATACCGAGTGCTGAAACTGCAGGTCCCGCCCACGTTGAGGGGATGCGTGGCCACAAAGTCGGTCAGCGTGAAGACCACGCTGCCGTCGTCTTCCGCTAAAGCGGTGGCGACTGTTTCGCCGTCGGAGTTGTCCAGGTCAAACGACGCGGCACCAAACCAGCGAAGCTCGGCTGGGAGCTGAAGGTTGAAGGTATCGCCCGGTTGTGAATTGTCCGGAACGGACCACTCACACGTCAGATCCACTTGGTCCCATTGTTCGGTGACCACTGAGTCCGTGCTGAGGGTGACCACTGCGTCCGGGATAACGGCAGCGTTGGCGGGCAATGCCGACCAAGCCAGTCCCATGGCAGTCATGACGACAGCCAATAGCGCGGCCACCAGTGAGGCGGGCTTTAGATAGATCTGCTTATTCATATGCTGGATGGGTCCTTCGAATCCGTAGGCGTTTTTCGTCCACTTATGTGTGTCCCGCCCGCGAGGTTCGTGACGGTGCCCGCCAACTTTCCTCACGAAGCTTCCGGGACTGAATCCTGTGGCACTGCTCCGGAAGGCGCAGCCGGCAGCGGGTAAAACTTGATGCGTGATTGACCCGGAGTTCCTTCATTCAGGCATTCAATGGCCCGTTGGCACTCCATAAGTCGCGCAAGGTTGCGCTCCGTCACAGCGAACAGCACGTGGAGAGCGGTGTCCTGGAACATCGCCGACGCTCCGGTCCCTTTGAGGTGGTGTTCCACAACTTCACCCAGCCGCGCCAGCAGGGTCCAGCAATGGCTGCGGCTTTCGCCGGGTGTGGGCAGCGAAATGATGGCAAGGGCGTGAGGGCGGGAGCACTCCGGCCCAAAAACAGACAGTTCGTGGACGCGACGCTGGAAATAGGACCGTGTAGCCAACCCCGTGTAGACATCAGTGCAGGAAATGGGAGGTGCTGATTCGGCCCCCTCGGCCCAGCCTTCAGCAAGCGACTGGAGCGCATCTATGTCCAGTCTTTGGTCTGCTGCGGCGAAGAGGGCCCGGAAGTCCGTCATGGTTTCACTGATGCTGACGCCGTTCCGGGCTCGGGCGGCGCCAAGGGATTTGGCGGTAGGAGCCGGAACCGTGGCCCTCGTCGCGAGGGAAGTCACCACTGTCCGGACTTCGGGAAGGAACCAATCGGCCCGGAAGCGCCAACCCCTTTGATAACTGGTCGTCTGCCACCTGCGCATCAAAAGGTGTCGCGAAAATGTACATTCGGCGATGGATTTTGTCCGGAACGATGTCATATGCCATTAGTGCACCCGAGGCCGGATTCATGACGAAGTGGTAGCGAGTTCCCTGTTGCTAAAGACTTTGTACAAATTCGCGTCATGACTTGCGACACGAGCCCACTACGTATATATGGGCACGATTTCAAACGTTGTGGGGATGCCTTAATGGCGTCCAGGACAAGTACAGGAAGCAGTCAAAACACCGGTGTTGAGAGCGACGGACAACTTATCAAGCTGGTGCGTGGCGGAGACATGTCTGCTTTCGACATGTTGTACGAGCGTCATCTGCCAATCGCCCACACTGTGGCCCGACGAAACGTAGACAACCCAAGCGACGCCGAGGATATTGTGGCCGAGGCCTTTCACGCCGTGCTGCAAAACCTCGTTGCCGGAAAAGGGCCGGACAACTTCTTCCGGGCATATTTGTTGTCCACCATCACCCGCCTTTCGCATCATCGGAACCGGAAGGCGGGCAAGACGCTGCCTATTGGTGACGACTCCGTCCTGGACAGCTCGCTGGCCGAACCTGATGCAGCAGTGAAGGCCTTCGAATCGCACACCGTGGCAAAGGCGTTTCGCTCCCTTCCGGAACGGTGGCAGGCCGTGCTCTGGTATCTGGATGTCGAAGGAATGAAGCCTGCTGCTGTGGCCCCTATGCTGGGGCTGACGGCCAACGCCGTCTCGGCCCTGGCACTGCGTGCCCGGGAAGGCTTGAGGAGGCAGTACTTACAAGCCCATGTCGCCGAAGAACCGAGCAATGATTGCGCCGGATACGTCTCAAAGCTAGGCAACTTCATTCGAGGGGGACTCTCCAGTGCTTCTGAACGCAAGGTGCGGGAACACCTGACCGGGTGCTCGAAATGCACACGTGCCCTGTCCGAGCTCAAGGACATTCAGGGGAGTATGAGAGCTGCGCTCCTCCCGCTGATCACTGGAATTCCCCTCGCGGCGTGGGTCGGACAGGGCGCAGGGCTGGGCGCTTTGGGAGGGCTGGTGCCAGTCAAAGCTGCCATTGTGGTCCCCGCCATTGCACAACCCGCCGTAATGGCCATGATCGCAACCGCGGGACTTGGACTCGTGCTGGGCACCGTGGGAATCGTTGACCACCTGAGACCGGATGCCTACATGGAGGAGCCCACCGTGGTGACAAGTTCTTCCCAACAGTCACCCACTGCAGTCCCGTTCCTGCCAGCTCCAGCTGCAGAGACGCCGAGCTCTCCGGTTCCTGCTTCCTCGGTTCCGGTTGAGCCCGCACCGCCGGTGGTGGTTCCGGAACCGCCTGTCGAGATATCGGCGCAGGAGGTTGCGGAACCGCCTGTCGGGATATCGGCACAACCGGGCCCGGAGACCCCTTCTTCACCGGTCCCGTCGTCTCCGGCCATGACGCCGTCCAAGGACCCTCTTGGCGCGGTGACGGCTTCCGCGGAAGACACGGGGGAACGATCCAACACCACAGCTGTGCAGGTGGACTTTTCAGTCAGCGGTTCGCATCCGCTTGGCCCTGGTAAAGCAGTGTTTTCCGTGCGAAAGAATGCGCGGATCGAGGAAGGTTCACTCGTTGCTCCGGAGGGATGGTCGTGTTCGTTGGCGGACCGGAACGTCGCCACCTGTTTCACGGACTCGGTACAGCGAGGCGATCTGCATTTTCGTGTAGTCACGGCGTCCAAAGGTCAAAGCGACGGCGTTCTTACATACTCCCTGAGTGGAACCGGGCTTGCCCCGGGCGAGTTTGTTTACAACTACTGACCATGATTTCGCAGCACGGACAGCGTCACGAAGCTCCTGGTTCCGCCACTATTTCAACGGCGGTTCCCAAAGGGACGGGAGTCGCGCACTATCCATGCAATTTGAGGGAAATATGCACCGCAACCAAGAGGGCAGGCGTACATGAGCGCCGAGAGGGTCCGCAGTCTCGCGGCTTTTGGGGGCTCACAGGTGAAGACCTCGTGTCGAGTGGGCTTTGAGCAGATTCGATTGCTCGGCTCGGCTGTAGGGGAGTTCTAATGGTGCGGGTACTGGTAACGGGCGTCGGAGGGCCGGCCGGACGTTCCTTGGCGCGTCAATTGATGGATCAGGGCCACTGGGTTCTGGGTGTCGATATGCAACAGGTACAGGCTTCTGCAGCGGATGTGGTGGCAGTAGTGTCGCCCTCAAGTTCCCCCGGTTATCTATGGGAACTCCGAGGGCTCGTAGGCAGTTATGGAATCGAACTCCTGGTGCCCACTGTCAGCGATGAGCTTGTGCTGGTATCTCAGGCCAGGGATGGCTTCGCTCCGGGCGTCGAAGTCGTCATGGCCGATTCCGCCCCCGTTCGCATGGCGAATGACAAGCACCTCACCATGAAGTGTCTTGCCAAAGCCGGAGTTGCCGTGCCCGGGTTCGGCTTACCTGGAGATTTCGGTTCGCTCGACGAAGCAATGAACGTGCTTGGCGGATCGCTGGTGGTCAAGCCCCGGGTTTCGCACGGTGGACGCGGGGTCCAAATACTGGAATGCAACGCTCCCGGTGGCCAGCCCACCGACCTCATATGGTCGTCCCTGGACAATTCCTGGATTGTGCAAAGCTTCGCGCCCGGAACGGAGTATTCGTCGATGGTTTTCCGCTCCGCTGCGGGGCCTGAGGAAAAGGACCTTGTGGTGGTTCTGGAGAAAACCGGGCTCAAACAAGGACACGAGGCTGTCTCTGTCAAGAGACTGGAATCGGCAGAGGCCGCCGACGTAGCCTACTTGGCCAGGGAAGCCGTGGTTGCCTTGGGACTGACAGGACCAATCGACATGGACATCCGGCGAATGCCGGATGGAAGGCCTGTAGTGCTGCAGATCAACGCCAGGTTTGGCGCGAACAGCGCCCACGCACCAGAGCTTCTGGAACGCGTCCTGCTTCGCCATGTTCCAGCACGAATGCTCGGTGGGGTCTTGTGACGTTTCTGGATCTGGCCTTGGCATTTGTCCAGGTTGGCGGCCTGGTGATTCTCAGCGTCGGCATGATCAAGACTGCCTACGTTCCTTTGGCTTTGCACGTCAATCGTCTCCACCGGCCCACCTCCTCCAAGCATCGTCATTCCGTGCTCAACCAGCGACCCTTGGTATCGGTTATCGTCCCCGCCTACAACCAGGCGGTGGTCATCACCAGCTGTGTGGAGTCGATCCTCGCGAGCCGTTACCTGAGACTGGAGGTGATTCTTGTGGACGACGGATCCACCGATTCGACGGCCGGCATCATGAATGGCCTGGCGCAACAGTATGACCGGGTCCGGTTCCTTTCCCAGGCCAACGCCGGGAAGGTGGCTGCCTTGAACTATGGCATTGCCGCAGCCCACGGTGACATTCTGGTCTTTGTCGACGCCGATGGGATCATTGCGCCGGACACCCTGATGCATTTGCTTGACGGTTTCGATCATCCAAAGGTTGGAGCGGTATACGGCGGTGATCGGCCGTTCAACCTGAATCGCCTTCAGAACATGATGCTCGCTGTCCTCAGCCATGCAGGGACGAGCCTGGTACACAGGGCCCTGTCACCTGTGCTTTGCCTGCCCATCGTTTCCGGAAATATTTCCGCATTCCGCAGGGACGTGATTCAGCAGGTTGGCGGTTTCCATGAGGTCAAGCTGGGCGAGGACCTCGAGCTCACCCGGCGTGTCTACACTGCCGGTTACAGGGTCCGGTTCCACCGCGAACATCGGCGCGACTTTAACACCCATCTCACGCGCGCATCGGCTGGCGGCGTGGCGAAGCCATGGCGGACATCGTGCGTTAGGTGCGTTCCGCCGTCGAACCTTTTGGCGTCTGGGCGGAGATGGATGTGACGCCAGCCAGCCTCATGGATGACCGGCATTGGGACGCTCTGTGCAAGGCGCGGGCCGGGAAATCGCATGCTGTCCCGGTCTGGTCTCACGGCGTAGCCTAGGCCCATGGGGATCGAGACTGTAGTGGCCGTAGTTGTCAGCTTCGCACTCATTGCGGGGTCCATCTGGGCAGGGACGCGTCTAGTGCAGCACGGCGTTTCCCACAAGGGGGCTACCGGCACATTGGGGAGCGTCCTGTCCATGATCGAACCGGCCACGGGCGCGCCCACCAGGCAGGAGGCGGCCGCAGCTTTGGAGGAGATACGGCAGCAGCGCCACGAGAGGTTGTCGGCAGGTCCCGGTTCCTTGGGCGGTGACCCTTACGACGGCAAGATGTGGCTGCCTCCCAGCGGGATGGCGGGCCCAGGACAGCCGGCGTCCGACGACGACAAAATCTGAGACGCATTCCCGCGGGGGAGTCGGGTGCGGGTAAGATCCCGTAGGAAACACTAGTAATCCGGCTCACAGTATCCAGCGCAGTGTACGGGCCAAAACCAGATCCCGAAGGTATGTATTCATGGTTCACACTGCCCATCAAGACACCGATCTCGCCGCGGAATTGCGCGCTGACGTGCGCCGCGTTTCTACTCTGCTCGGCGAATCGCTGGTCCGCCAGCACGGTCCCGAACTGCTGGCACTCGTGGAGCAGGTGCGCCTGCTGACCAAGGAATCCAAAGAAGCCGCGCGTGGCGGTGCCGACGCTACCGGTCCTTGGAGCGCGCACGACGTCGTTGCACAGGTCCGCGAATTGCTCGCCTCCCTGCCGCTGGACCAGGCGACCGACCTGGTCCGCGCTTTCGCTTTCTATTTCCACCTCAGCAACGCGGCGGAGCAGGTGCACCGCGTCCGCGGGCTCCGGACCCGGCAGGAAAAGGACGGATGGCTGGCCAAGGCCGTCTCCGAAATCGCTGGACAGGCAGGTCCACAGGTCCTCCAAGACGTCGTTAACGAACTCGATGTCCGGCCCATTTTCACGGCCCACCCCACGGAAGCTTCACGGCGTTCCGTGCTCGACAAGATCCGAAAACTCTCCGACGTCCTTGCTCAGTCCACGGCAGAGGGGACGTCGGCCCGTCGTCGCCAAGACCGCCAACTTTCCGAGATCATCGACCAGATGTGGCAGACGGATGAACTTCGCCAGGTGCGCCCCACGCCCGTCGACGAGGCCCGCAATGCCATCTATTACCTGAACAGCATCCTGACCGACGCCATGCCGGAAATGCTGACGGACTTGTCTGAACTCCTCGCCGAACACGGAGTCGTCCTCCCTGAGAGCAATTCGCCTATCCGATTCGGTTCCTGGATCGGTGGCGACCGCGACGGTAACCCCAACGTCACCGCCGCTGTCACTCGTGAAATCCTGCAGTTGCAGAACCAGAATGCCGTCCGCATCAGCATCGCCCTGATCGACGAACTGATTTCCATCCTTTCCAACTCCACGGCACTGTTCGGAGCTGATCAGGAACTCTTGGCCTCGATCACCGAGGACCTCAAGAACCTCCCTGGCCTGGACAAACGCATCCTTGAACTCAACGCCCAAGAGCCTTACCGACTCAAGCTGACCTGTATCAAAGCCAAGCTGATCAACACCGGTCGGCGTATTTCTGCGTCGACTTATCACCAGCCTGGCCGCGACTACGCAGCCACGTCCGAGTTGCTGGCAGAGTTCGGCTTGCTTGAAGCCTCACTTCGCAATCACTCCGCTGGTCTTGCGGCCGACGGCGCCTTGGCCCGCGTTCGGCGCGCAATTGCTGCGTTTGGCCTCCACCTGGCAACCCTGGATATTCGTGAGCATGCCGACTACCACCACGACGCCGTCGGGCAACTCGTGGATCGCCTCGGTGCCGACAAGCCTTACGGCTCGCTCAGCCGGGAAGAGCGGTTCGCGTTCCTGGGTGCCGAGCTGGCATCCCGCAGGCCGCTGTCCGGGCACCCGATCAGGCTCGAGGGTACCGCGGATGGCACCTACGATGTCTTCCGCAGCATCCGTCAGGCCCTTCACACCTACGGCCCGGACGTTGTAGAGACCTACATCATTTCGATGACCCGTGGTGCCGACGACGTCCTGGCGGCAGCAGTTCTGGCCCGCGAAGCCGGCCTGATCGACCTGTTCGGCGCCAAGCCGCATGCCAAGATCGGGTTCGCGCCCCTGCTGGAAACCGTGGAAGAGCTGCGGGCTTCGGCCGAGATCGTTGACTTGTTGTTGTCCGATCCTTCCTACCGGGAGCTTGTCCGCCTGCGCGGGGACGTTCAGGAAATCATGCTCGGCTACTCCGATTCCAACAAGGAATCCGGAGTGATGACCAGCCAGTGGGAGATCCACAAGACCCAGCGCAAGCTGCGCGACGTTGCCGCCAAGCATGGTGTTCGCGTGCGCTTGTTCCACGGCCGCGGCGGCTCTGTTGGTCGTGGTGGCGGGCCCACGTACGATGCCATCATGGCCCAGCCGAACGGCGTGCTCGAAGGCGAAATCAAGTTCACCGAGCAGGGTGAGGTCATCTCGGACAAGTACTCCTTACCGGAGCTTGCCCGCGAAAACCTGGAGTTGTCTCTGGCCGCCGTCATGCAGGGCTCGGCCCTGCACCGGACCCCGCGCACCTCGGAGGATGAGCGCGAGCGCTATGCCGGCGTCATGGAAACCATTTCCGATGCCGCGTTCGCGCAGTACCGCACGCTGATCGACGACCCCGAGCTGCCGGCTTACTTCCTGGCCTCCACCCCCGTGGAACAGCTTGGTTCCCTCAACATCGGCTCGCGCCCGTCAAAGCGTCCTGATTCCGGCGCGGGCCTTGGCGGCCTGCGCGCCATCCCGTGGGTCTTTGGCTGGACTCAGTCGCGCCAGATCGTGCCCGGATGGTTCGGTGTGGGGTCCGGTCTGAAGGCTGCCCGCGAGGCCGGTGACACGGACCAACTGCTGGAAATGATGGACCGCTGGCACTTCTTCCGTTCCGTGATTTCCAACGTCGAAATGACGCTCGCCAAGACGGACATGGAAATCGCCGGGCACTACGTTTCGTCGTTGGTTCCTACGGAACTGCACCGCTTGTTCCACATGATCCGCGATGAGTACGAACTCACCGTGGCAGAGGTGGAGCGACTCACCGGTGAGCTCGAGCTCTTGGATGCGCAGCCCACGCTGAAGCGTTCCTTGGAGATCCGCGACCAGTACCTCGACCCCATCAGCTATCTGCAAGTTGAGCTGCTGCGGCGAGTACGCGAGGAATCAGTCTCCGGCTCGGAAATCGATGAACGCCTCCAGCGGGCCATGCTCATCACCGTCAATGGTGTTGCCGCCGGCCTCCGCAACACCGGCTAGCCTCGGCTTCAAATGCGGAACGCTCTTCCCCCTCGGTGGAAGAGCGTTCTTGCTTAAGCGGGATGTGGGAGAGGGTTTCCCGAAATGGGTTGGGGCGTGGGAGAGGGTTTCCCGAAATGGGTTGGGATGTGGGACAGGGTTAGGGTTGTGGGATGCCATCGTTCCAGACCAAGTTGAAGATCACTGGCCTCAAACCAGGCAACCCGCCGGAAGCTGTGATGGCGGCTGCGCTCGAAGCTTTGGAAACCCGTCACCATGTGGAGTCAAACCAGCTGGACATCGTCGGCGGAGTCCCGCAGATCAGCTTGCGTTTCCTGGTGGATGCCCGGGACTACGTTGGCGAGAACAACGAGGCCCGGACGTCGGCCGCAATGATGCGCGACGCCGTCGAACGCGTTGCGCTGACCGGGAGCCTTTACGTGTTGCGCCGAAGCCGCGGACGCTGGGCGCCCGTCTAGCCTGACTCGCCCGTCTAGCCTGCTTCGCCCAGCTAGCCTGCCTCGCCAGGCCGGTCGGCGTCGTACGGTTCGTCAACAGGGGAGCGGCTTCCTCGGCGCCGCGTCACGATCAACCCAACCACCACACCAATGACCAAACCGACGCCCACGCCGATCAGCGAGCTGGCCCAGAACGGCAGTTTGGTGGCCGAACCCGTGAAGTAGCCCAAACCGACTTGCCACACGGCCCACAAGACGGCGCCCAAGCCGGCGCAAAGGCTGAATCCACGTGCCGATACATTGGCGATTCCGGCGGCGGACGACGTCGCGAGCCTGCCCCCAGGGATGAAGCGTGCGCCGATAATGGCGCCGTACGTCGAGGAACGGCCGGCCCGTGCGATGGCTTCGTGGATGGCGCGGTGGACCCTTCGGCCCCACGACCATCGGTCCAGCACGTGGCTAAGGCGCCGCTTGAACAAGAGGAAAACCAGCATGTCGCCCAGCCAGGACGCAAAGGCGGCGAGGAGCAGGATCAGCCAGAAGTTGGCGTGACCGTCGGCTGCCAACGCGCCGCCGGTGATGACCACCATTTCGGAGGGGATGGGCGGGAAGATGGCATCGCCCAGCACGATGGGTACGATCCACAGGTAGATTGCGGATCCCCACGTCTCAGGGGCGATGAAGTCCATTGGCACAAGGTACCGCACTTGCCGCCGCAGCCGCTCCGGCGGAGACTGTCGCCATGCGGATCGACATCATTCAAGGCGACATCACCACACGCGGCGTTGACGCGATCGTCAACGCCGCCAACTCGTCCTTGCTCGGGGGCGGGGGAGTGGACGGAGCCATCCACAGAGCCGCGGGGCCGGAACTTCTCGAAGCCTGCCGCGAGTTGCGCCGCGCGGAGCTGCGGGGCGGGCTGCCGGTGGGCGCCGCCGTCGCAACCCCTGGATTCCGCCTCCCTGCACGATGGGTCATCCACACTGTTGGTCCCAACCGGCATGCGGGCCAGACCGACCCGGCACTGCTGGCGTCCTGTTTCCGTGAAAGCCTGCGTGCGGCAGCATCGCTGGGTGCCCGGTCCATCGCGTTTCCCGCCATCAGTGCCGGGGTCTACGGCTGGGACGCACGTCAGGTTGCCGAGGTAGCGTTCGACACCGTCGGCTCGTTTTCGTCGTCGGGTTCAGGAGGTGCGGCGTCGGACAGCCCGCTCGAGGTGGTTGAGTTCGTGCTGTTCTCCGAAGATACGACGGCGGTCTTCCGGACTGTGTTTGAGTCGTAACCCTTCAGGCTGCCTCGGGCGTGACGGCGCCAGGAACTTCAACGGGGCGCTTGTGGCCAAGGAACCTGCCCGCTTTGAAATACCAGTAGGGCCAGGCGGCCCACGATGAAGCCCCAGCGACGAAGCCTGCGCCCATGACCGTATAACGGAGCCATTCAGGGCCGGGAATAAGGAATCCCACACCCGCAAGAGGCAACCCGACAACCAGCGCACCGCCAATGAACCTGCCGAGCTTCGCGAGTCCGCGCGGGTAGCCTTCAACACCCAGAAGCGTGTTGTGGGCCGCCAGGAACCACACTGCTTGGGCGGTGATCGCAGCGACGGACACGATCGTCGATGGCTCAAAGGCCAGGACCTTGAACACCAGCAGGGCCGAACTCGTGGCTCCGGCTGCACAGGCGGCCACCGTTATCCATTTCAGCGGCTCGGTCCATGCAGTCTTCGGAAGGCGTTTGTGGACTTGGAGGATCACCGGAATGACCAACACGTTGAACACCGCACCAGTGGCGTCGTTGATGGCCCCGAACACGAAGGGTCCGCCCTTGGGGACCTCCACGGCGTACATTGCGCCCAGCGTTAGGACGCCCGCCACGCCCACCGCAGCGGCAGAGTAGGCGAAGGCCGACGCGGTCTTATCGCCCGGCAACTCAACGAAATTATCCATCGGACGCTCCCGGATGCTACCCAGCAGAATCATGGTAGACCTGCGCCGGACCGGATGGAACGGCATCCGGGAACGCGCAGTGGAACGCGCTCAGGAGTGGGCCTGGCTCAGCTCCAATTGGCTGCGGTATTCTACGCGCTGCTTGCTGATGGGGTCCACGAAAGTGATGCCGCGGGCCAACAGTTGGAGGGGCTTGCTGTAATCGTCCGGCGCCTTGTCCAGGAGGTCCGGATAGAAGGCATCGTTGACGATTCCGAGGCCCAAGGACGCCATGTGGACACGGAGCTGGTGGGTCTTGCCGGTGTGCGGTTCAAGGCGGTACAGCGCGCGCTGGTGCGTCCCGGCGTCGAAAGTTTTGATCTGCTCGATGCGCGTTTCCGCGTTCGGTTCACCGTCGATGACCTCGGCCAACAGGTAACTCCGGGACTTGGTCATGCGGTTGCGGACCACTGCGGGGAACTCGACGGCGGGATAGCCCGCGGCGGGCGTCGCGGCGGACACGCACTCGTACTCCTTCTGGACCTGGCGCTTCTCGAAGAGGACCTGGTATTTGCCACGCGTTTCCGGGTTGGTGGAGAGCAGCAGGATGCCGGCGGTCATGCGGTCGAGGCGGTGCATGGGGATGAGGTCCGGGAGGTCCAGCAGGTTCCTGAGCCTGACGAGCGCGGATTCCTGGATGTACGTCCCACCGGGTGTAGTGGGCAGGAAGTGCGGTTTGTCCACAACCAGGATGTTCTCGTCCTGATGCAGGATGTTGATGTCCACGGGCAGGCGCGTCTCCGGTGGGAGGGTGCGGTAGTACCAAATGAACGTGTGGTCCTCGAGCTTGGTGCTCCGGTCCAGCGGTACGCCGCCCTCGCCCACGATTTCGCCGGCGTCGAAGCGGTCCTCGATGCCTTGGGGGTCTATATGACCCCAACGGTGCATCATGTAGTCCATTGCGGTGTCCCACGGCCCCTCGTCCGGGAGGCGCAGACGGGTAGCGTTCACGCCGTCGCGCACGGGAAGGGGGGATTGCATCACCGAACAATTCTACTGTTGTTGCGTTGCGGGGCCCGCTCTGCGTCTCTGGGGAGCGCTGGAGCGCGCAGAACAGGCCTCACAACGGCAGGAGGAACCGACGATTAAAAAGTTCTTGACAAGAAAAGTTGTCGGTGAGCATACTTGAAGCATGTTGGACATCGAAGTGATCGAGGACCCGGCAGCGGCGGAAGCGTCGCTTGACCCGATCCGCACCCGCATCCTCCAGGAACTCGCCGAACCGGCGTCAGCCACGCAACTCGCCGCCAAGGTGGGCCTGCCTCGCCAGAAGGTCAACTACCACCTCAAATCACTTGAGCGTCACGGGCTTGTGGAACTGGTTGAGGAGCGGCGGAAAGGCAATGTCACCGAGCGTGTGCTGCGTGCGACGGCGGCCTCGTACCTGATCTCGCCTGTCGCCCTGGCCTCCGTGGCACCGGATCCGCGGCGTTTCGCCGACCGTTTCTCGGCCTTCTGGCTCCTCGCCCTCGCCTCCCGGACGGTCCAGGAGATGGGCAAACTCATTTCGGGAGCGGCCGCCGCGAAGAAGAAGCTGGCGAGTTTCGCGATCGACGGCGAGATCACCTTCCGCTCAGCCGCGGAACGCGCCGCGTTCGCTGAAGAACTTGGCGTGGCCGTGACGCGGCTCGTGGACAAGTACCACGACGGCGGTGCTGCCGCGGTGGCGAGCGGCGCGCGCAAGCACCGGCTCGTCGTCGTACTTCATCCCACACTCAAGACGCCAGCAACGGAACCAGCTCCCTCAGCGGAACAAATATCAGAAAAGGACCAAGGCAATGACTGAAAACCGGAAATTCGAAATCGTGGCGGACACCGAACTGCCGGGCACTCCTGAACGGGTGTGGCAGGCCGTTACTGCGGACACCTCGGCATGGATGTTCCCCACCGATCAGTGGCCGGATGTGAAAACCGTGGAGGAATACCCGACGCATCTGGTGTCACGGATGGACGGCCCGGATGGCTGGTTCAACCAGCTGGAACACGTCCTTGAGCCGGTCGATGGTGGCCGCGCCAAGCTCCACTACGTCCACAGTGGGATCTTTGCTGATAACTGGGACGAGCAGTACGACGGCGCCAGCAAGCACACTGAGTTCTACCTGCACACGCTCGGCCAATACCTTCAGTACTTTGACGGCCGACCCGTAGTGTTCACGGACATCCAGGGTCCCGCTTCGTCGCAGACTCCCGTGGGCTTCGTTCAGCTGAAGGAGGCCTTGGGCGTGGATGGCCTTACGGCCGGCACGGCTATTGAACTGGACGTCGACGGCGTCGGGCGGCTGAGCGGCGAGGTGGACTTCGCCAACGAGAACTTCCTTGGCCTCAGGACCTCCGACGCCTTGTACCGCTTCTTCGGCCGGAACGTCTTCGGCGCTCCGGTGGGCATGACGGTCCATGACTTCGGTGGCTCTGGCGATACCGAGCTCACGGCCAAGGCCTGGGGTGCGTTCCTGGAAAAGGTCTACGCGTAGAGGGTTACCCACCGCCCCAAGCGGGGGGCAGCAAGCGTCCTATTGGAACACGTGCTGCCCCCTACTGGGGTCTCCAGGGCGCCCAGGCGCGGGCCACTGCTTCAAGCGCGGCCTCGTAGATTCCTGGCCAGTCCGTTTCCGGGGCATTCATTTGGGCGAGCTCCAGGCTGACGAGGCCGTGAACCTGGCCCCAGATGCCCATCGCGATGGTCGAGGGATCGTCGGGGCGGATCCTCCCCGCGGTTTGTGCGGCGACTACCGCCTCCATCAACGGGAGCATTGAATCCGAGGCGACTTCCGGCGTCGGGCTGCAGTCAACATACGCGGCCAGAGCACCGCCGAACATCAGCCGATAGAGTGCCGGATGTTCCAAGGCCCAGGCACGATACGCGTGGCCCAGCTCCAGCAAGCCGCCGTGGGCGGCTTCTCTCTGGGACTCGCCAAAGGAGCGAAAACCGTCGTCGACGGCGGCGGTCAGCAGCTGCGCTTTTCCGCCAAAGAGGGAGTAGATCGCCGTGGTGGACGTGTCCGCGGCGGCTGCAACATCGCGGAGAGTGACGCGGGCCGGGCCCTCCCGGTCGACGAGCTCAGCGGTCACCGCCAAGAGCCGTTTCTGGACGAGCTGATCATGAACGATGGGTCTTGCCATACCCCCAAGTGTTTCATAACATTGTTTCATAACGTCGTTATGAAACCAGAAACCCGGAACTTAGCGGTTCCACAATCGAAGGATTCCCATGGCGCAGGAGATCTTCCCGGGTCGCTTCACAGCGGACATCGGGCGCGAAACAGTGACCGTGTTCCTCATCGGAATGCGGGCCAACCGGTGGTGGAAAGCAGGCAAGGTTGGGCGCGTGGCATCTGCAATGCCGGCGATGATGCGGCACCTCGCCACGAATCCCGAGGCCGGGCTGCTAGGCAGCGAACAGTGGTTTGGGCGGACCACCATCCTGCTCAGTTACTGGGAAAGTCCCGAGCACTTGCGGCGTTTTGCGGCTGACAGGGATTCGCCGCATCTGGCTCCCTGGCGGAAATTCATGAAGGAAATTGCCGGCGGCGGAGATGTTGGCGTGTGGCACGAGACGTACCAGGTGCCGGCGTCGGGCATTGAAGTGGTCTACAACGGGATGCCACTCTTCGGGCTTGCCAAGGCGACCTCCCATGTCCCCGTCGGCCCCGGCAGCAACACGGCGAAGCAGCGCATGGGGTCCTCCGCGGCATCCCGGCAGGCTGCCTCCCAACCCCATATGTAGCAGATCGGTCCGTTCCCAGCCGGCGTCAGGCGACCGCGACGGCGGCCGGCCGGGTGGACTTGAGGGTCCGGCGCAGTTGGGGTGAGGCGTCGAGTTTGTCCTGGGCGGCGCGGAGCGAACGGACTGCCTGCTCCAGTTGCGCGGGAGCCAAGGTGTAGGGCAGGCGCAGGTAATGTTCGAAAGCACCGCCCACCCCAAAACGCGGGCCGGCGGCCAAACGCAGCCCGAAGTCCGGCGCCAGGACGGTCAGCGCAGTGCTGCAAGGACTCGGCAAGCGACACCAGGCTGTGAGCCCACCCTGGGGTCGCTCCACTTCCCATTCCGGTAAGTGCTCGCCCAGCAGGGACAGGAGTGATTCCCGGTTGTGGCGCAGCTCCTCCAACCGGGCGTCGAGCGGCTCGGAGAAACACTGCACCAGCCGCGCAGCCGCCAACTGCTCCACGACTGGTCCACCCAGGTCCATGACCGTCCGAGCTGCCACGAATCGCGTGATCATGGCCTCGTCTGCCCGGATCCACCCGGTCCGGAGCCCGGCCCAGTGCGATTTGCTCAGCGAACCGATGGACACCACGCTGGGACTGAAGGCCGACATCGGCCGGGTGCGGACGCCGTCGAGGTTCAAGCCCCTCAGTGTCTCGTCCACCACCAACACAGTCCCGGACGCAACAGCAGCGCGCACCAAACGCCGCCGCTGCAGCTCGGACATGATGCGCCCGGTGGGGTTGTGGAAATCAGGCACAAGGTAGGCCATTGCCGGCCGCTGCTGGTTCATGGTGGCAACCATGGCGTCGATGTCCCACGCGGGCGAGGTGCTGGACGGGATTGCCGGCAACGCCACCGGCAGCGGGCGGCAGCCAGCTGCCCTGATCGCGTCCAGCGCATTGGGATACGTCGGGTGTTCCACAAGGACCTTGTCCTGTTTCCCAGCCAGCGTCCGGAGCACGATGTTGAGCGCGTGCTGGGCGCCGGACGTTACAAGGATCTGATCGGCCGTAGTGGGCACTCCCTCCGCGGTGTACTTGTCCGCGATGGCTTCCCGCAACGCTGGGACCCCAACGGCGTCGTACCCAAAACCGGGAAGGAGCGCGGGCAACTCGGTGAGGGCATCGGCGAAAGCCCGGTGCACCACCTCGCCAGCTGCGGGCAGCGACGCATATGCCAGATCCAGGAGCCCGTCCGGCACGGCAAGGCCGGGTGCGCTGACCGGAACGCTCCGGTGGGGGATGCTGGTCCTGCCGCGGCTGCCTTGGCCGGCGGTGAGGAAGCCCTGCTCGCGCAGGCTCGTGTACGCCGCCGTGACTGTGGTGCGGCTGAGGGCGAGCGTCTGTGCCAGCGCCCGTTCGCTTGGCAGTGCAACGTCCAGCGGGATACGCCCGTCCATCACCAGCAAACGTACGACGTCGGCCAGCTCGCGGTAAGCGGGCAGGGCGCCGGAGTTCCACGAGCCCAGAAGACGGACAAGTGCGGTGGGATTCAGTGAGCCGGACATAAGACCAGTATCCCAAACTGGCTATGGAATACAAGGCCAGTTTTCCGCGACCATGGATTCATGATGACCCGCAGAATCACCCAACTCCTGATCGGCCTGGCGATGTACGGCATCTCCCTGGCCATGTTCATCCGTGCCGGGCTTGGCTTGGACCCCTGGGACGTGTTCCACCAAGGTGTGTCCGGGAAGACCGGCTTCAGCATCGGCGTCGTGGTCATTGCCGTCAGCTTCCTGGTCCTCCTCCTCTGGATCCCGCTACGGCAAATGCCCGGCATCGGAACCTTGGCGAATGCAGTGCTCGTGGGCCTGTTCGCCGACTTGGGGTTGTGGCTCATTCCTGAGTTCTCGCACCTGGGCGGTCAAGTAGCCATGCTCGCCGGTGCCGTGATCCTTAACGGAATTGCGTCGGCTTGCTACATCGGGGCCCGCCTTGGACCCGGTGCCCGCGACGGCCTGATGACGGGCCTGGTCCGACGCACTGGATGGTCAGTCCGCCTGGTCCGGACCGGAATCGAAGTTGCCGTCCTGGCTGTCGGCTGGGTGCTGGGTGGGTCCGTGGGCGTCGGCACCGTGGTGTACGCGCTGGCCATCGGGCCGATTGTTCAGGTGTTGCTGCCAAAATTCATGGTCCCGGAACCGGACAAGGCAACGGCACCCACCGAGGTTGTGGAGGCTGCACCCGCAACGTGACGCTTGGCGGCGACGGCTTCCTGCAGTTGGAAACCGCTTACGGCGCAGGCTGGCAGCGCGGACAGAAGTAGAAATCCCGTTCCTCGGTCCCATCCGGTGCCGCCAGCGTGCTTCGCCGAATGGGTGTTCCGCAGCGCCGGCACGGTTGGTGTTCCCGCCCGTAGACCCAATACCCGGGCCGGATTGCCCGGGGACCCAGGGTGCTCCGCCGGCCGGGACCGAGGTTCTCGCTGAGGAGTCGCTTGGCGTCGTTGACTGTTTTGGCAAGGTCCGGGACCTCCGCGACAGCCAAACCGGGGTGGATTCCGGAAAGAAAGCACGCTTCGCAACGGTAGATGTTGCCGATGCCTGCGAGCTTCCGTTGGTCCAGCAAAGCGTAGCCCACAGGCACGTCCGGTTCCGCGCGGAGCCTGCGCAGGGCTTCGTCTTCATCCCAGTCAGGACCGAGTAAATCCGGTCCAAGGTGCCCGACAATCCGGTCTTCCTCGCTGCTGGGCACGACGTCGAGGATGCCCAGAGAGAACCCCACAGCATCAGCCGAGGCGGTGCGGAGCACACATCGTGCGGTGTGCCCGGGCTTGGTCCAGCGTCCGCCGGGTGCATAGACTTGCCAGCTGCCCTCCATCTTGAGATGGGAGTGGATGGTCAGCGCCCGGGGTCTCCGGCTGGCGCCCGGTTCCTCATCCGCAGGTCCCGCCAAGCGCATGAGCAGATGCTTACCGCGCGGGACCACCTCGGTCATGGTCCACCCCGCCAGGTTCAAGGTGGCGAAACGGGGCACACGGAAGTCGGAAGCCGTGATGATTTGCCCGGCCAAGGCCTCGTTCAGCTGCGATGCTGCCTGCCAAATGGAATCTCCCTCAGGCACGGATCCGCAGCCCCTTCGGCGTCGAATAGGCTCCGGCAGCTGTCAGGGCGGCGGCGATCGGGGTATCCAGGAGGTCATGGCCATTGACCTTCTCCATGAAGAGTTTGTCCACGGCGCCGCGTCGCACCACGTCCACCAGAGCGGCAGCGGAGGCGGTCAGGACGGCGTCGTCCTGGCTGAAGGTGAGCAGCGTCTTACCACCACGTTCCACGTAAAGGACCAGGGCGCCGTCGACCATCACCACCAAAGCGCCGGCCTTTCGCCCCGGACGGTGCCCCGATCCGGCGTCGACGGACAACGCCGGCCACGGCAAGGCGGCGCCGTAGGGGTTGGCCGGATCAGTTGCTGCCAGTGCCAAGGCGGCGGGTTCGGCCTTGTTGATACGGGCGTCCTCGGTGAAGGAACGCAGCCGGTCCACGGTGGCGGGAACCGCGAACTGAGCAGCACCCAGGTGCTCAATGAAGTAGCCTCGGCGGCAGCGCCCGGCTTCCTCGAGCCGGGCCAGCACTTTGTACATGAGCCCGAAGCCGCCAATGATGTTCTCGGCCATGACCGAGCCGCGCGTCACCACCCCGTATCGGTCCAACAGGAGCTCAGCGGTGCCGCGCGCATGGATGGTGGGGTCCAGTTCAGGCGCGGGCAAAGCAGACCATCGTCCCACAGCCAGGGGCGGGGTGGGCGCGGCTCCCGTCACCGACCCGTACCTTCCACCAGTCAGCCCCGGCGATCCCAGCAGGCCCGTGCCATGGGAACGGCCAAGCCGGCTCATCCGCGGGGCTCGGGCCCGCGGCGTCCTGGCGACCTGCCGGTGGGCCGTGCGCCCACCCGCGATCATGGCCCGGACAGGAGCGAACGTATCTCCCGTGACCCGCCCTGCCCAGACAAGATCCCAGAGCGCCGAGACCACCGCGTCGTCGCTCAAAACCGCGTCCATGCCTCCCGCGACATCGGTCAGTTGACGGAAGAAGTAGCCGCCGCCGGCGCTGAAGTGTTCAAGGAGCCTCTGTTGAGCGTCACCGGGTTCGAAATCCAGGGCAGGATTCAGGGTCAACTCGGCGGAGTCGGCTACGTGGAGGCTGATCCATCCGTCGTTTCCCGGCAACGAACCAGCGCCCGACCACAAAAGCTCACCGGCCGCCATCAGTTCGTCCAGCATGGCGGGCTTATAGTCGGCAACTCGGCTTGAGAGCACCAGTGGCTCCCACGCTGACGCCGGGATGGGCACTCCGGAGAGCTGATCCACTGCCGTGATGATGCCGTCGAGACCCCGCAACGCAGAGCTCCTGGACGAGCCGGGGGCGGTCACGTTCTGCCAAGCGGGAAGGAAACGCCCGTAGGCCGCGGTATCCACGGGCTCCACCTCGGCGCGCAGCGCAGCAAGCGAACGACGCCGGAGCTTCCGGAGCACTTCAGCGTCGCACCACTCGCTCGACGGCGGCGCGTCCGGGGCCATGAGCTCCGGATTCACGTCCTCGGTGGCACTGCTCTCGGCGGCAACGGCATGCGGGCGGAACTCGCCTTCCACTACGCGACCGTCGGCGGCCAGCCGCTTTAGCGCGGTATTGACGACGGCCACCCCAAGACCCAGCCGCGCTGCGGCCTCGGATGCGGTGAAGGGTCCGTGCGTGCGGGCATAGCGTGAAACGAGGTCGCCCAGGGGATCATGAACGGGCTCGATGAACGCGAGCGGGACGCCCATGGGCAAGGGGACACCGATGGCGTCGCGGAGTCGCGCGGCATCTTCCACCGCAGCAAAACGTTCGACGCCGCCGATAGTCACCCGGAGCGCACGGTTGGCCTTGTGCAGCGCCGCAAGGTGCGCCTCGGCGTCGAGCATGTTGCCCTGACAACCGATTGGCTCAGACTCTTCGGCGACTTCGAAAAGCTCCGTTGCCGCATCAGCCTTTTCCAGCCGCTCTGCAACTTCCTCGATACTCAGCGGGCCCAGCAAACGCAGGAGGTCCGCGACGCCTTCCATGCCCCGAACCCGACGGTCGGGTGCAAGCCGCTGAAGCTCCCGCTCCGTGGAGTCGATGACTGCCGCATCCAGGAGTTCGCGCAGCTCCACGCGCCCCAGGAGCTCATTGAGGAGTGTGGAGTCCAGTGCCAGCGCGGCAGCCCGGCGTTCCGCCAAGGGGGAGTCGCCCTCATAGAGGAATTGGGCCACGTACCCGAAGAGCAGCGACTTGGCGAAGGGAGACGGCTGCTGCGTGGTGGTCTCCACGATCCGGAGCTCGCGTCGCTCAACCGAGGCCGCAATGTCCTTCAACGCTGGAAGATCGTAAACATCCTGCAGGCATTCGCGCACGGTTTCGAGCACGATAGGGAACGACGGGTATTTGCGGGCGACATCCAGTAGCTGCGCCGAACGTTGCCGCTGCTGCCACAAGGGTTGTCGTTTGGCGGGGTTCTGACGGGGCAGCAAGAGAGCACGCGCTGCACATTCACGGAAGCGCGAGGCGAACAGTGCGCTGCCGCCGACCTCGGACGTGACGATTTGTTCGAGTTCCTCAGGATCGAAGAGGAATAATTCGGCGCCAGGCGGCTCGTCCTCCATCATGGGGACCCGCAGGACGATGCCGTCGTCGGCGGCCATGGCGGAACCGTCCAGGCCATAGCGCTGCTGGAGGCGTTGCCCGACCGCGAGAGCCCACGGAGCATGAACGGGCATGCCGAACGGGCTATGGAGAACTACCCGCCAGTCACCGAGTTCGTCGTGGAAGCGTTCCACCACCAAAGTGCGGTCACTCGGGACCACCTCAGTGGCTTGTTTTTGCTCGCGGAGGTACTGGAGCAGGTTCCCGGCAGCGAACGCATCCAATCCGCTGGCCTGGCAGCGCTCCATGGCGGGGGCGTCGTCTGCAGCTGAAAGTTCGCGGATGAAGGCACCGAGGGCACGGCCGAGATCCACAGGACGACCCAGGGAGTCGCCCTTCCAAAAAGGGAGCTTTCCGGGCTGGCCAAAAGCAGGTGAGACCAGGACGCGATCGTGGGTGATGTCTTCGATTTTCCAACTGGTGGCGCCGAGGGCGAAGATATCGCCGACGCGGGATTCGTAGACCATCTCTTCGTCCAGCTCGCCGACCCGGCGGCCACCCTTCGCGGCCCGGGCCGAGGCACTCGGAGCGTCGGGCTCGGCGCTTGCCGGGGACGAGCCTTCGACTTCCGTGCCGATGATGTACACGCCGAACAGGCCGCGATCCGGAATAGTGCCGCCGGAAGTGACGGCGAGCCGTTGTGCTCCCGGCCTGCCTTCTATGGTGCCTGCGTGCCGGTCCCAAATGATGCGCGGCCGGAGTTCAGCGAACTCGTCCGAGGGGTAGCGTCCGGCCAGCAGGTCCAGGGTGGCTTCGAACGCAGACCGGGGCAGGCTGGCGAACGGCGCTGAGCGGCGCACCGTGCTGAACCATTCCTCGACGTCGATGCTCCCCAAAGCCGTAGCGGCGACGGTCTGCTGGGCCAGGATGTCCAGTGGATTGGCGGGGATGCTCAGCCGCTCGATCTGCCCGCTGAGCATTCGCTCCACCGTCACCGTGGTGTGGAGAAGGTCAGCCCGGTGTTTGGGGAAGAGCACACCTTCGGAGATCTCACCCACTTGGTGCCCGGCGCGCCCTACGCGTTGGAGGCCGCTGGCCACTGACGGCGGCGACTCCACTTGGACGACCAAGTCCACGGCACCCATGTCGATGCCGAGTTCAAGGGAAGACGTGGCAACGACGCAACGCAGCCTCCCGGATTTGAGGTCGTCCTCGATCATGGCGCGTTGGTCTTTGGACACCGAGCCGTGGTGCGCGCGGGCCAACACGGGGTCGGCGCCGCTTGTACTGCCGGCTTGGGCCATCATGTGGGCTGGGGTCGCCGTCGATGCCGGGACTCCGGGGTCCGGCGCGGCGGGGTCGTCCCACACTGAGCCACCAACGGCCATCAGTTGGCGCTCCGCGTAGATCTCGTTGAGCCTGGCGGTTAGCCGTTCGGCGAGTCGCCGCGAGTTGGCGAAGACGATAGTGGATTGCTTCGAGAGGACAAGATCGACAATCTGCTCCTCCACATGCGGCCAAATGGACGCTTGAGGCTGCAGCCCTGATGCCGGCCCGGAGTCGAAGGCCCCGGCGGCGCCTTGCAGGTCAGACATGTCCTCCACAGGAACGGTGACCGTGAGGTTCCAGTTCTTCTTGGAGGGCGGCGCAACGATCTCCACCGGTGCTTGGCCAGCCAGGAATTGCGCCACAAGTTCCCTTGGTTGGACTGTCGCCGACAGTCCAATGCGTTGGGCAGGCTTGGTCAGCAGCGCATCCAACCGTTCCAAGGAGACGGCCAGGTGCGCCCCGCGCTTGGTCCCGGCGACGGCGTGGACTTCGTCGATGATGATGGTGTCTACCTCGCTGAGCGTCTCCCGGGCGCGGGAGGTCAGCATGAGGAAGAGGGACTCCGGTGTGGTGATGAGGATGTCGGGTGGGTGGGTCAACAGCGTGCGGCGGTCTGCCGCCGTCGTATCTCCTGAGCGGACGCCAACCGTCACCAGCGGTGCGGGCAGCCCCAATCGTTTGGCAGTTTGGGTGATTCCGATCAACGGTGAGCGGAGGTTGCGCTCGACGTCCACACCCAATGCCTTCAGCGGCGATATATAGAGGACGCGGGTCTTGGTCTTGGGCCTTTTGGCGCGGCCCGCGGGAACCGATTCAAGGCCTGGCAACGTGTCCGATGGCTTCGAATGCAACTTGTCCAAGGCCCACAGGAAAGCCGCCAGTGTCTTGCCGGAACCCGTGGGGGCCACCACCAGAGCGTGTGCGCCCGACGAGATGGCGTTCCAGGCACCGTCTTGCGCAGGAGTGGGCGTGGAAAAAGCGCCGAGGAACCATTCCCTGGTTGCTTGGCTGAAACGGCCGATGGCGCCGCCAGACGCCTGCTGCTCCTGCATTCCTCCATCATGCCCCACGGCTCCGACAGAATAAGCCGGAGCCGTGGGGGAGGTGTTAGACCGCCTGGAACGCTGTGATGGTCAGGAGCTTGATGCCGGCATTGCTGCAGGCGTCGTGGGGTTCGGCGACGAACAGGGATGCGGTGTCGTTGGGCGGGTAGATCCGGTAGCCCGCCGCGGGAACCTTGGTGCAGTCACCGTAATTTCCGGCCTGCGTGTACCGGAGTTCAGCCCACGCCGACTTGCCCGGGGCAAGCTCGATTTTGGTGACAGGAGTGGTGGTTTCGCGGGTGGCCGGTTCGCCGATCGGGGCACCATTGGCGTCGGCCGTCAAGGAGACGCCGGCGAAGCCTTCAAGGACACATGACGTGGTTCCGGAGTTGGTCAGGATCAGTTTCTCGTAGATGCTTCCCGCCGCTCCACCACCGGTTGAGTCAGTTGCCGCCGTCAACGAAGCAGCCTTGCACTGGCCTTCAGTTGCAGGTCCCGAGGACGTTGCGCTTCCCGAAGGAGAAGGCGAGGTGGTAGCGGTGGGGGACGCCGACGTTGGAGATGCGGAAGAAGAGGTAGGCGGTGCGCTGCTTGTTCCAGCCGGGCTTGGGCTTGGCCCGCAGGCTGAAAGCAGCAGCAGCGAGGCGGCCGCCGTCGTCGTAATAACAAGTCCGGTTTTGATGCGCTGAGTCCACATGGGCATCAGCCTTACGCCGGGTGTGACGCGAGTCAATTCAGCCACGGCCAACAGGACGGATTGGCGCCCGGATCGTAATCTTCCAGGCGCCAATCCTGAGTCAATTACTTGGCGGCGTTTCCAGCTTTGGCGGACCGGCTACGGAAGAACGCAGCGCCACCCAGGCCAAGGCCGGCGATGCCCGCGATGAGGCCGGCCCAGCTGCGTGCCTGAGAGCCGTCGTCGGTCACCGAGGCGGCCTGCTCCGTGGACACGGTGCTTGCGGCGTGGTGGTCGCCGGCCGCATCAGCGGGCGTGATGGTGACCGACGGCGCCGGTGCCTTCAGCTCGTGGGCGTCCTGGCCTTCTTTCGGGATCTCCGACCAATCGGTCTGGCCCTGCTCGCAGGTCTGGAGCGTGGGGAAGTACAGCGTCTTGCCGGCGGCGTCCGGCAGCTTGAGCGAGAGAACCAAAGCATCACGCAGGTGCGGGTCCAGCGGGGCCTTGGCGGTGTACACGATCTGGCTGGTCCGCTGGGTGATGGAGGTTCCGTCGTCCAGCTTCTTGGGCTCGGCGAGCTTCTCCGTGACCTTCTCCACTGTCCAGTTCGGGTTGACGGTGGGCTGGGCGTCGTTCAATTCCCCCGGGAGCGTGATGGCGACTTTGGTGGTGCCGAAGGTGTCGCAGCCGTGGGGGATGCCGAACGTCAACAGCGCGTAGGAATTGGCAGCAGTCTTGTTCGGATCAGCCGAAACGTGCGCGGAGGCACCGGCGAGGCCGGCCATCATCAGGGCGGCGGTTCCGCCGGCGACAGCGGTGGCGGACAGGGTACGGCGGAGGGCGGACTTGTTCATGGGATTGCCTTTCGGGGGCGCCGATTCTGGGCGGCGCGGGTACGGGTTTGGGACCCGTCACCAAAGGCGGCTGTGTTGCCTTGAGTTGGTGCCGGGCGGAATCAGGGAAGAACGACGGCGGCGGGCGGGCCGCGGCGGCTGTCTTGCCTCAGGTTCCGCCAAGGGCGGGGGATGAAAACATCAGGTGAGCCGACGGTGATCGGCGAGGCGCCGGCGTCGGGCCTGAACAAGAGTGTGGGCAGGTCAACGAGCGGCCGAAGCCAAGCCGCGAGCTGCCACAGGGCGGCCTCTCCCTTGGCCAGGAGCACGGCAGAGCCAATCGTGGCAATGATGTGGGCGGCGAGCATCAGTGCGCCGAACGTTGTGCCGAGCGCATGCGTGTGCTCGGCGGCGGTGTAGAGCGTCGGGCTCAGGGGCTCGCCAGCGAGGTGGTGCGCTGTACCTTGGGCGGTAGTCGCTACCGGGCCCAAAGCCGTGAAAGCTTCGTGCAGGGCGAGTTGGCCTGCGCCCAAGAGGGCCGCCATCGCCACGAAGTTCAGCTTCAAGCGGGTGGCCAACGTGGCGGCCAAAGCAGTCAGGGCGACCAAGGCGGCGAGGACGGGGGCCGTGGGAAGGGCTCCACCACCCACGACGTGTGCACCGGCGGCAAGGACCACCGTGACGATCGAGATCGCGCCGGACCGCAACGCGTGGAAGGGCGCCCGGGGCTGCGATGTGCGCACGGAGTCCTCCCTTGTCTCTGGCTGCCTGTTCTCGGCGACTGTCATTCTATCGGGAGTTCGGTGCTGGGCTGGCCGCGGATGGGTGCTGGCTGTCTGAGTGGTGCCCCGGGTTGCTGCGTTCCTTCCCAGTTGCTCTTGGCCTCTGTTGACTTGCGGCGTCCGGAGCCGCTGGATTACGCGGCAGCTTGGGGGTGCGGGGCGAGGCAACTGGGGAGGAACGCGCTGGTTACCTGTTGCCGAGTGCCGCTTAGTGCCGCTTAGCGCCGCGCCAACCATGCGAACGTCGGACCTGGCGGATCCGGCACGCGCCCGGGCGCCGTTCCGGAACGACGACGGCGGAGCTCAAGTGCCAGACTTTCCTCACCGCGCGCCATGGCCCAGTGATGGTTCGCCGAGAACGCCGGTTTCAGGAGCCAGCTCAGTCGCCGAAGCAAGGGCTTGGCCGTGCTGACACGCCAGTCATAGCTGATCACCACCTCAGGTCCATCAGTCTCGAAAGTCCACCGACCGGTGCCGTTCAGATCGCCCTTGGCCGTCAAAGCGAAGCCATGCGTAGTAATCGGTTCGGTGACCGTCAACCGCCAACGCAACGTGTAGGGGAGCCAGCCCTTGGTGTGGAGGTCGAACGACTTGCCGGTGCCGTCCGCGCTGCCTGGGTCGAGAGGAGTCACTCGCAGGTAGACCGAGGGCCACCACTTTGCCAGCGTGCCTGCGTTTCCCAGGACGTCAGTGACCTCCTCAAGGGTGCCTGCAACGCGCCAGACCGTGAAGAATTGGTAGTCCGTGCTCTTGGCTGTCTTGCTTGTTGACCCGGCCATTGTTGCCTCCGCGGTCCGCGTTGGTTCCGTGGGTGTCTTGTGGCATCCAGGATCAATGTACCGCTGGGCATGCCGGAGGGTTAGGTCTTGCCCTGGCGCGGGAAGCGCACATCAGTCAGAACCGCGTTTCTCAGATTGAGCGGGGCAACATTGAACACACTCAGATTGATACGCTCCGCAAATACATCGAAGCATTGGGTGGAACGGTGGAGATCTCGGCGCGCTTCGGGTCCGAGCGCTTCGACCTGGTTTCCTGAACTGGGCACCGAAGTGGTGGCCCTCGGGCCTTGCCCCGAGAGCGCCGGGAATTAGCCCGCCGGGACCACATAAGAAAAAGGCCCCGCCTCCCTTGTAAACAAAGGGAAGCAGGGCCTTCTCAACTGGCGGTGACGGTGGGATTTGAACCCACGTTGGCTTTTACACCAAACAACATTTCGAGTGTTGCACCTTCGGCCGCTCGGACACGTCACCAACTGAAATAGGGTACCGGAGTTGGGGCCCGTTCCCCAAAACGAGCACCAAAGAAGCCTTCCGCCCCACCTGACGGAAAGCTAGATTCATAAGCACCATGACGATCTCGCAGCCACATGAAGCCCAGGCCTACTGGGTCACCGACAAGGGGCGCGGCGAGTTGCGCCGCGAGTCGATACAAACCCCGGGCCCCGGAGAGGCACTGGTCAGGACCCTGTATTCCGGAATCAGCCGCGGCACCGAGCGCGTGGTCCATGAAGGCCGTGTTCCAGTGCGCGTGGCCGAGCGGATGCACGCCCCGCACCAAGAGGGCGACTTCCCCGGGCCAGTGAAGTATGGGTACCTGTCAGTTGGCGTGGTGGAGGAGGGGCCGGAGGAGTGGCTCGGCCAGAACGTTTTCAGCCTGCACCCGCACCAGGACCTGTACGTTGTGCCGGTTAAGGAGCTCACACGGATACCGGAAACGGTCCCTGCCCGCCGCGCCGTCCTGACAGGGATTGTGGAGGTGGCGATCAATGCCATCTGGGAAGGTGGGCCGCGGCTGGGAGATAGGGTCGCCGTCGTCGGTGCCGGTTTGGTGGGCGGTGCAGTGGCGACGCTCCTGCGGAACTTTCCGCTGGGGCGGTTGGAACTCGTCGACCCGGATCCGAAGAAGGCCAAGCTCGCAGAGGCTATTAAGGTCGACTTCGCCCAGCCAAAGGACGCAAACAATGACTGCGACGTTGTCTTCCACTGCTCCGGCACGGACGATGGCCTCAAACTGAGCCTCCAACTTGCCGGCGACGATTCCGACGTCGTCGAAGTTTCCTGGTTCGCCGACAAGGACGTCACGCTGCCGCTGGGGGAGGACTTCCACGCCCGGCGACTGACCATCCGCTCGAGCCAGGTCAGTGTGGTGGCGAAGGCCCGGCGCCACAGGCGGACGAACGCTCAGCGGTTGGCGCTCGCTGTCGAGCAATTGAAGGATCCGGTGTTCGATATTTTCCTGACGGGGGAGTGCCGGTTTCACGATCTTCCCGCTGCCATGATCGACCTGTTCGGGCGGCGGGGCAGTGGTTTCTGCCAGGTGGTCGCCTATCCCAAGCCGGAGGAGTAAACCATGTTCAGCCTGACCGTCCGACGCCATTTCATGATCGCCCACAGCCTTCCACGCGAGGCGTTCGGCCCCGCGCAAGGCCTTCACGGGGCTACGTTCGTCGCGGAGGTGACGTTCCGCCGTGCCGAGCTCAACGACGACGCAATCGTGGTGGATATCGGTGCGGCCAACGGCATTCTCGAAGAAGTGCTTGCGGACCTGAACTACAAGAATCTCGACGAACACCCCGCGTTCCACGGCAAACTCAGCACCACGGAGGCCCTCGCCAAGCACATCGCCGACGCCGTCGCCGATCAAGTGACAGACACACCGGACGGGCAGGCCTTGGCTGGTATCGACGTCGTCCTTCGCGAAAACCCCGACGCCTGGGCCGGCTACACCCTCGACCTCCATCGCAGCTAAGCATGGTGGCCATCCGCCTGCTCGTCCCCGGCAACGTGAGGCACGGCTCCGGCGGTAACCACTACAACGCCAAGCTCGCCGAACACCTGGATGCCGAAGTAGAGACCATAGCGGTCGACGGCGGTTGGCCGGTTGGGAGCAGTGCGGACCGGAGGCGGTTTTCAGACATGCTCGACGGCGGCACAACCGTGATTGCCGACGGCTTGGTAGCGAGCGGGGCGCCGGAGGAGGTGGCAGCTGCGGTGAGCGCCGGAACGGAGGTGTGGATCGTCTCGCACATGGCTCTGGCGGAGCATCGTGATCTTGAGGCCAGAGCGTTGGCCGCCGCGTCGGGCGTCATCTGCCCGAGTAAGCACGCGGCCGCGGAGCTCGAGGCACGGCATGGCCCGCTTAACATCGTGGTTGCCCGGCCTGGCGTAGACCCAGCGCCAGCGGCAGGAGGCTCCGAACCACCCCACATCGTGGCCGTCGCGGCACTACTCCCCAACAAGGAACAGACCCTCCTCGTAGAGGCGCTGAGCACGCTCAAAGACCTGCCGTGGACCGCTGCCCTCATTGGCTCCGACCGCGCTGCCCCGGCGTACGCAGCCCAGGTGCGGGCCGCCGTCGAACATCAAGGCTTGAGAAACCGCATCAGCATCACCGGTGAGCTGACCGGCGAAGCCCTTGAAAGGAGCTGGCAGGCAGCCAACCTCAGTGTCCTCATTTCCGGGTCGGAGGCGTTCGGGCTGGTGGTGACGGAATCGCTTGCCCGTGGCGTACCGGTGCTGGTCAGGCAGGGGACCGGAGCCGTGGAAGCCCTCGGCGATACCAAGGCGGGGGCCGCGTTGGACCTCACGGATACCAGTAAGCTCGCACAAACCATTCGCACTTGGCTCACAGATCCAGCCCTCCAAAGGACGTGGCGCGAGGCAGCCCTCAACGCGAGGAACACCCTCCCCGGCTGGGACACCACCGCGAGGACGGTCATGAAAGCCCTCCACGGCCCGCCGAGATGAGACTCGCCGCAGACGAGGGTGCAGAATGGGGCCATGACGCATCCAGTGCACACGTTGCCTGCAGCCCAAACCCTCACGCCCCAACGCCTCCGGGCCTGGGCTTGGCACAAGCAAGGGCTGGATGGATCGCTCGCAGGCAAGACCTCAGAGCAAGTCCTGGACCACGCGGGCTGGGCGCGATCCGTGGGCGGCGCCAACCCGTACCTCACGTTGTTCGCCCGGGCCGGAATCAGCCGCGAGCAGGTGGACCGGGACGTCAAGGCACTGCGGATCCATGAACTTCCCACAGCACGCGGCTGCACCTACGTCCTGGGCCAGGCTGACTTCGCCTGGGGCCTCCAAATCGGCCGGGACGCTGCGGTTGCACCGTTCAAAGTTCTGGCCAGACTCGGTGTGGAACGTGGCGAGATCACGCTCTTGGAGGACGAGGTTGAGCACGCGCTCAAAGAGTCCAGCGACCCGATGTACCCCAAACAACTCAGGGACGAACTCGGCGACTCGGTCCGTAGCCTCGGCGAGGAAGGCAAGAAGAAGGGCGCCTCAACCACGCTGCCCACGGCGCTCGGGCTCCTGCAGGCCGACGGCCGCATCCGCCGGGTCCCCGTCAACGGACGACTCGACCAGCAGCGCTATGCCTACACCACGTGGGGACTGCCGCCCAGCACAATTGACGACGACGGCGCCCGCCGCCTCCTGCTGGAACGGTACCTGCGCTGGACTGGTGGAGCGACGTTCAAACAGAGCCAGTGGTTCACAGCATTCACCGTGGCCCAAAGCAAGGCGGCGCTCGCCGCAGTCGGGGCTTTGGAGGTGCCCACCGCGGCCGGCGACGTGCTCTGGATGCTGCCCTCCGACGTCGACCGTTTGGCCGATTTCGAGGAGACCGGTGACGAGCAGATCCAGTTGCTGGCAGGCACGGACTCACTGGTCCTCCACAGGCGGAATTCGGCGGACATGTTCGCAGACGAGGACAAGGGCAAGAAGGTCCTGGACAGCACGCTCGCGCTTCAGGCCGACCTCCCGGACCATCCCATTCTGGATCGCGGACGGATTATCGGACTGTGGCAATACGATCCCGGCAAGGAGCGCATCGCGGCCTGGACGTTCGCCGGGCCCACCGCCGCCGTCACGCGGCGCATCGCCGAGGTGGAGGGATGGATTCGGGATGAACTGGGCGACTTCCGGTCGTTTAGTCTGGACTCGCCGGCGTCACGGCAACTGCGAATCGATGCCCTCGACGAAGCCGCTGGCCGTCGAACCTAGCCCGATCCGTACGGTCGAGTGATCGCTTCCAGGAAATGCCCGTCGGGGTCACAGAAGTAGATCCCGCGGCCGCCGTCGTTGTGGTTGATCTGTTGCGCGCGGGAGCGGGCGGGGTCAGCCCAATAAGGAATGTGCTCTGCCGTGATCCTGAGGAAGATCTGGTCGAACTCCTTCTCGCTGACCAGGAAGGCGTAGTGCTGCGGCGCAATGTCTCCCGCGGCCTCCAGGAAGTCCAGCGCGACGCCGTTCTCCAAGGAAACCGTGACGAATGACCACATGGGCTGCGGCTTCGGCAGGCCAAAGATGCGGGCCAGGAATTCCGCGGAACGATGCTTATCCTTGGCATGGACAATGGTGTGGTTGAAGGTAACTGTCATGGCTCTTCTCCCCGCTGAACAATGGATCAGACCGGGCGGTGCTCCGCGCCCGGCGCCCGGTGCGCCGCGAAGAAGTCCTTCAACAGCGCTGCGCATTCCTCCTCACGCACCCCCGCGTAAACCTCTACCCAGTGGTTGAGGCGGCGCTCGCGGAGGATATCGAACACGGAACCCACCGCACCGGCTTTCTCGTCCCACGCGCCAAACACGACGCGGGGAATGCGGGCCAGTACGATCGCCCCGGCGCACATGGCGCACGGTTCCAGGGTGACAACCAGCGTGCAGTCCTCAAGCCGCCAGCCGTCGCCACCTTCGCCCAGTTCCAAGGCATGGCGTTGCAGAGCAGCGGCAGCTTCGCGGATCGCGACGATCTCGGCGTGGGCCGTCGGGTCGCCGTGCGCCTCCCGTTCGTTGCGCCCGGAACCCAGCACACCGCCGTCGGGCCCCAAGACGACGGCGCCGATTGGCACGTCGTCCGTCTCCAGGGCGAGCCGTGCCTCGTCCAGTGCAAGGCCCATCCAGGCCATGTGTTCTGCGTGATACGGCTCGTTGGTGCTCATGTCTCAATGATAGTTTTGGACGCATGCGCACACTCGTCGTGGACCACCCGCTGGTCGCTCACAAGCTCACCGTTCTGCGGGATAAGAACACCCCTTCACCGGTCTTCCGGCAACTCACTGAAGAACTCGTCACCCTCCTGGCCTATGAAGCCACGCGTGAGGTCAAGACGCAGCCAGTCGAGATCGAGACCCCCGTCACCAAGACTGTCGGCACGGCGTTCACCAAGCCCACGCCGCTGGTGGTCCCCATCCTGCGCGCCGGACTCGGCATGCTGGAGGGCATGACCAAGCTGGTTCCCACGGCCGAAGTCGGCTTCCTGGGCATGGCCCGTGATGAAGAAACCCTGGACATCATCACTTACGCGGAGCGTCTCCCGGAGGATCTCACAGGCCGCCAGATCTTTGTGCTGGACCCGATGCTGGCCACTGGTGGCACGCTGCGCGAGGCCATCAAGTTCCTGTTCAAGCGCGGCGCCTCGGACGTCACGTGCATCTGCCTGCTGGCCGCTCCGGAGGGTCTGTCCAAGCTGGAAGAAGAGCTCGCGGACGCCAACGTGAAGATCGTCCTGGCCTCCATCGACGAGAAGCTCAACGAGAAGTCGTACATCGTGCCGGGCCTGGGCGATGCTGGAGACCGTTTGTACGGCGTGGCAGGCTAGTTTCCCCGCGCTCCTGCCCAGTTGCTGTCGCTTTGCCCCCGGGCGTCCGGAGTGGATCCTTGGATTTCCGGGGCGGCCCGGGGCGGATAACCCGGTAGCACTGGCAGTAACTGGGGAGGAACGCAAAGGGGCCAGGAACGATTGCCCCCTACCGGTTTCCGCCCCGCCCGGTTAGCCTGTGGCGCATGGACTGGAAACTTGAACTGGTGTTTGTCCCTGTGTCCGACGTCGATCGCGCGAAGGATTTCTACGTCAACAAAGTTGGTTTCAACCCCGATTTCGATGAACGTCCCATGGATGGCATCCGCTTTGTGCAGTTGACGCCGCCGGGTTCCGCTTGCTCCATTGCCATCGGCGAGGGGCTCAGCGACGCCCCTCCGGGAACAGCGCCGAGCCTGCAAATAGTGGTCAGCGACATCAACAAGGCACACGAGCAACTCAAGGCCAACGGCGTTGAGGTGAGCGACATCGACATTCAGGACTGGGGTCACTTTGTCCACTTCGCCGATCCTGACGGCAACAAGTGGGCGGTGCAGTACATCCCTCAGCGGCCCAACGGCTAGCGCCGCCCGTTCCCCTGGTAAGTCACATTTCGCCCGCACCCCCACACAGTGCGGCAGGATGGAGGCATGAGCCATCCTGCCGAGCCAACAGTGCTGACCGTCCGTGCCGTTCTTTTTGACATGGACGGCACACTGGTGGATTCCACCGCGGTTGTTGAGCAAGTGTGGACCGAATTCGCCGAGCGTTATGGTCTGGACATTGAGGAGATCCTTCGGACCTCCCACGGCGTCCAGGCCGGTGACACGGTGCGCCGGTTCGCCCCCGCCGACGCTGATCTTGAGGCCCTGACAGCTGAGTTGGGCGAGATGGAGCGTGCGCGAACAGATGGCGTGATCGCACTGCCCGGCGCGGAGGCGCTGCTCGGGGCGCTGCCGGATGACGCCATCGCCCTGGTGACGTCCGCCGACCGGATCCTTGCCGATATCCGTATGCGGGCGGCCGGGCTGTCCATGCCGACCACGGCCGTCACCGCCGAGGCTGTCACGCGCGGCAAGCCGCACCCGGAGGGGTACCTGAAGGCCGCCGCTTTGCTGGGCGCGGAACCGGCCGACGTCGTCGTCTTCGAAGACGCCCCGGCGGGTATTGCGGCAGCCCGCGCCGCGGGGATGCGGACCGTAGTGGTGGGCGACGCCGGCGGCGACCTGGAGGCGGGTATGTGGCGTATCCCGGACTACTCGGCGGTGACGGTCACGGCTGTCAAGGACGACGACGGCGGTCACCTCATCAGCCTTGGCATCTGACCCTGTCCTTGGCATCTGACCCTGTTCGGTCCGGTTCCGCCGGAGTAGGCTGTGCGCATGTCTGCGTTGCCGGAGGCGTACGGTGCTGCATTGGAGCGGGCCATGGTGCACGCAACGGAGTGGCTGGCGTCCGTCCCCGACCGGCCTGTCCGTCCAAAGGTCGACGCCGATCAAGTCGCCGCCAGTCTCGCATCGATCCTTCCTGACGGGCCCACTGAAGCGGCCGACGTGGTGGACGAGCTCGCTGTGCTGGCCGAACCCGGGCTGATGGCCATCCAGTCCGGGCGCTTCTTCGGCTGGGTCATGGGCGGGACGTTGCCGGCGGCAATGGCCGCCGATTGGCTCGTCACGGCGTGGGACCAAAACGCCGGTCTTCGATTCGCCACTCCAGCGGCCGCTGCGATTGAGGAATCGGCTGCGGCCTGGCTCTTGGATTTGCTTCATTTGCCGGCAACGGCCGACGTCGGATTCACCACGGGGGCCACCACGGCCAATTTTGCCGGGCTGGCAGCGGGGCGCCAATACCTGATGGATGAAGCCGGGTGGGATCTGCAGGCTTTAGGCCTCTCGGGCGCTCCCCGCATCACCACCTTCGCTGGACGGGAACGGCACGCAGCCGTTGACTTGGCGCTCCGATATCTCGGGCTGGGTGCCTGCGTGCCCGTTGACGCTGATGACCAAGGCCGTATCCTGCCAGAGGCCCTCGCCGAAGCCATGGACCAGCAGCCCGGTCCATCCTTGGTGTGCCTGCAAGCAGGGAACCTGCACTCGGGCGCTTTTGATCCCATGACCGAAGCTGTTGCTGTGGCCCATGAACGCGGAGCCTGGGTACACGTGGACGGAGCGTTCGGATTGTGGGCGGCGGTGAGCCCGCGCTTGCGTCAACGCCTGGCCGGCGTTGAACTTGCCGATTCCTGGGCCACTGACGCCCACAAAACACTCAATGTTCCTTACGACTGCGGCTTGGCGATCGTGTCAAGCCCGGAGGCCCTCAGGCGGGCTTTCAGCATCCACACGAGCTACTTCATTTCAACAGACGCGGGGCCGGGGGACCCGTTTGAGAAGGTTCCCGAACTGTCCCGCCGCGCTCGCGGCATTCCAGTCTGGGCGGCTCTCCGGCAACTGGGCCGCGCGGGAACCATCGCCATGGTGGAAGGCCTCGCAGCCAACGCCCGCGCCTTGGCCGACGGACTCGCTGCGATCCCCGGCGTCGAAATCCTCAACGACGTCGTGTTCACACAGGTTTCCGTCAGCTTCGGCAGCGACGAGCGCACCCGCCGAATCACCCAGCGGCTCATGGCCGAAGGGGCCGTGTGGATGTCGGGTTCGGCGTGGCGTGGCCGTGACATCCTGCGGATTTCGGTGAGTAACTGGTCCACCAATGCCGATGATGTTGCAGCTTCGGTGGAAGCGGTCCGGCGTGCTGTGGAGGCCGAGCCCGAACCGTAGGGCTACTTCCTGACGAGCTGCACCACAGTGAAACCGCCCGGGGCGATGGTGACCCGTCCGGATTTGTCGAGTCCCAGGGCGTTTCGGTTCGGGGCGAGGGATTTTCCGGAGGAATCATAGGCCTGCTGCTGTATGACGAAGCCCAGCGGCACGTCCACTTTTTGGACCAGGGTTTCGTTGGCAGCGCTGACATACAGTGTGGAGTCTCCGGCCGATCCGGTCACGGAGACGGAGGAGATCAGCGGCTGGATGAGGAGCGCGTCAATCAATGCCGCCCCGTTGGTCTTGCCCACAACCTCGTCGGCTCGTGCCGGCAGGCTCTGGTGGAGGGCGAGCGGGGACAGTTTGCCCGCAGCCTCGGTGATGCCCTGGGCCCCTACGCCACCGTTGGCCGTCGCGCCAAGTTGTACCTTGCCGGCCGCCCAGATCGTGGTCCCGGACGGGGCCATGCCTTGGTTGATGATCGGGTAGACGTTACGTTCTTGATCAGCGCCAGGCACTTGGATGCTCAATGACGCTCCAGGCTCCAGTGCCACGTATGCACCTCCGGAATAGTTTGCTTCCCCGGTCCAGGCTGAAGCAGGTTTAACCACTGAGCCGGAGCCCGCGATGCTGCCCGACTCGGCCTCCACCACGCTGATGCCGTTGGTGCTGACGGTCTTGTTGATGCCCAAAGCTTTCGTCTTCAGCGTTGGATTGGCGTCCAGGGCCAGCATGGTGAGCAGCGCGTGGATGGTTGATTCGGCGCCGGAATTCGGGTTGACGCGTCCGTCGCGTTCAATGCCGTCGACGGCGGTTCCCGTCGCTGGATTGTAGGCAGGGGAGTTGCTGCGGTTGGCTCCAAAGAACCAGCCGGCGGTCACGGCTGCAACGTCCAGGAGACCGGGAGCGTCGCCCGCCTTGGCTGTTGCCACCAGGCTCTGGACGCGGGAGTCCACGCCGTAGGCAATCTGTGCCTCGCCCGGCGTCGGGCTCCAAGCATTGTCAGGTCCGCCCGCTGCCAACAGCTGCGGAGTGAACTGGGCCGTGTCCTTGACGGCGGCAGCCAAAAGGTCCTCGCGATGGAGCACCGTCGAGGCGGTCGCGACGGCGGCCGGCGCCATGCCTCCCCATGCGTGCCAGAGCGTCTGCGACTTGTTCCACGGCATGATGGCACCGAAGGGCCAACGATCCACGGAACCGGAGGACATTTCAGCGATGCCTTCGCTGAGACGGGTCAGGGCCGCAGTGGCCATTCCGTCACTGGGTTCCGCCTGGGAGTACGCGGAAAGGCCAAGCACGGCTTCCGCCGAGGCATCCGCCCCGCCGGCGATCAGCCAAGCGGGAACCTTGGTGCCGTCCGCAACGTCGTAACTGCCGTATCTTCCCAAGGACTGCTTGTTCAAGGACTCAAGTGCCAGGTGCAGACGACCCTGCAGGAATCCCGCGAAGTCGGGATCGGCCGATTCGAAGGCCGCATATCCTTCGCCGAGGGCCCACACGGTTCGGGCGAGCCAGTAGGATTCAGCCGAATCGGACGGGTCGGGCAATTCAACGGGCGTGGCACTGGGCGTCAGTGTGCCGTCTGTCTGCTGCCACAGCACCACGTTGCCCGCATTGGGGCCGGTGGTGGTCTGCAGGTACGTCAAAGAGCGCAGAGTTTGGAAGGCGTGTTCGCGGCTGGCGGTGTCTCCGGTCTGCTGCCAGTGCCGCAAGTAGACGACGGCGGTGCGGGCAATGTCGTCCGCGTTGTAAGCGCCTTGGGTCCAGTACCCCGTGGCGGGGTCGATCGAACCGCCGCCGACGCGCCGATAGCTGCCATCCGCGTTCCTGTCTGCATACGTCCACGGGGCCTGTGCCGTCGGTTGGGTGTCCAGGCCGTACGTGGTGTGCCCTTCCACAGGATTCAGCGGGACCGTATCCAGCAGGAAATCGAGATGCGCCAGATTCGTGAGTGGCGTGGATATCGGGGCCGCGGGCGTTGCCACGGCCGGCGGGTCTGCCGCAGCGGGTCCGGTGCCCACTCCCACCATGAGCAGTGACAGAGCTGCAGCGACAGCCGAGGGCTTGGAGAACGGCTTCGAACGAACAGTTGTGCAGGTCATGCTTCTCCTGGTGGTGTGGGATGGAACGCAGGTGGCCGAGGCTGGACGCTTCGGCCACCTGCCTGTTGTCATACGCGGTCGAGCTTGGCCACGCCGATCTTCGAATCAGCCATGCCGTAGAAGACGAACAGTTGATCGCCGATTTTTTCGATTGCGGTAGGGAAGACGACGTTGGGTACGATGCCCGAGATCTCATCTTCGGTTTCGGGGGCAAGGAGCGGTTTGTCGCTGCGGGCGATGACGCGTGAGGGATCATCGGCGTCCAGGATCATGGCAGCAGCCGTGTAGTTGACGTTCTGCTGTTGTTCGAAGGCGGAGGCAGCGATCTTCCCTGCTACTCCGTGGTGGATGACAAGCCATCCTTCCTCCACACGGATCGGCGCGGGTCCGCCGCCAATCTTGAGCTCCTCGAACGGATACTCGCTCAATGCCACAAGTTTGTGTTTGCCCATGTGGACCAGGTTCCGCAGGTCCTTCCGGACATCTTCCACGGCCACATAGGAGATCCAGATGCCGGGTCGGTTGTCCGTGATCCCGGCCGGAAGGTGCTCGCCCTCGCCTTCGCGGATCCAGCCAAGATCCCACATGGGCCGGTGAAGCATGGCAAAGGAGGGCACGCCGTCGGGGTCGTTGACTGGCTCCGGGAAGAACACAGCGTCCTTGTTGGGAAACAGGTTCAGGTCCATGGACAGCTCGGCTTTGTACTCAAAGAAACACGGGCCCAAGCGTTCCCAGCTGCGCAGATCCTCGGAGTGGGCGAAAGCCAGGCGCGGCCCCAACGGCCCGTACGCGACATACGTCATCAGGTGCTTGCCCAAAGTGGGCACCCAAGTGGTGCGCGGGTCCTCGGTGCCTGCATTGTTCAGGCCGCGTTCCCACCCTTCGTCGGGAGCCAGGACAACGCCTTGGCGTTCGACGCCGGTTGGGACGCCGTCAGCGTCGATGATCACTTTCGCAAGGCCCACCCGGGAGACATTGCCTTTGGCAACGAGGCGGGGCAGGAGGTAAAGCTCGCCATCAGGACCGCGGCCACTGGCTGGGTTGAGCACACCTTCGGCTTCAAAGTCATTGCCGTCTTCAGGGGTCATGATGACCCCCGCGCGCGTGAGGGTGAACGGGACGGTAGGTAGTGCTGTTGGAGAGGAAGTCATGAGAGGTTAGCCCTTTACGCTTGAACCGATGTTGCTGGAAATGAATTGGCGCTGGAAGAAAATGAACAGTGCGATCGCGGGTGCAGCGAGGACACAGGCGCCTGCAAGGATGGCGCCGAACGGGTTTGAAGCCGTCGCTGCCACGTTGGAGATGTAGTTGGCGAGGGACACGGCCAACGGCTGGATGGACTGGTCCTTGGTCACCAGGAACGGCCAGAGGAATTCGTTCCATGGACCGATGAACGTCAGCAGGATGGCCGTGACGATCGCAGGGCGGACCAACGGAATGGCAATCTGCCACAGGATCCGGAGTTCGGATGCGCCGTCGATCCTTGCAGCTTCGAACAGGGTTGATGGCAGCTGCATGAAGTATTGGCGGAACACGAAGACTGCCGTGGAATTGATGGCGAAGGGCAGGATCATCCCGAGGTAGCTGTCCGCGAGGCCGTAGTCGCGCACAATCATGACGTACAGCGGGATGAGCAACAGCTGGAACGGGATCATTTGGACCAGGAGCATCATGCCGAACACCACGCCACGGCCACGGAACTGCAGCTGCGCCAGCGCGTAGCCCACCAACAGCCCGAACACCACGGTGAAGAAGATGACGCCGCCGGTGAAAATCCCTGAGTTGACCAGGCCCCGGAGGAGGTCGATGGAGCCGTTGATGCTGTTGTAGTTCTCTCCGGTGAGGTTGGCCGGATTCGGGAATGCTCCCGCCACGGAGGTGTCCGGCGAACTTTGCAGGGAGCCGATGAGCATGTAGTAGAAGGGAAAGAGGAAGACGAACGCTCCGATGGCCAGCAGGATAAAGTTGCCGGCCCCGAGGCCCTTGCGCTTTTCCAGAGCGGAGCGCCCCGGTACTGAAGGTGAAGGTCCAAGCCGCTGGCCGTCGTCGTCGTTTGTTCGGTTGCTGGAGCTGACCACAGACACGTCAGGCCTCCTTCCCGCCCACAAGGCGTTTCTGAATCAAGGCAATCAGCAGCACGCCGATCACCAGCACTACGCCCAAAGCCGCAGCTACATCGGGATTCCCCTGGAGGATGCCCTTTTGGTACATCAGGAAGACCGGCGATGTGGAAGCACCGTCAGGACCGCCGCCGCCGGTGAGCAGATACGGCTCGGTGAACAGATTGGCACCGGTAATGGTGGCCAGGAGCGTGACCAGCACGCTGGCGGAACGTACGCCAGGGACCGTCACATTCCAGAACTGGCTCCACTTGTTCGCACCGTCAACGGACGCGGATTCGTAGAGCTCGTCGGGGATGTTCTGCAGCGCAGCCAGATAGAGCAGAATGAAGAATCCCAGTTGCTTCCACGTCACGTACAGGGCAACCGTGGGCATGGCGAGCCAGGAGTTGACCAGCCAGGACGGCTGCGGAGCGAGCGGCCCAAGCAAGGAGTTCACCAGGCCGTTTTGCTGGAACAGGAACAGCCAGACGCCAACCACGGCTACGCTCGCCGTGACATAAGGGACGTAGTAGCTGACGCGGAAAAAAGTCTTGAGCCGGGTGACCCGGTTCAAAGCGTTGGCCAGGACCAGCGACAACCCCACGGTCAGGGGAACGTTGATGACCATGAACACGCCGATGTTGGCAAATGATCGCTGGACGGCTGGATCTGACAACACCGTGACGTAGTTTTCCAAGCCCACAAACGGACGGTCCACAGGTACACCGGGGGCGGTGAAGAAGAAGTCGTGGAAGGAAATATAGACCGCGTACCCCAAGGGGTAGGCCAGTACAGCAAGGATGAAAATCACGTAGGGTGCGCTGAACAGCAACCCCAGCGGCTGTCGACCCAGGATACTCCTGCGCCGCAGCCGCCGGGCCCCCATGCGCCCATCGGCCTTCCCTTTCACGGATGTGCTTTCTGAAGAGCGAAGTGGCATGGGAACCACCAGCTACTTCTGGGCTGCCAGTTGGTTGATCTTCTCTGCCGCGCCTTTGAATGAGGCATCAATGCTCTCATTGCCGAAGATGACGGACTTGGCATAGGCGGTGCGGAAGGTGGACCAGATCTCTACAGAGTTGGCCACATTCGGAACCTCAACGGTCCGGGCCGCCTGCTCGGCAAACTGCTTGTAGGCAGGGTTCTTGGCGAAGTAGTCCGGGTAGGCCGTGGTCAGGTCCTTGCGCATCGGCATCTGCCCGGTATCGGTCAGCAGCTTGCCGTCCTGATCCTGGCTTGTGGCGAACTTCAAAACTTCCCAAGCTGTGCCCTGGTTCTTGCAGGCAGAGTACATTCCCACGTTCTTGGCGTCGGAGAAGGTGTAACCGTCATCCTGGGCCTTGGACCCGGGAACAGGGGCGGTGCCCCAATTGACCTTGCCCTGGTAGTAGTTGATGGCCCACGGTCCGGCCAGGGAGATGGCCGCCTTGCCTTCGCCGAAGGAGTCGCCCTGGTAAACCTCGCTGGAAGCCAGCTTTTCCTTGTACAGAGTCTCGAACATCCCGGCTACTTGTTTCCCGGTCTCATCGTCGAACGTGGCTTTGCCGTCCTTCACCAAGGGTGCTCCCCCGGAGGCTGCAGCATAGAAAGGGTAGAAATCGAACCAGGACTGGAAAAAGTCGCTCGCGGGGGATGGCCACACAGCGTTGGCCACTGCGCCGGATTTCACCAGCGTGCGCGCCGTGTCCAGGAATTCGTCCTGTGTTGCCAGCTTGGGGTTTTCCGGATCGAGTCCGGCTTTCTGGAAGAGGTCCTTGTTGTAGAAGAGGACTACGGGGTTGGACTTCCACGGCATCTGATACGTCTTGCCATCGGCGGACTTGTACTGGTCCGCGAGATCGCCAGTTCGGTCCTTGATGTACTGGGCGCCATCAGGGAACTTGTCCAAGGCGACAAGGCCGCCCTGCTTCTGGAACTGCGGTACGGCCACGGGGGCGGTGTTAAAGACCAGGCACGGGGCGTTGCCTGCTGTGATGGCTGCTCCGATGACTTCCTCGGAAGATTTGCCGGCAGGGATCTCTTGGGCGTCGATCTTTTCGTCCGGGTGGCTCGCGTTCCACGACTCCACCATGGCCTTGCCCCATTTCACCTCGAACTCGTTGTTGGAGTACCAGATCTTGATGGGTCCCTTGGCTGAGGCTGCAGCATCGGCGCTGTTGCTTGTTGCACCGCCTCCGCAGCCGGCCATGGTGGCTCCCAGCACCGCCAAGGCTGCCAAAGACACTATTCGCATCGAGGTTTTTCCGTGCTTCATTGCAACTCCTAGATTGAAAATGGTTGGTGCGTTTGTTGCCTGGTCCCCGCAAGGCGGGAAGCACGCCACATCAGGTGCCGGCGTTGATGAGCCCAGCTGCCCGGGCCGTTTAGGCTGCGGACCTGACGGGACCCGTGGATCCGCGGACCAGTAACCGTGGGGCCGGCAGCAGGATGTCCTCGGCCGGGGTTCCATTGAGATACTTGAGCAGCAACTCCGCCGCGGCTTGTCCCCACAACAGCGGATCGGCCGCAATCGTGGTCAGTGGCGGATTTAGATATTGGGTGATTTCGGTGTTGTCGTAGCCAGTGATGGACAAGTCCGCCGGAACGGTGAATCCCCGCGTTTGGGCCAATGATTGTCCGGCGATGGCCATGAGGTCGTTGGCATAGACAATGGCGGTCGGCCGGTCTTGGCGGCTGAGGAGGGAATCGGTGGCTGCTGCGCCGCTGGCAGCGGTGAAGTCCGCTTCAATGAAAAGGTCATCCTTGAGTCCTGCTGCTTCGAGGGTCTTTGACCAGGCCCCACGTCGGCTGCGGCTGTGAATGTAGTTCTGGGGGCCGCCGACGTGCGCAATGCGGGAGTGCCCCAGCGAGATCAGATGTTCCACGGCGGAGGTAATGCCGTCAGTATCGTCCATGCAGACTGCGGGAAAAGGCGAGTGCGCTTCGGGACGGTTAAGTGTGACGGCGGGCAGGCCCAGTTCGCCGAGCAAGGCAATACGGGAATCGTCGTTCCGCATGTCGGTGAGGATGACCCCGTCAACGCGGCCGTCCTCAGCGAGCTTTCGGTAGCTTTGCTCCTCTGTTTCGGGTCCGGAAGCGATGGACAGGACCAGGGTGTACTGATGCTCTACCAACGTGGTTTCAATCCCTGCGATAAAGGCCGGGAAGAACGGGTCTGTGCTGAGTAGTTTCGCGTCGCGGGCAACCACAAGGCCCAACGCATAAGCCTTGGACGAGGACAACCCCTTGGCCCGGATGCTCGGCTTCCATCCCAACTCCTTGGCAACTTGGAGAATCCGTGCCCGGGTGCCTTCACTGACGCCCGGTTGGCCGTTCAACGCGTACGAGACAGCGCCCTTGCTGACGCCGGCTGCACTCGCGACATCGTTGATGGTTACGGCCATTGCGCCTCGATTCTTCATTGGGTGACCGGCATCACTTTACCGGTTCAGTTGTTTGTAAGTAAACCGGTTCAGTTGGACTAAGTCAAGGCGTCCACTATTGCTGATAGATCCGGCAAGGGGGTCGCCTAGGATGTTCCGATGGTCTCTGAATGCACCCCTGACGCAGGAACACCGACAGCAGCCCCTCATGGTCACGATGCCTCGGGCAACGCTTCCGCTCCGGATCCGGGTTGGTTCAAGAGTGCAGTGGTGTACCAGGTCTATCCCCGTAGTTTTTGCGATTCGAATGGCGACGGCGTGGGCGACTTGCAAGGCATCATCGGCAAACTCGACTATCTCCACGCTCTGGGTGTGGACGTCCTTTGGCTCTGCCCCGTCTACGTTTCGCCCCAGGATGACAATGGCTATGACATCAGCGATTACCGTGACATCGATCCTGTCTTTGGATCTCTTCAGGACATGGACACCTTGATCGACGGCCTGCACCTGCGGGGTATCAAACTCATCATGGACCTCGTGGTCAACCACACCTCGGATGAGCACCCATGGTTCGTGGAATCGCGCTCCAGCCTGGAGAACCCAAAACGCGATTGGTACTGGTGGCGGTCAGGGTCCGGTGACGCATCAACAGGAAACGTTGGAGCCGAGCCCAACAACTGGGGTTCGGCATTCTCCGGGCCGGCATGGGAATTCGACCAAAAGACCGGTCAGTATTATCTGCACCTTTTCTCAAAAAAGCAGCCGGACCTGAATTGGGAGAATCCTGACGTTCGTGACGCCATCCACGAAATGATGAATTGGTGGTTGGACCGGGGTGTGGACGGTTTCCGGATGGATGTCATCAATTTCATTTCCAAGGATCCGGACCTGCCCGACGGTTTGAAGGACCCAACGAGCCGCTACGCGGATGGAAGCCCGCACTACGTCGGCGGGCCGCGCGTACACGAGTTCCTGCAGGAAATTCATCGAAAAGTCTTCGAACACCGCTCGGGCCAAATGCTCACGGTCGGCGAGATGCCGGGGGTGAGCATAGAGGACGCGGTCTTGTTTACAGATTCCGCTCGCAAGGAACTGGACATGATTTTCCAGTTCGACCACATGACACTGGACATGGAGGGCGGCAACAAATGGCTGCCCAAGGTGCTGCGGCTCACGGATCTCAAGGCGTCCCTTGGGCGTTGGCAGGAGGGCTTGGCCGACGGCGGCTGGAACAGCCTTTTTTGGGGAAATCACGATTCCGCCCGCGCAGTGTCCCGCTTTGGCGACGACGGCAACTACCGAGAGCAGTCAGCGAAAATGTTGGCCGGTGTACTGCACCTGCACCGGGGCACGCCATACGTGTACCAGGGCGAGGAACTGGGCATGACCAACATGGACTTCGACCTGATCAGCGAGCACCGCGACATCGAAGCCCTCAACTATCACCGGGAAGCCACCACACACGGCGCCCAAAACGATGCCGAAGTCCTCGCTGCCCTGAAACCCTTGAACCGCGACAATGCCCGCACTCCGTTCCACTGGAACGCCACGGCCGATGCCGGCTTCTCCACCGGCTTACCGTGGATGGGCGTCAATCCCAATGCCGTGCAGATCAATGCCGAGACCCAAATCAGCGACCCCGGATCGGTCTTCCACTTCTACCGGCGATTGATCGAACTTCGCCACAAGGACCCTGTGGTGTCACAGGGGGACTTCACCATGCTCCTGCCCGAGGACGAGTGCATCTATGCGTTCATTCGCTCGCTCGCCGGGATGGAGATGCTGGTCCTCGGCAACTTCTCAGGTTCGGACGTAGCCGCAGCAATCGGCGATGACTCGTGGGCACACGCCGAGCAGGTGCTGGGAAACTATCCGGCGGTGCCTTCGCTCGGGTTGCGTCCTTGGGAGCTGAAAGTCTTCCGACGCTGCATCGCTTCGCGCCGAGCGCACCCGTAGTTACAGGGTTACAGGGGCGCGCGGCGGAAAATGGTGCGACAGAGAATCACCCCGGTAACTCGTAGACCGTGGTCCCGCCGATGATCTGGGGGTCGTAATTGGCAGCCACCCAGGCAGCGATTTCGGCGGCGGCGTCGGACCCGCCGTTGCCCTGCATGACCCGGCTGGCGATGAAGTAGTGGATCTTCCCGTCCGCCACGAGTTGCTGGAATTGAGCCAGCGTCGGTGAGGGGTCCGTGCCGTTGAATCCACCGACCGCCATGACCGGCAGGCCCGTGGCCAGCTGGTAGCCGGCGGCATTGTTGGAACCCACGACGGCGGCCGCCCAGGTGTAGTGGTAGGCGTCGGCTTTGAGCGCGGTCACCAGTTCGGACGACGGCGTGGCTGCGTTGAGCAACCCACCCATGCCGCCCGCACCCTGGCCTCCAGCCGGGCCGCCCGTGGTGCCCTGTTGAGTTCCGCCAGGGGTAGTGCCCGGCCGTCGGATGCCTGGTGGTGTCCCGTTCCCACCAAGCGCGACGCCAAACCCGGCAGCAGCGGCAGGTCCTGCGCTGACTATGGCCCCGGTGTGCGGAACGGAAGCCGTGGCCACCGAGTACGCCAGCGGACCGGCGAGCGACGCCACCACGGCGATTCCCGCCGTCGTCCGCGTCAGCACGCCTGACCGCCAACGGCCGGCCAGCGAAACCGCGAGTCCAGCCACGACGGCACCCAGCAGAACAGTCCACCGCAGCCATGGGAGGAAGCTCGGGGTTCGGCCGAGGATGGTGAACGCTGTCAGGCCCGCCGCCACAACGGCGGAGCCGAGCAAAACGGCAACCGGCACTTGCGCTCTCCGCTGCCACAGCACCACGCCGCCCAGCCCCGCCACGCCCGCGATTCCCGGGGCCAAAGCCACCGCGTAATACGGGTGGATGATGCCCTGCATGAAACTGAACACCAGACCCGTCACCACCAACCAGGAACCCCACACAATGACCGAGGCGCGAATGGCGTCGGTACGCGGCGAACGGCGGCCCAGCCACAGGAGTGCACCGCCCAGGATCAACGCTGACGGAATGAGCCACGCGATCTGTCCGCCGAACTCCGTGCCGAACATGCGGAACAGTCCGGGGTCGCCCCAGCCGTTGCCACCGCCGCCCACGCTGCCGGTTTCTTCGCCGTTGAGCCGGCCCAGTCCGTTGTAGCCGAAGGTCAGCTCCAGGACCGAGTTGTCCTGCGAGCCGCCGATGTACGGGCGTAGCTGAGCAGGGACGAGTTCGACGACGGCAATCCACCACCCAGCCGACGCCACCATCACCCCGCCCGCAGCGAGCAGGTGAAGGATCCGACGGCCAAGCTTGGGCGACGCCGTCATCAGGTATGCGAGCGCAAAGCCCGGGACCACCAGGAGGACTTGCAGCTGTTTGGTCAGGAAACCGAAGCCCAGGAAGACGCCGGCGAGCACCAACCACCGGAGCCGGTTGTCCTGAATCGCCCGGAGCACCGCATAACCTGCAGCGGTCATGAGGAGCACCAGCAGGGCGTCGGGGTTGTTGAACCGGAACATCAGCGTGGCCACCGGCGTGAGCGCCAGGATCGTGGCTGCCAACAATCCCGCACGATGCGCCAAGCGTGCGCTGCCTGTGGCAGGAAGGGCTGAACGTCGGACGGCAAGGTAGAGGATCCAGGCCGTGGCCACACCCATGAGGGCCTGCGGCACCAGGATGCTCCACGAACTCAGCCCGAACAAGCGCACAGACAGGCCCGTGATCCACAGTGCTGCCGGCGGCTTGTCCACGGTAATGGAGTTGGCGGCGTCGGAGGAACCGAAGAACCAGGCCGTCCAGTCCTGTGAACCTGCTTGAGCCGCAGCGGAGTAGAAGGCATTGGCCCAACCTGAGGTCCCCAAGCCCCACAGATAGAGGGCCGCCGTGCCCAGCAGGGCAAGGGCCAGTTCCAGTCGATGCCTGAGGTGTCCGGCCATTTGGTGACGGGCAACGGCGCTCGCCGATGGATCTGCCGGGACGCCGGTCAGAGGGTCGGTGCGCGGCCTGAAATAGGTCGTCATGCTTAGCCCGCCAACTTGTAGATCGTCGAGCCGCCCACAATCTGGGCTTGGTAGTTGGCGGCTACCCATGCCGCGACGTCGGAGTTGCCTCCACCGCCGCCCATGCCACCGCCGCCCATGCCGCCACTTGCTATGAAATAGCTGATCTGGCCGTTGTCTACCATTTTCTGGAACTGGGCAAGAGTGGGGTAGGGGTCACCGCCGTTCCAACCGCCCAAAGCAATCACATTCGTGTCGGTGGCAAGCTCCAAGCTCGCTGCCTGGGTTGCGCCGGAGACTATTGCGGACCACTTGGTGGTGGTGGATTTCAGCAGCGCAGCCAACTCGGCGTTCGTCGTGCCTTCGCCTTCCGGGCCACCTTGGATGGCTGGTGAACCTGGGATTCCCGAGGAGCCCGCCTGTGAATCCGGGGCGCCCGCTGTGCCACCGGGCCCCGTCGGGGCCTCGCCGAGCCCGGCTGTGCCACCGAGCCCCGCCCTGGCACGCAAACCGCCGGTCGCCGCTCCGGTGGGTCCCGACGTCGGGATGGAACCTGAATGGGGAGTGGCGGCCGTGGCGAGAGTCCAGGCGGTGGTGCCGAGTCCGCTGGCCAGTAGCGAGACGATGATGACTGCAGCGGAAGGCAGGTGCCGCAACCGGCCGCCCTGGCCCATTCGACGCAAGTCCAAACGCAGCAGCAGGGCAACGGCCGCGAGCGCACCAAGCACCACCACGGCAGTCCGCAGCCAAGGCATCCACGAAGCATCGCGCCCCAGCAGCACGGCAGACCAGATCGATGTCCCCAAAACCACGGAGGCGAGGACGATGCGCGCAGGCCAGTGAGCCCTGCCGCGCCAAAGTTCAACGCTGCCGATCCCCACCAGTGCCGCGATGGCAGGGGCCAACGCCACGGCGTAGTAGGGGTGCACGATGCCACTCATGAAGCTGAAGATGCCTGCGGTCACCAGCAGCCAGCCGCCCCACATCACCAGAGCCGCACGGTTGCCCGATGTCCGGACTTCCCGCCGGGTGAACCAGAGCCCGGCAACGAGCAGGATCAACGCCGCCGGGAGGAGCCAGGAGATTTCGCCGCCAAAGCTGGTGCCGAACATGCGGCCGAGGCCGGCGGCACCGCCGAATCCAGTGTTGCCGCCTCCTCCCATTCCGCCACCGGGCATGCCTCCGCCTGCGCCGCCTTCGCCGGAGCCGGTAATCCTGCCCAAGCCGTTGTAGCCAAACGTCAGCTCGAGGAAACTGTTGCTTTCGGAGCCCGCCATGTATGGCCGGTCCGACGCCGGGGTCAGTTGGAAGAGCGCAATGTAGGCACCGGCAACCGCCACAATCCCGGCGGCCGCAGCGAGCAAATGCAGGATCCGGTTGCGCAGGCTTGTGGGAGCGGCCCAGAGGTACGCCAGGCCGATTGCGGGGACGATCAGGAACCCTTGCAGCATTTTGGTCAGGAAAGCCAACCCGATCACTGCACCGGCGGCGGCCAGCCACTTCCAACCGGCCTTTTCGATCGCGCGGGTGGTCAGGTAAGCGGCCAGGACGAGGCACAGTGTGAGCATCGCGTCCGGGTTGTTGAAGCGGAACATCAGCGCCGCCACTGGAGTCAGGGCGAGGGCACCGCCGGCGATCAGACCCGCTGCCGGGCCGGAGACTCGCTTGACCGTGAGATACAGGAGCCCGACGGCGGCCACGCCCATAAGTGCCTGCGGCACCAACATGCTGGTGGGGGAGAAGCCGAAGATCCGGCCTGCCAAGGCCGGGATCCACAGGGATGCGGGCGGCTTGTCCACCGTGATGGCGTTGCCGGCGTCGAGCGAGCCGAAGAGCAGGGCGGTCCAGTCCTTGGTGCCTGCTTGGACGGCTGCCGCATAGAAGGAATTGGCGTACCCGGTTGCCGCCAGGTTCCAGAGGTAGAGGAACGCCGTGGCCACCAAAAGCACAAAAGCGGAGGGCCGAACCCAACGGGGCTGCGCGCCGAAGGCCAGGCGCTGGAAGCGTGCCCGTCCGTCGGTGGGGCTTGCGGCTCGTGCCGTGGAGGTTGCAGCGGAGTCAGCGGGCAAGAGTGTGGTGTTCACTTGGCAACCGCCTCCGACTCCGGCCGACGGAAAACCCACAGCCGGAACAGCAGGAACCGGGCAACTGTGGCGGCGAGGTTCGCGCCAACTACAGTCGCCACCTCAAGCCATCGGTCCGGCGTCGTACTTCCATGCACCAGGGCGAGCGCGCCCGAGGTGAGTGCGAGCCCGATCCCGAACACGATCAGCCCCTCGAAGTGGTGCCGCACGGCGTTGCCGCCCTGGATGCCAAAGGTGAAGCGGCGGTTGGCGGCCGTGTTGGCGATCGCGGTGATCATGAGTGCCAGGAAGTTGGCCAGCTGCGGGTCCAGGAATCCCCGGCAGAAAAGGAAAATCAGGAGGTACGCTACCGTGGACACCGCGCCGATGGCGCCGAATCGGACCAGTTGCCCGAACAAGCTGCTGCGCGGGGTCAACTCTGAAGTGCGTGACGACGCCGGCAACGGGCCGCGGGCTAAAGCGGCTCGAAGCTCGGGAACAGGGATGTGGCCGCTGACCAGGTCCCGGGTGAGGCGCGCCATGCCGCGCAGGTCTGCCAGGGCGGTTCGTACGACGTCGACGCTTGAGTTGGGATCGTCGGTCCAGTCCACCGGGACTTCGTGAACGCGCAAACCGCAGCGCTCAGCGACCACCAAGAGTTCGGTATCGAAGAACCAGGACTTGTCCGTGGTGTGCGGCAGGATCCTGTGCGCGACGTCGGCGCGGATCGCCTTGAAGCCGCATTGCGCGTCTGAGAACCGGGCGCCCAAGAGGGTGTGCAGCAGGATGTTGTAGCCGCGGGACACGAATTCGCGCTTGGGCCCACGGACCACCCGGGCTGTCCGAGCCAGGCGTGTGCCGATTGCCAGGTCTGAATGCCCGGAGATCAGCGGCGCCAGCAGCGGAGCGAGTGCTGCCAAATCGGTGGAGAGGTCCACGTCCATGTAAGCCAACACGGGTGATGACGACGCCAGCCAGACTTGGCGCAAGGCGTTGCCGCGGCCCTTCTCGTCGAAGTGCATGACCGCCAGTTCGGGCAGTTCGCGTGCCAGCCGTTCAGCGATCTTCAGCGTGTTGTCTGTGCTCGCGTTGTCCGCCACCGTGATCCGGAAGGAATGTGGGAATGAGTCCACCAAATGCCCGTGCAGACGCCGCAGGCACTCCTCGAGGTCGGTTTCCTCGTTGTAGACCGGAATCGTGACATCCAGGACCGGCACCGTGGTCCGGGTATCCACGGGAGAGCGCCGCGGCTGCCGCAGTGGCACAGCCGGGGCAGCGAAGCGCCCCGCATGGGCGGGGTTCGGCAGTGCGCTGGTGGCGGGATCTGTGAGCGTCATGAATCCAGCGTGCGGCCGCCAAATTTGAGGGCTTTAGGCGGAAGCTGTGATGCGACTGTGTAACTGGGGGCGTGTGCCTGGCCGTGTTGGACAACGCGAAAGCCGCCCCGTTTCCCGCCGTCCGCACCAGTTGGTACTGGTGCGGACGGCGGGAACCGGAGCGGCTGTCAGGCTGTGCGGCGAGTTGAGCCCGCTGGGGTGGGCTCAAACCTCCAAGCTGGTGCCGGCTTAGTACCAGTTGTTTGCCAAGTGGAAGGCCAGGGCGGCCGAAGGGGAGCCGTAGCGTTCCTTGATGTAGTTCAAGCCCCACTTGATCTGCGTCTGGTAGTTGGTCTCCCAGTCAGCGCCGGCGGTGGCCATCTTGGAGGCCGGCAGCGACTGAACGATGCCGTAAGCGCCGCTGGAGGTGTTCAGCGCAGTGGTCTTCCAGTTGGATTCCTTCTCCCAGAGGGTGTTCAGGGCTGTCATTTCGCCCGAGCCCCAACCATAGTTGGCCAGAATGCTCGCGGCGTATGCCTTCGCGGCTGCGGGATCGTCCACTGCCTTGGGAGCGGCAGCTGCCGCTGCGGCGGCAGCTTCGGCAGCCTTGGCCGCGGCGGCCTGCTCTGCGGCAGCCTTCTCCGCTGCGGCCTGGTCAGCGGCCGCCTTTTCTGCGGCGGCCTTAGCGGCTGCGGCCTGGTCAGCGGCGGCCTTTTCTGCGGCGGCCTTAGCGGCAGTGGCCTTCTCAGCAGCGGCCTGCTGTGCTGCTTCGGCCTGAGCTGCGGCTTCAGCAGCGGCATTTTCCTGGGCCCGGCTATCGATTTGGGCGTTGGCCTGGGTGGAGGACACCTGGCTGATCTCCGGCGCATTGAACGCGCTGGCAGCTTGCCCAAGCGAAGCGACACCCAAAGCGGCAGCTACGACGCCGGCGACAACCGACATGCGGTGTCCGGACTTGCCTTGGCGTGCGGCGTTCTTCAGAACGGTCTGTGACTTGGTCAGGGGAGCATGGTGTTCGTCGCGGTGACGCGCGGAATGGCGCGTCTGATCCTTGAATTCAGACATGTGTGATTACCTCTCAGCGCCTGCGGAGTTAGCTGTCGGGTTCGGATGAGGTCATCCGGCCGCGCGTGTAGCTGCGGCTTCACCCCAAGGGCGGCAAAAATGCCTGGCCCGGAGACTCTGGGTCCCCCGTCTCTGCCTCGAATGAGAACGGAACTCCGGGAAGTGGCAGAGCTCGGCGCATCCCGGGTGTGGGTCAGTTAGGGGCGACCCACCCTTTCGACGGTACAGGAGGTTTTGGCTTAAGTCACATTTAGGTAACAGAGATCACGAGGCCGGTGCGTCGCCTTGCCTGATTCGTTATATGTGCTGGTTGGCTACTGTGGGGAGGCGAAGGGCGAATTCTGTACGTCCTGGCTTGGACGTAACCTCGACGCTTCCGCCGTGTGCCTCGACGATGGACTCCACAATGGAAAGGCCTAGCCCAGAGGTCCCTTCCGACCCCGATCTTGCCACGTCAGCACGGGCAAAACGCGAGAAGATCCGGCCCTGGAAATCGGCAGGAATGCCAGGTCCGTTGTCGGTCACCGTGACTACTGCGCTGCCGTCTGCAGAGAGCATGACACCCGTGACCACGGTGGTGCCGGCCTCGGTATGTTTGCGGGCGTTGGACAGAAGGTTTGCCAGCACTTGATGCAACTGCGCCGAATCGCCGCGCACCGTGACAGGCTCGTCAGGCAACTGCAATTGCCAGATGTGGTCCGGAGCCATGACCTTTTCGTCGCTCACGGTCTCGATCACCAGTTGCGTCAGGTCCACGTCTCCCACCTTCAAGGGCTGGCCCTCGTCAAGCCTTGCCAGCAGCAGAAGGTCTTCAACCAGGGTGGTCATGCGCTCGGACTGGCTTTGTACCCGGGCCAGCGACTTCCGTCCATCGTCGGTGAAGTTCTCGGTCATGCGGAGCAACTCGGTGTAACCGCGAATGGCGGTCAGCGGGGTCCGGAGCTCGTGCGAAGCGTCCGCGACGAACTGACGGACTTTGGTCTCGCTTTCCTGCCGGGCTTCCAGGGCGCTGGAGACGTTGTTGAGCATCTGGTTCAGGGCATGGCCAACGCTGCCCACCTCGGTGCCGGGATGCGACGCCGACGCCGGTACCCGCACCGCGAGTGCCACCTCACCGGCGTCGAGGGGCAGTCGTGAAACCTTCGTGGCGACCTCGGAGAGCTGTTCCAGCGGCCGCATGGTCCGGCGGATCACAACGGTTCCGGCGAGGCCGATCAGCACCAGTCCGCCCAACGAAACGAACACCATGGTCCACACCAGCGAGGCCTCGGTGCTTTGTTTATCCGAAAGCGGCAGGCCAGTAACAATCACGTCGCCGTAGGCAGTCTCGACAGCAACCAGCCGGTAATCGCCGTTTGAGAGTGAACGGTCCACGGGCCTGTTGTCCCGCGGGAGGGACAACAGGACCTGTTTGTCTTCCGTGGAGAGCGCGGCGCGGTTGCCGGCGGCATCGATAAGGCCCGAGCTGCTAACTGTCGAACCGTCGATCCGCGCGTTGAGCGTCCCCGCACCCTGACCGCGCGCCTCCAGGGGATCGGGCCGTCCGGTCGAGGGAAAGTTCGACGGCGGCCTGCCGAAGTCATTCGCTCGGCGGGACGCCTGCTCCAGCTGGGAGTCGAGTTGCTTGTTGAGGAACAGATCCATGGAGGCGTAGCTGACCAGGCCAACCGCGCCGCAGATGGCAACGAGCAAAGCCATGGCTACGAGCACCAAACGGGTGCGCAGGTGCCACGTGGAAGGGTTGAGCCAGCTCCGTTGGGTCTTCCGGGCTACTCCTGAAAGTGTGGTCAAGGCTCAGTCCGCAGGCTTGATGACGTACCCGGCACCACGAACAGTGTGAATCATAGGCGGGTGGTTGGCTTCAATCTTCTTGCGCAGGTAGGAGATGTAGAGTTCCACGATGTTCGCCTGGCCGCCGAAGTCGTAATCCCACACACGGTCCAGGATCTGGGCTTTGCTGACGACTCGTTTCGGGTTCTCCATGAGGTAGCGCAACAGCTCAAACTGTGTTGCAGTGAGCGGGATGTCTTCACCTGCGCGCGTCACTTCCCGGGTGTCCACGTTCAGGGTGAGGTCGCCCACAACAAGTTCCGCGGTGTCCATGGCGGCAACTCCGGAGCGTTGTACCAAGCGGTGGAGACGCAGCAGGACTTCCTCCATGCTGAATGGTTTGGTGACGTAGTCATCGCCCCCGGCTGCAAGTCCAACAATGCGGTCCTGGACGGCGTCCTTTGCCGTCAGGAACAGGGCCGGAACTTCCGGGGCGAAAGCACGGATCCGGTTGAGGACTTCCACGCCATCAAAACCGGGCAGCATCACGTCCAACACCAGGACATCGGGACGGAAATCCTTGGCCAGCTTCACGGCCTCCGGCCCGTCGCCGGCAACGGCCACGGACCATCCCGCCATTCGCAGGCCCATGCTCATGAGCTCGGCAAGGCTGGGTTCGTCGTCCACCACCAAGGCGCGGATGGGTGTGCCGTCCGGGTGGGAGAGCTGGGGAAGGTTGTTTGTCATGGAGTGCGAGGAGGCCATGGGACAACTCTCCATTCTGCTGGTTTGCCGGCGCTTTGCCGATCCTGTGAGCACGCTGTGAGTTCAACACTAGCTGGCTATGGGTCTTGTCAACCTCGCGTTTGGGCACAATGATGCACGCCCTGTGTCGGAGGGTGTTTGGGGGGTGTATGGGAGCGGTTTGGGTGGCTGGGCCGGCGTTGTTTCCGGTCCGCGTCCACGCTGACTTATGCGACCTCGAGGCGTTGGGGCCCCGGGTCATCTGGCGTCGTTCGGGCTGTGGAGTCGGGGCGAAGGACCGGGCACCATGCTAGTCCCGGCGTAACGTGTAGGTGTCCGCCATAGCGAGGTCGGTGTCTGGTCCGGTCCTTCGTCGGTTCCAGCGTCTCACCGCTGTTCTATGTTGTGAAGGACGGGTGGTAAACCCCTTTCGATTCGTTGACCTTGGGTCTTGCAGGGGCCGCGCAGAAATGATCTGTGACCGGCTCTTCACTGTCAACGTCGTTCGTCCTCGCTGCGCTCCGGGCGCTCCACGTTGACCGCTTGCCGAGCCGACCGACAGGATTCGCCGGTACCCCCCTCTGGAAAGGCCGCGGTGCAGGGTGGTCACGCCCAGCGGGAGGGGTCGTAGGCTGCGTGGTCCCGGACCATGGCGTAGGCGATCTTGTTGGCCCGGTGGGCCATCGCGCAGGCAATGATTCCGCCCTGTTTGCCCCGTTCCTTCAGGCTGGCGGCGTACGCCCGGCTGGGGTTGTCGGCCAGCCATAACCCGATACCAAGGTCGATCAGGGCCCGACGCAGGGCCACGCTGCCTTCCCTGCTGATCGTGCCGTCGCGCCGTTTGCCGGCCGATTCGTACTGGGCCGGAGATAATCCAGAGGCCCGGTAAATCTGGGACGGGCCAGGCCAACGGGCAGGGTCTCCCAAAGCTCCTCCGTAGTTCCCGGCCCGGACCAAACCCCACCCAGGTGTTGTCGTCAGGGTCGCGAACGGACTCAGCGGCAATAACCTGGCGAACTGGGCCTCGGCCGCGGTGATTTGTGAGCTGAGTTCTTCCAACAGCAGCAGATCAGCAGCAAGAACCTCCCGTGCCACCGCAGCGTCGGTCGTCTTTAGTGCGTCGTTGGCGGCTTGGACCAGCCGCTCAGCCAGAGGGCGGCGCACTTGCAGGCCCCGGTTGGCGGCGAACCGCACGAAGCGGCCAGCACCCAGCGCCGCGAGCCGCTTCGGGTCAGCAAATTCGGCCGCGATGAGCCTTCCCACCTTGGTTCCGAGCACATCCGGCAGAGCCAGCGTCAGCCCTGGGAAGGCCCGGTCCAACTGGCCCAGCAACTGATTCTTTGTCGCCGTCCGGGTCAGCACCCGGCGGGTCCTGTGGGCCGCCCATGCACCAAGTTCACCGATCACGGTCGCATAAGGGATGACAGGTATGCCACGGCCTGCCAGCACCAATTCGGTGATCGCTTCCAGGTCCAGGGCATCAGTTTTGATTCTTCGGCGTCCCTGTACCCGTCTCTGCTCGGCCACGTGCGCGGGATTGAGCTCGAGCACCTGCCATCCTGCAGGCCATACGGACCCAGACAGCAGCGGTCGATGGTAATGCCCCGCGGCTTCGATCCCGACTCTCACCGGCACATTGGACCCGGCCAGCCGAGAGCGGATAAGCGCCAGCACTGCTTCCACACCGGGACCGGTCATCTGGAAATCCACCGGGCCCAACAAACGGTGCCGACCCGCATCGGTGACCGACAAAGCCACCGCGGTCTTACCGACATCAACAGCGACCACAACAGGCACGCCACCAGGCAGAACAGACTGAACACTCACACCAACCACCTCCGAAACCAGAAGGAAGCAACGGAAGAACCGCGGCCCCCTGAAAGGAACCTGATACACCCGTCCTGACATCTCCGGAGGCGTTTGGGAAGGCTAACTCAACTCATATCAGCGAGGTGGGCGCAGGGAAACACGCGTATCCACAGGTCACAGGAGCAACTTCTCCTCAACACAGCCCCAGCACAGCAAGGGCCCGGACGCTGGGTCGTACAAGGACAAGCAATCCCTACGGAGAAGATCATGAACGAGCAAAACCGTCCCTCCATGCCGCAAGGTTCCCCGACGCCGACGCCGACGCCGACGCCGGCGACGCTTCCGGTGCCGCAGCCTGTTGCGCCGGAACCTCAAGGCCAAGCCCTTGGAGCAGGGCAGTCAACAACTGCCGGGCAACCACCAGCGCCCGGCCCCGGTTCATCGTGGGCGTGGAGCCAATCGGACGGACCCCAGCCCCTCGGAGTCCAACCGTCGGCTGGGTGGGGAGCGCCGCCGTCGGGCGGTCAACAGCCCGGAGTTCCGCAGCCCGGACAGCCCCAGCGCTGGACCATGAAGCGGACGCTGATCGTGGCGGGCGTTGCAGTGGTGGTTGCCGCCGGAACGGCTGCGGGATTCTATTCACTGGGCAGTGCCGGATCAGCGGATGCCGCCAACGTTCCGCTGGACCAAACCGGAGCCGGTGGGCTCGGCGGCCAGCAGGGACAAGTGGCACCGGGCCAAGGCAACGGTCTGGGGCAGGCGCCACCGGGCCAAATGGGCGGCATGGCTCCTGACGGGTTAGGCATGGCAGGCGGCCTTAGCGCGGCCATCCATTCGGAGTACGTCATCCTCCGTGAACAGCAATACGTGACAATGGTCGACCAACTGGGCGTCGTTGCGGAGATCTCATCGGACTCTGTGACCCTCAAGAGCGAGGACGGATTCACTCGCACCTACGCGCTGACTGACGATACAACGGTTGCCCAAGGTAGCCGACAGCGTAGCGGCACGCCCGCCACCACGCTCAGCCTGGCCGATGTGAAGGCGGGTTCCACCATCCGTGTGACAGCCGCCAAGAATGGCGACACCTACACCGCGGAGTCCATCCGGCTCACGAGCACTACGACATCCGGGCAGGGCTCAACGTCCGGGCTGGGGGCCGCATCGTAACGAATAGGTTGGCCGCCGCACGCGACGCCTCATTCAGGACTTGCTGGACTGGACGCGGGATGGGATTGCAGGTGCGCCTGCGACGTCCACATGTTCGTGGAGCGTAGTTTCTACGTCTTGTAGCAGATTTTGGGGCAAAAAATCGAGATCGTACACGGTTGCGACTGGACAGCAAGTGTTTCAGATCGTGAGATTCCGCTGTTCGCTGCCCGGCGGGAATCAAAGTGGACATCATGCCCTATGAGCCGAAGAAAGTTCACAGAACAACGAATATTTCTGGCCAAATCCGAATGAAATGACGTTCATTTTTACCGGACCCTGAATTGTGATCTGCAGCACAATAGTGCCTTGTGTCTCAAAATGTGGACGGTTTGGCGCTTTGTTACTTGCGTGTTGGCATTGTTACGTTGCACACTTCCAATGTGAACAAGAACTCAACAGCACCTGCAGCCGCAGCAATCTGGCCCAGCGCACCCGCTGGCGATGAGACCCGCTGTTGTCGAATGCAAGCCTAACTTTCCACCCCAAGAAGTTTCAGGCATTCGCCCCCTAGCCCAACGTTGGGCGCCCCTCCCCAAACTCATTGCGGGGACAACCAGCATTCGAAGCCGCGATGACGGCTATTCACTTTTGAGGTAAGCAATCCATGTCAGTTGCATCCGGATACGTCCACATCTCCGTCCGTAACGCCAACAAGGCCGCTTCAAACGCAGGGCTCCGCCCCGGCTTCGGCAACCGTCCCGGCTATGCGCCGGCCGCTCCGGGCAATGGCCAGCAAGCCCCCGGCTATGTGCCGCAGGGCTACAACCCCAACTCGTATGGCCAGTTGCGCGCCGTTCCCGCCAACGAACCGGCACCCATGACGGCGCCGACTCCCGTCATTGCCCAGTCCGAACGCCTGCGTCCCGTTGCCAATGACAACGTGGCCCGCGGCTTCGTGCTCTACATGGGCATCGACGAAGAAACCGCGGCCGCTGCCGGCACGTCCATTGCCAAGCTCGCCCAGGAAATCCGGGCCTACGCACAGTCCCTCGTGACCGGTGCCGAGAGCTACGCCGCCGTCGCCGTTGCGCCGGCCGGGGCACCCGGGTCCGCGCTCGACGTCGTACGTTCCACTTTCGGTGACCCCACCGTGGCCGCCCGCCAGCGCGCCGAAGCAACCCGCCCGGCACCTCAGCAGGAAGCCCGCCCGTCCGGCGTGCTCATCGACCTTGCCCGCCGCGAAGTCCACCTCGATGGCGAATCCCTGAACCTCACGTTCAAGGAATTCGAACTGCTCAACTACCTCGTCGAGAACGGCACGCGCACTGTGGGCCGCGACGAACTGCTCGAAGGCCTGTGGCGCAACGCCGAGGAAGTGCCCAACGAGCGCACCATTGACGTCCACATCCGCCGCCTCCGCTCGAAGCTGGGTCGCCTCGCCAACACCGTCCGTACGGTTCGCGGCCAGGGCTACCGCTTCTACGAGCACCCCGAGGTCATCGTCTGGGCCGCTCCGGAATACTCGATTTAGTCTTTGCGCTCCGCGGCCGGGAGGCGGCACGATCCCTCGGCGCCTGCCTTCGGCTTCGGTGTGTGGTCGCGTGTATTGGCCTCCGCGGCGTTGGGGGCGGATAGGCTTGGGGTATGAGTGACCATCACATCAAGCGCCTGGTGATCATGCGCCATGCCAAGGCAGATTGGCCCTTGGGTGTGCCCGATCATGAGCGTCCGCTTGAGGAACGTGGTCATCGTGAAGCCCCGTTGGCTGGTAAGTGGTTACTCAAGCACGGGGTTGTCCCGGACTTCATCCTTTGCTCATCGGCGCTGCGCACCCGGCAAACGTGCACGTGGGTGTGCGACGAACTGGGGGACAAGGCGCCGACGCCGAAGCTTGAGGACGGACTCTACGCCGCCTCGGCGAACCGCATGCTGACGGTCATCAATCACGTTCCTGATACCGTCACCACGCTCATGGTCATCTCGCACATGCCCGGCGTCCAGGACCTGGCAATGCACCTTGCTTCCCGCGACTCCGATCACGACGCCTACATGGACGCTGCCACCCGCTACCCAACGAGTGCGTTGACGGTAATGGAGACCGAGAAGTCGTGGGCGGAACTGGACGGGCAGGATGCCCGGATTACTCATTTCAAGGTGCCGCGCCACTAGCCGAAATGGCTGTCGCTTGAGTCTCCCGGTGCCAGTTGCGGCATGCACATGCAGCGGATTTCAAAGACGGGCAGGCCTGCAGTTTCCTCGCCGTGCCCCGTCGCGATCAGATACTCGCCGTCGAACATGTAGACGGGCAACTGCGGCGACAGGTGCTCGTTGTACCGGCTGGGGTAGACCCATTGGCCGCGGATATCGAAGGCCGGGAGGGCGTATGGATCACGGCGATTGTGCGCGCTCGGATAGAGTCCGTCGTCGATCATGATGTAGCTGGCCAGGCCATAGGTGTGGTGGTTGTTCATGTCCGTGGGAAAGAGGATCGCTTCCATAGTTCAGACCCCTTCAACGATTCGACGGCTGCGCTCTTGGCAGCGCAGGTGATTTGTAAGGTTAGCCTAAGCTAACCTCGCGAAGGGTGTCGAATGTTCCAGAGTGTGACTTTCGTCAACCCTGCGGCAGGGCCAGCTCGTGCTCGGCTGCCACCTCGCGCAGCAGACGAATCGCGTGCCGGATGTTGGGGCTGGCCGTCATTGTTTTACGGTAAACGATGCCGACGGCTCGTTGCTGAACAGGGTTGATGACGGGAACGGCCACGACGGCGGGCGGCAGCGGAGGGCGGCCAAGTCGCGGCACCAGCGCCACGGCGACGTTCTGTTCCACCATGGCAATGTGGGTGGAGAAATCGGGATCGTAGACGCGGATATCGGGGACCCGTGCCAATCCTGCGAAGATCTGCAGCAAAGCTTCATTGCAAATTGCTCCCGCGGGCGTACTCACCCAGGTTTCGTCCAGTAGATCTTCGCGTTCGACGGCGGCGCGCCCGGCAAGCGCATGGGTGCTGTTGACGAGGACGTCAGCTTGGTCGAGGCAGAGGGCCTCGTGCGTCAGGTTCTCCGGGATCACCAGCGGGACTGAGTTCCAGTTATGGACCACGGCCAGCTCTGCCTCGCCCGAGGCAACCCGTTGGACTGCTTCGCGGGGATCTTCCGCCACAACAGTGATTTCAAGAGCCGAGTCGGCCGAGGCAATGCGCCCCAGCATCGGGCCCACCAGACCGCGGCAGGCCGTTGAAAATGCCACCAGCCGCAGCAGCCCCGACGGCTTCTTCGGATCAGCAAGGAGTGTCGCCTGCAATTCCTCGAGTTCACCCATGATCCGTCGGCCATAGCCGGCCAATGCCAGGCCACGTTCGGTGAGCAGGACGCCCCGGCCATTGCGCTCGAGCACGGCCACGCCGGTCTGTTTTTCCAACTTCTTGATCTGCTGCGAAACCGCCGATGGGCTGTATCCCATCACCTCGGACGCGGCCACCACCGATCCATGCTGTTCCACGGCGACCAAAGCCCGCAATGCTGAGATATCGATCATGAAGCAAATCTACTTGGTTTCATGCTGAATTCAACGCTGGTGCTTCAATGACAAGGGTGTCAGAGTGATTCTTGTGAACCTCCGCCATTCTGCCCTCGCCGTCCTCGTAGCCATTCTCTGGGGCGTAAATTTCGTCGCGATCGACCTCGGACTCCATGCCAACGGTCGCGACGTCCCACCACTGCTTTTCGTCGCCTTCCGCTTCCTCCTGGTGGTTTTTCCCTTCATCCTGTTCATCCGCAAACCGGACGTGGGCTGGAAGGCGATTGTCGGCGTCGGGCTCTTCATGAGCGCCGGCCAGTTCGGCCTGTTGTACCTTGGCATGGCGCTGGGGATGCCCGCGGGCCTGGCCTCGCTGGTGCTGCAGGCCCAGGTGCTGTTCACTGTGTTGCTCGCGGCCCGGTTCCTCGGTGAGCGGCCGAGCTGGCGGCAGATGCTCGGCGTAGTGCTGGGCGTGGCAGGCCTGGCTGTCGTGGCCTTGGGGCGCAGTGCTGTGGCGCCTGTCCTGCCGCTCATGATTGTGCTGGCAGCGGCGTTGTCCTGGGCTATCGGCAACATCGTTGCGCGGCACTCGAAAGCGGCATCGGGTCTTGGCCTGGTGGTCTGGTCGGGTGCGGTGGTGCCGATTCCCTTGGCGGGGTTGTCTCTGCTGGTCGACGGCCCGGACATTGTTTGGGCAACGCTCAATGACCTTCAGCCGGCCACGATCCTGAGCGCCATCTACACGGCAGTTTTCGCCTCGCTGGTGGGGTATGGCATTTGGAACCGGCTGTTGACGCTTTACCCGAGTTCCGACGTCGTGCCCTTTACGTTGTTGGTCCCGGTGGTGGGCATGACGGCAGCATGGCTGGTCCTGAACGAGATTCCCACGCCGGCAGAAATCCTGGGTGGGCTGATCCTGCTGCTCGGAGTGGCCATCGCAGTCCTTGGGGGCGGACGCAAATCACGCCCAGGCAAGCTTGTTGTGGGGTCCGCTCTGCGCCTCCAAACGCCCGGCAAGCGCGCAGAGCGGGCCCCACAACGGGTCAGGCGAGCGTGAAGATGGTCCGGTGCCAGTCCTTCTCGGTGACGTCATCCAGCTCGAACATCACGTGCTTGACCTGCGTGTATTCCTCAAAGGAGTAGGCGGACATGTCCTTGCCGAAGCCGGACTGCTTGAACCCGCCGTGGGGCATCTCGGAGATGATCGGGATGTGGTCGTTGACCCACACGCAGCCGGCCTTGATCTCCCGTGTGGCGCGCAGGGCACGCTGCAGGTTGTTGGTCCAGGCTGACGCCGCCAGCCCGTAGACAGTGTCGTTGGCCAGCTGGATGGCTTCGTCGTCCGTGTCGAAGGGGAGGACCACCAGGACCGGGCCGAAGACCTCGTCCTTGACGATCTCGGAGTCCGCCGCGGCGTCCACCACCAGAGTGGGCCGGTAGTAGGCGCCATTCTCCAAGCCGCCATCGGTCGGAGCGTAGCCGCCGGTCACGATCTTGCTGTAGCCGCGGGCACGGTCCACCATTCCCGCAACGTGGTCCCGCTGTTTGAACGAAACCAGGGGGCCGAGGTCGGCGTCGGCATCCTCGGGCGTGCCAAGGACGATCGCCTCGAAGCGCGCCGAGACTTTCGCGACGAACTCGTCATGGATGCTCCTGTGCACAATGGCCCGCGTGGCTGCGGTGCAGTCCTGGCCGGTGTTGATGAGCGAACCTGCAACGGCGCCGTGCACAGCAGCGTCCAGGTTGGCGTCGTCGAACACCACGAAGGGGGCCTTGCCGCCCAGCTCAAGATGCACCCGTTTTGCGTTCACGGCAGCAGCTTCCAGGACCGTTCGCCCAACGGCAGTGGAGCCCGTGAAGGAAACCATGTCCACGTCGGGATGCCGCATGAGCGCCGCACCAACTGTGGCTCCATCGCCCACCACCACGTTCACCACGCCGTCGGGCAGTCCGGCGTCGGTGAGCGCCTGCGCGAACATGAGCGAGGTCAGCGGGGTGATCTCGGCGGGCTTGAGCACCATGGTGTTGCCTGCGGCGATCGCCGGCAGGATTTTCCACGCGGCCATCTGCAGGGGGTAATTCCACGGTGCGATGGACCCGACCACTCCGATCGGCTCGCGCCGGATGGAAGAGGTGTGTTGGGGCGAATATTCGGCGGTGGCCTTGCCTTCCAGGTGGCGGGAGGCCCCGGCGAAGAAATCGATGTTGTCGATGGTTCCCGGGACGTCGAATTCCCGGGTCAAACGTAGCGGCTTGCCCGTCTGTGAGCTTTCAACGCTGGCGAATTGCTCGGCTCGTTCTTCCATGATGCGGGCGAATTTCCGGAGGATGCCCGCGCGTTCGCCAGGCGCGGTGCGGGACCATGCGGGGAATGCGGCACGGGCCGCTGCCACGGCGGACTCAAGGTCGGCCACTGAAGCGAGCCCCACTCTTTCCACGACCTCCGAGGTGGCTGGGTTGATGACGTCGAGGGTATTTCCTGACGTGCCGGACAACAGTATTCCGTTGATGAACTGGTGCATGGTGCCGTGCTTTCCCTGCAGGACGTCGGTGTCCGGGCAGTGCTGAATTGACGACGCCGGAGGGTGTCGTCGTGCGGTCGGGTAAGGTTGCGCCGTGCCAAAGGCGGCGGTGGCAAGGGCGGCCGCCACGTGCGCTCGGTCAGGCGCGCGGCGCTTGTGTGCTTTCGCGTTCGGCGCTGTCCAGGATGGCCGCGAGGCCAGCCTGGAATGCCTTGAGTGAATCGAGGTTTTGCAGCGCCGCGTGGTGTTTTTCGAGGAGCGGGTAACCGGAAAGGCGTGTAAAGATCCGGGGATTGAGCCAGGGGTCGTGCCCTTCGGAGTCCGGAAGCCGCTGGATTTCCACGGCGATCCCGGTACCGAGGGCAAGGGTGTAGCTTTCCAAGGCCGCGTAGTAATGCACCACACGGTCCTCTGCCAGGCCGGCATCCGTGAGGCATTGCAGGACAAATTCAATGGCCTTCAATTCGCCGGGGCCGTAAGTGTCCGTCGCGAACGACTCGCTGCCCAACGAGGGATGCTGCATGAAGACCCTGAGAAGTTCGTTGAGGTAGGCCTCCAGCCGGGTACGCCAGTCCTTGTCGCGTGCCGATGCCAAAGTGCGCTCGACGGACATCATGAACAACTTGTCCAATGCTGCCCTGACGATTGCGTCGCGGTTCCGGAAGTGCCGGTACACGGCGGTGGCGTCGACGTCGAGTTCCTGTCCCAGCCGGCGGACCGTCAGCCGCTCGCCGAGTTCCTGGCTGGAGATTCGGAGGACAGCGTCAATGATGGTGGCTGGGTCCAGGCGCGTGCGGCGGTCAGTGGATTGTGTTGGCTGCGCCATCTGTTGTCCACCTTCCATGCGATCCCGGGTTGGTTATCACCGTACATGATTCATGGTTTCCTCCTTCCGAGGACAAGTCAAAGACTTTGTCAGCGCCGATGTCAACACTGTTGACTTAAATGTGATTCGGCTCATAGTGTGTGTCGCAGAGTTGAATTTCCCCACGAAAGGACTCGAACCGTGCACGCAGAGATTTTGTTTGAGAACGGATGGGTGTACACCGGCAAAGACGCCGGACCCGTCCGAGTGAACCTGGCAGTAGCCGACGGCCGGATCATCGCCGTCGGCAGCCCGGAGGCTGTAGAAGAAACGGCCGCAGAGGCCACACGCCGGGTTGACCTCGGAGGCCAGTTGGTGGTTCCCGGCTTCCAGGACGCCCACATCCACCCGATCTTCGCCGGCGTCGAACTGCTGCAATGCGACCTGACGGAGGCAGCCTCCGCAGAAGATGCCGTGGCAACTGTTGCCCGCTACGCCGAAGCAAACCCGGACGAGCCCTGGATCCTGGGCGCCGGTTGGTCCATGGATCTCTTCCCCGGAGGCACACCCGGACGGGGGCTGCTGGACGCAGTGGTTCCGGATCGTCCCGTCTACCTTCACAACAGGGATCATCACGGAGCCTGGGCAAACACCGCTGCGTTCGAGGCCGCGGGGATCAGTGCGGAAACGCCCGATCCGGCGGGCGGACGCTTTGAACGTGAGGCGGACGGCACCCCGGCGGGCACCATCCACGAAGGCGCGATGGACCTCTTCAACGACGTCAAACCTGCCGTGGATTACCAAACGGCCTATCAGGGCCTGCTCACATCTCAGGAACTGCTGCTTTCGCAGGGCATCACGGGCTGGCAAGACGCTTGGGTACCCATTCCGGAAAAAGGCCATGCAGACAACCTCACCGTCTACATGGACGCCGTGAAGGCCGGGGACCTCAAAGCCAGGGTCACGGCGTGCCAGTGGTGGGACCGAACCGCAGGCATGTCCCAACTGGACGCCATCTTGGAACGGCGTCAACGCGTTGCCGATTCCTTCCACCCACGCCAGCTCAATGCCAACACGGTCAAGGTGATGGTGGACGGCGTGGCGGAGAACTACACAGCCGCCATGCACCACGTCTACTTGGACCACCACGGCCATCAGACGGAAAACCGAGGCATCGAATTCTTCGAGCCCGACGAACTGAAGGAATTCGTCACCGCGATAGACGCCGCCGGGATGCAGCTCCACTTCCATGCCCTTGGGGACCGTGCGGTGACAGACGCCTTGGACGCGTTGGAGACTGCCCGCCAAGCAAACGGGACCAACAACAACAGGCACCACTTGGCCCACCTCCAGATGGTTCGCCGAGAGGACGTCCCCCGTTTCGCGGAGTTGCACGCGGCAGCCAACGCGCAGGCACTGTGGGCGTGCCACGAAGAGCAGATGGACACCCTTACCCTTCCCTTCCTGGAGCCAGGCGCCGAGGACCGGCACTACCCCTTTGGCGAGCTCGCTTCAGCGGACGCCCGCCTGGTTGCCGGCAGCGACTGGCCGGTCTCCACGGCCGATCCAATCGCCGCCATCCATGTTGCCGTCAACCGCATAGCGCCGGGACAGGACCTGCCGCCGCTCGGCCCGGAATCACAAAAACTCAGCCTCAAACAGATCCTGGACGCCTACACAAACGGAACCGCGTGGATCAACCACCTGGACGCCGAGACGGGAACCCTTGAACCAGGAAAGCTTGCCGACCTGGCCATTCTGGACACCAATCTCTTTGAGCTGCCGGACGAGGAACTGCACCGTGCTGTGGTGACGCAGACGTGGATTGGGGGCGAGTGCGTCTACGACCGCGCCGCAGCCCACCCGGGGACAATCGCGCACCGGGCCCGGGTGATGCAATGAAGACCCGTGGAAAGCAAGGTAACGTGCGCCGCAAACAGCGGACGACGCCGTCGCGCATCGCAGCGGTAAGCGTCGCCGCCGTCGTGGTCGGCCTCGTTGTGGGCGGCTGTGGCGTCCGGCCCGCCAGCGTGACCGACGCCGCCGGCGGAGCCAAATACACCCTGTCCGACTCAACGCCGGCCCCCACCAAGGACATCGGGAACTTCAACTGGGCCATGTACGCGGAGCCGTTCTCCCTGGACTACGCCTACGCCTTCGACTACCCGGACAACACGGTCCTGTCCAACGTGTGCGAGTCGCTCTTCCGCTGGAACGCCGACTTGTCCACGTCGCCTGGCCTGGCCACCGGTGTGGAGAACCCGGATCCGCTGACCTGGGTTTACACCATCCGCAAAGGCGTGAAGTTCCACGACGGCACCGAAATGACGGCAGACGACGTCGTGGCATCACTGATGCGCCACGTGGACCCGGAAGTGGGGTCCTTCTGGGCGTCTTCATACCAAAACGTGGAGTCCATCGAGAAGACCGGCGACGATGAAGTCACGGTCACCACTACCCGGCCTGACTACGTGTTCAACGCCGCCCTGGTGGGCGCCCCTGGCGTGGTGGAGTCCGCCAAGACCCTGGAAGCGGCCGGCAAGGACTACGGAAACTCCAAGGCGGGCGTGAATTGCACCGGACCGTTCCAGTTTGAGCAGTGGGATGCCGGTGAAAGCATCACGCTCAAGCGCTTCGACGACTACTGGGATCCTGAGCTGAAAGCCAAGTCGCAACGGGTGACGTTCACCATGTTGCCTGATGCCAGCTCGCGTATTAACGCGTTCCAAACTGGCGAAATTGACGGTGGCTTCGGTATCCCTTCCAACGCAATCGACATCCTGAAAGCCAACAAGGACGCCGGATCGCTGTACTTCGGCAAGGGCACCTCCGTGCAGAGCATGGTGTTCACCAACCTCGCCGGGACGTTCCAGGACGTGAGGGTCCGCAAGGCGCTCATGATGGCCATCAACCGTGAAGCCTTGATCAAAGCCGCCGAACAGGGGTACGCAAGCAAGACCGACGCGCTCACGACACGGAGCGTATGGAAAGACGTCCCGTCCGGGACCGCGGACGAAGCTTTTGATGGCCTCCTCTCCACGCCCTATGACGTGGAAGAAGCGAAGAAGCTCGTCAAGGAAGCCGGGGCCGAGGGGAGCAAGTTCGTCTTCGCCACCGCCTCGCTGAACGCAGCGTTCGACATCACAGCCCGGGCCATCGCATCCGCGGCCAAGGAGATTGGCTTGGACCCGGAGATCCAGACCATGTCCAACGACAAATACACCACGCTGTTCTCCGACCCCGAGACCCGCAAGGGCGTGGACCTCATGGTCACGTCCTGGTACCTCTCCAGTGCCGAGCCCTTGGAAATGTACAGCGTGCTCCGGACCGGCGACTTCAGTAACTATGGTGGCTGGAGCAACCCCGGATTCGACGAACTGGTCAATTCAGCCTACGGCGTCCAAGACCCGGATGCCCGCGGCAAGCTGACCGGCCAAGCCGCCAAGCTCGCCAGCGAAGACGTGGTGTGGGGGCCGCTCTACGAAACCGTCACCACCATGTGGCTCGGCAAACGCATCACCGGAGCGGACCCGTCCATCAACTACATGTACTTCCCGTGGGCAGCCCAGATTGGAGGTCGCTGACATGACCGCTACAGGACAAGTGCAGGCGCCCGCATCCCCTTCTGATACGGACCGCAAGCGCGTAAAGAGCCGAGCAGCCCGTCCTGCAATCTTCATCGCCAAGAAGGTAGTGGCCCTGCTGGCGACACTGTTGATCGCATCACTTGCCGTGTTCTTCTCGCGCTTCCTGGTCCCAGGGGACCCGGCACGCTTCCTGCTCAGGGGACGCAGTCCCAAACCCGAGGCCTTGGAAGAGATCACCCGTCAGTTCGGCTTGGACAAGCCGGCTTGGGAGCAGTACGTGAACTGGCTCGGCGGCATCCTGCAAGGGGACTGGGGACGCTCGCTGACCTATCGCCAGGACGTCTCGGATGTACTGCTCGGACGGCTGCCCACTACCCTGCAGCTCGTGGCCTTGGCCGCAGTGTTCATTACCATCCTGGGGCTGTTCGCAGGGATTGTGGCCAGCCTGAACAAGGGCTTCGGTGACCGCTTCATCCTCATCACACTGACCGCGGCCGGAGCTGTGCCACCGTTCGTGGCAGCCATCGCCTTGGTGGCACTGTTCTCGGTGGGCTTGGGCTGGTTCCCCTCCTTTGGAAGCGGCGACGGCGGATGGGACCGGATCTGGCACCTCACCCTCCCGGCGCTCGCCTTGGGGATCACGTATATCGCCATGGTGGCCAGGGTGACGCGATCCTCCATGAACGAGCAACTCCTCCGCGAACACGTGGAAGTGGCTACCAGCCGTGGTCTTACCCGGGGGTCCGTAGTGGCCCGCCATGTGCTGCGCAACGCCCTGGGACCCATTCTGACCGTGAGCGGCGTCCTGGTAGCCGGTCTCCTGGTCTCAAGTGCCATCATCGAGCGGACCTTTGGCCTGTCCGGCATCGGGCAACTCCTGGTCCAATCCATCGACAGGCTGGACTTCGCTGTGGTCCAGGCAATCGTCATGGTGGTGGTCACGGCCTTCGTGCTGGTGAACACCGTGGCCGACCTCATCCAGCCCCTGATTGATCCGCGTATCGCGGCCGGAACGGAGTCCCGATGACCTTGGCCATCCAGCTGCCGCAGGCAGGCCTTCGCCGTTACGGCAGCCTCCTGTCACCCATGGCGTGGGGCGCGCTCGCCGTTGCCGCCGCCGTCGTACTTCTCTCACTGTTCGCCCCGGTCCTGGCGCCGTACGACCCGGACTATGTGGACCTCAACAACGTTCTGGCTGGTCCCGGTGCCCACCACCTGTTGGGCACCGACGCCCTGGGCCGTGATCTCCTGAGTCGCCTCATGCACGGAGGACGGACTTCGCTGTTGGGGCCGACCATTGTGGTTATCGGTTCAACGGTAGTTGGCTTGCTCCTCGGACTGGTTGCCGGTTGGTCCGAAGGCTGGCTGGGCAGGGTGCTCGGGAGGCTTTTTGATCTGCTGTTCGCGTTCCCCGCGCTGCTGTTGGCCATGCTCGCAATCGCACTTTTCGGAAAGGGCCTCCTCGCACCCATCCTGGCCATGACCATCGCTTACGTACCTTACGTGGCCCGGCTGGCACAATCCTTGGTGGTCGCCGAGCGCAGCAGGCCGTATGTCCAGGCCTACCGGGTGCTCGGTTTCCGGACTCCGTGGGTGGTGCTGGCACGGATCCTGCCCAACTTGGTTCCCACAGTTGGCGCCCAATCCACGCTGAACTTCGGCTACGTGCTGGCCGATCTCGCGGCACTTTCCTTCATAGGCCTGGGGGTCCAACCGCCTACCAGCGACTGGGGCGCCATGATCGAGGAGTCCCGGGGAGCGTTGCTGGGCGGCTATCTTCTGCCCGCCTTCTGGCCGGCCTTGGTGGTTCTCCTGGTGGTAGTGGCCGTCAACGTCATCGGCGAGGAACTCTCAGACCGCATCGGAGGAAAACTGTCATGAGCCAGCTTTTGCAGATTAAAGATTTCACCCTGGGCTTTCCCGGCAGGCCGCCACTCTTGGACGGCATCTCCCTGAACGTGAACGACGGCGAGGCGGTCGCCTTGGTGGGGGAGTCCGGCTCAGGTAAGTCCATCACTACCCGTGCCGCACTTGGGTTGTTTCCTGGTGGTTCGCAATCGTCCGGCCTGGTCTCTGTCCAGGGCCTCGATACCCTGACAGCCAGCAAGCAACGCCTCATGGACCTGCGCCGCAGGCACGCCTCAATGATCTTCCAGGACCCCCGAGCCGGCATCAACCCGGTCCGCACGGTGGGGGACTTCCTCACGGAGACGCTCCTGCGGTTTGATGGCCTGTCCCGCGCCGAAGCCACTGAGCGGGCTGTTAAACAGCTTGAACAAGTGGGCTTGCGGCGGGCCAAGGAACTCATGGACCAGTACCCGCACCAGCTCTCAGGCGGCATGCTGCAGCGGGTGATGATCGCTGCTGCGCTCCTGAACTCACCGGACCTGCTCCTGTGCGATGAGCCCACCACGGCCCTTGATGTCACCACCCAGGCCGGAATTGTGCGGCTCCTCCGCGAAGAGCAGCAAGCCCGCGGAATGGGCATGCTCTTCATTACGCACGACCTCAACCTCGCGGCGAGCCTGTGCGAACGCGTCTACGTGCTCCGCCGCGGCGAAGTGGTGGAGCACGGCCCCACGCAGGCTGTGTTCCTCACGCCGCAGCAGGACTACACAAGGCAACTGGTGGAGGCCACACCCATTATTGACGTGGGCTCTGTTCCCTTGCCGGTGCCTGCCGCATCACCTTTGCTGCAGGTCGCAGGGCTCACCAAAACGTACCAACTGCCCCGAGGCGAAGTCCTTACAGCATTGGACGACGCCAACTTCAGCCTCCCCGTTGGCGGTTCGTTGGGTGTGGTGGGTGAATCCGGCTCCGGAAAGTCCACGTTGGCCCGGCTGGTGGTGGCGCTCGAAACCGCTACCGACGGTGAACTTACGCTCGGCGGAGTGGCCAGACCCCGCCGGTCGCTCAAAGCCTCCGAGCGAAAGGTCCTGGCCAAGGACGTTCAGATCGTGTTCCAGGATCCGTACCTCTCCTTGGACCCGCGCATTCCTGTAGGGAACGCCGTGGCTGATGTATTCCGCCTGCACCAGAGGCAGGGGCGCAAGGAAGCCAAAGCCAGCGCCCGGGAACTCTTGGGCCGGGTGGGCATCGGTCACGAAAGGTTCGACGCACGGCCGCGGGCCCTTTCCGGCGGTCAGCGGCAGCGGGTTGCTTTGGCCAAAGCGCTCGCCGCCCGGCCCCGGCTCCTGGTCCTGGACGAGGCCACCAGCGCTTTGGATGTCTCAGTCCAGGCGCAGGTCCTGGAACTCGTGGAGGAGCTGCGGGACCAGTTTGGGCTCACCATCCTGTTCGTCACCCACGACCTTGCAGTGGTCTCGCGCCTGTGCTCCGAGCTGATCGTCATGCACGAGGGGCGGATCGTGGAACAAGGGCCCACCGCCCGCATCCTTGAGGACCCGGGGGACGAGTACACCAGAAACCTCATTGGCTCCCGTCCGCGGCCTTTGTGGGACGCGGAACCGGTCACTGCCTAACGAGGCCGTGCTCTCACCATCACCCCAGGCGCTGCCTCAACGCGCCCTGAAACAGGAGAAACTCCCGTGAATACCACCGTTTTCGAACGGAATGTCCCGCAAGCCGACGTCGTAGCCAATGCCTTGGAAGGTGCCGCCCACCAGCCCTTCTGGATAGACGACCTGAAGGACACTGCTACCCGCTACCCGCAGCTCGACGGCGATGCTGCCGCCGACCTCGTGATCATCGGCGGCGGTTACACCGGCCTATGGACCGCGCTGCGCGCCAAGGAACGCGATCCCGGACGCACCGTGATCCTGCTTGAAGCGGAGCGCGTGGCGTGGGCAGCATCAGGGCGCAACGGCGGCTTCTGCGAGGCGAGCCTCACCCACGGCCACCAGAATGGGAAGAACCGGTGGCCGGAGGAATTGGAGAGATTGGACCGGCTGGGGATGGAGAACCTGGACCGCATGCAGGAAGCCGTGGAGAAATACGGCATGGACTGCGATTGGGAGCGTACCGGCGAACTCAACGTTGCGGTGGAACCTCATCAGGTGGCCTGGCTCCAAGAGGACCACAGCCCCGGTAGCATCTTCCTCGACCAGGCAGCCATCCGGGCTGAGGTGGACTCGTCCACCTACCTGGCTGGCCGCTGGCACAAGGATTCCGTAGCCATGGTCCACCCGTACAAGCTCGGCCTCGAGTTGGCGCGGGTGGCCACTGATCTGGGGGTGCACATTTACGAGGGCACACGGGTCCGGGAACTGAAGGACCACAACGTCGGCGTCACGGTGGTGACCGAACGCGGCAATGTGGAAGGGGGCCACGTTGTGCTGGGCACCAACGTTTTTCCGTCCCTGCTGAAGCGCAACCAGCTGATGACGGTGCCTGTTTACGACTACGCCCTTATGACCGAACCCCTGGGTCCGGAGCAGTTGGATGCCGTTGGTTGGGGCAACCGGCAGGGCATCGGAGACCTCGCCAACCAGTTCCACTACTACCGCATCACCAAGGACCATCGGATCCTGTTTGGTGGCTATGACGCCCTCTATTTCCGGGGCCGGCGGGTGGACCAGCGTCACGAATACCAGCCGGAGACCTGGGAGAAGATCGCGTCCCACTTCTTCACCACGTTCCCGCAACTTGAAGGGCTGAAGTTCACGCATAAGTGGGCCGGGCCCATCGACTCGAGTACCCAGTTCTGCGCCTTCTTCGGCACTGCCCGCAAGGGCCGCGTGGCCTACGCAGCGGGGTTCACCGGGCTTGGAGTGGGCGCTACGGCGTTTGCTGCGGACGTGCTGCTGGACCTTCTGGCTGGCCTGGATACCGAGCGCACGCGGGTAGAAATGGTCCGGAAACGGCCGTTGCCTTTCCCGCCGGAACCGTTGGCCTCCTTGGGCATCAACCTGACCCGCTGGTCGATGGACCGGGCGGACCATAACCAGGGGAAACGGAACCTCATCCTCAAAGCGCTCGACGCCGTGGGGCTGGGTTTCGATTCCTGACCCCGTTGGTGCGTGACGAACCCTCGCGTTGTGGGGCCTGTTCTGCGTGTTTGGGAGCCGGGATGGGGCGCAGAGTGGGCCCCGCAAGCAGGGGGAAGCTGTTGTGGGGCCTGTTCTGCGTGTTTGGGAGCCGGGATGGGGCGCAGAGTGGGCCCCGCAACGCAGGGGATTGGGTGCGTTAGCGCTTGGGTGCCGGCTTGCGTTGGGTTGAAGCGCCCGACGGCGGACGCTTGGCTGGCGTCGTCGGCGTTCGGGGCGCGGGGCGCTTCGGAGTGGTGGCCTTGACAGCGCCAGAGGTTCGTTGAGCTGATGCCGCGGGGCGCTTCGCTGGGGTGGCCGGACGGGATGTGGCGGGGCGCTTGGCTGGAGATGAAGCGCGATTCGAGGACGAGCCGGGTCGTGTGGCCGGTGCCTGCCTCCGTGTCACCGGGCGGGCCTGCCGGGAACCAAATGACGGCCAAACAGCACCCAGGAACAGCACCATGATGGTTCCACATCCAGCCACGGCGGCCAGATAGAAGTAGATGTCGGAGTCCTCGGTGCTCACGGCAGTGCCCATGGCGTTGGCGTCCTGGTTGAACGCCAGCCCCCACATTCGCAGGAAAGCGATGCTGAACCCAATGAACAGGCTGGTGCCCGCCGCGCCCAGAAGGACCACCAGGTATCGGCGACGGTTGAAGACCTGTACCACGGAGGCCAGATAGCAGGTCAGGACCGCCCCGAGGAACAGGTACAGCACCAGTTCTTCGAGCACCACGGCAGCGAGTACCAGCAGCCCGAGCGACACGAAGGCGGCCACTACCGCAAGCTTTCCACTGTTCCCCATGTGACGCATGAGGTTAATCATCGCCGACCAACTGGCCGCGCCACGCCGTCGTACATTGCAGTTCTGTACCGTTGCGGGGCCCGCTCTGCGCCCTGGCATCGAGTGATCACGCGCAAAGCGGGCCTCACAACGGGCGAATCTACTTGATGACGTACCCGTGCATGATGGTCATCACGGCGGCCACGCTTTGTTCGCGGGTGCGCTCGGGGTTGTAGGTTTGCCGGTCCAGGCCCACCACGAAGATCGCCCCGAAGATCGCGGCTTCCAGGCTGCCCCGGGCGATCGACTGGTCAACCTTGTAGCCGGCCGCCACGCCTTCCACCGCTGAGCCAATGACTGCCAGCAATTCGCCACGCAGTTCGGTGAACACTGCGCCCCATTCGCTCGGAGTGCGCCAGTTCTCGCTGACCCACAGCCGGGCGAAGGAGGGGTAGTCGTCCATGAACTCCATGGCCTGGGCGATCATGGTGTGCATCGCTTCCAGGGGGTCGCTGGTTTGACCCTCGATCGCGTGGAGTCGGCCCAACATGATGTCGACACCGTGGCGCAGCAAGTGTGCGATCAGGTCCGATTTGCTGCCGAAGTTGTAGTACACCGTCCCCTTGGAGACGCCCGCCGCGGCAGCGATCTCATCCACGGTCACTCCCGCAGCGCCGCGCTCGCCGATCAGCTCCATGGATGCTTCGAAGAGGCGCTGCTTAGTGGCGTTGGTGCGTTCGGGACGGAGCTTCTTCTCTGCCGCCCCAGGTGTTGCGGGTCCTGCAGGGCCGGGACCGGCCGGCTCGGTGGTGCTCATACGGCGATCTCCGGCTTCAGGGTCTTGAGGGTCCACATTTTGTGTTTGCGGACGGCGAGCGTAGACAACGCCGCTCCCAGCACAGTGTATCCAAGCAAGCCCAGCACAGTCGGCCAGATCATGGTGAGCTCGCCGCCATAGATCAGGTGCCGCATTCCGGTGACGACGTAGCCCATGGGCAGGACCTCGTGCACTACGTGCAGCGGCATGGGAGTTGTCTGCCAAGGGAAGGTTCCACCGGAGGAGACGAGCTGCAGGACCAGCAGGATCAGCACCACGAATTTGCCGGGCGTGCCCATCAGCGCCACGATGCCTTGGATGATCGCGCTGAACGCCATCACCGCGGCCAGCATGAACAGCCACATCCCGATCGGGTGGGCGGGGTTCAATCCCAGGCCGAGATTCACCACGAGGGTGAGGATGGTGGCCTGCAGGACCGAGACTACGAAGAACGGCAACCAACCGCCGACGGCGATTTTCCACGCTGGCGCGTTCGAAGCCAAGGCCCGCTGGGTGATGGGACGCATGGCCTGGACCAGCATGAACACGCCGATCCACAGGGCCAGGGTCAGGAAGAACGGGGCCAGGCCTGCGCCGTAAGAACCAGCCTTGGCCTGCGAGACATTGTTCACCGCAACGGGGTCCGCGATCACCTTGGAAACGCTGCTCTTCTGCTGGTCATCGGGGTTGGGGATCTCGCCCGCCCCCTTGGCGAGCTCTGTGGCCAGGGTATGGGAGCCATCGGCTGCGGTCACTGCGCCATTGGCAAGCTGTCCAGCGCCGTCGTTGAGTTGGTGAGCACCGTCGTCGAGCTTGGCAGCGCCATCCAAAGCAGTCTGCTGGCCGGCGGCCAGAGTTGAAGCGCCGGTGTTGAGTTGCCCGGCGCCCACAGCTGCCTGCGAGATGGCATCGGTGAGGGTGGGCGTGGCGGCGGCAAGCTTCGCGGCACCGGCGCTGACGGCAGCCGAACCGTCTGACAGTTGCTGGATCTTGGCGGCATCGCCCGCGATCTTCGCCTTTGCGTCGGTCACAGGACTGGACGCGGCCGCGGCATCGAAGTCCGCCAGGACCTTGTCAGCCTGCTCCTGCGTCAACACCCCGGCGGTTACGAGCCGCGCATTGGATTCGACAACGCGGTTACGGAGGCCCTTGTCCGCGGCATCCAGCTGCCCGACGACGTTCTGGACTTTCGCGTTCAGCTCGGCATTTCCCGCGGCTACTTGGGCGGCACCGTCCGCGAGCTTTTGGGAATCAGCGGGGAGTGTTGCGGTCTTGTTCCTCAGTTCGGTGAGGCCCGAGCTGAGCTGGTTGGCGCCGCCGCTGAGCTGCACCGCTCCGTCGCGAAGCTTCGTTTGGCCCGCCACGAGCTGGTCAGCGCCGGTGACCAACGAGGTGGTGCCGTCGTGGAGTGTCGCGGCGCCGTCGCTGAGCTTGCCCACACCCGTTGCGAGTTCGGACGCGCCGTCCGCTGCCTTCACGATGGAGGCGTGGATGGTCCCAAATCCGGTGAGGAGCTGGTTTGCTGTTTCCTCACCGACTTCCTTGGCCACTGTAGAGTGCACGGCCGTGGTGAGTTTGTCCACGATGGTGCTGAGGAGGTAGTTGTTGGCATCGTTGGTGGTGACGTGCAGCATGGCTTGGTTGGCGGCGTCGAAGCTGCCAGGGGAGACCAGGTTTGCGGAGAAGTCCTTGGGGATGCGCAGCGCAAACGCGTATTCGCCTGTGCGGACGCCTGCATCCGCGTCGTCGGCGCTGGAGACTTGCTTCCAGTTGAAGACGTGGCCTTCCACCAGGCTGTCCGCTACCTTCTTCCCCGCCTGCAACTCTGTGCCGTCTGAGGACGTGGCGCCCGTGTCCTCCACCACCAACGCGGCGTCAATCTGGTTCAGGTTGCCGTACGGATCCCAGTTCGCGTAGAGGTACACGGCGCCGTACAGCAACGGCACCATGGTCAGGGCGAGGATGGTCAGCTTGGGCAGGAGCCCGCCGGTCATGCGCTTGAGTTCGGAGCGGGCAAGCCGCAGAACAGTCACTTTGCAGTCCTTTGGAGGTCTTGGGCGTCTTGGGGTTCTGGTTCGGCAGCCGGTTCGGCAGCCGCCGGTGTTTCGGGCTCTTCCGGTACCGGTCCCGCCGCGTGCTGGGCGTGAGGCTCGACGACGGCGGGCGGCTCGGACTGGGTCCGCGCGGGTTCCGCTTCCGGTTCAGGTGGGTGCGCAACAGAATTACCAATCACCGCAGCGGCGCCGGTCCAGTGGTCCGGGAGGGCGCTGACGACGGCGACGACGGCAAGCGGCCGCCCGGCGTCGGACGCCAATGCCTCAAGCCGGGGAAGCCAGGAGGAAGGATCAGCACTGTGCCGATCCGGGGTGTCCACTACGAGAAGATCGGTTGCAGGATCGGCCAGGGCCAGTGCTGTGAGCAATTCGAGGCGGCGGCCAGCCGGAAGCTGTTCGATCCAGAGGCCGGCGATGTCCTCGAAGCGGTTGATCTTGAGCCACGGTTTGCTGAGCAGGGCACCGCGGTAGCGGCGGGGGATGAGTGAGAGGTCCTCGGTGACCAGGTCCCGGACGCTCAAGTGCTGTTCCGGTTCGTTGACGCCCGGGGAGTCCACCAAGGCGCTTGCGAGCCTGATCTTCTTGGTTTTGGCGTTGTTGTCCCAGCTGAGGACACCATTGCTGGGCTTCATGCGGCCACTGAGCGCCAAGGCCAACGCGGTCCGCTGATCCTGTCCTTCGCCGGAGACGAGCAGGAGTTCGCCGCGGCGGGCTTGGAGTGAGGTTGCCGGAAGGAGATCGTCCCGGCGGCCGTTGATCTGGAGTTGCTGTACGGACAGCACAATGAAGCCTTTCGCAGAACTGGTGTCTGCTGAAAGTCTAACTGAACTGACTGGTCAGTTCAAATAGGAATCAGAGTCCGTACTTCTCCAAGAGCCTCAACCACACTTCACTGATGGTGGGATACGACGGAACCGCATGCCACAACCTGTCCAAGGGAACCTCGCCCACTATGGCGATCGTGGCGGAGTGAAGCAGCTCAGCCACACCCGGACCAACGAAAGTGGCGCCGATGATGACTTGTCGATCCTCATCCACCACGATCTGTGCCCAGCCCTTGTAATCGGGTGAGTGCAACTGGGACCCCGAGACGTTAATGGGCAACTCCACGCCAGTGACGTTCCGGCCTCGCAAGAGTGCCTGCTCAAGGCTCGGGCCGACGGACGCGACCTCCGGATCCGTGAAGACCACGCTGGGAATCGCGTGCTCGTTGGCGGTCTGGGCCAGCGGACTCCACGGCCGGGGCGCTCCATGAAGCTTGCCGGTGGCCCGCGCGACGATCGCATCTCCGGTGGCGCGGGCCTCGTATTTACCTTGGTGCGTGAGCAGGGCTTTGCCGGCGGCATCTCCGGCTGCGTAGAGCCACAGGCCGCTGGTGCCATCGCTGGCCGCACCCTCCACCAGGCCCGTGGAGTCGGTGGTGACACGCAGGGATCTGTCGTTGCGTGCCTCGACGCCCACGTTTTCCAAACCCAGATTGGCCAATGCGGGGTGCCTGCCGGAGGCGACCAAGATCTTGTCCGCGGTGAGTGTCTTGCCGTCGAGCGTGACCGTCACCGAGCCGTCGTCGTTCTTTTCAACCCTGTCCACGTCTGTGTGCAGCCGTACATCGATTCCGTCGGCACGGAGCCCGGCGAGGACCAGGCTCGCGGCTTCCTCGGGATACGTGCTGAGCAGGCGCCCCCTGGCAATCAGTGCGACGTCCGAACCAAGGCGGGCGAACGCCTGGGCCAATTCCACGCCCGCCACGCCACCACCCAGCACGATGAACCGGCGGGGTACTTCCTTGGCGGACGTTGCGCCGCGGGTGGTCCAGAAGGGGACGTCGGCCAGGCCATCAATGTCCGGAATGGTGGGTGTGGAACCAGTGGCAACCACCACGGCGTGGTGGGCCTTGAGTGCGTAGCTGTTCCCATCCAGGCCATCCACCTGGACTTCGCGGGGGCCGGTGACGCGGCCGCGCCCCCGGATCAGTTCGATGCCCGCGCTGTTGAGCCACTCCACCTGGCCGTCGTCCTGCCAGTGGTTGGTGAACCAGTCCCGGTGTTTCAGGGCCGCCTGCGCATCCACCACACCAGTGACGGCTTCGGACGCACCCGGCACACCTTGGGCTGCATGGAGCACAGTGCCCGGACGCAGGAGGGCTTTGGACGGGATGCAGGCCCAGTAGGAGCACTCGCCTCCCACTAATTCGGTCTCGATGATCACCGCCGTCAGGCCGCCACGAACCACCCGGTCGGCCACATTCTCTCCGACGGCGCCCGCGCCGATCACGATTACGTCGAATTCCCGGGAGCTCTCGGCAGTCATGTGAGAAGCCTACGCCGGGTGTGCATGGGTTGTGAGGCCTGTTCTGCGCGCTTGGCGTGGGTTTTGGGGCGCAGAGTGGGCCCCGCAACGCAGCCAGGCTTCCCCGGTACAGCAGGCAAATGGCACGACAGTCTGGACGAACGGCAGTCCTCAGAAGGCCACAAACACTGGCACCCAACCGATATTTATGGTGGGGTCGAACAACAACTATCTGGCAACTGCGAGCTCGATAACGAATGGGTGGCTAAATGTCACCTGGAAAGGCTACAGGTAGGTGAGACCCTTTCGCCCTGCCGGAGTTCTTGCAACGGCCGCGACTCTGGTGGTGAGTCTCTGCGCCATGACGTCATCCGGTCAGCAAGAAATGGTCCGTAGCCCGGAGCTATTCCACGATGCTCAAGCGCAAGTCTGGATGTGCGGGGAAGTCATTAGCGCGGGTCGGGCCGTCCCGGCCATTGGCCGCGCCTAACTTAACCCTGCACACGCTTTGGAATACACGAGCAACGGATTCATATACCTTCTCTTGTCCGATGGCTGTGACCACGGGACCGAATTCGAGACCAGGCCGGCGACAGGTGCGCGCGTGGTGCAACAGGTAAGGGACAAGGACGGGCTGGCCGTACTGATTGTCCTGGAGCCGACGCAGAGTGAGTTCGACGTGGTGTTCAGTAACCTGGCGGGTTTGAAACAAACTGCCCCAGTCCTATGCGTGCATTGCGTCCTTGAACCAGCCCGTGATGCTGGCTGGGTGGGTGATCGCGGTCCCAACAACCACAGCAAACGCGCCGGCGTCGAGGGCCTGGCGTGCTTGGGCAGGGGTATGGATGCGGCCCTCCGCGATGAGTGGTTTGCCTAGGCCGGCGGAAGCGATCTGCTCCAGCAACTCCAGGTCCGGACCGTCCGTCTTGGGGCGGTCGCCGGTGTACCCGGAGAGGGTTGTGCCAATGAGATCTGCACCGGCTTCGACAGCAGAAACGGCGTCGTCAAGGGAACCGCAGTCAGCCATGACCAGTGCGTGGGACTCTGAGTGAATTCCGGCAACGGTCGCCTGCAGGGACAAGCCGTCCGGGCGAGCCCGGCGCGTTCCGTCAAGGGCCACAACGTGCGCCCCGGCGTGAGCCACTGCCAGAGCGTGGCGGAGTGTGGGGGTGATGAAGACGCCGTCGTGCCCGTCCTTCCAGAGCCCGATGACAGGAACTTCGACGGCGGCACGCGTGAACTGCACGTCGGCCAACCCTTGGACGCGGATCGCCGCAGCGCCGCCGATGACGGCCGAGGCAGCCACTTGGCCCGTGGTCCGAGGATCGCGCATGGGCTCGCCGGGGTAGGCCTGGCAGGAGACAATCAGCTGGGAACGGAGGGCTTCGAGGCCTTCGGCGGTCAGGATCATGGTGCCTTCCTTAGTTAATGACTAGTTTCGCGGCGCCAACAATGGCGGCGGTGTTGCCAAGTGTTGCCCGGACGACAGGCACGGAAACCAGGGGCTCCAACAGTTCCTGGCGCAGGGCAGCTTCCATAGGCTTCCACCACAGCTCGCCGGCATCGGCCAGGCCACCGGAAACCACGACAGTTTCGGGGTCCAGGATGTTGATGAGCCCGCCCACCGCTTGACCTGCGGCAGCTGCGCCAATGCCGATGGCCCGCAAAGCGGCGGCGCGGCTTGTGGAACGGCTCGCGGTGCGGCTGTCAGGGGAGGCGGCGCCAGCACCGTCGTCGAGCCCGTCAGCAGCAGAAGACGCCAGCCCAAAGACCTCCCGCGTGTCCACCGCGTCCAAGGCAGAACCGCCAAACCGCAGGAACGCCTCATAAAGGGCCGGCCCGGAAGCAATCGCCTCAACATGCCCGGCCCCGCCGCACACGCAGGGCAGCGGTGACCCATCAAAAGAGGCGTAAGGAGAAGCGAAGTGCCCCACATGCCCGCCAACAAAGCGGTGACCCAAAACCGGGGACCCATCAAGCACGAAACTGCCGCCGACGCCCGTCCCAAACGCCACCATGAGCGAACTCGAGGATCCCGCAGCCGCGCCGAGCCAAGCTTCTCCGAGGGCGTGTGCGTGGACGTCGTTGACGGCCTTTACAACAAGACCAAGCCGTGAGGACAGCCCGTCAACAAGCGGGGTCCCAGCCCAGCCACGGATAGCGTCGGTCGCAGACACCACGGACCCAGCCACAGCGTTAATAACGCCAGCGGAGCCGATACCGACGCCGGACACTGATAGTCCGGCGTCGGCAGCGCGCTTCACCAAGCCCGCGATCAGCGCTGCGGTGGCGTCGAGGATCGCATCGCCACCGGCCCGGTTCAAGGTGGGAATGGTCTCCGACATGAGCACAACACCAGCGGGGGAAACAACCCCGGCGGCGGTTTTGGTGCCGCCGAGGTCAACGCCGATCACGTGGGTCATGGAAGCGGTCATGAAAATTTAGACCAGCCCGTTCCGCTCCAGGATTTCGCGAATCAGCGCCGTCTCTTCGGAGTTCAGGGACAGCATGGGCTCGCTCATGGTGTTGGATTCGATGACGCCCATGACCTGCAGCGCGGTCTTGAAAGCACCGAGACCTGCAGCGCCGCCGGAGACGCGACCGTTGGGGGTGTAGACGATCTCGAAGACGTCGGCCAGGCGGTCCTGCTCCCTGGCCGCGAGAGCCCAGTCGCCGGCCTGCGCGGCGTCGAACAGGCGGCGGTAACCGGCCGGATCAACATTGCCGAGACCCGGAACGACTCCCTGCGCACCGCCCAGGAGGGCGCCGTCCACCACGACTTCGTGACCCGTGAAGATGTCGAAGTTGGGGATCTCCCTGGCTGCGAGGAGCAGCTGACGGAAGGAAACGTCGTCTCCTGAGGAGTCCTTGACGCCAGCAATCACGCCGTCGTGGCCGAGGCGTACCAACAGGTCCGTGGGCAGCTTGAAGTGCGTGCGGACCGGGACGTCGTACGCGAAGATCGGCTTCTCGATGGCGGCGTGGATGCTGCGGAAGTGGGTTTCGGTTTCCGCAGCGTTGCCGATTGCGTAATACATGGAGGTGACCACGATCGCGTCGGCGCCGAGATCAACCACCTTGCGGGCTTCCTCGATGACGCGGTTGGTGGTCTGCTCGTTGGCCCCCACGATCAGCGGGACGGCCCCGGCATTGGCGTCGGCGATGGTGGAGACCACCAGTTCGCGCTCGGCGTTTGTCAGGTAGGGGACTTCGCCGGAGGAGCCGAGGACGAAAAGTCCGGACACACCGCCGTCGATCAGGTGCTTGGTGACGTTCTTCAGCGACGCGGTGTCGATGCTGCCGTCGGCGTGGCGCGGGGTGATGACCGGGGGGATGACGCCCTGGAACTGAGTGGACACAGAATTCTCCGTTGTTTGTAGCTTGTGAAGGGAAAAACTAGATGTGGAGCAGGCTCGGCGCGGCGCCCAGCAGCTTCTTGGTGTAGTCGTTGCTGGGGTTGTCGAAGACCTGGATGGCTGTGCCTTGTTCGACGATCTTGCCGAAGTACATGACGCAGATACGGTCCGAGACGTAGCGGACGGTCTGGATGTCGTGCGAGATGAACACCATGCCGAGGTTCAGCTGGGTCTTTAGGTCCGAGAGCAGGTTCAGGACCTGCGCGCGAACGGAAACGTCCAGGGCCGACGTCGGTTCATCCGCCACGATGATGTCCGGGTCCAACGCCAGCGCCCTGGCGATCGCCACACGCTGGCGCTGACCACCGGAAACTTGCGACGGCGTCACCTCGGCTGCCGAGTGCGGCAGGCCTACCAACGCCAGCAGGTCCTTGACCTTGGCAGCGCGGCTGGCCGCGTTGCCGATGCCGTGGATCTGCAGCGGATCGGTGAGGATGTCCTGGATGGTCATGCGTGGGTTCAGTGCCGTTGCCGGGTCCTGGAAGACCACGGATACCGAGCGGCCAAACTGCTTGCGCATGGCGGCGTTCCGCTTGATGGCTGGCTTTCCGTGGAACAAAACCTTGCCCGACGTCGGCGGCTGGAGTCCCACGAGCACTGACGCCAGCGTGGACTTGCCGCAGCCGGACTCACCAACGATGCCCACGGTCTCGCCGCGGCTGATGGAAAAATCCACACCGTCTACAGCTTTGACGATGTTCGGCCGGAAGAGACCGCCCGTCCGTGCGTGGTGGTAGACCTTGACGTCCTTGAGCTCGATGACCGGCTTTCCGGTTGATTCACTCATTTCGCATCCTCCTTCAAGTGGCTCGCCCAGTAGTGGTCCGCATCATCCCCGTTTGCTGAGGCAACGGTGGTGAGGACCAGACGCTGGTGCGGATCGGCGTCGGCGCGCAATGAACGTGCGGCGAAGCGGTCTCCTGTTGCGAAGTCCCTCGGGGACGGTACCGTGCCGGGGATCTGGTGCAGGCGGACGGCGTCGGCCTCGATGGAGAGCACCGCACCCAGCAGGCCGCGCGTGTACTCGTGCTTCGGGTTCTGCAGGAGCTCGGAAGCCCGTGCGGATTCCACCACCTGGCCGGCGTACATGACTGTGATGCGGTGGGCCAGGGATGCCACCAAAGCGAGGTCGTGGCTGACGAACACCATGGCGAAGCCGAGTTGCTCCCGAAGTTCGTTGAGCAGATCCACAACCTGCTTCTGGACCGTGACATCCAAGGCTGTGGTGGGCTCATCGGCAACAACGATCTTCGGTGAGCGGGACAGGGCCATGGCGATCAGCACGCGTTGGCGTTGGCCGCCGGAGAGCTCGTGCGGGTAGCTGGCGAGGGTCCGGACAGGGTCCAGTTTCACCATTTCCAGCAGCTCCGCGGGGGTCTTCCGGCCACCGCGCCTGGTGAGCTGCTCCAACTGGTCCTTGATCTTCATGGACGGATTCAGCGAGCTCAACGCGTCCTGGTAAACCATGGCGATCTGTTCGCCGCGCAGGCCCTCGTAGGCCTTGACGTTGCTGTGCTTGGTGTTCGGGTCAAGGAGTTCCTTGCCGTCGAACAGGATGGACCCCGTGACCTGGGCGGTCTTGGGAAGCAAACCCATGACCGCCAACGAGGTGATGGATTTACCACAACCGGATTCGCCCACCAGGCCCATGGTTTCGCCTTCACGGACGGTGAAGGAGACGTTGTCCACGATTGCGATGTCGCCGAACCGGCCCGGGAAGCGGATGGACAGGTTCTTCACTTCAAGGACGTTGCGGGCTCCGGGAGGGACCTGCGGGAGGCGGTCCGTGCGCTTGGCCTCAATGGCTGCCAGCAGTTCCAGTTCGCGATCCAGGAGGAGGTGCGGGTTGGTGGCGGCGATCTTCACATCTGCCAGCACGGCGGACTGGCCGAAATCAGAGGCGAGCCTGTCACCGGAGGCCGCGCGGACGCCGTCGAGCTCGTGTTCCTCAACCACCGAAGGCTGGGCAACGGAGGTGGCGACCTCGGAATCAACAGCGATAGCCGCGGCGGAGCCGTCGTCGTCCTTCACTGCCGGCGCGCGGCGCAGCTTCGGGTTCACCATGGCGTCTGTGAGGCCCTCGGCCAGTATGTTCAGGGAAAGGACGGTCAGCAGAATGGTCACACCGGCGAAGGTGGTTGCCCACCAGCCGCCGGACAGGACCAGGTTGCGGCCGTAGGAAATCACGTTGCCCCAGGATGGCGCGGGGTCTTGGACGCCGGCACCCAGAAAGGACAGCGAGGCTTCGAGGATGATGGCGTCGGCCACCATGACCGTGGCGAATACCAGCACAGGAGCAGCAGTGTTGCGGACGATGTGCTTGACCAGGATGTAGAAGCGGCCTGCACCGATCACGCGCTCGGCACGGACGTAGTCTTCGCCGTATTGGGCGAGCACGTTGGCGCGAACCACGCGTGCCAGTTGCGGCGTGTAGATGATGGCGATCGCGATGATGATGGTCGGAACAGAGTTGCCGAAGGCAGCCAGCAAAACTGCGGCCAGTGCGATGCCCGGGAACGCCATGAGGATGTCCATGAGACGCATGATGATCTCGTTGACGGACTTGCTGGAGGTCGCGGCGAAGGATCCGAGCAGTGCACCGGCGAGGATTGCCAGGCCGACTGCGCCGAGGCCGATCATGAGCGAGGACTGCGCGCCAAAGAGGAGCCGCGAGAAAATGTCCCGGCCCAGCCTGTCGGTGCCGAAGAAGTGTTCAGCGCCCGGCGGGGTTGCCGGAATGAAGGTCTCCAGCGGATCATGCGGGGCGATGATCGGCGCGAAAATGGCCGCGAGGACAATCATGATGAGGAAGAGCAGGGCGATGCGGGAACCCCAGGGCAGGGCTTTGAAGCGGATGCCCGGGGCACTTAGCCGTTCTGCGAGCTTGCTGCGCATGAGCTATACCGTCCTGATTCGGGGGTTGATGAGCAGGTAGAGAAGGTCCACCACGATGTTCACCAGAACAAAGGTGACCGAGATGGTGAGCACCACGCCTTGGACCAGGTTGACGTCCAGGTTGGTGATGCCGTTGAGGATCAGCTGGCCCATGCCGGGCAGGGCGAAGATCATTTCAATCACGACGGCGCCACCCAGCAGGTAGCCGACGCGAAGTCCCAGCACGGTCACCGGCGTGACGAGGGCGTTGCGGAGGACGTTCCTGGAAACGACTTCGCGGTAGGGGACACCGTTGCCGATGGCGGTGCGGACGTAGTCGCGGTCCAGCTCCTCAACCATCGATGTACGGACCACGCGGATCAGCGAGGCTGACACGGGAATGCCAAGCGCCAAGGCCGGAAGGGCCATCGAGTTGAGCCACCCGCCAAAGCCGGATTCCGGCGTCGCAATTCCGCCTGAGGGGAACATCGGGTTGCTGCCCAGGGCGAACCACTGGATGAGCAGGATGCCGAGCCAGAACGACGGCGTGGCGATCGCGGCGATTGAGAAGACGCGGACCAACTGGTCCTGCCACTTGTCGCGGTAGAGGGCACCGAGGATGCCGAACGCCAGGGACAGCACCATCGCGATGAGTACGCCCAGGAAGGTCAGTTGCAGCGTGAGGGGGAACGCCGAGCCGATCATGGAAGCCACCGATTTTGCCGGCGGGGTAGTGACGCCGAGGTCGAACTGCAGCAACTTGCCGAGGAATCGGAAGTACTGCAGGACCAAGGAGTCGTTCAGGCCATTTTCCTGGCGATACTGTTGCTTGGCTTCTTCGCTGGCGCCGTCACCGAGGGCCGAACTGGCCTGGTCGCCGGGAGCGGCCTGCAGGACGAGGAAGACGAGCAACGTGATGCCCAGGATCATCAATGGCAATGCTGCAAGTCTGCGGCCAAGCAGACGCAATATCGTGACCAATTTGTTCTCCGGTTGATTGAGTGGTGCTGCTGTTCCTTGCGTTGTGGGGCCTGCTCTGCGTGCTATTTGCGAATCTTGGGGCGCAAAGCAGGCCTCGCAACGGTTAGGGGTTCGTTAGGCGGTGCGCCCGACGTCGATGAACGACATGCCGGTGGTGGGCAGCGGCTGGAAACCGTTGAGCTTCTTCTCGTCCCAAGCGCTCGGGAGCTGACGGTGGAAGATCGGGTAGAGCGGGACTTCCTCGGAAACGAGGTCCACGATCTCGCCGACGATCTTCTTGGCGTCGTCGCCAGCGGCCTGGGAGCCCTTGTTCATAAGTTCCTGGAGCTGGGTGCGCTCCGGAGTGGTCCAGAAGGCGCGCTTCTCCATCCAGGTGGCGCCCGAGTAGAACCAGCTCAAGAGCAGGTCCGCGTCGTTGCCGAAGACGGAAGGGTCGCCCGGAGCAGCAGCAACCGAGTAGTCGCCCTTGCCGATGCGATCCGAATACAAGGCGCCGGACTGAAGGCTCTTCACGGTGACCTTAACGCCCGGGATCTTGTTCCAGGATTCCAGGATCAGCGGTGCAACGTCCTTGACCCAGGCGGTGTCCGTGGTGAGCAGCTCGAATTCGAGGCTGGTGACGCCGGCCTGCTTGAGGAGGTCCTCCGCCTTGGAAACGTCGTAGCCGTAGACGTTCTTGGCCTTGACGTAGTCAGGGTGGCCTTCCTGGAAGTACGAGCTGGCCGCCTTGGCGTTGCCGAACAGAGCCTTCTTGATGATGGCTTCCTTGTCCAGACCGTAGTGCAGTGCTTGGCGGACGAGCTTGTTGTTGAACGGAGCCTTGGCGCAGTTGAACATGAGGAACATCAGGCCGAAGGACTGGACGGATTCCACCTTGACCTTGGACTTCAGGCCGTCGACGTCCAGGTAGGGAACGTCTTCGATCGCTTGCACACGGCCGGACTGTACGGCGGTGACGCGGGCGGCGGCGTCGGAAAGCAGAAGCCAGTTCATGCCCTTGGCCAGGGCGGGCTTGGGACCGTTGTAGTCAGCGAATGCCTCGAAGACGATCTTGTCGTCCTTGACAGCGGAGACCAGCTTGTAGGGGCCGGAGCCGACGGGCGCGGCGTCGAAAGCCTTCAGATCCGTTGCGAGTGCCTTGGGGACGATCTTGACCACCGAGATGCGTGGTCCGAAGCCCGGGAAGGCGTACTTCAGGGTGAATTCGACGGTCTTGGCGTCGAACGGCTTCACGTCCTGGATGAAGGGAATGAACTGGGAGAACAGGGACTTGTTCGCCGGGTCCATGACGCGGGTGAAGGAGAAAGCTACGTCCTCGGTGGTCACGGGGGAGCCGTTGTGGAACTTGGCACCCTCGCGGATGGTCACCTGGTAAGTGGTGTCGTTGATCTTCTTGGGATCTGAGGCAGCCAGGGCGTTGTATGGCTGACGCGTGGCCGGGTGCAGCTCGATCAGGCCTTCAAAAATGTGCAGGTTGGCTGCCATCGGCGTAGCGCCGGAGGAGCTCAACGGGTCAAAACCGGTGGACAGCGCGTAGGAGATGCCTGCCTCGATGATGAGGTCCTTGTTCACGGCGGCAGTGTTCGTTGCGGTGCCGCTTGTGGTGCTGGCAGCGCCGCCGCACGCAGAGAGTGTCGCCGTGAAGGCGGCTGCTGCACCAACTGCGCCGCTTAGCTTCAGGAAGTTCCGGCGGCTGGCGTCGTTGACCAGCGACAGGCTGTTGATCGTCTTGCTCATAAGGTGCCTCACCATTCGAGTTTCGTGGGTTATCGGATGTAGGACGTCCGATGCTCGTATTGAAACTGTAAGGGCGGTCACAACAGGACGTCAAGTGAGAAATGGATCACGAAGAGCTTTAGCAGGGGCCGACGAGGCTGCCGAGGGCACTGCCGCAGGGCCAGCTGGTCTGGAAAGTTTCGACCAATTCATGGGACATACTTATCAAGGAGGTGGGACATCCGATATTGTATGTTGCGAGTCACACATTCTGCGGTGGGCGCTAAGCTCGCCTCAATATTAACACCGCACCAAATCTGCGCCCATAGCCACGTGCTCTGGAGCCGGGATGATGCATTCGCAAGGAGATCGCCATGACAACTTCCAGTGTCGTTCCGCAGGCGCGGTTCAGTGCGCAGGCCCGGCTGCGGGCTTTGCAGTCGGACATTATGGAACTGATTCTCGAGCGTGAGCTTGAGGCGGGCGATCCACTGCCTACGGAGAGCGAACTCTCCGGAGCCCTCGGTGTGGGCCGCAATACGCTGCGGGAATCACTCAAGGTCCTTCAGGCTCTCGGCGTGATCGAAATCCGCCACGGCTTCGGCATGTTCGTGGCACCCAGCAACTTTGACGCGCTGGCCGACGGACTCACGTTCCGTGGCAGGTTGTCGCTCCGCCACCAAGGGCTCGAGGCGCTGCAGCTCGTTGACGTGCGCCAGGCGCTGGAGTCCGGCCTGGTGGGGTCCTCCATCGACGTCATGACCAAGGAACAGCTGGCTTCCATCGAGGAAGCGGTCAAGCAGATGGAAGAGCTCGCCGCTGCCGGCGAGAACTTCGTCGCCGCAGACGCCGAGTTCCACCGCCGCTTGTTCGAACCCCTCAACAACGAACTTCTGATCAACCTGATGGGCGTCTTCTGGAAGGTTTACCGGAAGATCCACGTGGAGATCGGCCCTGGCAACGAGGACCTCGTCAAAACGGCCGCCATGCACCGTGGCATATACGCAGCCGTCGCTGCCGGTGACAAGCCACTCGCGTCCGAACTGCTCAACCGCCACTTCGACGGTATCCGGCGCCGCATCAGCGAGGCCGTAGCCGAATAGCTGGCCGCGAGGGCGAAAGCAGGGCGCTGCGCCCAAGGTGAGGGCCGCCGTCGTACTTCTTCGGAAAGTACGACGGCGGCCCTTTCAGTTCTGCGCGCGGGTCACCTGCCGCCGTGCCCACCCAACTGAGTCGCAGTAGATGCCGTTTTGAATGCTCAAAAGGGCATCTACTGCTACTTAGTTGGGCTGGGCCGGGCAAAACAAAAGACCCGCACCGGCGAACCGGTGCGGGTCTTCATTTGTGCGCCCAAAGGGATTCGAACCCCTGACCTTCTGTTCCGTAGACAGACGCTCTATCCAGCTGAGCTATGGGCGCATTTCGTGTGATTCTCGGCGGTCTGTTTCTCTGACCCCCTCGAACCTCAATAAACTTTACAGAAGTTCATCGGAAGTTCCAAATCGAAAAGGTGTAATCTGCGCAACTAGACCGGTCTACGTGACCTTAGTCACTTAAATCGGCGATTTCGAAATCCTATCCCTTGAATTTCCGGGGATTTTGCTTTCGCACCCCCTGGACATCCCATGTCTGACAGCGGATTGGTCTGGTCCGCGGCCCCTATCGTTTAGGACACACCACTGAACCCGAGGAAGGGAACCGCAATGGGCGATCTGGCGCGACTGCCGCTGCTTGAGAAGGCACCTACTACGCATGCACGCCTGCTGGCCTGGGTTGAGGAAGTTGCCGAGCTGACTCAGCCCGACCGTATCCACTGGGTAGATGGCAGCGAAGCAGAAAACAAGAAGCTCACCGACGAACTGGTCGAGGCCGGCACCCTGAAGCCGCTGAACCCGGAAACGTTCCCGAATTCCTTCGCGGCGTTCTCCGACCCGGCAGACGTTGCCCGTGTAGAAGAGCAGACCTTCATCTGCTCCGAGAACGAGCGCGACGCAGGCTTTACCAACAACTGGATGGCTCCGGCCGAGATGAAGCAGAAGCTGCGCGGACTCTTCGCCGGCTCCATGCGTGGCCGCACCATGTACGTCATCCCGTTCGTCATGGGCCACCTTGACGCTGAGGACCCGAAGTTTGGCGTCGAGATCACCGACTCCGCCTACGTCGTCGCCTCCATGCGCATCATGGCCCGCATTGGTACGGACGTCTTGGACCGCATCACGCAGACCGATGCTTTCTTCGTCCCTGCCCTCCACTCACTTGGTGCACCGCTTGAAGCCGGCCAGGCCGACGTCGCGTGGCCTTGCAACCCTGATAAGTGGATTGTGCACTTCCCCGAAGAGCGCTCGATCTGGTCCTTCGGCTCCGGCTACGGCGGAAACGCCCTGCTCGGCAAGAAGTGCTACGCACTGCGCATCGCTTCCGTGATGGCCCGCGACGAGGGCTGGTTGGCCGAGCACATGCTCATCCTGAAGCTGACTTCCCCGGAGCAGAAGACGTACTACATCTCCGCGGCATTCCCGTCGGCCTGCGGCAAGACCAACCTCGCGCTGCTGGACCCCACCATCAAGGGCTGGAAGGTGGAGACCCTCGGCGACGACATCACCTGGATGCGTTTCGGCAAGGAAGGCGAACTCCGCGCCGTCAACCCCGAAGCCGGCCTGTTCGGCGTCGCACCCGGCACCGGCTGGGGCACCAACCCCAACGCCATGCGCGCCATCGCCAAGGGCAACAGCATCTTCACGAACGTTGCACTGACCGATGACGGCGGCGTGTGGTGGGAAGGCATGACCGAGGAAACTCCGGCACACCTGACCGACTGGCGCGGCGAGTCCTGGACACCGGAATCGGGTAGCCCGGCCGCTCATCCGAACTCCCGCTTCTGCACGCCGATCGACCAGATCGACATGCTGGCTGAGGAATACTTCAGCCCGGAGGGTGTGGAGCTGTCCGCAATCCTGTTCGGCGGACGCCGCAAGACCACCATCCCGCTGGTCACCGAGGCCCGCAGCTGGTCCAACGGTATCTTCATGGGTTCAACGTTGTCGTCGGAAACCACGGCTGCAGCCGCCGGTGCCGTCGGCGTTGTCCGTCGCGACCCCATGGCCATGCTGCCCTTCATCGGCTACGACGCAGGCGACTACCTGAACCACTGGGTCAACCTGTCCGCCAAGGCCAACCCGGAGCGGCTGCCCAAGATCTTCCTGGTCAACTGGTTCCGTCGCACGGCTGAGGGCGGCTTCGCCTGGCCTGGCTTCGGAGACAACGCCCGAGTTCTCAAGTGGGCCATCGAGCGCCTCGAAGGCAAGGCGGACGCCGTCGAAACGCCGATCGGATTCGTCCCGACCGGTGAGTCGATCGACCTCGAAGGCCTGGACATGACCCCGGCCGAGGTTGAGTCTGCAGTTCGCGTGGATGCCGACGAGTGGGCAACCGAACTGGCATCCATCGAGGAATGGTTCGCCAACTTCGGCGAATCGCTCCCGGCGGCACTCCAGTCCGAGCTGGACGGTCTCAAGACCCGTCTGGGCTAGACCTCTTAAGACAACGGCGTCTTAAGTGCACGACGGCGGCCCGGTACCTTTCACTTGAAAGGTACCGGGCCGCCGTCGTGCTTTTTGGGGTTTGTTGCGTTAGTTCGCCAGCCAGACATCTGGTCCAAAGACTTCGTAATGGATCCGGGTTGCCGGAATCCCGGCGTCGATGGCTTCGTCGCGGATTTTCTTCATGAACGGCAACGGTCCGCAGAGGTACAGCGATGCGTCGGCCGGCACGTCCACTTCTCGGAGGGACATGAAGCCTGCCTTGGAATCCGGCTGGGGGTTTTCGAGCCATAGTTGCAACTCGGCGTCGTCAATCCGCTCAACGTCAGCCGTCATCTGGCCGCTCAGTGCCCAACTTTCCATGCTGCTTTCGGCGTGGAGCACCAGAACCTGGCGTTCGGTGCCGGCCTGGGCAAGAGACCGAAGGATCGACGCCGTGGGAGTGCAGCCGATGCCCGCGGACGCCAGGACCACTGGGCCGTGGCCGTCCTTGAGGGTGATTTCGCCATAGGGGTTGGAGATTTCCAGGACATCGCCAGGCTCGACGCCAGTGTGCAGGGCCGTGGAAACCTCGCCGCCGTCGTTGAGCTTGGTGGTGAAGACCCGGCTGATGCCGGCGTCCCCGGACAGCGAGTACTGGCGAACCTGGCGCAGGCCGTCAGGCAACTGCACTTTAACGCTGATGTACTGGCCGGGCAGGGCGTCAGTGACAGGTGTGTCGTCGGCTGGCTCAAGGGTGAACGTCATGGCATCTTTGCCTGCGGATTCCTTGGAGACAACACGCCACGGCATCCACATCTTGCTGTTCGCTTGGGATGCGTAGAGGTCCTTCTCGAGCTTGATGAGGGCATCCGCCATCAGCCAGTAGACCTCCGTCCAGGCTTCGGCGATTTCGGAGGTGATGACCTCGGCAAGGTCTGCAGCGATCGCAGCGAACAGGTGTTCGTAGACCACGCCGTACTGGTCCTCCGTGATCCCCAGCGAGGCGTGCTTGTGGGCGATTCTGGCCAAGACCTTTTCCGGGAGGGAACCTGGGTTGTTCACCAGGTGCGTGGCGAATGCGGCGATGCTTCCGGCGAGTGCCCGCTGCTGGTCTCCCGAGCGCTGGTTGGAGCGGCTGAACAGTCCGTCCAACAGTTCAGGGTGTGCGGCAAAGAGGCGGTTGTAGAAATCTGCGGTGATTTCACCGATCCGTGAGCCGACCAACGGAAGAGTGGCTTCGATGACGGGGCGGGACTTTTCCGAAAGCATGGTTCTCCTGGGACGTAGGGGCCCGGCTGGGTGGTCCGGACGGTTGAATACCCATATCTGAAATGCGTGTATCAATGCCTAATTTCTACTCCTCGTAGAAGAGATGTGCAAATCGTTGCGGATGGCGCGGTGAGGCCGCTGCGGCCGTTATCGGGACATATTTAGGCTGACGGCGTCAGGGCGGGATCCAGTTTCGGTTCGGGAGCCCTGAATTCGGGGCGGAGTCCGATGGTCTGGAAGACCGGTGTCATTTGACGGGTATGAGGCAACGACGAAATGACCACGACGTCGAGTTCGCGGTAGAAGGCCTCGCGGGCTCGACTCATCGCGTGCCGGAGCCCGCATTCGGTAATGAGCGGGCAGTCGCCGTTGGGGGACTGGCACTCGGCAGGATCCTGCCTGTTATCGAGCTGGCGCAAAAGCTGGCCGACGGTTGCCCGACGGCCAGCGGCGTTAAGGCGCGATCCGCCAAGCCGCCCGCGCTCTACATCGATCAGCCCCAGCTCGCGGAGGCGCACCATGGCTTTGCTGACGTGGTTGTACGGAGTTCCAACGGCGTCGGCGACGGCCTGGGTGGTCAGCAGTTGGCCGTCTGGAACTGCCGCCATCACCATGACGGCACGCAGGCTCACGTCTGCGAACGCGTTGATCTTCATGTCATCAGCTTACGGAGTCAGGTCTAGTCCACCCAGACAACGGGCTCATTGGTATCGGATTCAAGCTGGCCAAACGTCAAGCCATTGGCCGTTTGTGCGTACGGAACGACGGCTGCCAAGAGGTCACCGTTCCGGTGCTCGGCACCTGCGGAGATACCGTCCGAGCCATGCTCGGGGAGGGTGACATCTTGGGCGATGGCAATGGCGCGGTACCCGTCACGGCCTTGGCGCAGCAGTTCCACGACGTCGGCCATCATGGCTTCCGTGTCGACGTGTCCGTCGCTGTCCAGTTCACCCGGGGTGACGAAGACAATCCGAATCTCGCCATCTTCCGCGACTGTAATCCCGAAGGGCAAGAAGCCGGCATTCTGCTCCAGATGCTCTTGGGCTGTTCCCAGGGCCGCGCTCAAAGCATCCTGGAGTTCCCGCAGTTCCACAGAGTTACCTCCGGCGTCAACTGCGGCCATGCTAGGCGCGCACCAGCGCAAGGACGCGGTCGCGGATCTTTTCCATGGTGGGCTGATCCTTGGCTTCGGCGTTAAGCCGCAGGAACGGCTCCGTGTTGGACGGGCGCAGGTTGAACCACCAGCTGCCGTCCTTGGCCGTAAACGTGCTGCCATCCAGGAAGTCGACGTCGATGTCTTCGTTTTCGAAGTCCACGCGGACGCGCTCCACGGCGCCGGCCTTGTCGTCGATTTCGGAGTTGATCTCTCCGGAGGATACATAGGGTTCGTATTGGCGGCCAAGCTCGGACAGAGGGCCGTCCTGCTCACCCAAGGCGGCCAGGACGTGCATGGCCGCAAGCATGCCCGTGTCAGCATTCCAGAAGTCACGGAAGTAGAAGTGGGCCGAGTGTTCGCCACCGAACACGGCACCTTCCTCGGCCATGACAGCCTTGATGAAGGAGTGCCCCACACGGGTGCGGACCGCGCGTCCGCCGTCCGTGGCAACGAGCTCGGGCACGGCCTTGGACGTGAGCAGGTTATGGATGATCACCGGGGTTTCTTCACCTGCGGCTTGGGCACGGGCGATTTCCCTGCGGGCCACCATGCCGGTGATCGCCGACGGGGACACGGGCTCGCCCTTTTCGTCGATGACAAAGCAGCGGTCCGCGTCGCCGTCGAACGCCAGTCCGATGTCCGCGCCGTGCTTGATGACGGCCGCCTGGAGGTCGCGCAGGTTTTCCGGCTCAAGCGGGTTTGCAGGGTGGTTCGGGAAGGAACCGTCCAGTTCAAAGTAGAGCGGGACGATCTCGAACGGCAGGGCCGGCAGCAACTTGTCGCCGAGGACGGCGGGGGTGGTCAGGCCCGCCATGCCGTTTCCGGCGTCGACGACGATCTTCAAGGGGCGGGAGCCCGAGAGATCCACGAGTTTGCGGAGGTATTCGGAGTAATCCTTCAGGACATCGTGGACGCCGATCCGGCCTCGGGTTGCCGCTGCCGGGATGCTGGCGTTGTTCAAGTACTGCTCCGCGAGGGCCTGGATTTCCTTGAGGCCGCTTTCGGAGGAAATGGGCTGGGCGCCGGCCTTGGCCATTTTGATGCCGTTGTATTCGGCGGGGTTGTGGCTCGCGGTGAACGTGGCGCCAGCCGCGTTGAGGGCACCGCACGCGTAGTAGAGCTCATCGGTGGAGATCAGGTCCAGGAGCTGTACGTTGGCGCCGCGCTTGGCCGCACCATTGGCGAATGCCTGGCTGAACTCCGGTGAGGAGGGGCGCATGTCGCCGCCCACAAGGACAGTCTCACCTTCCAGGCCGAGGACATCGATGAACGCAGCACCTACTGCCTCGACGATTTCGGCGGTGATGGAGTCACCGACGATCCCGCGGACGTCATACGCCTTGAAGGAAGCCGAAAGGTCGAAGTTCTTGTTTTGCTCGCTAGTCACGGGCTCAATCCTACTGTGGACGGACAATCAGGCAGGAACTGGACGTCGCGTTATGTGGAAATCGCTTGTCCACATAGCGCAGTCACCGGGTTCAGGCTGTCAGGGGCGGCTGGAATACTGATAGCCATGGCCAACAACTCTCCAAACGCAGCCGTGTCAGTGCAAACACCTACCTACCAGCAGGCTTTGGCGTGCCTGCGTGAGCTTGTAGGCCACCCAGCGGCCGAATTCCACGATGGCCAGTTCGAGGCGATCGAGGCACTGGTGGATGCCGGACGCCGTTCGTTGGTGGTCCAGAGGACTGGTTGGGGAAAGTCAGCTGTCTACTTTGTCTCGTCGTTGCTGCTGCGCCGCCGTGGCGCTGGACCAACGCTTATTGTGTCCCCCCTTCTCGCGCTGATGCGGGACCAAGTGGAGGCCGCCGCGAGGGCCGGTGTTCGAGCCGTGGCGATCAACTCGGCCAACGCACTTGAATGGGACAACGTGCTGGCTCAACTGGCCGCCGACGAGGTCGATGTCCTTCTGGTTTCCCCGGAGCGCCTGACTAATCCGTCGTTCCGGGAAAACCAGCTCCCCGAGCTCATCAGGCGAACCGGGCTCCTGGTGATTGATGAGGCCCATTGCATTTCCGACTGGGGACATGACTTCAGGCCGGACTACCGCCGCATCGCCGACCTCATCGCCCAATTGCCGCCGAGCGTTCCAGTGCTCGCCACCACGGCCACCGCCAACTCCCGCGTCGTGCACGACATCGAGGAGCAGCTTGGCGCAGGTGTGCTGACCATCCGTGGTGCACTGGGCCGTGAATCCCTGCGTCTGGGTGTTCTGACGCTCGCTGATTCCCGTGACCGACTTGGCTGGCTCCTAACGCACCTGGCTGACATGCCCGGCAGCGGCATCATCTACACCTTGACCGTTTCTGCCGCTGAGGACACGGCAAGGCTCCTGTCCGAGGCGGGCCACAACGTCCTGGCCTACACGGGCCGGACGGACCCAGCTGATCGTGAGCGGGCTGAGCAGCTCCTCAAAGACAACCAAGTAAAGGCCCTCGTAGCCACCTCCGCTTTAGGGATGGGCTTCGACAAACCGGACCTCGGATTCGTGATTCACCTGGGTGCGCCATCGTCGCCCGTTGCCTACTACCAACAGGTAGGGCGCGCCGGGCGAGGCGCAGCCAACGCAGACGTGCTCCTGCTCCCGGGTTCTGAAGACCGCGAGATCTGGCAGTACTTCGCCACAGCTTCCATGCCTTCGGCCGAGAAAGCCGACGCCGTTCTCAACGTCCTCGGTGATGCCGGAGCAGCGCTGTCCACGGTGGCACTCGAAGCCCGTGTGGACCTTCGCCGGACGCCGCTGGAACTACTCCTGAAGGTCCTGGCCGTGGACGGGGCAGTGGAACGCGTCGGCGGAGGCTGGCGTTCCACAGGACGACCCTGGCTGTACGACGCCGAGCGCTACGCCCGCATCGCTGAGGCCAGGGTGGATGAACAGGATTCCATGGTCATCTATCAGGACACTGCCGGCTGCCGCATGGAGTACATCACCTCAGTGCTGGACGACGAGACTGCCGCAGCTTGTGGACGCTGCGATAACTGTGCTGGCCGTTGGTTCCCGGCCGATGTAGCTGCCGAGGCCGCAAACGCTGCCGGTCAGACGTTGCGACGGGCAGGCATCGCGGTGGAACCGCGGCTTCAGTGGCCCAGCGGCATGGACCGGCTCGGCGTTGGGGTCAAAGGCAAGATCAAGCCGGACCAGAGCCTTTCCGAGGGCCGCGTGCTGGCTCGACTCACGGACCTGGGCTGGGGTGGCGCCCTCCGCGAACTTTTTGCCGCGGGGTCTCCTGACCGTGCGGTGGATCCCGCCATGTTGCAGGCCTGTGTTCAGGTGCTGCGTGAATGGTCGGGCGCGGAAGGGACCACGCCGTGGAGCGGGGCAGGACGACCTGCCGCGGTGATCAGCGTTCCATCCAGGAGCAAACCCCAACTGGTCGAATCGCTGGCTCAGGGTATTGCGGGGATTGGGCGGATGCCATACCTCGGTCAACTGCAACCCCAGCACGGCGGTCCAACAGGGGCCCGTGGAGGCAACAGCGCCTACAGGCTGGCCGGCGTCTGGGATCGATTGGTGGTCGGACCGGAGCTGGCGCACGCCTTGGAGGGCGTCGGAGGTCAGAGCGTTCTTCTGGTTGACGACCTCGTGGACAGTCGCTGGACCATGACGGTGGCGGGCAGGGCGCTTCGGCTGGCCGGCACCGGTGCTGTGCTTCCCCTGGCCCTTGCGCAAGCCGGCTAAGGCTCTGGGGCAGGCGAAATCATCGCGAAGAATCGTCATGTTGTGATCGCTCTCACTCGCGGTCTATAGGATCGAGCCAACACGCCTGCTTCCCGCCGCGGGCCAACCAGCCACACCTTGGACCGGAGCCATGACCACGAAACCCAGCAACACCGACGTCGCCACCGCTCCTGAGGAAAAGTGGCAGCCTCGGTTGGCTTTGCTGGTGGCAGCGACGTTCTTCATGGAATTCCTCGACGGAACTGTCCTGACCACCGCGATTCCGAGCATTGCGTCCGACTTCCGGATCGCACCTGCGGACGTCAACATCACGATGACGGCGTACTTGGTGACCGTCGCCATGGGCATTCCGCTCAGCAGCTGGCTTGCCGAGAGGCTCGGCGCGCGCAGGGTCTTCTGCCTCGCCATCGCCATCTTCACGGTTGCGTCGCTGTTGTGCGCTCTCAGCACGGACCTGACCATGCTCACTTTGAGCCGGGTGGCGCAAGGCGCGGGCGGCGCCATGATGGTTCCGGTGGGCACACTGGTGGTGCTGAGGGGGACGCCAAAATCCGAGCTGCTGAGGGCAACGGCGTATCTGGTGTGGCCTGGCTTGCTCGCTCCCGTTCTTGCGCCGCTCGTCGGCGGCGCGCTCACGACTTTCCTGTCCTGGCATTGGATCTTCCTCATCAACGTTCCGCTCGGAATCGCGGCTTTCATTGCGGCGCTGAGGCTGGTGCCAAGAACCAGGCTTGACGGCAGGCGCCGCCTCGACTGGTTCGGCCTGCTCCTGACCACCCTGGGCGTGGGCGCACTCGTGATCGGTTTGGAGACCCTGGGCGGCCACGCGCCGGGGTTCGTTGCCGCCGTCGTGGTCGGCGCGGGAGCCTTGTCGCTTGCCGGTGCCGTGTGGTGGATGGCGAAAGCGAGGTTCCCGTTGTTCAACCTCAACGTTTTCGGGACGCGGACTTTCCGGGCGACATCCACGGGCGGGTTCATCTACCGGCTCACCATCAGTTCGGTCCCGTTCCTGCTGCCCCTGATGTTCCAAGATGGCTTTGGCTGGGATCCGCTGAAGGCCGGCATCATGGTGGCCGCTGTTTTCGTCGGCAACATCGGTATCAAGCCCGCCACCACGCCCATCATCAGGCGTTTTGGTTTCAAGCCGGTGCTGGTCTTCGCATCATTTGCGTCAGCGGTGACGTTCGCTTTGTGCGCTTTCCTGGATGCCCAAACTCCCGAACCGTTGATCTTTGCCCTGTTGCTGTTCAGCGGAGCCTTCCGTTCCATTGGGTTCTCCGCATATGCGTCGGTGCAATACGCGGACATCGTCCCGGGGCAGTTGCCTTCGGCCAACGCGATCTCGGCAACCCTGGTCCAATTGGCGGCAGCAGCAGGTATCGCGGTAGGAGCCCTGTTCCTGCGGTTGTTCGAGACGGCGGATGTGTTCGGAACGGATCAGGTCTCGGCGTACAAGGGTGCGTTTATCGCCATGGCCTTGCTTATGCTGATCAGTACCGTGGACAGCCTGACCCTTCACCGTCATGCTGGGGCCGAAGTCAGCGGCGGAGCCAAACGGGGCGCGAAGTAAGGGTTAACGCAAAAGGTCCCGGTTCGAAAACCGGGACCAATTCGCGGAGACGGGGGGATTTGAACCCCCGGTGGAGTTGTGCCCCACACTTCATTAGCAGTGAAGCCCATTCGGCCGCTCTGGCACGTCTCCAATTGCTATTGCTAGCCCACCAAGGATACGCAGAATCAGGGGTCCAGCGCAAAACGAGCCGCCCGTTTCTGTGGTTCCCTGCGCACAAGACCGTTGGAACGGCCCGTCACGCAGGGAACCATGGAATCGGAACCCGAAGTTCGTTAGTGGCTCCCGGCCAGCGAACGCCAGAGGAAGTGGTTGCTTCGGGCCTGGAGCGCAGCGGCCTGGCGGTTGTCCGAGGCTCCGGCGTGTCCGCCCTCAAGGGCCTCGTGGAACCAGACGTTGGGGATGCCCATGGCCTGCATGCGGGCTGCCATCTTTCGGGCCTGGACCGGGCCAACACGGTCATCGGAGGTGGCCGTCCAAATGAACGTCTCAGGGTATTCCACGCCGTCGCGCAGCAGGTGGTAGGGCGAGAACGTCCTGATGAACTCCCATTGCTCGGGCACCTCCGGGTCGCCGTATTCGGCGACCCAGGAGTAGCCCGCCGACAGTTTGGAGTAGCGGCGCATGTCCAGCAGGGGTACGCCACAGGACACCGCGCCGAACAGCTCGGGGTACTGCGTCAGCATGTTGCCCACCAACAACCCGCCGTTGGAACCGCCCACACAGCCGAGCCGCTGCCGGCTGGTGACACCACGGGAGATCAGGTCACGGGCCACAGCAGCGAAGTCCTCGTAGGCCCTGTGACGTTTTTCCTGCAAGGCCGCACGGTGCCAGGAAGGACCGTACTCGCCGCCGCCGCGGATGTTGGCAACAACGTAGACGCCGCCGCGGGAGTGACCCCTGGCCGGATCGGAAGGGTCACTCTGGGTGCGCCGCTCCAGCCAGGCCCGTCCGATGGTGCCGCTGTAGGCCGGGGTGCGTGAGACCTCGAATCCACCGTAGCCGGAAAGCTGCGTGGGATTCTGGCCGTCGAGCACCAGATCCTTCGACGCGACCTGGAAGTAGGGGACCCGGGTCCCGTCCGCGGAGACTGCGAAGTGTTGCTGGACCTCGTAGTCGGCGTCGTTGAAGAACGACGGCGACTGCTTCACCACGGCGTGCTGGCTGGAAACGCCGCCTGTGCGCCCGGTATCCAGCGAGTAGACAGCCTCGCCCGGCGTCAAAGTCCCGCGGGTCAGCGTGGTGGGCGTGGTGAAACCAGTGGCGACCAACCAGTAGTCGTTTCCTGCGCCGTCAGGGTCCTCGTCCTCGTCGTCCACGGCGTAGGCGTTCACGTCGTGCAGAGGAGGGCAAGCGTCCAAGACGGTAGAAGCCCAGGCCCCGGCGGAGTTGACTGCGGCGGGGTCCAGCACACGGATCTCGGAGGAAACGTCGCGCAGCAGGTTCAGCAGGAGGTAGTCCTTGGTCCAGCTCCAGGACTGGAGGGAGGTCCGTTCGTCCGGCATGAACAAGGCCACCAGGGAACGCGAGCCAGCCAGATAGCCCTCGAAATCGGCAGCGAGCAAAGACCCGGCCGGGTACGAAACACCCGCAACGTCCCAGTCCTTCTGCGGACGGAAGAGCAGCCAGTCCCGGTGGGCGCTGATGTTCACGTCGGTGGGGACATCGATGGCTACCCACGAATCGTCCCGCAGCAGCCAGGTGCTCCGGTTGTAGAAGTCGATGTAGTCCACGGCGAACGTCCGCTCAAAACCGGGGGTGTCATCGTGGACCACCATGGCCAGCATGTGGTCTTCAGGAATCTCGAAGAGTCGCTCGGCTTCGGCGAGCGACTGGCCTCGGCGGAGCTTCACGCCGGTCCGGGCGTAGGACGACGAGGTGGCAGGCAGGCCTTCAGCCGTGCTGGAAACGAGCAGGGTGTCCGTGTCCAACCAGCTGACGTGGCCCTTGGCGGTGGGCACGTCGAAGCCGCCGGAAGCTGGGTCAACAAACGTGCGGGTTTCGACGTCGAACTCGCGGTGCCGGTTGGCGTCGCCCCCATCGGGCGAGAGGGAGACCATGGCGAGACGGTACTCGCCGCCGTCGGCAGGACGCAGGAATCCCGCTCCGTGGAAGACCCACTCGACGCCCTCGGAAGCTGCCAAGGCATCGATATCCAGCAAGACGTCCCACTTGGGGTCTTCGGCGAGGTAGCTCTCCCACGTCGTGCGGCGCCATAGGCCCTTGGGGTGTTCCTGGTCCTTCCAGAAGTTGTAGTAGAAGTCGCCCCGCTTGTTGACCATGGCGATTCGGTCCGTGGAGTCGAGGACTTCGAGGATCCCGGCTTCCACCGCGGCGTACCCGGCATCCTCCAGGAGCTCCTCGGTCCGGGCGTTCTGCTCGCGGACCCATGCGAGCTGTTCTTCACCGTGGATATCTTCCAGCCACACGTTCTCATCCGTGGGTTCGGGCGCGACGTCCGCGGCGTGGCGGGGCCCGGACTTGGTCTCTTGTGCAGTGTCATTCTCAGGAAGTGGCGTCTGATCAGCTTCTGTGGTGGTCATCGCCCCATCCAAGCAACACTGTTCGACGGTAAGCAAGTCACAGGAAGTTAGGCTTGAGCGTGGCTAAATCGCAAATCAACCGTGTGGCGCTGATCGGTGCTGGCCCTCGCGGCACCAGCGTGCTTGAGCGGTTGATGGCGAACTGGGCTCAGGCCCAACGCAACCACAACACTTCCGCCGCGTCCGCACCGAAGCTGCACATCGACGTCGTGGATCCTTATCCCGCCGCGTCCGGACATGTTTGGCAGCCGGAGCAGTCCCGCCTTTACCTGATGAATACGCAGGCCTTCTATCCGACGCTCATCCCCGAGGACCCGATGCTGGCCCCACCGCTGGCGGGTGGTTCCTTCGACGAATGGCGGGCCGCCCGGCGTCGTGATGGTCAAGGACTCAACGACGCCGAAAGGACGGAGCTGGACGGGCTTGAGTCGCACAACTTCCCCAGCCGCGCGCTGTACGGGCGGTATTTGCGCCAAACCCTGGAGGGGTTGCTGCAGCGGCTTCCCGACGGCGTCGAGGTCACGTTCCACGAAACGTCCGCCGTTGCCGTGCGTCCGGTCGCCGCTGCCTCCTCACCGCAGGCGTTCGACGTCGAACTTGCCGACGGCGCCCACCTCACCGTCAGTTCCGTGGTCCTTGCGTTAGGTCACATTGAGTCGCGACTGAATCCGGAGCAGCGGGCCTTCCAGCGGGCCGCCAACGAGCAAGGTCTGCTGTATTTGCCGCCCGCCGCGCCGGCCGACGTCGATTGGCAACGCGTGCCGGACAATGAGCCGGTCCTGGTCCGGGGGATGGGCTTGAATTTCTTCGATGTGATGGGCCAGCTCACCGAGGGCCGCGGGGGCAAGTTTGTGGAGTCGGCCGGGGGCGGTAACGGCGTACTCGAGTATCGGCCCTCCGGACGCGAACCGCTGATCATCGCTGCGTCCAGGCGCGGGACACCGTACCGGGCCAAGGCGGGCTTGGCAGGCTACTACCCGTCGAGCGTCACCCTGCGCTTCCTGACGAAAGCCGCCCTGGACCGGTTCCGGGCCGCTGGGATTCAGCCGGGTTTCGACCATGACCTCTGGCCGTTGTTGCACCGCGATGTTTTGTGGGCCTATTACTCAACATTGGCGGCCTCACAGCCGGCGGCTATCCGGGACGTCGCCGAATTCCTGGCAGCACTTATCGATGCATTGCAGCCGCACGCGCACGCCACAGGAAACTGGGAGTCACACGTCTCAGGACTCGTGGGCAAACACGTGGTTGCCTCGCGACGCCTGGATCTCTTGGGACTTGCTGCACCACTATCCGGACGCACCTTCGCTTCACGCCGGGATCTTGATGCGGCGCTCATCGCGTACTTGGACGATGACGCCCGGCGCTCGGCCTTGGGCGAAGCGGATCCCGTGAAAATGGCTATCGGGGCCCTCCATGCGGGCAGGGCAGTCCTCAAATCCGCGGTGGCTGACGGCGGAATTACGGACGAGTCATGGCTGGCCGGGTTGCGCGGCTGGTTCGAGTCGTTCGTTGAGGGTCTCGCCAGCGGGCCACCGGCCCTGCGCTCGGAGCAGCTGGCCGCATTGGCGCGTGCCGGCGTCGTGAGTTTCGTTGGACCGGACCCAAAATTCAGTGTGGACCGTACTGCCGGCGTTTTCCATGCGGTCTCGCCATGGGTCCATGACGCGCCGGCACAAGCCCGGACGCTGATCGAGGCGATGTCGCCGGCCAACAAGGTGGGCGCCAATATTTCCCCCTTGCTGAAACAGCTCATGGCCGATGGCCTGGTGCGCACCAAAATCATGATGAGCGCAGAAGGAACCCCGGTTCAGACCAGTGGCTTGGACGTGGAACCTCATCCTTACAGACCTGTAGGTGCCAACGGATCGGTGACGCAGGGGATCTACGTTTTGGGGCTGCAGTTGTCTGCCTCGCAGTGGGGTACGGCCATCGCAGCCGAAGCCACACCCGCAACAGGACCGGCCTATCCCAGTGGACAAAGGACTCTCCGGGATGCCGACGAAATAGCCCGCAGCATCCTCGACCAGTAGCCGGTTGCAACAGGCCAGCGGTTGCGGTGCGCGCCGTGGTTCGTTACTGTGTGAGCTGCATCACCGTTTTAGGTGTGCACGCTTTTGATCTGCGGCGGGAGAGTCCTGCCGGTACATCCAGTCAGGCGCCGTAGGAGCAAACCCTCCCCAGGAATCTCTCAGGCCCATGTACCGCCGCGGCGAGGCAACTCTGGAAAGCAGTCAGGCCTTGGTCCTGGCTCACCGAAGGTGCAAGCAGGCCCATGCCTGCGGAAACTCTCAGGTCCACGACAGAGCGGGGAGGAACCCGAATCATTGTGGCACCCTGTGCCGCCTGAACGATGGAGTTCCTCATGACGATTCAGCGCCCACCTTCCTCAGTTCCCGATTCACCACATCTAGAGCGTCAGCTCAGCAACCGCCACATCCAGCTGATCGCGATCGGTGGGGCGATTGGAACGGGCCTCTTCATGGGCTCGGGCAAGACCATTTCCGCCGCGGGCCCATCCGTGATTTTCGTCTACATGATCATCGGCTTCATGTTGTTTTTCGTCATGCGGGCCATGGGCGAACTGCTCCTGAGCAACCTGAATTACAAGTCCTTCAGCGACTTCGCCGCCGACCTGCTCGGCCCATGGGCCGGCTTCTTCACTGGCTGGACCTACTGGTTCTGCTGGGTCATTACGGGCATCGCGGACGTCATTGCGATCGCCGGGTACTCCCAGGAACTCTGGCCGGCCCTCCCGCTATGGGTGCCCGGGTTGATCACCATCGGCATTCTCCTGCTCCTGAACCTTGCCACGGTGAAGGCCTTCGGCGAGACCGAGTTCTGGTTCGCGCTTATCAAGATCATCGCCATCGCGGCTCTCATCATCGTGGGCCTCTTCATGATCTTCAGCGGCTTCCAGTCCGACGCCGGACCGGCCAGCTTCACCAACCTCTGGAGCCACGGCGGATTCTTCCCGAACGAGTTCATGGGCTTCGTGGCGGGCTTCCAGATCGCCGTCTTCGCGTTCGTGGGCATTGAGCTTGTGGGAACCACCGCCGCTGAGGCCAAGGACCCGGAAAAGAACCTGCCCAAGGCCATCAACTCCATTCCGATCCGCGTGCTGCTTTTCTACGTGGGCGCCCTCATCATCCTGATGTCCGTCACCCCCTGGACCCAGTTCGCAGCCGGACACAGCCCCTTCATCGCCATGTTCTCCCTGGCCGGACTCGGCGCGGCGGCCACCATCGTCAACCTGGTGGTCCTGACCTCGGCCATGTCCTCGGCCAACTCGGGCATCTACTCCACGTCCCGCATGGTCTACGGCCTGGCCCAGGAAGGTGACGCTCCCGCCGCGTTCGGGGCGCTGTCCGGACGCAAAGTACCCCGTAACGCCCTGTTCCTTTCCTGCGTACTGCTGTTGTCCGGCGTCGTCCTCATGTATGCCGGCCAGGACATCGGCAAGGCGTTCGACATGGTCACTACCGTGTCCGCGGTCTGCTTTGTCTTCGTGTGGTCCATCATTTTGGCCAGCTACATCGCTTTCCGGAAGCGTCGTCCGCACCTTCACGACGCCTCGGCGTTCAAAATGCCCGGTGGCGTCGCCATGGTGTGGGTGGTGTTCGCGTTCTTCGCCTTCGTTCTCTGGACGCTGACTACCCAGCCGGACACACTCGCCGCGCTTCTGGCCACGCCGGTGTGGTTCCTGATCCTCGGCGTCGCATGGTTCGTGCTGCGCCGCCGCCCGGCACACTTGGCCCGCTACGCGGTGTTCCAGGCGGAGCTGGAGAAGGACTCCAAGCGCGCACAGGAGCCGGAACCGGCACAGAAGTAGGAGCACTAACAAGGCAGGGCCCGTCACCACGAACATTGGTGACGGGCCCTGCCCTTGTTGGTGCTAAGAAGCGTTTAGCCCCTGAGGCACTTCTGGTACTCCAACCACTCAAACGCGTACCGGAGCCAGCCCACAATGTCGTACCACTTGGCTGGCTTGACCGGGGGAATGCACTGCGGCGGGTTCGGACCGCTGCTGGCAACGTTCACCAGTGCCTTCACCACGGTTCCGGACTCGACGGCGGTCAACACCAAAGTGCCGGTGCCTCCAGCTGCCGAGGCGGGAACCTTAAGGTCCACGGTGGCCGCACCTGCGGTGGCCGGAACGGAACCAAGCGCCACGGCGGTACCCTTGCTGTCAATGAACACGGCGTTGAGCGAGGCGTTGGCCGGGCTGCCGATGGAGGTCAGGTTGAGCTTGGATATGGCCAGTGCCATGGACTCGCCGGCCTTCACCTCGGCAGCTGTGGAGTTCACCACGGCAACAGAGCGGCGTGCGAAGTCAGGGGACACCGGCTTGTGTTCCTGCAGGTACTTGATCCACGCATCACGATCCACCAGGCCAGTGTCCTTCGTGTTGCTGCCTTCCTTGAAGACCCGGAAGTTGTCACCACCGGTGGCTAGGAAGCTGAAAGTACCGATCCTGTACTGCACGCCAGGATCAATGACAGCGCCGTTCACCCAGATTCCCGTGACGCGATCGCCCGCCGGACGGGCGGCGTCGTAGGTGTAGTTGACGTTCTTGGAAAGGCCCAGCTGCTGGTAAGGGCGGCTGGGCACCGTTCCATCAGGGTTGGTCTGCCACTGCTGCTCAAGAAGCGTCTTGAACTGGGCTCCTGTCAGGGAAGTGGTCCACAGGTTGTTCACGAACGGCAGGACCGCATTCGCTTCGGCATAGGTGATGGTCCCGTCCGGAGCGTAGTACAGCTCGTTGCGGAGTCCGCCGGGGTTCACGACGCCGATCTCCGCCGCGCCGAGTTCAGGCACCTTGAGCGTGTCAACCAGCGAATCCGCAACGAGGTTGCCGAGCGTGGATTCGTTCGCGCGGTCGTCACGCTTCGGGGCACCGCCGGTCGGGTCAGGCGTGAAGGCCGTGGTGATATCGGCGGTCACCGCACCCACCGGCTGGTTGCCAATCACGGCAGCATCCGCGAGGGCTTTGTCCACGATCGTCTTGACGGCAGCCACCCGCGGATACGCTGCCACAAGGCTCTCCGACGTGTCCGTGGTCCGGTCCACAATGGCGGCCTTGTAGGCGTTTACGGTCATGGACGCGGTATCAACCGTGAGCGTCACGCTTCCCACGTTTTCACCGTAGTTGCCCGTCTGCACGATCGGCCGGGTCTTTCCAGTGGGCTGGCCGTTTGTGTCCAGCACCGGTGCGTCCCAAGCGTATTCCTTGTGCGTATGACCCGTAAAAATCGCGGCCACGTCGGGAGTGGTTTCCCGCACGAGCTTGGCGAACGGGCCACCGGCCGCGACTTCCTGCTCCAAGGTGGCGCCTTCAGGCGTACCGGAAGCAGCGCCGTCGTGGTTTTCCACGATGATCAGATCGGCCAGGTCTTCTGCCTTGATCTTTGCGGCGACCCGGTTGATGGCTTCCACTGGATCACCGAACTCAAGGTCCGTGATGCCGGCGGGAGTCACCAGCGACGGCACTTCCTGCGTCACGGTGCCGATGACAGCCACCCGTACACCGTTCATCTCCAGAACCTTGTACTCCGGCAGGACCGGCGTGGTGGTGCCCTTCTGGTAAACGTTGGCGCCCAGGTAGGCGAACTTCGCGTTGGCACCTCCGGCAATGACACGGTCCCGCAGATCCTGCCAGCCGCCGTCGAACTCATGGTTGCCCACGGCAGAAGCCCGCAGCTCCAGCGCGTTCAAGACGTCGATAGTGGGCTGGTCCTTCGCCACCGAGGAAGCGAAGAGTGAGGCACCGATGTTGTCGCCGGCAGAGATAAAGGCGGTTGCACCGGGAGCGGCCGCCGCGCGGAGCTTCTCCACGGTGCCGGCAAAGAGCACGGTGTTGGTGTCGATTCGACCGTGGAAGTCGTTGATGCCCAGGAACTGCAGGTCAACGGTGGCCGGCGCATCAGGATTCAGGTTCAAGCCCACAACCACGGGATCGTGATCGCTGGCCCGGAACTCGTCACCGGCATAGTAGTTGGTCACATTGTTGTTATACCTGCTGTACTCCAGGGCCACTGACTCTACCGAGTTGATGTTCCAGATGTCCGTTCCAGTGACTGCCTTATGGGCCGCCGGGGACGCCAAAATGTGGTCCAAAGAGCCCACCATTCCGCCGAAGAGATAGGAGTGCTTGCCCGTCCCGGCTTCCAGGTCCGTGTAACCCGCGCCGGTGAGGACGTTGATGGGGTCCTCCTTGGCATAGGCGTTGAAGTCGCCAATGAGAAACACCTTGTCGGTGCCCTTGGTGGCCTGGAGGTCGTTGCTAAAGGCCAGCAGCGATTCTGCCTGCTTGGTGCGGGCGATGTTTGAGGCGCCCTGGCCCTTGTCGGTATCGTCCGGAGTGGCCGCGGAGCCCTTGGACTTGAAGTGGTTCACAATCGCGATGAACTTCTTGTCAGCGTCCCCGCCCACAGGTTTGAAGACCTGCGCCAGCGGCTTGCGTGCGCTCGCGAAAGCGACGGTGTCGTTGTGGATGATGGATTCGCCCACGGGTTCTGCCACAGCCTTCTTGAAGATGAACGCGGTGCGGATCATGTCTTCGTCGCTCAGCGGGGGAGCGTTGGCCGGTGTCCGTACGTAGTCCCACACGCCGGGTGTTTTGACGTTGAGGGCTTCCACCAGCTTGGACAGGGCGTCGTCGCGGTTCTTGCCGAATTGTGCCGAGTTTTCGATCTCTTCAAGGGAAACGACGTCGGCACCGGCCTTCATGATGGCAGCGACGATCTTGGCCTGCTGGCGCTCGAAGTTCGCCGCGTTGGCCGCGCCACGGGCATTACAACCATCTTTGACGGTGATCGGGTTGCCCTCACGGTCCGTATGGAACGTGCAGCCGGCAAGTTGGTCACCGGTGGTGGGGAAGTAGTTCAGCACGTTGAAAGAGGCCAGTTTGAGGCTCCCGCCAACGTCAGCCGGACCTTCAGGCCGGGTTGCGGTGAAGCTTGCCGGCTGGACTTCGTGCGCATTTGCCGGAGTGAGTGGTGCGAGGGGCTGGAACTTCCAGGAGTTGTTGCCGTATCCGAGGATGACGTTCGTCCGGAACCGGACCGGAGAGCCCACACGAACAGGATCGGACGTTGTCAGATAAGGCAGTTGCTGTGCCTTGGTAGCCGCGTCCTTGAGGAAGTTGGTAGAAGCGCCGTCGTCAAGCTTGATGCCGCGTAGCGCGTTGTCTGCCACCACGCCGGCGTATTCCGCCGAACCGTAGGCGGCCACAGCCGTCGGCTGCACCAGCGGCGACGTTCCGGCGGCCAGGCCGATTTCACCGTACTGGTTCAGGGAGTAGTTATCAGTGACGGTGAAGTCGCCCTCCGGCGTCAACAGCATGCCCTCGAGACTCTCCCGGGCGGACTCATTGGCCGGCATCGTGAAGGGCGTTGCCTTGACCTCGGAGGCTGCTTCGCTCAGCTTCTTAAGTCCGGCGGCCTCGACGGTGAGCTGGGTCTGATTGGCGAACTCGCTCACAACACCGGTGAGCTCCACGTGGTCACCCGGCTGGACCGTTCCCGCCGTCGTGGGCGAGTAAACGAACAAAGCGTCCGACGCCGACCTTGCCGCCTCGCCACCGCTACCGGGGGTCTGGACGTAGTAGCCGTTGAAACCGCCCGTGGCATAGACCGCTGTGATCTTGCCGCTGGTGGTCACTGTGCTGCCAACGAAGGGGCTCGCTGCGCCGGTTCCTTGGATTTCGGCTATCGCTTTGACGCCGGGTCCAGGATCAGGAGGAGTTGTACCGCCTCCGGTGGCCGTGGGCGTGATGGTGGCGCTGAGCTTGAAATCCGCACCGTTGGAGTCCGTGTCTGCGCCGTTGCTCCGGTTCAGGCTCTTGACGTCCGTGTTGCTGGCGGGTGCGGCCGCGGCCGTGGTTTCGAACGTGTTGGACGTGCCGTAGCCGAGGAGGTCGGCGATGACCGGGTTGCCGGTCACAGACCCCACGGCCAGAGGAGACACGGCAGTGGTTTGCTTGGCCAAAACCAAAGTCCCGGATGTGCCGCTGGGGTTGAGCGTGCCGGACGCCTGGACATCGGCCGCCGGGAGATCCGGAGCCGTGGACGTGCCGCTGTTGGTTGCCCCCTGGATCAGGAAATAGCCCTTGGCCGGAATGGAGCCGGTCAGGGACGTGATGCCGGTGGGCGCCCCCGTCCCGGCGCCCGACCTGTATTGGAGTGACCAACCGGCCAGGCTGACGGCGTCGTCCGAGCTGTTGTAAAGCTCCACGAACTTGTTCTTGAACGCGGCCCCGCTATTGCCACCGCTCAGGTAGGCCTCATTAATCACAACCGGCGACGTGCCCGCAGGGGCCGGAGGATCGTCGGCCGCGATGGCCGGAACGGCTGTCAGCGGGGCTGCGAGCAACCCCGCCGACAAAACCGTTCCCGCTGCTAATTTCCAGTGTTTATGGTGCATCCGCTCTAACTTTCATTAGGGGGCCCTGTAGGGCCCTTTGGACGACGCCCGCGCTCTTGTGAAGCGGACGATGTACCGGAACTTACTCCGGGTAAACCTAGCGATCGGGCATAGTAAAACTAGCGATCGGGCATAGCAGAACATGACGTGATGAATGGGACGTGGACCGGTGGTGGCCGGCTGGTGGTGCTACTTGGCGGAGGCCTTCAGGGTCCCGGTGACAGCTGATCCGGACGCTCCGCCGATCAGGCACACGATCTCCCGGTCGCCCGTCTTCCAGGAATCGCTGGTGGGGTGGAAGTACGTGACTTCCAGCGTGGATTCCTCGTACGCCTTGCCGACGAACGTGGAGAACTGGGCCCCGCAGTATTCTTCGGCTTGCGTGACCACGGAGGCATCGCCCGGGAAGGTTGAAGCGTCGATGTTCGATGACGCGTACGCTTCGAGATCGTGGCTCTGGTCGCAGGGAATGATGGTGACGTCGATGACCTCCCCGCTTGGCGGGTTGGCGATGCAGTCGCCCACTTTTACCTTGAAGGCGTCAGCCTTGGACGTCTCTGTGGGGCGTCCGGACTCGTCGCGCCTTGCGTCCCCGCTGCTGATGAGCGAGCAACCTGTCAAAGTCAGGGAGAGCAGGCACAACAAAGCTGCTGAAGTTTTGATGCCCTTGGAAAGGTGAAGCATTCTGGTCCTCGTTCCCGGAAGGACAGCAGCCAGTCCCAGGACCCGGGCTGCGGTCAATCGATGAGGGACCAGACAAGGACCCATGCCAGCCGATCCCCCGAGGCTGGCGATGAGCGGAACCGGCCGGCTGCCCGTGGGTAGGGGGCAGCCGGCAGGAACCGGGTGACAAAAGTCTAGGCGGTCAGAGCCAGATCCTGGACCAGCTTGAAAACAGCCCCGGTGGGGTCGGACAGCGTGGCCAGACGTCCGAAGGGAGTGTCCTCGGCGGGCTGGACGGTGGTTGCCCCCAAGGCAAGAGCTTGCTCGATGGTGCTGTCCACGTCCGCCACGGCGAAGTACACGCTCCACATCGACGGAACCTGTTCCGGCAGGAAACCGGATGCGTCCATGATGCCCGCCTTGGCGTCGTCGCCGGCGCCGAGCGTCGTGTAGCGGAACTCCGGGGTGTCGCCCACCACGGACGTTTCCCATCCGAAGACGTCCTGGTAGAAGGACACCGCAGACTCGTAGTTCTTGGAGAGCAGCTCGTGCCAGGCGGGCGCTCCGGCCTCTGCAGCGACCTCGTAGCCCTTCATCTCACCGAACTGCCATGCGCCGATCGAAGCCCCTGAAGTGTCCCCGTACATAGCCATGCTGCCCTGCTCGGGCACTTCCATGGGCTCCAGGAAAACCTGCCCGCCATGGGCCTTGGCAGCCTCCGTGGTTGCGTTGATGTCGTCGGTGCGGAGGTAGGTGGACCAGACATCCGGCATGGCGCCCATGTCTTCCTGCTTCTGCATGATGCCGGCCACCATCTGGCCGTCCTTCGAGGCTGTGATGTAGCCGCCGTACTTTTCCTGGTCCCCGGTCTCGTACGTCCAGCCAAAGAGGGTGTTGTAGAACGCTTTTGCCTTCTCGGTATCGGAGGTCATCAAGTCGATCCAGCAGGGCGATCCGGGGATGATGTCAGGCTTAGGCATGCGTAGGGCTCCTGTGGTTGTTCCGCGGCGAAAGCTACGGCTGTTTGTCAGTAGTGGTGGAGACAGACAGAACACTATGCGGGGGCTATGACAGTTTCAATGATCTTCTGGATGTCAGTTCTCAGATCGCGGCTGGGCCGGCACCTGCCTGGACGCTTCCGGGTGCAAAAAAAGCTGCCCCGGATTCCTAAAATGGAATCCGGGGCAGCTTGCTGGCGGAAGGTAAGGGATTTGAACCCTTGGTACGGGGTTACCGCACACTGGTTTTCAAGACCAGCTCCTTAGGCCGCTCGGACAACCTTCCCTGCCTAGTAGTGTTTCATAGGGAGTTGGCTGTTCCAAAACATCACGTACTCCAGTCCCTGCCCCGGGCCTGGAAGTACCAGCAAGAAACCGGGAGTTCGTCATGAAAGCCGTCTATATTTCCGAACCAGGCGGACCCGACGTCCTCGAAGTCCGCGACGTCCCTGCACCCGTGCCGGGCCAAGGCGAAGTGCTGATCGACGTCGTCGCTGCAGGCCTGAACCGCGCGGATGTCCAGCAGAGGCGCGGCTTCTACCCGCCGCCCCCGGGAGCTTCCGAAATTCCAGGTTTGGAGATTTCCGGTCGCATCGCGGCATTCGGTCCCGGTGTCACCAAAGCGTTCTCCATAGGCGACAAAGTGGTGGCCCTGCTGGCCGGTGGAGGTTACGCGCAGCAGGTCGCGGTGCCTGCCGAGCAGGTGCTTCGTTTGCCCGAGGGCGTTGATTTGGTGACGGCCGCGGCATTGCCCGAGGTTGCCGCCACCGTGTACTCGAACCTCATCATGACAGCCCAACTGCAGCCGGGCGAGACTGTCCTGATTCACGGCGCCACCGGCGGCATCGGCACCATGGCCATCCAGCTGGCCAAGGCCTACGGCGCCAAGGTGGCCACCACGGCAGGCACGGACGAGAAAGTCGGCACCGCCAAAGCCTTCCTTGGCGCGGATATCGCCATCAATTACACCGAAGAGGACTTCCCTGAAAGCCTCAAAGCGCAAAACGGCGGCAAAGGCGCGGACGTGATCCTCGACGTCGTGGGCGCAAAATACCTGCAGCAAAACATTGACGCGCTGGCTGAGTACGGACGGCTCATCGTCATCGGACTGCAGGGCGGAACCAAAGCAGAGATCAACCTGGGACAGCTGCTCAGCAAACGCGCCGCCGTCATCGGCACTGCGCTCCGGCCCAGGCCGGTGGCGGAAAAAGGAATCATCATGTCCGCCGTGCGCGAGCACGTGTGGCCGATGCTCGCGGACGGCCGGATCAAGCCTCTGGTGGCAAAATCGTTCCCGCTGGAGCAGGTCCGGGCGGCCCACGAGTATTTCGATTCAGGAGAGCACGTAGGCAAGGTTCTCTTGCTCCTCTAATCCCATGTCAGTCCGTCCAACCGATGCGAGGAGCGCCATGTCCATCCGGCACAGCCTGCTGGCCCTGCTCCATGACCAGCCACGGTATGGCTATGAGCTGCGCGTCGAGTTCGAAGACCGTACCGGGACCGCCTGGCCGCTGAACATCGGGCAGGTTTACACCACCCTGGACCGGCTCGAACGCGACGGTCTGGTCAGCAACGACGGCGACGACGGCGGCGGGCACGTCGTCTACAGCATCACTGACGCCGGGATCGAGGAAGTCGGGGCCTGGTTTGCGGGGGCGGTGGACCGCGGCACGCCGCCACGGAACGAGATAGCCATCAAACTTGCGCTCGCCGTCACGCTGCCCGGTGTGGATGTGTCCGCCGTCATCCAGTCCCAACGTGAGGTCTCTGTCAGGGCCCTGCAGGAGCACACCCAAGCGCGGAAGGCGGTATCGGCGAACCAGCGATCGGCGGACACTGCGTGGCTCTTGGTGCTCGATTCCTTGATCTTCCAAGCGGAAGCCGAAGTCCGCTGGCTGGACCTGTGCGAAGCCCGGATGGTGCAGCTGGGGCAGGGCAACGGCGGCCCCGGCTAGTACGCCCACCGCAGGAGAACCACCGCTCACCGCAGGACCGCGAGCTCCTGGTGTGTGCTGCCTTACTGTGTCTTCCCTCCTTGTTAGCGTGCCCCCTGAAAGTTCAGCGCACCCCGCGGTCCTACCGCAGCAGTTCTCAAGGAGGAGACATGGGCAAAGCACCTGACCAAGTGGAACTCGACCACGATGACCTCGCGGAAGGGCTGGATCCCACCCTGCCCGCACCCGCCGTTGACGACACCATCCGAGACGCGGCGGAACGTACGTGGACGCCTGCGAAGATCGGCCTCTGGGCGGCGATTTCACTGCTGGGCGCCGTGGCTTGGTACATGCTGGCGCTGGTCCGCGGCGAAACTGTCAACGCTATCTGGTTTGTTTTCGCGGCAGTTTGTACGTACCTGATCGGCTACCGCTTTTATTCGAAGGTCATCGAGCGCTACCTCCTCAAACCCGATGACCGTCGGGCCACGCCGGCCGAATACAAGGCTGACGGCAAGGACTATGTGCGCACGGACCGGAACGTTCTGTTCGGCCACCACTTTGCGGCGATTGCCGGAGCAGGACCACTGGTGGGCCCCATCATCGCGGCCCAGATGGGGTACCTCCCGGGCACTATCTGGATCATCATCGGCGTCGTTCTCGCCGGAGCAGTGCAGGACTACCTGGTCATGTTCTTCTCCATGCGCCGTGGCGGCCGCTCGCTGGGACAGATGGCCCGCGAGGAACTCGGTGTTATTGGCGGCACCGCAGCCTTGGTTGCGACGCTTCTGATCATGATCATCATCGTGGCCATCCTGGCGCTCGTGGTGGTCAACGCCCTCGGTGAAAGCCCGTGGGGTGTCTTCTCCGTAGGCATGACCATCCCGATCGCCCTGTTCATGGGCGTGTACTTGCGTTACCTGCGCCCCGGCAAAGTCATGGAAGTCTCCATCATTGGCTTCGTCCTGCTCATGGCGGCCATCATTGGCGGCGGCGCGGTGGCCGGCACCGAATGGGGCGCTGCCTTTTTCCACCTGGACAAAGTGACCATCGCATGGGGCATCATCGTTTACGGATTCATCGCCGCCATCCTGCCGGTGTGGCTGCTCCTGGCACCTCGCGACTACCTTTCCACGTTCATGAAGATCGGCGTGATTGTGATGCTCGCCGTCGCCATCATCGTGGTCCGTCCCGAGATCAATGTCCCCGCGTTCAGCGAGTTCGCCAGCCGGGAAAACGGACCTGTCTTCTCCGGGGCGTTGTTCCCATTCCTGTTCGTGACCATCGCTTGCGGTGCCCTGTCCGGCTTCCATGCACTGATTTCTTCGGGGACCACGCCCAAACTGATTGAGAAGGAACGGCAAACCCGTTTCATTGGCTATGGCGGCATGCTGATGGAGTCGTTTGTGGCCATCATGGCGCTTGTTGCGGCGATCTCGATCGACCGCGGCATCTACTTCGCCATGAACGCCCCACTGGCCTTGACGGGCGGGACGGTCGAATCGGCGGCGCAATGGGTCAACAGCCTGGGACTTGCCAACGTCAACATCACCCCGGACGTCCTTGCCCAAACAGCAAAGGACGTTGGCGAGGAAAGCATCATTTCACGTTCGGGTGGAGCGCCCACGCTGGCTGTCGGCTTGGCGCACATTATGCAGCAGTTCATTGGCGGGCCCGGAATGATGGCGTTCTGGTACCACTTCGCCATCATGTTTGAGGCACTCTTCATCCTCACCGCTGTGGATGCCGGCACCCGCGTTGCCCGGTTCATGTTGCAGGATTCCATCGGCAACTTCGTGCCCAAGTTCAAGGAGGCGTCCTGGCGTCCGGGTGCTTGGCTGTGCACTGCCATCATGGTCGGCGCCTGGGGCGCCGTGCTGATCATGGGCGTCACCGATCCGCTCGGTGGCATCAACACCCTGTTCCCCTTGTTCGGTATTGCCAACCAGCTCTTGGCCGCGATCGCGCTGGCCGTCTGCATGGCTATCGCGGCCAAACGCGGAGCGTTCCGGTATTTGTGGATTGTGGCCATTCCCTTGGCTTTCGCCACTGTCGTCACCATCACCGCGAGCTTCCACAAGATCTTCTCTCCAGTGCCTGCGGTCGGCTACTTCGCCAACAACCAGGCCTTTGCCAAGGCCTTGGCGGACGGAAAGACGTCGTTTGGTAGCGCCAAGACCGTGGAAGCCATGGAAGCTGTTGTTCGCAACACCATGATCCAAGGCGTGCTGTCAGTCATCTTCGTGACGCTGAGCATCATTGTCATTGCCACGGCTGTGGTGGCGACCGTCAAGGCGTTCCGTGACGGTGGGGGACGCAACAACGAAGATCCGGCCGTTCCCTCCAAGGTTTTCGCCCCTGCAGGGCTGCTCGCCACCGCAGCGGAAAAGGAACTGATTGCGGAGTGGAAGGCATTGCCGCCGGCCAAGCGCCTGGACAGGGCCGGCCACCACTAGTGAAGGTCGTTGCCAAGGGATTCCAGGGTGTCGTGGCCAATCTGCGGGCGGTCGCCACATACCTCCGCGCAGTCATGGGCGCGGACGCTTACCAGAAGTATCTTGAGCATTTCGACGCTACCGGGCATGCCGGTCCCGCCTTGACTGAACGCGAGTTTTGGCGGGACCGGATGGACCGGCAGGACACCAACCCCCAGGGCAGGTGCTGCTGAGGACGTAGTTTCGCTACGAACGAAGTCCAAAATCCGGTCCGGGCCCCGGTGGGAGGTGAACCCCATGAGAGTATGAACGCATGAGCGATCTGAATGACCTTCAGGCCACGGACGCGGCTTCGGACGACACCCCCGTGGAAGGAACCACTCTGGACGAGGGCGCTTCCACGCCCGATGAACAGCAGGCAAGCAAAGAGCGCGCCGCGAAGGAAGCCAAGCCCAAGGGTGCGAATCTTCAAGAGCTTGTGGACGAACCAGCCAAGGTGATGCGGATCGGGACCATGATTCGCCAGCTGCTTGAAGAGGTCAAGGCGGCACCCCTCGACGACGCGGCCCGGGGACGGCTGGCTGAGATCCATGAGCGCTCCATCAAGGAACTTGAGGACGGCCTCGCGCCGGAGCTGATCGAAGAACTCGAGCGGATCAGTTTGCCTTTTCCGGAGGACAAAGCTCCTTCGGACGCTGAGCTGAGGATCGCCCAGGCCCAGCTTGTCGGCTGGCTTGAGGGCTTGTTCCACGGCATCCAGGCAGCCATCGCGGCGCAGCAGGCTGCAAGGGAGCACGCCTCCGCTCAGATGCAACTCCGTCAGCTCCCGCCAGGAACCGTGATCGCGCCGGGCATTGTCATCGGTGAAAACGGCCAGCCGCAAAGGGCGGCTGCGCCAGGCGCAGCTCCGCAGGCCCGCCCCGAAGATCCTGACCACGGTCCGGGACAGTACCTCTGAGAACCGCCGTGGGTTTCTTTGGGGCCGTCCGGCAAGGGCGGAAAGACGATATTGAGCTCGGCAAAGGGCTGTGGCGGCGCGCGCACGATCGCTTTCATCGGGGACTCGACCGCTACCACCAGGTCCTTGAAGGCGTGGACGACGAGCAGCTGTACAACGAACTCGTGGAGATAGCCAACGAACTTGCGGAGTTGTCGCCGCGTGTCCGGGTCATCTGCGTGGAGGCGCAAAAGCGGTCACCCAGTGACGGACTGGATGTCCCGGGTTCGCTGGCTGGCGTGCACCGTGCCTTGTCCAAGGCCGGTAATTCCCTTGCCACCACGGCGGAGGCCGCTGCCATGCTGCGGCTGGCCGTGGGGCCGGTGCCGGTTGGTGCGCTGTCTGTGCGGCGCCGGGCGGAATCGGTTTTCGAGCAGGTCGCCGACGCCGAACGGCTGCTCGCCGCCTGAGCGGGTTGCACAGGATCTGGGCAGGTACCTGAGGGGCAGGGACCTGAGGAGGCTGGTACATGGAGGGCTGGCCAGCATCATCAAGAAAGCCAGCGTGCGCAATTACACGCGTACGCTTCTATTCCCTTATCGCAACAAGTTAAGCGGATAGCGGATCTCTGTAACATTTGGTGCTTCCGTCGAGTTCGTGCTGGCAGGATGGCAGACATGACTTCGTCACCAACACTTACTTTCAACGACGGCAACACCATTCCCCAGCTCGGCTACGGGGTGTGGCAAGTTGAAGACGATGTAGCCGAAAAGGTGGTGCGCCAGGCTTTTGAGGCCGGCTTCCGCCACATCGATACTGCCAAGATCTACGGGAACGAGTCCGGCGTCGGCCGCGCAATCGCCTCCTCCGGCCTTTCCGCCGAGGAAATCTTCATCACCACCAAGTTGTGGAACGCGGACCAGGGCTACGAATCCACCATCGAAGCGTTCGAGAAGTCCTTGGGCCACCTCGGTCTGGAGACCCTGGACCTGTACCTCATTCACTGGCAGCAGCCCAAGCAGGACAAGTTCGTGGACACCTGGAAGGCCCTCATTGAGCTGAAGAAGCGTGGCCGGGTCAAGTCCATCGGTGTTTCCAACTTCACCAAGGAAGGCCTGCAGCGCATCATCGATGAGACCGGTGTTGTTCCGGCCATCAACCAGGTTGAACTGCACCCGTTCTTCAACCAGGCCGACCTTCGCGGGTTCAACGCGTCCAAGGGCATCCTGACGCAGGCTTGGTCCCCGCTGGGCCAGGGTGGCGAGCTGCTGGAAAACGCCACGGTTGCCGGGATTGCTGCCAAGCACAACGCCACCCCGGCACAGGTAGTCATCGCGTGGCACCTCGCGATCGGCAACGTGGTGATCCCCAAGTCCGTGACCGAGTCGCGCATCCAGGAGAACTTCGCGGCGCTGAACGTCACGCTGGACGCTGCCGACGTCGAGGCCATCAACGGCTTGGACCGCGGCGCCGAAGGTCGCATCGGACCGGACCCAGCGGTTTCCGACTTCGCCTAAGCGAGTTGCTCGGCCGCTAATTTGCGCGCCCCGCCCCAACATGGGGCGGGGCGCCTGCCGTTTAACGCACGACGGCGGTACCCGTCACTGGGGCAGCGACGTTTGAATCAGTGGTGCGCCCCGAGTCCGTGGTGAAATTGAGCGACGCAACGGGACGGAGTTCGCATGGTGGTGTTTGACGCATTGGAGCGGCAGATAGTTGCTGCCCTCCAACTGGATCCGCGCTGCCCGTGGCGCAAGATCGCCGCTGTGCTCGGTGAAGCTGAGCGGACGGTGGCTCGTCGCGGATCCCAGCTGCTGGAGTCCGGTGCCGTCGCCGTGGTGGGCGTGCGCCCCAGGCCGGCCGCGGTGCTCGTGGAGATGCGCTGCACCCCGGGAACAGTGCGTGCCGCCGCCCAAGCACTCGCGCAGCGCAGCGACACCACATTCGTCTACACCACCACCGGCACTGGCGATTGCGTCGCCGAAATCCTCACCGAACCAGCCCGCATGGGCGATGTCCTCTCCGATGAGTTGCCCTCAACCATCGGGCTCCGCGACTCCACAAGCTACCCGGTGCTGCGCTACTTCCGGACCATCCGGGGCTGGCGGCCGGAGATCCTGAGCGCGGACCGGGCCGAGGCTTTCCGTACGTCCCTGTCGGCAGACTCCGGTGTCTTGGAGTTCCGGCACGAGCTCAGCCGCCAGGACACCGAGTTGGTCGAGGCCTTGTGCGCCGATGGCAGAATGAGCTTCGAAGCACTCGGACGCAGGGTGGGCGTCTCCGAGGCCACTGCGCGTCGACGCAGTGAGTGGCTTCTGGCCAACAACCAGGTGCACCTGAGGGTGGTGGTGGAACCGGCCGCCTTCGGGCTCGCCGTGGAGGCCTTGCTCTGGATCCGGGCGTCGCCGCAACACGTGGAACAACTCGGCACGGCGCTGGCGGAGCTCCCCGTCGTTCGATATGCGGCGGCGATCGCGGGGGACTACCAGGTGATCGCGGACGTCACCGTGGGCGACATGTCTTCGCTTTACCGCTTCATCACGGGCTCGGACTGGGCACAGTACGCCTCCAGTGTGGACGTCTCCATCCTGCTGGATGCCCGGAAGCGCGGCGGGCGGTTCATGCGGCCGTCGTCGTAAGGTTTGCTGCGCCCGTTGCAGCATTGGACCCGGCCTCAAGGACAGGAGCGGCCTCAACGACAGGAGCGACGGCGGCGTACCCCGTCTGCTGCTCGAAGGCGCGGCCCCACCGGAGCAGTTGCATGTCCGTGTAGTGGTTACTGGCGAGCTGGAGGCCGATGGGCAGGCCAGTGGAGCTGAACCCGGCAGGCACGCTGAGGACGGGTAACCCTGTGGCGGACAACAGGCAGGCCGAGCGCATCCAGTCCAGATACGTCTCCGAGGCCACTCCGGCAACCTCCGCGGGGTAGCGGAGCGTCGCATCAAAAGGCAGGACCTGGGCGCAGGGGCTGGCGAAGAGGTGGTAGCGCCCGAAGAACTCCTGCACGCTCTTTTCAAGGCGGGTCCGGGCCGCGGCGGTCTCGATGAGATCCCGGGCAGTCAAAGCCAGGCCTTTGTTCACATTCCAGTGCACTTCCGGCTTGATGAGGTCCCCGGCGCGTTCCAGGATCGGCCCGAGTCCGGCGGCGAAGTCCATGGCCCGCGTGTTGCCGAACACCAGGTCTGCCTCGCTGAAATCAGGTGTGGCCTCTTCCACGATCGCTCCGAGGCTCGCGAAGACTGCCAGCTGCCGCTCAAGGTGGTCCAGAATTTCCGGCTCCACGGGTACGCCAATGCCGAAGTCCCGCGACCAGCCAATGCGCACACCGCGCATGTCGGTCTCCAGCCCGGACCGGAATACCTGCGGATCAAGGCCTGCCGGATGCGGAACGCGGGGGTCCTTGCCGGCGGTCACGGACATGAACAGTGCAATGTCTTCCACGGTTCGGGCCATCGGCCCGGTCCGTCCCAGCCACGCGTACGCGTTGACGTCGGACGGCATGGGGATGACCGCCGTCGACGGCCTGAAGCCAACCACATTGCAGAAGGAGGCCGGGATGCGAAGCGAACCGCCCATGTCGCTGCCATCGCCGATGCTCTGGACGCGGGACGCGACGACGGCGGCTACTCCGCCGCTGCTGCCGCCCGCGCTCAGGGTGGGCGCGTAGGGGTTGGTGGTGGTGCCGAAGAGGTCGTTGAACGTGTGCGATCCCGCCCCGAATTCAGGAACGTTGGTCTTGCCAGTGGTGACCACTCCGGCCGCCTTCAACCGCGCCACGATCAGGTCGTCGGCGTCGGGGATGAAGTCGCGCAAGGCGAGGGACCCCTGGGTGGTGCGCATCCCGGCGGTGTTGTTGGTGTCCTTGTGGGTCATGGGGAGGCCATGGAGGGGTGCGAGTTCCGCTCCGGACGCAGTGAGTTGGTCGGCGCGGTGAGCCAGCGCCTCTGCTCCTTCGGGATCGAGCGTGACCACGGCGTTGATGACGGGGTTCACCTGGGTGATCCGCTCCAGGTGAACGGCCAGGGCTTCGCGCGCCGAGACCTTCTTCTTGCGGATGGCGGCGGTGAGTTCGACGGCGGACAGCTCGCCAATGGTGTCAGTCATGGTGCTCCTTTGCTGGGTGTTCACTGCCTGAAAGTGTGCCCGGTCACATCAGGCCGCGGAAGTCTGCGCTTTCAAGGAGGCCTCGTTTGACTGTTTCGGCCAATCAAATGGCTGATTCCGTCAGCTATTGTGTGTGATCCGGCTCATAGCGGAAGGTGTTGCTAACCCACTGGCCGATCTGGTCGTTGGGCAAGGATTTGCCCTTAGCTCAGTACGTACCGCACAACGACGTCCACCACGCACTGGGGCAGGGCTTCAAACCGGAGGTTCCCCATGCACCAACCCCTGGCACTTCAGTCCCAAGCACTGCAACCGTTCGCGACGAACGATTCCACGGACATCATGGCGATCGCCAACAATCCCGTCCTGTGGATCTGCGTGGCAGGCGTCTTCGGCGTCATCATCATCCAGTCCGTCATCTTCATGAAGGCAGCCCGGCGGGCCGCTCCATCCGTGGACATGAGTGCGCAGGACATCAGGACGTCGTTCCGCTCCGGTGCCGTTTCAGCGATCGGGCCTTCCCTCGCCGTTTCACTGGTGGCCATTGCGCTGCTGGGACTTTTTGGTGCGCCGGCTGTCCTCTCCAGGATTGGCCTGATCGGCTCGGCCGCCTACGACGTATCCGCAGCCGGCATCGCTGCAGGGTCCATGGGGGCAAAGCTCGGCGATGCCAGCTACACGCAGAGCGTCTTCGCCGTGGCGTTCTTCGCAATGAGCATTGGTGGGGCAATGTGGATGCTTGCCACCCTGGTCCTGACCCCGTTGCTCCGCAAGGGCGACGCCAAGATCCGCTCGGTGAACCCCGCCGCCATGGCGATCGTCCCTGCCGCTGCCTTGATCGGCGCCTTCTCCTGCCTGGGACTCGGCGAACTGCCCAAGTCCGGGATCCACGTCCTGTGCTTCGTGGTTTCGGCAGCGATCATGGGGCTTTGCCTGCTGCTGGCCAAGAAGCTCGGCAAGAGCTGGTTGCGTGAGTGGGGGCTTGGCATCTCAATCGTCATCGGCCTGGGCGCAGCCTACCTCGCAGTCGGCCCAGCCGTCGGTGCCTGAGCGCACGGCGCCAGCAACCTGACCCCGACTCCCGCCTGCAGCCCAGACCACTGAGCACGAAAGGAACACCCTTCATGTCTTCCATTACTTCCGCTCCTAATACCACCCATTCCGCCATGGCGGACTTCAACCGCACCACGTCCCGCTGGGGACAGATCACCATGATCGGCGGATTGCTGATCTCCATCGCCGGGCCGCTGTATCTGGTCTTTGCCAGTGGGCTCGACATCGGGCCCACCCAGCTCTGGATCGCCTTCGCGGCCGTCGCCGCAACTTTCGGAATCATCTGGGTCGTCGAGCCACTCACGTACTTCCCAATCCTCGGCCCGGCGGCCATGTACCAGGCCTTCATGATCGGCAACATCTCCAACAAGCTCCTTCCGGCGGCCTTGATCGCCCAAACCAACATCGGCGCAAAGCCGGGCAGCAAGCGCGCGGAACTTGCCGCCGTCGTGGCTATCTGCGGAGCCGCAGCGGTCCACCTGATCTCGCTCGCGATCTTCGTGGGACTGCTGGGCAGCTGGCTCATCAGCGTCATTCCGCCGTCTGTACTTCTTGTGACCCGCCTGTATGTTCTGCCCACGGTACTTGGTGCAGTCCTGGTGCAGGCCATCGTGTCCATGAAGCAGCCCCGCACCACGGTCTTCGCGCTTCTGGTCTCGGCGGTGGTCGTCTTCGTTGTGCTGCCCTTGGTGCCGTCACTCGCCATGGTGTCCACCGCCATCGCCGTGCTGGGGACCATCCTCCTGGCGTGGTTCTTCCGCGGAAAGCAGGTCATGGAGGCCAAGCCGATCCACATCGAGTAGCGGCCACGCCCGAAACAACTCCCGACTGACAAACAAGGAAGACAGGACCATGACCTCAACAGCCACCGCCCTCCAACTCGACGCCGGGCAGACTGCCGCGCTCCACAAGTTGTACCGGCACCTTCACGCGCATCCGGAACTGTCCATGCAGGAGTTCGCTACCGCCGCACTGATCCAGGAGCAGTTGGACGCACTGGGAATCGAGCATTTCCGCTGCGGTGGCACCGGTGTGGTGGGAATCCTCAGGAACGGCGACGGTCCTGTGGTTGCCTTCCGGGCAGACTCCGATGGCCTGCCCATCGAGGAGGCCACCGGGCTGGATTACGCCAGCACGGACACTGGAACGCTGCCTGATGGCTCCACGGTCCCGGTGATGCACGGCTGTGGCCACGACACGCACGTGGCCAGCCTGCTCGGTGCCGCCGAGGTTCTGGCAGGGAATCGGGACGCGTGGTCCGGGACCCTGGTTTTGATTTTCCAACCGGGGGAGGAGACAGCGGCAGGCGCACTGGCGATGCTCGACGACGGGCTGTGGGACAAGGCTCCCCGGCCGGAAGTGGTGTTCGGGCAACACGTCATGCCGCGCCCGGTCCGAACGGTCGCCATTTCACGTGGTCCCGTGGCCGCCATGGCCGATTCGCTCCGCGTCACCGTTCACGGCCAGCAGTCGCACGGCTCCCAGCCGCAGGATTCCATCGATCCAATCGTCATGGCCGCGCACATGGTCACCCGGCTCCAAGGGATTGTGTCCCGCGAGCTGGACCCGCGGAAGTCCGCCGTCGTGACGGTCGGAACCTTCCATGCCGGCCTCAAGGAGAACATCATCCCGGCGTCAGCGGAGTTCACGTTGAACATCCGCACGTTCGACGAGGACGTCAGAGGACAAGTTCTCTCCGCTGTCCGTCGCATCATCGAGGCCGAGGCCGCCGCGTCCGGGGCGCCGAAGCCCGAGATCGAGGAGATGTACCGCTTCCCGCAGTGCTTCAACGATCCCGACGCCGTTCCTGCCGTGATCGAGGCACTGCGCGCTCAGCTGGGGACTGAGTCGGTGGAAATCACCCCGCCGATGATGGGCAGCGAAGACTTCGGGCACCTGGGGACGGCGATCGGAGTGCCGTCGGTGTTCTGGATGTTCGGCGGAACTCCTGCAGCCGGGCACGAGGGCCCCGGTCCCATCCCCGTGAACCACTCGCCGTTCTTCGCCCCCGAGCTGGAAGGCTCCTTGGCCGGAGGCGTCTCGGCCGCTGTCGCCGTGCTGATGTCCCGGCTGGGCAACTGAGAATTTCAAGGACATTCCCATGACTTCAGCTCTTACCTCCTCTTTAGCCCAACTCCACAGCGCCACAGACGTACCGCCGTCCGTAAGCCCAAACCTGCAAGCAGCCCAAGGCCCGCTCGCCGGCAGGCTCGTGGTGGACCTCAGCCGGGCACTTGCCGGTCCGCACGCCGCCATGATGATGGGCGATCTTGGGGCTCGGGTCATCAAGATTGAAAACCCAGGTACGGGAGACGATACGCGCGGGTGGGGTCCGCCGTTCGTTGGTCCCGAGGACGATCCGCAAGCTACGTACTTCCTGTCCTGCAACCGCAACAAGGAATCCCTCACGCTGGACCTCAAGAGCGAGGACGGCCGGACCGTCCTCCGTCAACTGTTGGAGCGCGCAGACGTCGTGGTGGAAAACTTCCGGCCAGGGGTTCTGGAACGGCTCGGCTTCAGCACCGACGCCATGCACCGCATCAACCCGCGCCTGGTGATCCTCTCCATCACAGGTTTCGGCCATGACGGTCCTGAATCGCACCGCAGCGGCTATGACCAGATCCTGCAGGGCGAAGCCGGGCTCATGTCCCTCACGGGCTCCGGGCCCAATGATCCACAGCGGGTGGGTGTGCCGATCGCCGATCTCCTGTCCGGGATGTACGGCGCGTATGGCGTGGCGGCTGCCTTGCTGGAACGGGAACATACGGGCCGCGGGCAGGTGGTGCGGACGTCGCTGCTTGCTTCCCTTGTGGGTGTGCATGCCTTCCAGGGCACCAAGGTCACCGTTGCCGGTGAAGCCCCGGAGGCGCAGGGAAACCATCACCCGTCCATTGCGCCGTACGGGCTCTTCCGCTGCCGGGGTGGCAGTGTCCAGATCAGCGTCGGGAGCGAGAAGCTGTGGGTGGCGTTTGCTGCCGCCTTTGGAATCGACCCCTCTGCTCCGGGCTTGGCCACGAACGCGGACCGGGTCCGACACCGCTCCCGCGTCATAGATGTTGTGGAGGCTTCGTTCGCCGATTACGACGCCGAGCCACTCCTCGCCAAGCTCAGTGACGCCGGAATTCCAGCTGGGAAAGTTCGGACACTTAAGGAAGTCTACGAGTGGCCGCAGCTTGCCTCGCAAGGACTGCTGGTGGACGTCCAACACCCCGTTCTGGGACCCGTCACTTTGTCGGGGCCTCCATTGCGCTTCTTCGACAACGCCGACGGCGCTGAGTCCACGCGCCGTGCCCACACCGCGCCGCCGCTGCTCAACCAGCACGGCGTCGGTATCCGCGAATGGCTCGCCGCCGGGGAGGTGAGCTGAATGGCGACAACTGCCACCCGCCGTCGGCTTGGAGTCCGTGAACTGCTGGAAACCGTGCTCGACGCCGGGACGTTCGTGGCGTGGGATCGTCCGGTTCGCTTGGCGTCGGGTTCGTCGGGTTCGTCGGGTTCGTCGGGTTCGTCGGGTACTTCGGGTTCTTCAGGTTCGGCTGGCGCTGTGTCCGCTGGCTACGCTGCCGACCTGGAAGAGGCGCGCGAGAAGTCCGGCAGCGATGAATCCGTCCTCACGGGCGAAGGCCGGATACGCAACCACCGCGTGGTGGTTGTCGCATCCGACTTTGCCTTCCTGGCCGGCTCGATCGGGCGAGACGCGGCGCAAAGGCTCGTAGCCGCCGTCGAACGTGCCACGGATCTGGGCCTCCCGCTCGTGGCCATGCCGGCGTCGGGCGGGACCCGCATGCAAGAGGGAACCAGTGCGTTCCTGGCCATGGTGGAGATTGTGGCGGCCGTCCAGGCACATCGATCAGCAGGACTGCCGTATCTTGTGTACCTGCGGCACCCGACCACCGGGGGCGTCATGGCGTCGTGGGGTTCGTTGGGGCACGTCACCGCGGCTGAGCCGAGTGCGCTCCTGGGCTTTCTCGGCCCGCGCGTGTACGAGGCCCTGCATGGCGAGGAGTTCCCTCCAGGAGTGCAGACCGCCGAGAACCTGTTCGATCACGGCCTCGTGGACGCGGTGGTTCCCGCTGAAGGACTGAGCGAATACTTTGGGCGGGTGCTGGATCTGTTGCGCCCAAACGTACGGTCCGAAACCCCGGTTGGCGTGGCCCCCATGGCTGCGTCCTTGGTTAGCGCGGAGGCCGCAGCTGTATCCCGGGACGCCGGTCCTGCCGTTACCTCTGGCGTCAGCGCGTGGGAGTCCGTGCTGCGCTCGCGGGATCCGCTCAGGCCGTCTCCGGGTGAACTTCTCAGGGAGGCTGCCGATGGTGTGGTGCTGCTGCGCGGCGCGGGCGATGGAGCCAAGGACCACGGAATGCTCGTGGCGCTCGCCAGCTTTGGCGGGACCTCCTGTGTGGTGGTGGGGCATCACCGCGCCAGTTCCGATGCAGCTGCCGCCGATGGGCCCATAGCGATGGGCCCGGCCTCGTTGAGGGACGCGCGGCGTGGCATGCGGCTCGCCCAGGAGCTGAACCTGCCGCTTGTCACGATCATCGACACCGCGGGGGCGGCACTGTCGAAGGAAGCCGAAGAGGGTGGGCTGGCCACCGAAATCGCCCGGTCCCTTTACGATCTTCTTGGACTGGGCTCGCCGACGCTGTCCGTGCTGATGGGGCAGGGGACCGGAGGAGGGGCGCTCGCGCTCCTTCCTGCCGACCGGACCATCGCTGCACGGAACGCGTGGCTCGCGCCCTTGCCGCCTGAGGGTGCCAGCGCGATCGTCTACAGAACCACGTCGCGTGCTCCGGAACTCGCGCAGGGCCAGGGCATCACGGCCGCCGCGCTCGCAGCGTCTGGTGTGGTGGACGTGGTGGTGGACGAGTTCCCTGACGCCGCCCGTGAGCCCGCAGCTTTTTGCCGCCGCATCGGCGACGCGATCGCCGTCGAGCTCCAAGGCTTGTCCCGCCGCGGTGCCCCCGGACTCCAAGTGCGTCGGGCCAAATACCGGGCGCTGGTCTCCCAGGGGTGGACTAGCATCAGATGGTGACCAACCCCGATTCGGCAATCCCGCAGGGCGCCCTGGAGCTTGTGCCTATTCCCCAGGGAACCATTGAGCTGAGCGATGCCCGATCCGGGTCTTCCAGGGAAGTGGTCCTTGAGCCGTTCTCGATCGGCCGGACGCCGGTCACATGGACCCAATGGGATGCGGTGGCCGAAGCATTCTCGCCGGGCGTCGTCCATCGAAACACGACGACGCCGGCCCATCCAGTCACGTGGTTCGACACCATCCTGTGGTGCAACCGTGCCTCAGCCGCTGCCGGGCTCCAGCCCGCCTACGAACTGCACGACCGCGATGTCAGCTGGGACGTCAACGCCGATGGCTTCCGCCTTCCCACCGAGGCCGAGTGGGAATGGTCCTGCCGCGGCGGGACCAGCGGTCCCGCGTACGGCAAGCTGCAGGACATTGCGTGGACGGCCTTGGACCAGGTGGAAGAGCCGCAGTCTGTTGGGGGAAAGGCCGCCAACGATTTTGGCTTGTTCGACACCATCGGCAACGTCTGGGAATGGTGCTGGGACTATGCCGATACCGCACGCTATGGGGAGTATCGGAGTCTTCGCGGCGGGGGCTGGGCCGATCCGGAGTGGAGTTGCCGCTCGTCGGTTCGTCGGGGGAGTGCGCCTGACGCTGTCCTCGAAGATGTCGGTTTCAGGGTGGCGCGCGGGGCGGTTGGCTCAAAGGGCGAGCGGGCCGCGCAAGGCTGGTCCGCCGTCGCCGACTGGCAGCGGTCCCAAATCAGTGGGCCGTTGCCCGTCGGCTGGACCCCGCACCGCGGGCTTTCGAAACCGTGGGCGTAGGGCTGACGTCGCCGTCGGTCAATCGCTCCAGCGCGCCATAAATGGAGTCTCAGTAACTCCTCGGTTGATAGCGTGTACGCGTGTGTACACGCTAGTTTTTTGCTAGGAGGAACCGCGGTGAGTGCAAGCGCCCATTTCCCGACGCTGCGCTCCGGGCGGGCCCACCTTAAAGATGTACTCGATGCCGCGGCCAGCGGCCGCCCGGCCTCCATCAGCCGGGACGACGTGCGCATCGCCGCGGTGGACGCCGCGCGGTTAGTGGAATTCATGGCCAAGGTTCGCCCCGCCAACGCCCAACTAGTTCAAGAAGCCGGTGGGTGGAGTGTCTTCCTGCCCGGCCTGCCTACTGCAGCCGACGGTGCCACCTACGACGAGGCTCTCGATGAAGCTGTCCTTGCGCTGCGTGACTATGCCGACGCGTGGAATGATCGCCTCCGGCTCGCGCCCAACCACAGCAACAACTGGGGCCTGGTGCAGATGGTTGAGGCAGCGTCTGACGAGCGCCTCAAAGCCTGGCTGGTCGGGGAGTGAAGTACCCGCCGTCGACAAGGCGCGACGACGAGCATTTCTGTGTCACTGAGAATGGAAGGGGCGTAAGACGGCTACAGGAAGAACCGGCACGCATCACCAAAACTATGAGTTGGCCCTGCTTGATGGTCGAATCCTCCTCACCCGCATCAGCCACCCGGTTGATCGTTCTGACTACGGCCCGGACCTGTGGGGTCACATCCTCCGTGAGCAGCTCGAGGTCGACAACGGCGCGTTCTGGGATTGCGTGAAGAACGGAGTCCTGCCGGACCGCGGCGCACCGGCCGAGGCACCCAAACATGCCATCCCCGCCGGCGTCGTCTCCCTCCTGCTCGGCACCTTTCACCTGCCCGAGGAAGAGGTAAAGGCTATGTCGGCGGCCGAGGCGATCGCCCGGATGGGTGAACTCTTCTCGAAGCCGCCCGTTGACGACGGCGATGCCGAAGCCGTTGAGGTGTAAGAGAACGGCGCTGGAACATGGGTGGTCTGCGAGGCAACGCAAAAGCCCCGCTGGTTCCAAGAACCAGCGGGGCTTTTCTCTGAGCTTCCTATCAGAATCGAACTGATGACCTTTTCATTACGAGTGAAACGCTCTACCGACTGAGCTAAGGAAGCACCGCATCCATCTGCCGGTTTCCCGGCTGATCACGCAAGACATAACTGTAATAGAGGCACCGCGCCCGGGTCAAAACGAGCGCTGCGGGCGCCGTTGCAGGGATGTTCACCCGCGCGTCGGACCGGGTTCAGCCGCCCGTATTGCTGCCGCCGGAAGCTAGGACATCAACCGCCTCCAGTGCTGCACCAGGAGCAGTGTGGGGGACACCAGTCGAAGGAGCTGCGCAATGACCGGGGACGCAATGACCAGGGACACGAACACCACGCCGAGCCGGCTGCGGCTGGCCGTCGTGGACATGGTGGGCACCACCATCACTGACGATGGCCGCACCGAACGTGCCATGTCCCGGGCACTTGCGGAGCACGGCATCGAGCCTGGCAGCATCCGTTTCGAGAGCATGCTGGGCTACGCACGGGACACCATGGGCTACTCGAAAATGACGGTCTTCAGCCACCTTTTCGACGACGCCTCTGTCGCCGAAAGCGCCAACAAAGTCTTCGAGCGGGTCTACGACGAACTGATTGACGACGGCGGCGTCCGTGCCATTCCGGGCGCCGAGGACGCGATTGTGTGGATGCGTGAATCCGGCATGCAGGTCTGCCTGGCCACCGGTTTCGGCCGCCACACGCAGAACATGGTCCTGGAGTCGCTGGGCTGGATGGGACTTGCCGATCTCAGCCTATGCCCGGCAGATGCCGGCCGCGGCCGCCCTTATCCGGACATGGTGCTGACGGCGGTCCTCGCCCTGGACCTCGACGACGTCCGGGAAGTTGCCGTTGTCGGCGATACGAGCTCCGACATGCTCTCGGGCGTACGCTCGGGCGCATCTCTCGTCGCGGGCGTGCTGACCGGTTCGCATTCGGAGGCAACGCTCCGCGCCGCCGGTGCCACCGCCGTCGTCGATTCCATCAAGCAGCTTCCGCTCCTGCTGGAAAAGCGCGAAGCCAGGCACCTCTAGCGGCGCTGGCCACCTAGCATTTGAGGCCGTCCTGCGGCAGCTTGCCGTCTACAAAGTAATTGTCGACGGCGGCGCTGACGCAGGAGTTCGAGCGGCCGTAGGCGGTGTGTCCCTCGCCTTCCCACGTGATCAGTGCAGCGTTCTCAAGTTGCTTGCGCAGCGACTCCGCCCACTCCAGGGGAGTGGCGGGGTCGCCTGTTGTGCCGATCACGACGATCGGGGCAGAACCCGTGTAGTCCACCGGTGCAGGCGTGCGGGTGCTCTTGTAGGGCCATTCCTTGCAATTGATCCCGCCGTAGGCGAAGAACGCCCCGAACGTGGGGGAGTCCACCTTGAGGCGCGCTTCTTCCGCGCGCATGCCTGCTGTGTCCGTGACCATGGGGTAGTCCAGGCAGTTGATGGCGTTGAAGGCGAATGCCGAGTTGGAACTGTACGTGCCGTTGGCCTCACGGTCGGCGCCGAGGTCGGCGATGCGCATCATCGGTGACACGTCGCCGGAGAAGGCGCTGTCCAAAGCCTGTGTGAGTGCGGGCCAGCTTTGGTCGTCGTAGAGCGGCAGGATCATGCCGTTGACAAAGTCGGTTCCCGTGACCAGGCGCCCGTCCTTGGCGGTCTGGGAGTTCTGGTCCACGGCGTTGATGACGTCCCTGATTTCCTGGACGCCGTTGTCCACGGTGCCGCTCAGCGGGCATTCGTTCTGTTGGAGGCAGTCCGCTACGTAGGCGCGGATCGCCTTTTCGAAAGCCCGCGCCTGTCCGGCGGTCAGCTCTTCGTTGCTGATGGAAGGATCCACGGCGCCATCCAGGACCAGACGCCCTACGTTGTCCGGGAAAAGGGCAGCGTACGTGGAGCCCAGGAAGGTGCCGTACGAATAGCCCAGGTAATTCAGCTTGGTGTCATTGACCAAGGCGCGCAGGACATCGAGGTCCTTGGCGGCGCTGACAGTGTCAATGTGCCCGAGCACGGGCCCGGTCTGTTCCTGGCACTGTGCAAAGACGGCCCGGTTGTCAGCCAGCGCTGCTTCCAGTCCGGCGTCAGTATCCTTGCGGAAAACCTTCGCACGGGAGGCGTCGCGTTCTGCATCGCTCATGCATTTCACGGGCGAGGATCGCTTTACACCGCGGGGGTCGAAGCCCACTATGTCAAAGTTGGAGCGCAGTTTCTGGGTGAAGTGCGTGTTTCCGGCGTCCTTCACGAAATCCACACCTGAGCCGCCCGGGCCACCGGGGTTGACCAGGATGGTGCCCTGTTTGTTGCCGGACGTCTGCAGCTTGATGACCGAAAGCGTGATCGCCTCGCCATCCGGCTTGGCGTAGTCCATGGGAACCTGGACCTCGCCGCACTGGAAACCGCTCTCGCAGGAGGACCATTCGACCGTTTGCGAATAGAACTTCTCGAGCCCTTTGGGGGCAGAAGCCGCAATCGAAGGATCAACGGTGCTGGTTGTCGGTTTAGCAGTGGGCGAGGGCAGGAACGGCAGGGAACATGCAGTCAGCACGAGCGCCGAAACAACAACAACGCAGAGCGCAGCGAACCCGCGCCGCCGGGGACCACTCCCAGCCACGGAGTGCTGGGCGGACCGGTCCCTTGAAGGGGCACCGGCAGGCCGGCGAAGTGCGGACTTCATGCGTTCTCCTATTGCTGGATGAGGCTGGTCGCCATGGACTCGACCGCCAACAGCGGCGCCACGTTGGTGGTGGTGATGCGGACACGGGCTTTGTTGATGGCGTCCATGCGGGCCAAGGTGGTCTCCGGGGTGGAACGGCCTGCGTATTCCTCAAGGTCGCCCTTGAGTTCAACGTTGACCAGTTCCACGGCGTTCCCCAATTGGATGATCAGCACATCCCTGTAGAACGACAACAGGTCCGTCAGCGTCCGATCCAGGGAATCGGTGATGGACCGTTTGGCACGCCGTTTCTGGTCGTCCTCGAGTTGCTTGACCTGGCTCCGCATGGACGGCGGCAGCGTCCCGGACTCGGGCGCACCAAGGCTGGCCAGCAGCGCGATCTTTTCGGCGGCGTCGCGCTCATCATTGGAACTGTTGGCCTCGTCGGTGGCGATTTTGACCAGTTTTTCGGCCATCATCACGGCAGCGGTGACGCCGCGGAGGCCCAGCGGGATGCGGACCGTCTCCAAGCGGCGGTCGCGGGCATCGGCGTCGCGGGCCAACCGGCGGGCGATGCCAATGTGGCTTTGGGCGGCACGGGCTGCGCGGTCGGCGAGCTGAGGGTCCACGCCGTCGCGGCGCACCAGGAGGGCGGCGACATCCGAGGCCGGTGGGAGGCGCAGGCTGACGGGACGGCAGCGTGAACGGATGGTGACAAGGACGTCGGCGGGCGACGGCGCACACAGCATCCAAATTGTCCGGGGAGTTGGTTCCTCGATCGCTTTGAGCAGCACGTTGGTGGTGCGTTCAGCCATGCGGTCTGCGTCCTCCACCACGACGATCCGCCATCGCCCCGTGGCTGGCCTGTCCCCGGCTTTGGACACCAGTTCGCGGGCCTCATCAATAGTGATGGTGACTTTCTCGGTGCGAACAAACGTCACGTCCGGGTGAGTCTCACCGAGGATCGTGTGGCAAGCGGCGCATTCGCCACAGCCGCGGAGGGTGACGTCATCCTGCTCGCAGTTCAGCGCGGCAGCGAACGCCTTGGCGGCATTGGAACGACCGGAACCGGGGGGACCCGTGAAGAGCCATGCGTGCGTGAGGCCTGTCTCGCCTTGGGCGGCCTGCTTCAATTGCGCGACGACGGGCGCTTGGCCCTGGAGGTCATCCCAGACTGTCACAGGGGATCGCCTGTAACACGCTCGCCCAGCAGCGACTCCACGCGCTCCAGGATCCGCCCGGCCAATGTTTCGATGGCGTTGTTGGCCGGCAGTACCAAGTAATGGGACGGATGTGCGGCGGCCAGATCCAGGAAGGCGTCGCGGATAGCTGCGTGGAACGTATCGGGTTCGGACTCCAGCCGGTCTTCCGTGGCATCTCCGGCGGTGCGGCGTTCGCGGCCGTCGGAGGGCTCGACGTCGAGCAGTACAGTCAGGTCCGGGTGCAAGCCTTCCGTGGCCCATTCGTTGAGGGACAAAACACCCTCGGCGCCCAAACCCCGGCCCGTGCCCTGGTAGGCAACGGAGGAATCAATGTAGCGGTCTGTGATGACCACCTGCCCGGCGGCCAGGGCGGGCCGAATGACTTGGCTGGCGTGGGCTGCGCGGGCGGCCGCGAACATGAGTGCCTCGGTGCGGGCATCGATGGTGCCGTGGCCGTGGTCCAGCACCAAGGAGCGCAGCTTCTCGCCAATGGGGGTCCCGCCGGGCTCACGGGTGCGCAGCACGGACAGCCCGCGCGACTCGAGCGCACTGGCGAGCCGGACGGCCTGGGTGGACTTGCCCGCTCCGTCTCCGCCCTCGAAGGCGATGAAAAGACCTGGGCTCTGAATACTCACTCGTCTAGCCTACCGATCACGAGTGAACGTAACGGCTTTCATCCACAAGCCAGGCCGCGACTACCCTGAAACCATGAGTCTTTCCGAGCAGCACGCCGCAGATTTGTCCCCGGAAACTGTTGTGGTGGCTGCCGGCCGCCCCGAGCGCAAACATGACGAGCCGGTCAATCCGCCCATCGTCCTGTCCTCCACATACTTCGGTACGGGCTCCCTCGGCGACGGCGACCGCGGCTATGGCCGTTACGCCAACCCCACCTGGGACCCCTTCGAAGAAGCCCTTGCCCAGCTTGAAGGCGCAACCCTTCCGGGCCTGTTGTACGCTTCCGGCCTTGCCGCAGTCAGCTCGGCACTGTCGTTGGTTCCCGCCGGTGGCGTGGTGGTCATGCCGTCCCACAGCTACGCCGGCTCGTTGGTCATGGCCACTGAGCTCGCCGAGAAGGGCTTCCTGGAGCTCCGCACGGTCGACATCACGGACACGGACGCAGTCAAAGCCCTCATCAGCCCGGAAGACGGCAAGAACGCCGACATGCTGTGGCTGGAAAGCCCAACGAATCCCATGCTCGGCATCGCCGATGTCCGCGCCCTGACCGATGCCGCCCATGCAGTGGGCGCAATCGTGGTCACGGACAATACTTTCTCCACGCCGTTGGTGCAGCAGCCGCTCAGCCTGGGCTCCGACGTCGTCCTCCACTCGGTGACCAAATACCTGGCGGGCCACTCGGATGTTGTCCTCGGCGCCTTGGTGACCTCCAACCCGGAGCTGCGCGCGAGCCTTCTGCACCACCGCATCATCCACGGCGGAATCGCCGGCCCGTTCGAGGCATGGCTCGCCCTGCGCGGTTTGCGCACGCTGGCCTTGAGGATTGAGCGTTCGCAGGCATCGGCCGCTACGCTCGCGGAGCGCCTCAGCACGCACCCCCGCGTCGAGGCCATCCGTTACCCCGGCCTTGCCACGGACCCCGGCCACGAGCGTGCAAAGGACCAGATGAAGGGCTTCGGCTCGATTCTCTGCATCCAGATCGCCGGTGACGATCGCCGGAGCGGCGCTGATACAGCCGACGAACTGGTCCGCGCGTTGCAGCTCTGGCTGCCGGCTACGTCGTTGGGCGGAGTCGAGTCCCTCATTGAACGACGACGCCGGCACACGGCCGAGCCGCTCAGCGTGCCGGAAAACCTGGTCCGCTTGAGTGTGGGAATCGAGAACGTTGAAGACCTCTGGTCAGACCTTGAGCAAGCGTTGAAGTCGCTGGACGGCTAGGCTGGAGGGCGTGGACGGAAAACTCTTGATCGCGTTTGTCACCAACGGTGTGTACTTCATCCTTGGATTGGTGGCTGCAGCGCTGGAATTGTGGGCCCTGGCTGACTGCCTGCGGCACCGGCCGACGCTCTTCGTGGCCGCGTCCAAGCGCACCAAGACGTTCTGGTTGGCGCTGACGGCTGTAGCTTTCGCGATCGGCGCACTGACGCTGCTCAGCGGCGGAAGCGGCTTGGGCCTGTTTGGCATTGCGGCTGTTACGGCGTCCTGCGTGTACTTGGCCGATGTCCGTCCCGCCTTGCGCGAGGCCGGCAGCGGCGGCAACCGCAACGTCGGTCCCTACGGCCCCTGGTAAACGCTCGCCTCAGCGCGGCGCCACGGCTTCCCACGCCACGGTAACTTCACCCAGACGCCACCGCGACGCCCCACCCTGAAGCGGCCATCCGGCGTCGCGCAGTGACTTGCACATGCCCGTCCAGCGCTGCCGGTTGCCAAACGACGCCAGCGGAGCGGCTTCCAACCAGGCTTTGTCCATGGCCTGCAGGAACGCGTGAATCGGTTCGCCCGGCACGTTGCGGTGGATGAGCGCCTTGGGCAGCCGTTCAGCAACCTCGGACGGCAGCTCGAAACTGCCGAACCGCACCGAGAAGCTCAGGCTCAAAGGCCGTTCCGAATCCAGGGCCACCCACGTGACGCGCCGGCCGATCTCGTCGCAGGTGCCGTCAATGAACAGGCCGCCCGGAGCCAACCGCGACTGCACCAGTCCCCAGATCCCGGCTACGTCGGCTTCTTCATATTGACGCAGCACGTTGAAGGCACGGACCAGCACAGGATCGCCCTGAACCGGAACTTCAAATCCGCCCACATGGAAACTCAGCCCGGGCCGTTCCAAGGCCTTCGCCGTTCGCACCCGCTCCGGTTCGATCTCGATCCCGCAGACGCGCACGTCCGCCCGCACGGCTTGCAGCCGTTCAAAAAGTTCGACGGCGGTGGTCGGCGAGGCGCCATAGCCCAGGTCCACCACTAAAGGGTCGACGGCGGAGCGGAGCCGCCAGGCCTGCGGACCCGCCAGCCAGCGGTCCAGGCGGCGCATCCGGTTGGGATTCGTGGTGCCGCGCGTGATGTTGCCAACTGGCTTGCCGCCCCTACTGCGGGGAGAGCCCACCCGTTCCGCTTTTTGCACCACGGCCACCACTTTATCGTTGCCATGGCGGCTGCGTTGAGAAACGTAACGCCCGGCAGGGGACAGGGGCGCTCGGCTAGGATGAAAACCATGACTTACAAGCTGATTCTGCTGCGCCACGGCCACAGCGACTGGAACGCCAAGAACCTGTTCACCGGTTGGGTGGACGTAGACCTGAACGAGCAAGGCCGCGGAGAAGCAGTACGCGGTGGGGAACTCCTGGTTGAGAACAACATCCTCCCGGACGTCCTGTACACCTCGCTCCTGAAGCGTGCCATCAACACCGCCAACATAGCGCTGGACAAAGCGGACCGCGGCTGGATCCCGGTCAAGCGCGACTGGCGCCTCAACGAGCGCCACTACGGCGCGCTGCAGGGCAAGGACAAGGCCCAGACCCTCGCAGAGTTCGGCGAGGAGCAGTTCATGGAATGGCGCCGCAGCTACGACACCCCGCCGCCGCCCCTGTCCGATGACAGCGAATTCTCCCAGGCACACGACCCCCGCTATGCGGACCTTGGCGACGCCCTTCCCCGCACCGAATGCCTCAAGGACGTCCTGGTCCGTTTGCTTCCGTACTGGGAATCGGACATCAAGGAAGACCTGAAGGCCGGCAAGACCGTTCTGGTCACCGCCCACGGCAATTCCCTGCGCGCGCTCGTCAAGCACCTGGACGGCATCAGCGACGACGCCATCGCTTCCCTCAACATCCCCACGGGCATCCCGCTGGTGTACGAACTGGATGAGGACTTCCGGCCGATCAACCCCGGCGGCACCTATCTCGACCCCGAGGCAGCAGCCGAGGCGATCCTCGCGGTCGCGAACCAGGGCAAGAAGTAAGTTCCACGCAACTGCCGTAGCACCAGCTACGAAGCTGTTATGCACGACGACGGCGGCCGGTCACCTCAGGTGACCGGCCGCCGTCGTGCTTCAGGCTTTAAGGCTAGAAGCCCTCAGGCTGCCATTCGCCCGTCACCAGGTAGGTGACCTTGCGGGCAACGGAGACGCCGTGGTCCGCGAAGCGCTCAAAGTAGCGGCTGGCCAGGGCAACGTCCACCGTGGTGGAAGCAGATTCGGTCCAGTCCGGGGAAGCGATCGCTTTGAAGACGCTGAGGTGGAGGTCGTCCACGGCGATGTTGATCTTGAGGATGTCGCGGGCCACTTCGAGGTCTCGCGTTTCCAGCAGCTCAATGACCTTGGCCGTGATCTCGATGTCGTGCTGGGCCATTGCCTTGAAGGTCTGGGTCAGCGAAGCGGGAATGACGGTGGCCGGGTAGCGCAGGCGCGCCAACTGGGCCACGTGGCGGGCCAGGTCACCCATGCGTTCGAGCGAGGCACTCATGCGCAGCGAACCCACAATCATGCGGAGGTCGCTGGCTACCGGGCCCTGCAGCGCGAGGATGTCGATGGCGCGCTCGTCCAGGCTGTTCTGCAGGAAATCGATGCGTGCATCTGCCGCGATAACGTCCTGGGCAAGATCGACGTCGGCGCCTTCAAAGGAAGTAGTGGCCTTCTCGATTGCCTCACGAACCAGCTTGGAGATCTCGATGAGGTCGTCACCTACCTGGGTGAGCTCCTCCTGAAAAACCTTGCGCACTAAGGCGTCCTTTCCTTGGAAATCCCTGTCCCGCGTTGGGCGGCGGATTTCAAACCATTGGCAGTCCAACTAGTAACTGTGGCAGGAACCAGTGAACTGTTGCGCATCTTTAGATGAACGTTAGTTGAACCGTCTCCGTTTGGCGCCGGATCAATGCTTTGCCCTGTTTTCACAGCATAAGCTGGACACGTGGATCCGTTGCTCATTGGTGTCGTCGCAGGCTTGGTAGGCCTGTCGTTGGGCGTCTTTGGCATGCTCGCATTCAGGATCAGCGAGCGTCAGCGCAGGATTGTGGACCTGGACGTGACCGAGCCGCTGCTCCCGGAAGGGGCCGCTGAGGTGCTCGCCGTCGTCGGCCGTGCGTTTGTGGTGGTTGACGCGATCGACGGCGTGGTGCGCGCGAGTCCCGCTGCCTACGCCTACGGCCTGGTCCGCGGTCATACAGTGGTGCACAAGCAACTCCTGGACATGACCGCGAAGGTCCGCCGCGACGGCGTGATCCTGGAAGAGCAGTACGAGCTCCCGCGCGGGCCGCTCGGCAAGGGCACCATCGTGGTTCAGGTACGCGCCGCCATGCTTGGTTGGGAGTACATCGTCCTGTTGGCCGATGACCGCACCGAGATCACCCGGACAGAAGAGATTCGCAACGACTTTGTGGCGAACGTGTCCCACGAACTCAAGACCCCCGTGGGCGCCATCTCGCTCCTGGCTGAGGCCCTGGAATCATCGCCGGACGACGAAGAAGCCGTCCGCCGGTTCGCCAAACGCATGCACAAGGAATCCGCCCGGCTCGCCGCCCTGGTGCAGGACATCATCGAACTCTCCCGGCTCCAAGGTGCCAACGTTGCCCAGCAGGGTTTGGCGGTGGATATCAACGCCGTCATTACCGAAGCCGTGGACCGCTCGCAGTTGCCTGCCGAAAGCAAGAACATCCAGATCGTTGTGGGCGGCCACTCCGAGTCCATGGTGTTCGGCGACCGCGACTTGCTGGTCACGGCATTACGCAACCTGATTGACAACGCCATCCGCTACTCGCCGGAGAACACCCGCGTTGGGGTGGGGATCCGGACCAGGGAAGGCGTTGTTGCCATCTCGGTGACGGACCAAGGCGATGGCCTCACCCCCGAGGACCAGGAGCGCGTCTTCGAACGGTTCTACCGCGTGGACGCTGCGCGGTCCCGGCATACGGGCGGCACCGGCCTTGGCCTGAGCATCGTCAAGCACGTTGTGTCCAACCATGGCGGAGAGGTGACCGTTTGGTCGCAGCCCGGCCAAGGGTCCACGTTCACCATTCGCTTGCCGGAGATGGAGGGCCAGGACGACGACGCCGGCCTGCCGGCTCCTGCTGCCACCGCGACTCCCGCGACTCCCGCGGCGACTGCGCTTCCGGCGGCTGCTGCGCTTCCGGCGGCTGCTGCCGCCGTCGAACCCCACCACGTGAATCAACCCACGGGCGCCAGCGGTGCCCAAGAGCAAGGAGCCAGCGCTTGAGCCGGATTTTGATTGTGGAGGACGAGGAGTCCTTCAGCGACCCTCTGTCCTACTTGTTGGGCAAAGAAGGGTTCGATGTCGAGGTTGTGGACAACGGCAGTGACGCCTTGGTGGAGTTCGACCGGAACGGTGCCGACCTCGTCCTGCTGGACCTGCAGCTGCCCGGAACGCCGGGAACGGAAGTGTGCCGCCAGTTGCGGCAGCGCTCCAGCGTGCCGGTCATCATGCTGACCGCCAAGGACTCGGAGATCGACAAGGTGGTGGGCCTGGAGCTCGGTGCCGATGACTACGTCACCAAGCCGTATTCGTCGCGGGAACTCGTGGCCCGCGTCCGTGCGGTATTGCGCCGCCAGGGCGAGCCTGAAGAGCTCATCACCTCCACCGTGCAGGCCGGTCCGGTCCGAATGGACATTGAGCGGCACGTAGTCAGCGTCAATGGCGAGCAGGTTTCGTTGCCGCTGAAAGAGTTTGAACTCCTCGAGATGCTGCTGCGCAACTCCGGTCGCGTGCTGACCCGTGGGCAGCTGATCGACCGCGTGTGGGGCTCCGACTACGTTGGCGATACCAAGACGCTGGACGTCCACGTCAAGCGCCTGCGCAGCAAAATCGAACCCGATCCCTCAGCGCCGCGCTACTTGGTGACGGTGCGTGGGTTGGGCTACAAGTTCGAGCCGTAAAGACGTCACTTCGCGGGTTTGTGTGTGGAGAGCGGCTAAGAGCCGCTCTTTATGTGCACAAACTCCACAGACAACCAAAGGAACAGACAACCAAAGGAAGGGTCCCGCCGCAGCGGAACCCTTCCTTTGTTGTATGCGCTTGTAGCGCGTGGCTTGCTAGTGGCCGGTCGCTGCGGACTCGCTCGTGGTGGCCGTCGGCGACGGCGTTGCCGTGCTGCTCGGCGTGGACGGCAGGTACTTCGCGTACTCGGGAAGCGTGCCGTCTACTACCGGGACGTTGATCTTGGCGGAATCGGAACCGCTGCGGATGGTGACCGGAGTCAGGCCGCCCGGGATGGTACCGGCGCTGCTGAGGACGGCGGCATCGGCGTCGTCGTTCAGGTACGTCTCCGAGTTCGCCTTGACCGGAATTTCGGTCTGGGCGCCGTTGGAGCCGCTGATGGTCAGCGTGGCGTCTGAGCTGGACTTATTGAACACTGCGCCGATTACGCGGCCAGGCTGGTTCTCGCCCGAGGCAACGATCAGGATGTTGCGCAGCTGCAGCTGGCCGAGATCAGCTTTGATCCCGTCCGATGCTGAGTACTGGTGGGAAGTCTGCTGGGCGTTGACGAAACCGCAGCCGGTTACCGACAGAAGACCGACGCCGATTGCAGCCGCCGCAATTGCCAGCTTGCCGCGCTGGACAGGGTTCATCGCAGTAATGCGCACGACACCTACTCCTCAAGAGTCATTGGAACACTTTTCAGCCATAGCCTATCGGCAAACAGCGCGAAACAAGGATTCGGTGAGGCTTTGTGGCGTAGCTCCCGGCAAGAATCCGGCGTGGATGTTGCTTGCTCGAAGCACCTTTCGGGGCTCACGTCAAGGGGGTTGGGGAGGTCGTTTGGGCCCTATTTCCCTTTATTGGCGCGGCTGGAGGGCCCGTCCCGTGCCAGTCGTATGCCTTAATCGTGATAGACTAATCTGCGGGAAAGGGGAAAGTCCACATGGTTTTTGAGGTCGGCGAGACAGTAGTTTACCCTCACCACGGTGCAGCAAAGATTGAGGAAATCAAGATGCGCACCATCAAGGGCGAAGAGAAGATGTATCTCAAGCTCAAGGTGGCTCAGGGTGATCTGACCATTGAAGTTCCAGCAGAGAACGTTGACCTTGTTGGGGTCCGGGACGTAGTGGGCAAAGAAGGCTTGGAGCACGTATTTGACGTCCTCCGCGCCGAGTTCACTGAAGAGCCTACCAACTGGTCACGTCGTTACAAGGCAAACCTGGAGAAGCTTGCTTCGGGCGATGTCATCAAGGTGGCGGAGGTCGTTCGCGATCTTTGGCGTCGTGATCACGATCGCGGCCTTTCCGCAGGTGAGAAGCGCATGCTGGCCAAGGCGCGGCAGATTCTGATTTCAGAACTGGCCCTGGCTGAAAAGACAGACGAAGAGAAGGCGGCAAGCGTTCTCGACGAGGTCTTGGCTTCCTAAGAATTGAACCCCGGCAGCGCGAAAGCGCCGCCGGGGTTTCTTTTTGCCACAAAGTAGGCTTGAGCGCATGAGTATTCCTTCCAAGCGCTCGGTCACGGCCGTCGTCGTTGTTGCTGCCGGTTCCGGTGAGCGCCTCGGCTACGGCATGCCCAAAGCCAAGGTCCCGCTGGGCGGCGAGGCCATCCTGATGCACGCACTTCGTGGCGTCGTCGCCGCAGACGTCGCACGCCAAATCTGCATCGCCGTACCCAGGGGGGATACAGACCTCCGGGAGTTGATTGCGGAGTTCACCGTTGAGCTGGTCGATGGTGGTCCCGAACTGACAGTCGTCGACGGCGGATCCACCCGCGCCGATTCCGTCCGCGCCGCACTGGCTGCTTTGGAAGACGGCACTGAGTCCGTGTTGGTGCATGACGCTGCCCGGGCCTTGACGCCGGAGCGCGTGTTCCAGCGCGTAGCCGATGCCCTTGCCTCGGGCGCCAAGGCCGTTATTCCTGCACTCCCGGTGGTGGACACCATCAAAACCGTGGCCGTCACCAGCGGCGATGACGCGGCAATCGCCCCCGAACTTGTCACGGGTACCGCGCCCAGGGAAGAGCTCCGGGCCGTTCAGACGCCCCAAGGCTTCGAGCTCGCCACTCTGCGCCGCGCTCACCAAGCCGCCGAACTCTTCGACGACAAGCAGTCTGCCGCTGTCACCGATGACGCCATGCTGGTGGAACTCCTGGGCGTTCCCGTCCACGCTGTCCGCGGAGCCAGCCAATCGCTCAAGATCACCACTCCGCTGGATCTCATCATCGCCGAAGGCCTGCTGGAAGGCCCGCTCGGAATCCGGTGGGTGGAAGGCTGATGGCCGGCACCACTCCTGCTGTGATCCTGCCCAGGACAGGCATTGGGATTGACGTTCACGCGTTCGCGCCCGCAGATGACCCTCAGCCACTGTGGTTGGGCGGCCTCCTCTGGGAAGGCCAACAGGGCCTTTCGGGACACTCCGACGGCGACTGCGTGGCCCATGCTGCGGCCGACGCATTGTTCTCCGCCAGCGGGATCGGGGATCTCGGCACGCACTTCGGCACGGACCGCCCGGAGTATGCCGGCGCTTCCGGTGCCACGCTGCTCGCCGAGGCGGCCCGCATTGTCCGTGCCGCAGGCTTTGAGATCGGAAACGTCGCAGTCCAGTTCGTTGCCAACCGCCCCAAGTTCGGCCCACGTCGCGAGGAGTCGCAGCGCGTTCTGAGCGAAGCTGCGGGTGCTCCCGTCAGCGTCACGGCCACCACCAGTGACGGCTTGGGATTCACCGGCCGTGGCGAGGGAATCTCGGCTGTGGCTACGGCCCTCGTGTATCCCCTTGCCGGCTCATCCGAGCCGGGTCCCGCGAAAGGTGCCCCGCATGGTTAAGCCACGTGCCGGCGTCGTACGCCTGCCCGCTGTCCTGGCCGCCGGCCTCGCCGCTGCGCTTCTGCTTGCTGGTTGCGGCGGAACGCCACGGCTGGACGTCAAAGCGAGCTGCGAGTTCCTGAACAACGATTCCTTCAAGCCTGACGGCAACCAACAGCAGCAATCCAAGCAACTCGCCGCGCACTATAGCGAGCTCGGAGAGAAACTGGCCCCGGAGATTGCGGACCCCATCAAAGAGATGGCCAAGATCATGGATAAGGCCGCCGCTTCCTCGCTGGGCGCGGCAACGCAGGAAGAGCAACAGCAGCTCAAGGTCCAGTTCAACAAGATCGGCGAGTTCTGCAAGTAGGCAAGTCACGGCGCGTCATCGGCTAATCTGGAGCGGTGACCCTGCGCTTCTATGACACCGCCTCCGCCGAAGTCCGCGACTTCGTTCCCCTCGAACCCGGCAAGGCCAGCGTGTACTACTGCGGGGCCACTGTTCAGGGTATGCCGCATGTGGGCCACGTCAGGTCCGCCATCGCGTTCGACCAGCTGACCCGTTGGCTCGAGTTCCGTGGGCTTCGCGTGACCGTGGTGCGCAACGTCACTGACATCGACGACAAGATCCTGATCAAGTCCGAGCAGTCGTTTGGTTCCGACTGGGCTGATGAACCAACAGCCGTCGAGGCTGAGGAGTGGTGGGCGCTGGCCTACCGCTACGAGCAGGCATTCGAAGACGCCTATGACACACTCGGTGTTCAGCGCCCCACGTACGAGCCACGCGCCACGGGCCACATCCCGGAGATGCACGCGCTCATCCAAAGACTGATCGACCGCGGCCACGCCTACCCGGCGCCCGATGACTCCGGTGACGTCTACTTCGATGTCCGGTCGTGGAGCAAGTACGGCTCGCTGACGCGCCAGAACATCGACGACATGCAGGGCGCTTCCGACGCCGACCCTCGGGGCAAGCGCGATCCCCGCGACTTCGCGCTCTGGAAGGGCTACAAGGAAGGCGAGCCCGTCAGCGCCCGTTGGGAATCTCCATGGGGCGCCGGGCGGCCTGGATGGCACCTCGAATGCTCCGCGATGGTCACCAAGTACCTCGGCGCGCGGTTCGACATCCACGGCGGCGGACTGGACCTTCGCTTCCCGCATCACGAGAACGAAATGGCCCAGTCGCAGGCTGCGGGCGACGAGTTCGCCAACTTCTGGATGCACAACGGCATGGTCACCTACGAGGGTGAAAAGATGTCCAAGTCCATCGGCAACACCGTGAGCCCCGGCGAGATGCTGGAACTGGCTTCGCCACGGGTAGTCCGTTATTACCTGGGCCAGGCGCACTACCGGTCCGTGCTGGACTACCGGCCCACGTCGCTGCAGGAAGCCGCCGCAGCAGTCGAACGCATCGATGGTTTCATCGCGAAGGCCGGGGCCAAGGTGGGCGGTGTGTCCTCTTCGGACGTCGCTCCGCAGGGCAACATGCCGGCTGCATTTGCGGCAGCCATGGACGACGACCTCAACGTGCCGCAGGCCCTCGGCGTGCTGCACGAGACCGTCCGGTCAGGCAACACCGCCTTGGCCGCAGGCGACCTCGACGGTACGAAGTCCGCGCTGTACAGCGTCATCTCCATGACCCAGGTCCTTGGCCTCGACGCCGTGAAGCGGCCCGAGGCAGTGCAGGGCCGTGAACATGCCGCATTGGAAGTACTGGTGGAAGCGCAACTTGAAGCCCGCGCGGCCGCCAGGGCCAATAAGGACTGGGCTGCGTCCGATGCGATCCGTGACACTCTCGCCGCAGCGGGGGTCGTCGTCGAAGATGGTGCGGAAGGTGCTACCTGGAGCCTTAAACGCGACTGATGATCGGGCGCTGCGGCCGAATTGCATCGGGTCAGTAGACTTGATTCCAGACTTACTCACAAAATCAAGGATGGAATCTCATGGCCAACAATGGTCGCCGGTCGGTCAAGCAAAAGAAGGGCCCCTCCACCGGAACCGGTGGCCATGGCCGCAAGGCCCTGGAGGGCAAGGGTCCCACGCCTAAGGCGGAGGACCGTACCTACCACAAGGCATACAAGAACAAGCAGCTGGCAGAGCGTTCGGCTGCCAAGCGTGGCACGGGCACCCGCCCGGGCGGCGCAGGTGCCCGCTCCGGCCCCAAGGGTCGCGCTACCGAAGAGCTGGTCACCGGCCGCAACTCCGTAGTCGAGGCACTGCGCGCCGGCATCCCGGCGAAGGCACTGCACGTGGCCATCCGCATTGAGATGGACGATCGCGTCAAGGAGTCCCTCAAGCTCGCGGCCGAGCGCGGCATCCCGCTGCTCGAAACCGGCAAGCCTGAGCTGGACCGCATGACCGAGGACGCAGTCCACCAGGGCCTCGTCCTGCAGATCCCGCCGTACGAGTACGAGGACGCTTACGACCTCGCCGAGGAAACCCTCGCCAAGTGGAAGAAGGGCCACGTCGCCAACGCCCCGATCTTCGTGGCTCTGGACGGCATCACAGACCCCCGCAACCTTGGCGCGATCATCCGCTCCGTTTCCGCGTTCAGCGGCCACGGTGTGATCGTCCCCGAGCGTCGCAGCGTCGGCGTCACCGCGTCCGCCTGGAAGACCAGCGCCGGTGCCGCTGTCCGCGTACCCGTGGCTCGCGCGTCGAACCTCAACAACGCGCTCAAGCAGTTCAAGAACATGGGCATCTACGTGCTCGGCCTGGACGGCGACGGCGACGTTTCGCTGCCCGACCTTACCGTCGCTACCGAACCCGTCTGCATCGTGGTGGGCTCCGAAGGCAAGGGCCTCAGCCGCCTCGTCCGCGAAAACTGCGACCAGATCGTGTCGATCCCCATCGACTCCGCCATGGAATCGTTGAACGCTTCGATGGCCGTTGGTATCTCGCTGTACGAAGTGTCGAGGCAGCGCGCCGCCAAGTAAACCTCAGTAAGGCGCCGCAAGCGCTATCCTCCGCGTGCTCGTTCGTTTCCCGCTTCGACGCACGCTTCCGGATGCCGCTTGCGGCGCCTTTCAGCGCTCTCTCACGACCCGCGGGTTTTTCGGGTTCCCTCTGTCAGGTCCCGCGGGTTTTTCGGGTTCCCTCTGTCACGTCCTGCGGGTTTTTTGGGTTCCTTCTGTCAGGTCCTGCGGGGGCGCGCTCCCGTTATGAACTTCCCGACGGCGGAAATCTGGTTGGGCGGCTCACAACGTAACGGTGGGTCTGGGCTCGCTTGATGGGCCTGGCCCGGCATGTTTCTGGCGGTCCGACCGGTGCGGTCAAGCAACGCTCTCTCTTTGGGTGAGTAGTGCCAGTCAGTGGGGCTGATTCGCTGGAGTCCGCCCGACTGACAAGTTCTCTCGAACTGCTCTCACTCGTCCTTCTCAGCCTCCGCAAGAAGCGCGGGAGGGAGCCCGCCCTTCTGCGCAGGCACGTCGCTTCGGGTTTGACCGTCCTCAACGAAAGTAATCCTGATTTGGCTCCCTCACTCAAGGACCGACCCTGCGGGAGGATCCTGGGAAGTCACCCAAAACAGCCCCGGCCATGTACGCGAACGGATCCCCGGCCCGTCAAGGTTCCCGTCTGTGAGACCCAGCCCGATGTTCGCCGCCATCTCTTCTACAACATGCACAGGCTGCCCAACAAGATCGGGAACAGTCACCGCGCGACGTTCAACCATCTCTTCATCTCCTTAGAGCCTGAGCGGCTGGACCGGTGAACAGCCTTCTTCCCACACGATAGCGCTGGCTGCTGCCCGGAGGGGCCGGGATGTGGGAGAGGGTTGCCCGCGAGGGGCCAGGATGTGGGAGAGGGTTGGCCCGGAGGGGCCGGGATGTGGGAGATGGTTGCCCGGGAGGGGCCGGGATGTGGGAGATGGTTGGCCGGGAGGGGCCGGGATGTGGGAGATGGTTGGCCGGGAGGGGCCGGGATGTGGGAGATGGTTGGCCGGGAGGGGCCGGGATGTGGGAGAGGGTTGGCCGGGAGGGGCCGGGATGTGGGAGAGGGTTGGCCGGGAGGGGCTGGGTTAGAAGTCGCGGCGGTTGGCCAGCACGGGGAGTTTTTGGCGGGCGTCGTCTACCTCGGACCGGTCCAGATCCGCGAACAGAAGCCCGGGCTCGCCGTCGAGGGCTTCCAGGACCTGACCGAAGGGGGAGACGACGGCGGAATGTCCCACACCGGTGGGTGCAGTGCCCTTCACGGAGATCCCCTGGGTGGCGGGATCACCCTGGCCGCAGGCCAACACGAACGTGGTGGTGTCCACTGCACGTGCCCGGGCCAGGAGTTGCCACTGCTCGGCCTTGCCCGGACCGGAACCCCAGGACGCGGAAACGATGTTGACCACGGCACCTCGTTGGGCATTGGCCGTAAACAGGGCAGGGAAGCGAATGTCGTAGCACGTGGCCAATCCGAAGGTGAGGCCTCCGGCGTCGAACGTTACGGGGTCTGTACCGGCCTCTACGGTGTCGGACTCCGCGAAGCCGAACGCGTCGAAGAGGTGGATTTTGTCGTAACTGGTCTCCACACCGGGACCGGTGGCGATCAGGGTGTTCCGTACTCGTCGCGAGCCTGCGTCCGAGGGAGCGCCGGGGGTGAACATTCCTGCAACGATCACCACGTCCAATTCCAAGGCGAGCTCGCGCACGCGGCTGGCCCACGGACCGTCGAGTGGCTCGGCGATGTCCAGCAGCGAATTCCCGAACGCACGCATCATCGCTTCCGGGAAGACCACCAATTCGGCGCCGCCGTCCTTGGCCCGCCGGGCGTACTCCTCGAGGAGCCGCAAATTGCTGTCCAGATCCCGGCCGGTGATGACTTGGGCGAGTGCCACGCGCACGATTGAACCTCCAGTTGTCGTGGTTCCAGTATTGCAAGTGTGCACGGAGCACGCGAAGCGTCCGTTTGACACATTTGGACGCACGGAAACAGTGTGCAAGCCTGGCGCCACAGCAGCGTTCCAGCACGTGAACGGCCCATGCCAGTACAACAGCGACCGAACACGTGTCCGAGTTCATCGCGAGAGTGACGTCACATGTACCCACGGAGCCGCACTGAGTGTGTGTGGAACTAAACTTGCAATCAATGGTTATGCCTATTTTGGACACAGCAGCCACCGTGGATTCGTCCCGGCCTACGCCGCTCGGGTTGAGCACGCCTCAGCCCGGGCCTTTCGACGTGGAGGCCCCGCCAAACCACCTCTCGCCACAAAACCACCAAGTCAACGTCGCTGTTTTCGCGCCTGATCTGGACCAAGTTGAACTCGCATACCAAGCTCCCGGAGACGGCTGGAGGGTGCACACCCTTCCGAACGTGGAGGACGGCGTGCACTTCGGCATCGTGAACGGGATGCCGCCCGGAACGCGCTATGGTTTCCGCGCGGCGCCAGCTGAGGGCGGGCTGCCGCTTTCGGTCCCGACAGTGGACTTCGACGACGACGGCGAGCAGACGCTGCTGCTCGATCCCTATGGTCGTGCCGTGGACCAGAGGGGCGAATTTCTCACTAGCGTTCACATGGCCACCGGTTTCGATTGGGGTGACGACCGTCCCCCGCGTACACCCTTGCGTACGTCGGTGATCTACGAAGCCCACGTTCGCGGGCAGTCGATGCTTCACCCGGATATCCCTGAGCACCTACGGGGGACGTATGCAGGGATGGCCCACCCGGTCATGATCCAGCACCTCACCGAGCTCGGCGTCACGGCTGTGCAGCTGCTGCCCATCCACTTCCATCTTGATGAGGCCCATCTCCAGGACCTTGGCCTGACCAATTACTGGGGATACAACACGGCGGCGTTCTTCGCCCCGCATGCTGATTACGCCACCGAGGCCGCCCGGAACGCGGGCCCGCACGCGGTGCAGGATGAGCTGAAGGGCATGATCAAGCTCCTTCATGCTGCGGGCATCGAGGTCCTCCTTGACGTTGTCTACAACCACACAGCAGAGGCCGGACCGGACATGCCTGCCCTGAGTTTCCGGGGCTTGGCCGAGGACCGGTACTACCGTCACGACGCCCACGGGCGCTATCTGGACACCACGGGTTGCGGCAACACCCTGGACTTCAGCGATCCTGTGGTTGTGGACCTGGCCTTGGATTCCCTGCGCTACTGGGTCAACGAGTTCCATGTGGACGGGTTCCGGTTCGATCTTGCGGTGACCCTGTGCCGCGACGCCGGCAATCAGTTCGATCCGCGGCACCCCTTCCTCCGGGCGATCGAGGAGGATCCCGTCCTTTCGGCTGTGAAGCTGATCTCAGAACCGTGGGATGTGGGCTACGGGGGCTGGCAGACGGGCCGTTTCCCGCCCGGGTGGTCGGACTGGAACGATCACTTCCGCGACGGCGTCCGCCGGTTCTGGTTGTCCGACCAGGCCGCCATGGAGGCCGGGGGCCAAGGAGGCTCCATTGCGTCGTTGGCAGAGATCATGGCCGGCTCCGAGAGCGTGTTCGCATCTTCCGGACGTACTCGCTTGGCTTCGGTCAACTTCGTCACGGCACACGACGGATTCACGCTCAAGGACCTTGTGAGCTATGACCGCAAGCACAACGAGGCCAACGGCGAGCAGAATCGTGACGGCCACGGCGACAACCGCAGTTACAACCACGGTTTCGAGGGCCGCAGCGAGGACGAGTCGATTGTGGCCGCCCGTGCGCTGTCCGTCCGGAACCTCATGGCCACGCTACTGCTGTCCATCGGTGTGCCCATGATCACCGCTGGTGATGAGCTCGGCCGGACGCAGCAGGGCAACAACAACGCTTATTGCCAGGACAACCCGACGGCATGGCTGGACTGGAGCCGGACCTCCGAAGCCAACGCCATGTTCAGGACCACGCAGGAGCTCGTGAAGCTTCGCCGCTGGTTCTTGCGCCACCAGCCCGAGAACTTCCCGGCGAAGGCCAACGACGCGAGCCTGCAGTGGTTCGATGACAAAGGCAAGCGCATGACGCCGGCGCGCTGGAACGATCCCAATGTGCGGTCAGTGCAGCTCCTGATGGGTTCGGAAGACAGCGAAGTTCGGGGGCTGATCGTGGTGAACGGCAGCAACCAGGACATGAAAATGGTGCTGCCCGAGATTCTGAGCGAAACGGGAATCGGCAAGCGCATGTTCGAGTTGCGCTTCACCACCTCCGTGCTGCACGAACGCCGGAAGGGCGCGTTGGTGGCGTCTGGGGAGCGGGATATCCTGCAAGCCAACACCATCAACATTTACCGCACCTAGGAGCTCCAGGCATGAACCGAAGCAGCAGCAAACTGCTGGCCTTCGCTGGTCTGGTGATCGCCGTCGTCGTGCTGGTGGCCGCCATGGTGGGCGGCACTTCGCTGACGGGCCCTGCCAGCGTGTCAACCACGACGTCGGAGCCTGGCTTCGGCTCGTCGGCGGCTTCTGCGCAACCCGGCCAAGCGACGCCCGCGGCGGCCGTGCAGAATCCCTCGGGCCTCCCCGAGATCAATGCCTCTCAGTTGCCTCAGGAAGCCCGGCAGACGCTGGCACTTATCGCCAAAGGCGGCCCATATCCGTATGACCGTGATGGCGTGAATTTCGGCAATTTCGAAGGCCTTCTGCCCAAGAAGTCCGGCGGCTACTACCGGGAGTACACGGTTACGACGCCGGGAGAGTCGGACCGTGGTGCCCGGAGGATTATTGTGGGCAGGGACTCCGCCAAGTTCTACACGGCGGACCACTACGACTCGTTCAAGTTCATCGTCGAAGGCAAGTAGGAGCCCATGAAGATCTATTCCGCAGATACCTGGACCCTCGACGAACTGCAGGAGCAGGTGTCCGACGCTGGCCGAAGGACCATCCTTGTCCCTCCCGCTACCACCAAGCAGGCAGTCCTTGAGGTGTTCGGCCAGGTCCTGGATTTCCCGGAGTATTACGGCGTGAACCTGGACGCCCTCAACGACTCCCTGCACGACTTCGCCGATGCCCTGTCCGACGACGGCGGCACACCGGTCACCATGATTTGGCAGGTCCCCGCGACCTACCGCACGGACCGTTCCTTCGCCGTGGTTTGCGAAATCCTGCAAGACGCCGAAAAGTATGCCGGCCGAGACCTCGCAGTCATTGCAGTGTTCCAGCATTAGTCGCGCCGAAGTCAGTTCCAGGTAGACGCACGCCTAACAGCAACTGCGCTGACCGATCTGACGACGAGCTGTGACGTAGTCATTAGTGGTTCCCGCGCGAGTTATGACAACCGCCGAAATAGGCTTAAGTGGTGCGTGCAACCTGATCGTGATGCGAAAAATTGAATATTTCTATGTTCGCTTCGAATATTTCAATAGTTTGAAATTAAGAGTGTTGATGGATACATTTTCGGAGAGGCAATAGTGTGCCTCGTCACTTGCGTTTTGGGGAACGCGCAGAGTTAATTGCTGACCTCATGTCGCACGAGCCGAATGAGGACCAGAACATGAAAAAGCTCACACGGGCGGCTGCTGTCGTCGCACTTTCCACTGCGGCACTTTTTGCCGCAAGCCAGTCTGCGAATGCAAGCATCTTTTACGACAATAATGACTACGGCGGCGCTACGTACGGAGCCGACAATTCGACCTGGATGGGGTCGTTTGACAACAAGGCAAGTTCGGTTAAGAACTTCGGCTACTACGTAACCTGGTGGCAAGACATCAACTACGGCGGTGCTGGCTTCGGCAGCGCTAACGACTACAGCGCCATGGGTTGGTACGTGCCCTTCTTGGGAACGTGGAATGACAACATCAGCAGCTACCACCGGGGCTAAAACCAACCCGCTGCTCGCTTAACACAGATTGAGCAGCACCATGCTTTGACCTGCCGATCAAAGTATCGGCAGGTCAAAGTTGCTGTCTGAGAAGAGGTTCGGCTGCTCAGTTGAGACGCCAGAAGTGAGATGGGAAGCGGAAGTGTCGAGAAGAATTCCTGAACGAAGGGCGCGCTGGACAAGGTGTGTTGTGGTCTCGCTAGCCATGGGCGTAGCTTTGGCTAGTTCATCCTGTTCTGGGGCCGCGGGCAGTTCAATCACCCCAGACCCATCTGGAAAAGTGAATCTGGACTACGAAAATTCTCTGATTGTGTTCCCAGTTGATGCGTATGGAATTTCGGCTCGTGACCGCTATCAGATTCTCCTTGCACGGGAAGTCATTATGACTACGTGCATGATGAAATTTGGCTTTATCGATGATCCGAACGCGGCTTATCCGAAGGCGGAGAACCGGAACTTCGGGGTGTGGAACGTTGATCGCGTGAGACAGCACGGCTTCCGGCTTATTGGAGAAGAGTCTCAATCGAACCGGAAGCACGATGAGGCAGGCGCGTGGGGGGACGCCAGATACGAGTGTCTTGCCAGTGAAAAGAGCAAGATCGATGAAATCACTCCACCGGACGATCTTATGAACGGGGGTACTGCAGCGGAAATTGCCTTGAAGAGCCTGGGTATGGCATCAGAAACTGATGCCTGGAAAGCCGCCAAAGACGACTGGGAAAATTGCATCTCAGCGGCCGGATTGACGCCGGGACGGGACGCCGCCAACGCGAAGTGGTCGAGTCAGCAGTCCTTTGATCTGCAGGTGAGGACAGATCAGCAAAACCCGTCGAAGTCGGACGCCGCTGAGGGCGTCCGAATCGCCACGATTGAAGCCGAATGCAATCAGCAGGTACGGCTAACCCAAACGCTCGGCGATATTCAAGCAAGCTACCAGTTGCCGCTCATAAGGCAGAATGAGGCAGTTCTTACTGAGCTCAAGAAGAAGAGCCAGAAGTACGTGGATGCCGCTGAGAAGTTGTTGAAAGAGACGCAGTGAAGGATGGCGAGTCCAAGAGAGCGGCGGCAGCTGTTGGCTTGACGCGACTCTCGCGACGGTGGCTGGTCGTCCTGTTGGCAGTGACCGCAGTCACTTCGGCAGGGGTGGGCCTACTGGCTGGACGCATCTTTGACCAATCAGAGGTCATTCGGCCAGAGGACTCTATGGCTGAGGTCCCCGTCTTTGCAACGGTTGAAAACCGTGTTGTCGACGACCGGCTAACGTTTGCAGGAGTCATAAAGGCCGGCCCGGAAGTGCCGATCCTCATCGACTTAGAGGGACAAGAACCAATTGTCGTGCGTCAGACGCTTAAGGCGGGGGAAACCTTAGAGTGGGGCGACCTTGCGGGGGTAGTTTCCGGCAAGCCCTATTTCGTTCTGCCGGGTCCGCTCCCGTTGTATCGGGATCTCTCTCAAGGTGATGAGGGAGATGACGTGTTGGCTCTGCAACGGGCGCTTACGCAGATGGGGTACGTCACTCACGAAACTGGTCGCTTGGACAGCACAACCATGGAAGCTGCATCCTCCTTCTTTGCCAGCGAGGGATTCACCTTGAGCAGCGGGCGAATGCCCGCCGAGAAGAGTCACCAAGTCGAACCTGGAGCTACACCGGAAAACCCTGCACCAGACGGCTCGAAAACCCCTGCGGTGTCGATACCGTTCAGGCAACTACTAGTCCTCCCCGTCGCTGGTGCGACCGTAATCTCCGCGCTGGACATAGGGCAGAAAGTTACGGTCCAAAGCCCTCTCGCCACGTTTCAGACCGAAAACAACTTCGTTGAGTTCATCGCCGAGGTCCAGCAGGCTGAATCTCTCAAGGCTGGGCAGGATGTCACTGTCAGGGTCGCGGAGAAGCAACTGACCGGACGGATAACTGCAGTAGGTCCGTTCACGGATGCGGGGAACGGGCAACGTGCAGGACATCCCGTGACGGTAGAGGCCACAACTAAGGCAGATCTTGCCTTATTTACCCCCAACTTAAGCGTCACTGTGGCAGGTCAGGGTAGTGCGGCACAGGCTCTCGCAGTGCCGTTATCCGGTATTCGACAGGACGCCGATGGGGCTTACGTTCTCAGAAGCCCGGGGGGCGATAGAAGTACAAAGGGCCCCGCAAAACGTGTCCCCATCACGGTTCTTCGGTCAGGGGGAGGTTTCGCCGCAGTCGCTGGTGATCTCAGCGAGGGAGACGAGGTCCAAATATCGTGACGACTTCGCGATCGGGGCCTCTCGCACGTAGAGCGGGCGATGCAGGCTCCGATGGCACATTGGCCATCAGCTTGGAGAGAGTTTCGCGCATATATCCGGGTGGCGGACCCGCGGCACTATCTGACGTCTCACTGGCAATTGAGTCAGGTGAGTTCGTGTCCATTGTGGGCCCTTCTGGCTCGGGGAAATCGACGCTTTTGAACATCATGGGCTTGTTGGACAGAGCCAGTTCCGGACGTCTCGCAATTCGTGGTCAGGCCGTAGAAGCCGCTTCAGAACGAAACCTCGACACGGTGCGTCTAAACTTGATCGGGTTTGTCTTCCAGTCGTCAAATGTCATCGGTGACGATAACGTGATAAGCAATGCTGCTATCGGGTTGCGGGTCCAGGGCGTGCCGATGGACGAGCGGGCATTGGCTGCCTTGGACGCGCTGGAGTTCGTGGGGCTGGAGCATAAGCGCATGGTCCAAGCTAAGCTCCTGTCAGGCGGAGAACGGCAACGGCTTGCAATAGCAAGGGCAATTGCAACGCACCCGCGGATCATCCTTGCCGACGAGCCGACCGGCAATCTTGATTCCACCAACAGTAGTCGGGTCATCGAATACCTTCGGAAGCTCAACTCCGAGGGTGTCACCGTAATTGTCATCACCCATGATTTGGATGTGGCGAACCAAGCGAATCGCCGGATTGAGATCCGGGACGGTCGAATCACGAGTGACATCAAAACCAATAATCATCCCAAGCCGCGATATAAGGTCCCGGCCCACCCAACGCCCTTCGTTGTGTCAAGCCAGCAGTCATGGGTGTCCAGCTTCGCCCAGTGCCTCTTGGATGACTGGGGTGATGCGCTTACTGCACTCTCCGCCCGTACCATCCGAACGATGCTCCTCATCCTTGCCTTTGCCATTGCCATTGGCGGGATGACGGGTGCCCTTGGTATCAGTTCGACCACTTCGAATGCCATTAACAATCGGCTCGCGATTGCGTCCCAGGATACGCTGTCCATGACCGTCGGAGACGGACCTGCTGTGCTTCCAAGCGATTTCGATGGACTTCGTTCCGGGGTAGATCGCATTACCCGCGTTCCTCATGTAGTTGGCGCATCCTATGTTTACTCTGCGGTTCCGGCAGACGTACGTATTACACGGGTTGGACCTTCCGACCTGGAACCTGAAACGCCATTGTCACTTCATTCCTCCTCGAAGAACTACTTCGATGACTTCGAAATCCAGCTGATTCCCGACAACAGCCGGAGTGCCCTCGACGACCCACGAGCTGGTCCTCTCGCAGTAGTCTCGACCAAGGCAGCAAACGCGCTGGACATCCCGTACAGCAAGAAAACCGGGCCGGTGGTAGGGGCGAGCATATGGATCGATGACCGACTTGTCCCGGTTGTTGGTGTATTCGATCCCGGTCCAAATTTCCCTGAGTACGCCAACTCCGTATTCGTAGACGCCAGCATCATGCGTGGCGTATCCAGGACCGACCTAAAAATTCAAGTTAGAACTGAAAAGGGCTTCTCGGCTGCGATCGCGCAAGTAGCACCGCTGGCGTACTCGCCGAGCGACCCCGGGAAGGCAAAGGTAGACGTCACGGCCGATATTCAGTCGATCAGGCAGGGTGTCTCAAATGATCTCGGGTCACTCATTGCTTCGCTATCGCTTGTCCTGATGCTCCTGGCCATTATCACTGCGGCTTCCTCAATGTACCTGACCGTTCAGAGCCGGTCGGCAGAGATAGCCCTTCGACGAGCGATCGGCTCAAGTCGATGGCTGATTTGCCGATCCTTCATTCTTGAGGGCTTCATCGTTGGAATAACAGCAGGTTCACTTGGCGGCATCATCGGAACCATGACCACGCTTTGTGTCTCGTGGATCCAAGCCTGGCCGCCTGTGTTGCCGTCAGATCTATGGCTGGTTGGAATCCTTCTAGGTACGGCCACCGGTATTGTGAGCGCCATATATCCTGCCTGGGTCGCCAGCCGCAAAGATCCCGCGATTGCAATTCGGGGCTAGCGAGCCCACAAGTCTCCAGATCTGACTTAAACGTCTCTGGCCCGCTTTTCCGTCGTTGGGCAACAACGAATAAGCGGGCCAGCAACGTTCTTAGGACTTACGCGTTGGCGATCAACCCCAGCTCGGCTTTTGATGCCAGTGCCGAGTGCTTGGGGAAGACACGGACGGTGTAGCCGAACGAGCCCGAGCGGTTGATGACCACGGAACCGTGGAAGAGGTGGCGTCCGCCGCCGAGGTCTTCCAAGGAACCCAGTTCAGCCACTACGACGTCTTCGAGTTCGTCGGTTTCTTCGGCGCGGCCGAAGGCTACTTCGACGGTGACGTCGTCGGGGGTGAGGTTGTTGAGGGCGATGTAGGCGTTGACGTGGAGGGTGTCGCCTACTTGGGGTTCTTCGGAGACGCCTACGGAGTCGACGTGTTCCACCATGACCTGTGGCCAGGCGTTGCGGATTTTGGTGGTCCAGGCGGCGAGTTCCTTGGCTTCTTTGAATGCTTCGGCGGTGGCCCGGCGTCCGGATTTGG
>NZ_JBIVQG010000010.1:0-185147 GCF_044755025.1 Paenarthrobacter sp. NPDC092416
ACCGCGATGCGCAAGAAGGGCTGGGAAATCCCGGCCGAACTGGCCCACATCGAGTCCTCCGGCACCACCCGCCAGGAAGCCTCCACCATCCTGGCCACCCAGAGCTAGACTGCTACCCACACGCCTACAAGGACTTCCAGTGCTCCCCACCCGCGTCGAAATCATCCCTTCCGAGGGAATCGTGGACGCTGTCAGCCAAGTGCTGCCAACTTCCACGGCCATCAGCATCACCTGCCTGCCAAAGCATGGCGTGGGGGCAACCCTTCGAGCTGCTGTCCAGCTCAGGGAACTCGGCTACACCGTGGTTCCGCACCTGGCAGCGAAGGCGTTGGAAAGCCGCGCCCAATTGTCTGCCCTCCTTGGCGACTGCAATGCGGCGGGCATTTCGGAAGTCTTCGCCATCGGTGGTGACGGGCAGTCCACCGGTCCCTACGCCACCGGGGGTGAGCTACTGCGGGACATCGCCCGGATCACGTCCGGCGGAATGGCCGTTGGTGTGGCCGGCTACCCGGAAGGGCATCCGGACATCGCCAGCCTGCAGTTGGTAGATGCGCTGCTGGAAAAACAAGAACACGCCACCAAGATCGTCACGCAGATGTGCTTCTCCGCGGACAAGATCCACGAATATGTGGCGATGCTTCGCCGCGAAGGTGTCACCCTGCCGGTCTGGGCCGGGGTCCCGGGTGCTGTGTCCAAGGCGAAGCTGATCCCGCTCGCCACCAAGATCGGCGTGGGGCCGTCCCTAAAGTTCCTTAGCCGCAAGGGTCCGCTGGCGCGCCGGCTCCTGATCGGGGAACGCTACACGCCCGATGCCCTCATGGAAGGACTCGCGGAACGCCCCGGAATCGAAGGAATCCAGCTGTACAGCTTCAACTCGTTGGACTCGATCCCGCTCAACACGGGGTTGCCGCTGTAGCTTCCTGACCTTCTTTGGGGAGCCCGAGGCAGAAATGCACCCATTGGGGGTTGCCTGATGCCCTCTGGGCTTTCAAAGAAGGTCAGGAACGCTCCGAGGACGCTCGAATTCAAGCGCAGTTTTTGCTCAAGATGGGCACAAAGTTCGCGCAGTGCCGCCAACCCACGCGCTGCTGGCTCCCCCTGAACACGCTGCACTACCCGGACCGATCGTTGGCAAAAGTGAGTACTCGCCACCTGAAGCCCGACGGCGGTACTGAAGTGCCGCCGTCGGGCGCTCACTTCCCTGAGTCGGCGCTGAAGAGAGCCGTTCCCGGCACCCCCGGCAAACGTCAACGGGGTGGCTGAGGGCCACAACGAGCTCCGGTCGAACCAAGTAGTCGCACGCGAAAAACTGAGTACCCGCTATGGCCGAACACGTAGTTTCGAGTCTGCTGCCCGGACGAAAAGTTGGGTACAGCCGAGAGTAGCCATCAGTCTCCTGTTGATTGAACCATTGGGGTCATCGCTTCATCCGCTGAACCCAGCGGATTGCCCATGGGGGGTTGCGCTGCGACTCCCACCCAACCTGACCCAAGGAGTCCTGTCATGCGCAAACTTTCCAAGAAGAGCCGGATCACAGCCGCCGTCGCAGGCGTGGCATTGGTAGCTGTGGGCGGCGGTGCGGCCTACGCCTACTGGACCACCACCGGTTCAGGCAACGGCTCGGCCGCCAACTCCTCCGGTGGCGGAACTGTCACACTGCATGCCACGTTCGATGCCGGACTTGCCCCGGGCAACGCGGTATCCGTGGCCTACACGGCGGACAACGCCACCACTACAGGCACGGTAGTGGGAGCTCTCAGCGCCACAGTTACCACCAGCGACGCAGGATGTCTTCCGGCATGGTTCGACGTCACCGCCGTGACCAGCAACACGCTCGTCGCTGCCAACACCACGGGAACGTCCGTGGGCAGCGGAACGCTGACTTTCAACGACAGCGGCACCGTCAACCAGGACGCCTGCAAGTCCGCAACGGTGACCGTCAACGTCTCCAGCCAGTAAGGACTCAGCGTGCCGGGACCCGCCACTCTGGGAGGGCGGGTCCCGGCAGGCTTTCCACGTTCCCACTGAAACGCGTTCCTTTGGAGAGGGTGCTCTGTGCAGGACAAGCAGCAGGCTCGCATCACGAGGCCATTGCGCCGAACGGGAGCTACCTTCCGTGCGGTGTTTTTTGCGCTCGTGGTGGTTCTGGGAGGCATGGCAGCCCTGGCCGCAAGCGGTCAGCAAGGCGTCGCCGCCAAGGTAAGTAGCGGGATCACCGTCGCGCTCTCGCCATCCAGCCGGAGCCTGGACCAGGGGCAAACGACTACCTTCCAAGTGTCCGCCGTATCCACCGGGGGATTCACGGGCACTGTAACTCTCTCCGCGGCCGGCCTTCCGCCGGGGTCCTCGGCCTCCTGGTCGCCGTCGTCGGTGGTGCTCAGCTCCGGTGGAAGCGCCCAGGTGACCCTCACCGTTTCGACGTCCGCCACCACGCCTGCTGCCAAGACGGACTTCACAGTGACCGGTACCAGCGGCGCCATCAGGTCCAACGCCGCGCCGGGTCAACTGCAGGTCCAAGAGGTCAAACGGACTTTCGGCTTGTCCGGAGCACTTGCCGAGCCGCTGGCTCCAGGAGTTTCCAGGACGCTGGATCTGCAGATTTCCAACGCGAGCGGCAAGAGCATCGCGGTGACCAACCTGACCGTTGCGATCAGCCAGGTGGTTCGAACGCCGGCAGCTGTTGCGGCCAACCTGCCCTGTACGGCCGCCGATTACCAGATCACCCAGTACGCGGGGACGTACCCGCTGACGGTGCCAGCCGGTGCGAGTTCGATGTCCGTATTGGACGTGCCCCAGGCGAAATGGCCGAATGTGAGGATGCTGGACACGCTTCAGCTCCAAGATGGCTGCAAGGGCGCCACCGTCCAACTCACGTACTCCGGGACGGGGCAGGCGAACTGACATGACGAAAACAGTCCGCATTTCGCGCACGGGCCGCCTCGCGAGGGCGGCAGCAACCACTGTTGCCCTCTGCATTCTGGGGGGAGTTGGGTCCGCGTACGCCTATTGGGCCACGATCGGCGCCGGCAGCGGATCGGCGAGCAACGGAACCATGCAGACCGTCACCGTAGACGCACTGGTCCCCGGGGACTCTCCGCAGACCAGCCTTGTGCCCGGCGGTACTGCCGACGTCGTCCTCCGGGTCACCAACCCCAATCCGCACGCCGTCACGGTGTTTGCGGTGAACTCCAACGGTACGGTCACCGCTGACGCAGCCCATGCCGGCTGCACCACCACTGGCGTTACGTTCACGCCACCGTCCGCGCTGCCCGCGACTATCCCCGCAAACACCTCCCTCCTGCTGACGCTGCCAGGCGCGGCCAGCATGGACGTGACGTCAGTTTCTGCCTGTCAGGGCGCGCAATTCCACCTTCCCGTCACACTGGAGGTGCGGAAATGAGCCGGTCTGGAGACTCCTCGACCACCATCTGGGGTCACTGGAACCGTCTGGTGGTGATCATTGTGGGTGCGTTACTGGTTTCCTGGGGCGGCCCTGCTGCCAGCGCGTTTTGGAGTTCCGTCAGCAGCAACCAGGCAGCGGCACAAGCCGATGCCGTTGCTGCCGGAGCCAAGCCCGTCACGGCCGTTTCCGGCAGTAGCGTGACGGTCACTTGGGCGGCGAGCACGACGACGGCGGGCCGGCCTGTGAGCGGGTACAGCATCTCCCGCTACGATTCCGCTTCCGGCGGCATCAAGGTCCCCGCCGCCGGCACGTGCAGCGGAACGATCACGGGTCTTGGCTGCACTGACAGCAATGTCCCCACCGGGACCTGGTACTACGCGGTGACTCCTTCGCTCTCCCTGTGGCAAGGTGCCGAAAGTGCGCGAAGCGCCGCCACGCCGGTCGATGCCACGCCACCGCCAGCTCCCGTACTGACCGTGCCGGCCTACGTCAATCTTGCCAACGTGAACAGTGTTCCCGTCAGTGGCACAGCTGAGGCTGGTTCGTCGGTTGCCTTGACGGTCAGTGATGCCGGAGCGGCCCACAGCCTCACCCAGACCGTCACCGCGAACGGGTCCGGTGCCTGGACGGCTGCCCCGGTGAACCTGGCTGGTTTTGCTGCCGGCGCCATCACCTACTCAGCCCGTGCCACCGACGCCGCCGGCAATATCGGTCCCGCGGGCACCGCGAGCTCCACGAAAGACGTTGCCGTGCCGACCGTTGCAGCGGTCCAGCTCAACAATGGTGGAAGCAGTGCAGGCAAGATCGAAAAGGGCGACACGGTAACCATCACGTTCTCCGAGGCACTTAGCGCAAACACGATCTGCAGCACGTGGACCAGCGACACCATCACGCAAACGCAAAACGGCAACAACGCCAATCAAGTTGTGGTCAACGTCAGCTCAACCAACGTCCTGACAGTCACCGGTGCTGGCTGCCCCACCCTCAGGATCGGCAGTGTGGCTTTGGGAAGCGCGTACACCTCGTCATCGCTGACGTACTCCGGAAACGGCGGCAACGCCTCCATCCTGCAATGGAACCCTGCGACCAAGGCGCTGACCATCACCCTGGGCGCAGGCCCCACCAGCCCTGGTTCGGCAATTTCGACGCCGGCCGCCGCCAGCTACACGCCGGCATCAGGCTTGACGGACATCGCCGGGAACGCACTTGCCACGACTCAGGTGGCCGGCACGCCGTCCCGCTTCTGAGGATCCAATCCAGCGGGCGGCGGCAAATCGGGGGCACTCTGGAGGGAAGCACCGACAACCTCCCGGAGGAGACCAGCGTGGAGACCTACGACGTCAAGAAGGACCGCAAGGACCTCTACGCACCGAAGGCCGGCGACTTCAGGATCATCGACGTACCTGAGCTGCAGTTCCTCATGATCGATGGCCACGGTGATCCAAACACGGCAGCCGCCTACAAAGAGGCCGTCGAAGCGTTGTACACGGCGTCCTACGCTGTTCGCGCTGTGGCAAAGGCTCGGTTGGGCAGGGTCCACACCGTGGCGCCGCTTGAAGGATTGTGGTCAGCCGAAGACATGGAAGTCTTCCGCACCCGAGAGAAAAGCGCGTGGGATTGGACCATGATGATCTCCCAGCCGGCCTGGATCACGCCGGAAATGGTGCAGGAAGCCTTGACCTCCGCACAGAAGAAGAAGCAACTGCCGGCGCTGGGCCTTGTCCGTTTTGAGACCTACAAAGAGGGCCGCAGCGTCCAAATCCTGCATGTCGGTTCCTACGACGACGAGGGTCCTACGCTGGAACGCCTGCATGACAGGTTCCTGCCGGCCAACGGGCTCACCCCTACCGGTCGTCACCACGAGATCTACCTCTCGGATGCCCGCAAGACCGAGCCCGCCAAGCTCAAGACCGTCCTCCGCCAACCGGTTGCCGGCTGAACCGGACACGCTGATGCTTACGGGCTGAACCGGATCCGCTGATTCGAACCAGGGTCGCCAAAAATTCGTGATTGACATCACGGCGCACATCGGCGACTCTTTAAGTGTTCCACAAAAAACAACTGCGTTCCAATATTAGCAACAAGGCGGAAAAGATGGCAGATCCCCGAACCCTCTCAACGGTGCAGCGCACCCTTGAGGTTTTGAAGTCCTTTTCGGCGGATCGTCCCGAGTGGGGAGTGACTGAACTTGCCGAGAAGCTGGGCGTTCACAAATCCCAGGTTCACCGTGCGCTGACAACCCTCAGCGCGGAAGGTTTCCTGGTTCCCAACCCCATCAGCCGCAAGTACCGGCTTGGTCCTGCCCTGGTTCGGCTCGGCATCATTGCCGGGGAGTCCGGCGGGGTTCCGCAACTGGTGCAGCCTGTTCTGGAACGCCTCGCGATGCAAACGGGCGAAACGGTCGTCTTCAACCTCGCGGCAGACGCGGAGTACGTGATGCGTGCGGCCGCGGACGGGCCTGGCGCGATCCGCTTCGCCCTGACTTTGAACCGCAGGTTCCCTTGGTACGGGGGCGCTTGCGGGCATGCCATCTTCGCGCATCGAAGTGAAGATGAAATTGCGTCGCTGCTCAACGGCGGGTTCACTCAGTCGACGCAGAGCGGACCCCACACCCGCGAGGACATCCTGCAACGCCACGCGGCTGTCCGGGAGCACGGATTCGCGGTCTCAGTCGGCGAGTACGACGAGAAAATCATGTCCGTAGCGGTCCCCGTACGGCTCGACTCCGACGTCATCGGATCCGTCGGCGTGGTGGGGGTACCGGCGCTTTTGGCAGGCAGGGAAACCCAGTTGGCTGCCGAGCTCATGGCCGCAACGGACATGTTGGCAGAACAGTTGTCGTCAGGAACCCCACTGCCCGTCGCCTGACGGCAGAGCCCCCAGCAACACTCCCTGCAGCAGTTTGCGCAGCACATCGCCTCGAGGATTAACCGCCTCAAGGATGAGGCGTCCACCCACAGTGACACCGCGCGTCCGTCGCGCATCCCATTTTCATTCCCTTCATAGAAATCAGCAGGAAAATGGCACAGCCCCTCAACGTCAAAGAAGACACCCAAGCACGCCATCCACGGGCCTTTGAGCCCCTCACACTTGTAGTCACCGTCATCCTGAGTGTGCTCGGTGCCGTGATCGGTCTCCACCTGATCACTACGCTCGGAATCTCGGCAAACACGTCTGTCATCGGCGCCCTTATCGCCATGATCATCGGCCGTATCTCGTTCTTCGGCCTCAGCAAGATGCGGGACATCAACCGTCAAAACCTGGCCCAAAGCGCAATCTCCGGGGCAACGTTCGCCGCCGGAAACTCGCTGCTCACCCCCATCGCGGTGCCCTTTGCTTTCGGCCGCGCCGATTTGGTGGGTCCTATGTTGATCGGCGCTTCCATGGGCCTCCTGATCGACGCCTGGATCCTGTACAAGAGCTTCGGCTCCAAGTTCCTGCCCGCGGACGCTGCCTGGCCTCCGGGAGTGGCTGCGGCAGAGACCATCATCGCCGGTGACAAGGGCGGCAAGCGAGCATTGCTGCTGGCTGCAGGCGGGGTGGTTGGCTTCGGCGCCTCCTTCTTTGGCCTGCCCATGTCGGCAGCGGGCGTTGCCCTGATCGGCAACGTTTGGGCGCTGGGAATGTTCGGGATTGGCCTGCTCCTGAGCCAGTACGCCCCTGCCATCCTGGGCTTCACGCTCTCCTCCATCTATGTCCCGCATGGAGTGATGATTGGCGCTGGAATCGTGGCACTGATCCAGGCCATCCGGATCCTGCTCGACAAGAAGTCCAAGAAGGACCGGGAAAAGGAACGCCTGCAGGTTGAGGCACGCGCCGCCGCTCCGGCCGACCCGTCCCTCGCTCCCACGGTCACCGCCTCACGACTGCGCCGGACCTTCGCCTCGGGTTACGTCCTGTACGTCATCGGAGCTTTGGTCCTTGCGGTCCTCGGCGGACTGTGGACAGAGATGTCCTGGCCGGCAGTTATCGGCTGGGTCCTCTTTGCCGCCGTCGCCGCGATTGTGCACGAGATCATTGTTGGCCTTGCGGCCATGCATGCCGGATGGTTCCCAGCCTTCGCTGTGACGCTGATCTTCCTGATCGCCGGACTCTTGATGAACATGCCCGCGGTCCCGCTGGCACTGCTGGTTGGCTACTGCGCTGCCACGGGACCGGCCTTCGCAGACATGGGTTACGACCTCAAAGCAGGCTGGATCCTTCGCCGGGACCGGCGCCCGTACACCGTGTACGAAATCGAAGGACGCCGCCAGCAGCTGCTCTCGGCCATGATCGGCTTCACGGTGGCGATCGGACTCGTGGCCCTGCTCTGGAACAGCTACTTCACCGCGGGCAACCTGCCGCCGGCAGCTGTTGTCTATGCCGACACCATCAAGTCCGGTCTCGCCAACCCGGATGTCATTCGGAACCTCATCATCTGGGCCATCCCCGGGGCTCTCATCCAGCTTCTGGGTGGTTCCAAGCGGCAAATGGGCGTGCTCCTGGCCACCGGTCTCCTGATTGGAACCCCCAATGCAGGGTGGTTGGTCCTGGCAGCCCTCGTGTTCCGCTTCCTGTGGACCAAGTACCGGCCAAACGACGGCGAATCTGAAGTCTCACTCATCGGTGCAGGCCTCATCGCCGGAGATTCGATCTACTCGGTTGGCCGGATCTTCAAGGGCTGACGGCCTGCCCGCACAAATTTCGCCTCAAGACTCACAACTAAAAGACTCAAGACTCAAAGGAAAGAACCATGGAAGTAACCAGCAGGATTGAAGCCCGCAGCGAGTACCTGTCCTTCGAAGCCTCACTCGGAGCCCGCAAGCTGATCGAAGAAGTCATGCTTGTGCGCAAGGGCGAAAGCGTGGTCATCACCGCCGACACCTCCTCCGACCAGCGGGTGGTGGAGCTGACCGCGGCAGCCGCCTACGCCGTCGGCGCCTTCCCCACCATCGTCAGGTACGAAACCCGGACCATGTCCGCACTGGAGCCCTCGCCGCCCGTTGCGGCTGCGGTCGCCGCGGCGGACGTCTGGATTGAGTACCAGCTGGGATACATCATGCATTCGGACGCGTTCCGGACCGCACTGGCGAACGGCGCACGCTACATCAACCTCACAGGCATGGACGTCCAGATGCTCGTGGACACCGTGGCCCGCGTGGACTACCAAGGCGTCACGGAGCTCGGCCACGTATTGGTCGGCCTCTTGGAACAGGCGCAGGACATCCGCATCACGTCCGTCGGCGGGACGGACATCAGCGGCCGCCGTGGCGATCGTCCCATCAACCTCCGCGGCCTGCCAGCTACACAGCCAGGCCAATCCGTGATGCTCTCCGGGCAGATCTCGTTCAACCCTTTGGAGGACACCCAGAATGGCGTCATAGTGTTCGACGGCGGTGCGTGGCCGCCTAACGAAATCGGCATCCTGAGGTCTCCGGTCAGGTTTGAGATCAAGAACGGCGTGGTGGTGGACATCAGCGGAGATGGCCCCGACGCGAAAACCTACTCAGACTGGATGGCTTCGCTCAATGATCCCAACATGTACCGGGTTGCGCACTGGTCGTTGGGCTTCAACCCTGGTGTTCGGAAGGTCACCGGCCGCATCGTCGAGGACGAGCGGGTCTTTGGTTGCGTGGAATTCGGCTTCGGAACCAAGGGCTCCTGGATTGGCGGGGAACATTGGGTTGCCGCAGCACATACCGACGCAAGCCTGATTGCGCCCTCCATTTACGCGGACGGGGAGGCGATCGAGGAAAACGGCCGTTACGTGCACCCGAAGGTCGTCGAAATCTGCCGGCAGATGAACATCGAGGGCTACTGATCGGGATGCTGGACACAGTGAAAAGCACCAACCGGGTTGTTCGCGACGGATTGGTCTTCCTGGAGCACACGTTCACGGTCCCGTTGGACCACCGTGCGGCTTCGACCGGTTCGGTGCCTACCACCGGTGATGCCGGTGATCCGGTTGAGCCAGTTGATCCGGGTGATTCCGGCCACGCGCCAGGAACCATCGAGGTCTTCGCCCGGGAAGTAGTGGAGGAATCCGCGGAGAATAGTGACCGACCATACCTTCTGTGGCTTCAGGGTGGCCCTGGCAACGCGGCGGACCGTCCGGGACTACCGGGCGGCTGGCTGAAGCGGGCCTTGGAGGAGTTCCGTGTGGTCCTGCTCGATCAACGCGGAACAGGCAGGTCTTCCGCGATCACTCACAGGACTCTTCCCGAGGGGACCGTTGAAGAACAGTCGGACTACCTGACCCATTTCCGCGCCGACTCGATCATCAAGGACGCCGAAATCATCCGGAAGCAGCTCGCCGGCGGCACAAAGTGGACCGTTCTTGGGCAAAGCTTTGGCGGCTTCTGCGCTTTGACGTATCTTTCCCAAGCTCCGGAGGGCCTTGAAAGTGTGCTGATCACCGGCGGTATTCCGGACATCGACGCGGATATCCGGGATATCTACCGGGCAAATTACCGGCAGACAGCCCGCCGCAATGACGAATTCTTCACCACCTATCCTCTGGACCGGGAACGAGTCCTGGCCATCAAGAACCATCTGCTTCATCAAGCGGAGTACCTTCCCACCGGTGAGCGGCTCACGGCCGAACGCTTCCTCAGCCTGGGAATTCTCCTTGGCACCAAGAGCGGGTTCGACCAACTGCACTATCTCCTCGAGAATGCCTTCACGCAGGACACGAATCCGGCGTTGACGGCGGCATTCCTTACTGATGCCGGCGCCGCACTGTCGTTCGCCAAGAGGCCGCTCTACGCAGTCCTTCATGAAGCCATTTATGCGGATCATTCCGGCACAGGATGGGCAGCGCACACCGTGCGGCAGGAGTTTCCTGATTTTGCCGACGCTGCTGTCCACTCTGAGGGTGAGGCTCTGCTGACGGGGGAAATGATCTTCCCGTGGCAGTTTGAGCAGGATCCCGCACTGCGTCCCTTGCGAGACGTTGCCCACCACTTGGCACAGCGTGCGGATTGGCCCAGCCTGTACAACTCCGAAGCGTTGGCGGCGAACCAGGTCCCGACTGCCGCCGTGATGTACACCGAGGACATGTTCGTCCCCTATGCAGGATCGACCAAAACCGCAGCCCGGATCGGCAACTTCTCAGCGATCCCGACCAACAAATACCAGCACGACGGAATCCGCCAGGACGGCGCGGAACTCCTGGACCAACTGCTGGCGAAAGTGAGGACATGACATGTCTTGGAGTCACGTCATTGCCGCGTACGACGCACTCGACACGCCGGCGGCCAGTGGCGCCGCCGTCGCGGAGTTGTTGGCACGCTATGGAACCGCCGACGTCACCATCACCCCCGTCCAAGGCGACGACGGGGAAACGGACTTCATCAAGGTGATGATCCCGGGAACCGACGGCAAGAGTGCCGGCGGCAACGCCCCCACGCTGGGAATTATCGGGCGGCTTGGCGGTCTCGGAGCTCGGCCGGCCCAGACAGGTTTTGTGTCCGACGGCGACGGCGCGCTGACCGTTGTGGCCGCGGCGGCCAAGCTCATTGATATGGCGAAACGGGGTGACCGGTTGAGCGGCGATGTCCTCATCACCACGCAGATCGACCCGGACGCGCCAACAGCACCGCACCAACCGGTGCCCTTCATGGGTTCGTCGGTGGCAATGTCCGTTGCCAACCAGCATGAAGTCCTTCAGGAAATGGACGCAGTCCTGTCGGTGGACACCACCAAGGGCAATCGAATCTGCAACCACAACGGATTCGCCATCACGCCCACCATCAAGGACGGCTGGATCCTTCGCGTGTCCGAGGACCTCCTGGACGTCGTCGAGCGGACCAGCGGAATGCTCCCGGTGGTCATGCCCATCACCATGCAGGACATCACGCCCTATGGAAACGGCATCTACCACGTGAATTCGCTGGTTCAACCTGCAGTTGCCACCAGTGCGCCAGTGGTAGGCGTGGCCATCACCACCGTCACCGCTGTTGCGGGTTCGGCCACCGGAGCCACCAACCTTCACAGTGTTGAGTCCACGGTTCGTTTCGTCATCGAGGCCGCAAAGGACTTCACTGCCGGGCGCATCGACTTCATGGACGAGGGCGAGTACCTGCGCCTCGTGGGACTCTACGGGTCCATGAGTGTCCTCGCGGAAGCAGTGCCTGTGCCCGGCGCGTAAACTTCGAAACGGACGCCAGCGCCGTCGTCGTACGTTTGATCCCGCGACGAAAGGCGAGCCGCCCCTTGAAGGCTGTAACGGAAATGTTCACGATGGGTCCGGGAAACAAGGACCACCATCCGGCTCTCCGTTGCGCGGTTGGTGTCTTTGTCCCGCTGATTACGCTGACGTTGATCGGCCGGCTGGACTTGGCTGTGTTTGCGTCTTTCGGTGCGTTTACCGGCATTTACGGCCGCAACGAACCGCACAGTGTTCGATTCCGCAGCCAATTGCGCGCGGGCTGCTTCATGCTTTTGATCATTCTGTGCGCCACGTTGATGGCCCGGATGGCGCAAGCGTGGGGGATCGGCGGAGCGGAATATTCGTGGCTCCTGACCGCTGCCACCACCCTTGTTGCCGGCGGTTGCTCGGTAGTGGTCGCGGCCTGGCGGCTGCGACCAGGCGGCTCGCTGTTTCATATCTTTGCGTTCGCTGCGATCGCGTCAATCGCAGCCCAACCGCCCGTGTGGGAGGCGATGGCGGTCGCCGTCCTGACCACCGGGTTCTGCCTGCTGATTGGCATGTCGTCCCGTGTGCTGAAGAGTCACAGGACGCCTTGGAAGCGGCCGCCGCGCATCCGGCACACGGAGCTGGAACGCCGTGCAATGTGGTTCGAAGGCGGTGGCTACCTTGTGGCCGCGGGCCTCGCCGGGACCATTGCCACGTTGGTGGGGGAACGCCTCGGCTTCGGGCACACGTATTGGGCCATGGTGGCAGCGGTGGTCCCGCTGGTGGGCCACTCGACCCGCCACCGCGTCAGCCGCGGCATCCAAAGAATCGCGGGGACCGTGATTGGTCTCGTGGTCCTGGCTGGCATCCTGTGGTTCAATCCGGCGCCGTGGGCCATGGTCTTGGTCATTGCCGTATGCCAATTCGGCGCGGAAATGTTCATTGCCCGGCAATACCTCGTGGCGCAAATCTTCGTGACACCGCTGGCCCTGATTGCCACGCTGCTGGCGGCCCCCGTTGACCCCGGATTGCTTTTGCGCGACCGCATTATCGAGACGGTGATCGGTGCCGCCGTCGGCGTTGCCGTTGTGGTGACGCCTACCGTGTGGCGGCGGCTTCGGGTACGAGGACCCGGGCAGTAGGAGTCGGGCAGTAGGAGTACGACGTCGGGTGGTTGGGTTTGGGGTGGCGCCCGGCCCTGGTGACCCTGGCTCGCCGATTGACAGAGCGTTCGGGAATTTGGGGCGGGATGTGAGAGACGGTTGGGGAATTTGGGGCGGGACGTGAGAGACGGTTTCGGTCACAAATTGCCGGTATCTCCGCGGCTGTGAGCCTCGCAGTGCGCTCGGTTACGCTGCACGATGACACGCCACACCGCACGCTAAGGGCCACCAATGATGCTCTCTTCAGCCGTCAACGGGACGGCCGCGCGGCGGCCAAAACCGGTGAACGCACTCCCCATCGAACGCAGCGCAACCGGCACGGCCTTGGGAGCGTTCGGCGCTGCGGCCGTCATGGGCGGTATCGCCCTGGTCCTGAACCTGATCGCCGAACATTCTCCCCTGCTTGGACCGGTTTTTGCGGGCTGGTCCGGCGCTGTGGCAGAGTCCCCGTTGGCCGGAATCCGCTGGTTCCTCGGCGACATGACCGAGCCCCAGTTTTACAAGTCTGAACTCGCAGCCATCGGCTTGCTGGCCGGCGCCGCACTGGCTTGGTGGGCCGGGCGACGTGGCAGGAAATGGGCGGGGTCGTTGACGTACGGGACCGGCCTGTGGCCGTGGGTGTTCACCTCGGCATCGTTGAGCCTGTTGTTGTCGAATGTCGCTTTTGGGTGGATGCTCGACGCCGGATGGCAGCCCACGTTCGTGCCTTTTGTTTGCGTCGCTTCGGCCGTGGTCCTCGTCTACGGGGGCGGTTGGACGACGTGCCTGACCGGTGCTGCCTTGGGAGCAGCAACCACCACTCCGCTGGCTTTGCTCCTCATTCCGGTAGTTTCAACACCACTTGGCTTGCCGTCGGTGGTGTCGAACGTTCTCGCGATGTCCATCGGTTCGGTTCTGGCATTCCTCGTGGCCCGAAAGCTGCCGTGGCTCGAGGCACGGCAGGCGGGGCGGCAGGCGGGGCGGCGCTTGGAACTGCGGCAGCCGCCGTCGAACGTTCCGGCAGTGCAAGCCGAACTTCGCCACACGGAACCTCGCCACGCGGCGCCGAACCACACACGCCCGGCCATCCTCAAGGACGCCGTCTGGGCAGGCCGCCGCGTCCTGTCCGACTTCACCGAAACCCAGTTCTTCGCGAACGAGCTCGCCAGCGCGGGCGTGATCCTGGGCGTTGCTGTGGCGTTCGTGCTCAACCCCGCGCTGCCTTCGTACGGCTCAAACCTGGTGCCCCACATCCTGTTCGCCCAGGCGCTGACCTCGGCGGTCGGCGTCGTGCTGTGGCGGAGCTGGTACCGGAACGATGGCTGGGCGGCCACCTATGCGTCCCTGGTATCGGTGGCTCCTGCCGCGGTGCTTGCCTTCAATGGTTCGTGGTTCAGCATGATCGGTGGGGCGGTCCTGGGCGCGGTCATGGCTCCGCCCATCGCAAGGGCTGTTTCCGCGAGGTTGCCCCGCGATTTCCACCCGTCCATCGGTAACACGGTGGCAATGGCGGTCTCGACGGCAGTCACACTCCCGATCCTCCGCTTGGTGCACTGAAAAGTCTTGATGGATTCCTGAGGAATTGCAGCGTCGGTTCTTGAGCCGGACGCGGCAGAGTATTCGTTATCAGCCCGCAACGGCTGCCGAAGATCTGGCCGCGCTGGGTGGCCTAAAACGCTTTTCCATTAGGCTCCGACGGGTCTGGCCAGGCTCCCCCCTGCTTGGCCAGGCTCGCCGGTACACCCGACACATACCTGCCCACAGGTACAGCCAGAAAGCCAGGACGATGAGTGCACCGACTCACTCACGGGGACCCGTTCCCGTACTCGAACTCTGCAAGTTGCAGACATTGGCCGACGAGCTTGGAGATTTCAGGCCGGCTCTCCGATTCCTCACCACGTACATCTCGTTGCTTCCAGCCCGACTCCACCGAATAGTCAGCGGTTTCCAGGATCAAGACGCCGAGGCCAGCTTGGATGCTGTCCTGAGCCTGAGGGTGTCGTCGGCGTATGTGGGTGCTCTTGAGACGGAGGCGCAGTGCCTGACTCTCGAATCGCTGATCCGCGAGGACCGGCTCACCTCCGCCGCGGATGCCCTTTCCGCGCTTCAGCAGCATATTGAATTGTGCAGTGCGGCAGGACCGGATTGGTTGGCGTCCGCCCGTAAATGCTTATGCCCCGAGGTGCTGGATCTGGCTGAGGATTAGGCATGGGGGCTGCCGGCTACCGTTCTCCTGCGGTCACCGTGGCTTTGGACGTCTTGACCTCGTGCGGTACCAGGAACAGTGCAGCCACCGCCAGTACGCCCGCGCCTGCGAAGACATAGAAGCCGGCCGGGTAAGCGATGTTGGCAGCCACCAGCGTTCCGGTCACTGCCGGACCAACAATGGCGCCAAGACGGCCGACACCCGCGGCGAACCCGAGTGCGGTTCCGCGGAGCCGGGCGGGAAACAACTGAGTGACCCACGCGTACACGAGCACCTGGGAGCTGAAGACGAAGATTCCCGTAACAAACACGGCCGCATTCAGCAGGAACTCGCTCTGGATCTTGACGCTCAGGATCGCAAGAAACACCGCCGAAAGCCCGAACCAGAGCAGTACGATCTTCTTGGTCCCATGCCGGTCGGCCAGGATTCCGGCCAGCACCAGCCCGGCTACGGCACCAAGGTTGAGGACCAGCAGCAGCGTCAGTCCTGTGCTCACGGTGTAGCCTGCTGCGGCCATCAGCTGCGGCAGCCACGTGTTCAGCCCGTACACCAACAGCAGACCCATGAACGACGCGATACCAATGCCCACTGCCACCAACGGGTAAGGCTTCTGCAGCAGGTCGCGGAACCCGGTCTTGGGGGCTGCTTCTGCGGCGCGTACGACGTCGGCGCTCGACTTTGCGGCGCCACTTGCCTTTGCGGGGGCTGCCTTTCCTGCGGCTGCTTCCGGCAGGGATTCGGGCAACTTGGCCCACAGGAACGGCAAAAGCACCAGGCCGGCGACACCGCCGATGATGAACATGAGCCGCCAGTTGGGGACAACCAGGATGGCCAGGAAAGCTGTAGCCACGGCGCCCACGTGATAACCGGTCATGGTCCGGGTGGTGGATTTACCGGCCGATCCTGCCGGGGCGTAGTCGTTCATGTACGCCAATGCTGCGGGAAGGCAGGCGCCCAAGCCTAGACCGGCCAGGAGCCTGAAGGCAGAGAACACGGCAACGTTCGGCGCGAAGGCAACGGCGATCGTGAAGAGCGAGAAACCCGCAACGCATGCGATGAGGAGTTTGCGGCGACCGAATTTGTCAGATAGCGGCGCGATGAAGAGAGCTCCGAGGCCGACACCTACCAAGGAAATAGTTGCAGCGAAGGTAGCTCCCACAGCATCGAAGCCGAGGTCTCCGGTCTTGATGAGCGTTGGGATGACGGTGCCCAGGACCACCAGGTCAAAGCCGTCCAGGACCATGGCCAGCCAACACAGCCACACAGGCCATTGGGAGCGGCGGGAAGATGACATCGTTGGCATAGCGTCCTCGGTACTTCTTTGTGAGTGGAACCCGGGTAGGTGGAACCCGGGTAGGTGGAATCCGAATGTGTGGAATCCGGCCATCAGAACGGCCGGTCAGTTATGAGAGTTGTATCACCGCCGGGTGTAATCTGAGGCACGTCGTACCATTGAATGGAAGGCGCGCGTGGTTTCGGTTGCCTCTGCGACCAGGGCGATCCCGGTGCCTCAAGTCTTCGGGTGCCGAACGGGCAGCAAAGGAGCGCATCGTGGCCAACTCATCATCCGGCGATTCCGTCGTGGACCGCGTGGTTCGCGTTATTGAGGCCTTCCCGGAGGGTGTCACGTCACTGCAGCTGACCGACCTCGCGGACAGGTCCGGCCTTCCGCTGTCCTCGGCGCACCGGCTGGTCCGGCAACTTTCCGAGCACGGGCTCTTGGAGCTTGGCGTCGGTGGGAGCGTGCGGCTGGGGCTGCGCTTGTGGGAACTCGTCAACCGAAATTCGCCAACGTTGGCGCTGCGCCAAGCGGCCATGCCGTTCATGGAGGACATCCAGCAGGTCCTGAATCAGAACGTGAACCTGGCTGTGCTGGACGGCTGGGAGGCGCTCTTCGTGGAGCGACTCTCGCGGCGTGGTTCCGTGGCTAACCGAGCCCGGATTGCCGGGCGCATGCCGGTCCATATTTCTTCGGCAGGCCTGGCTCTGATGTCACACCAGTCGCGGGAGCTGCAGGCGGAGTACCTCCAACAGTTCGAAGACCCGGCAGGGAACGTGACCACCGACGTCGTGCGCCATTTGCTGGCTGAAGCCGCCCAGCACGGGTATGCCCAGCTTGCGGGCGTCGTTGACCTGGATACGTGGGGAATTGCCGTCCCGGTGATGAACGGTAAGCGACGTACGGTGGCGGCGCTCGGCGTCGTGGTTCCCTTGGCGGAAATGCGCCTACAGGCACTGGTTCCCGCGCTGCAGACAGCGGCGCGGGGGATCGGGCGACAACTGGGCGACTGAGTTTGAATTCCGTTCAACGGAATTCATGTAACGCCTATCACTCACCGCACGCCACACTGTTTCCAGACTCATCCCGCCCCGAACGGGATCGCAACGAAGCGAGGAACACCATGGCACGTACAAGCATCACCACCCAGGTCGCCATCATGGGCGCGGGCCCCGCCGGTCTCATGCTCTCCCACCTGCTGGCCAAACAGGGCGTCGAGTCGGTGGTGGTCGAGATCCGCAGCCGTAAGGAAATCCAGGAAACTGTCCGCGCCGGCATCCTGGAGCACGGCACCGTAAATCTGCTGGTCGACTCCGGCGTGTCCGACCGCGTTCTGCGCGAAGGTGACCGGCACGACGGTATCGAACTGCGCTTCAACGGCGAAAGCCACCGCATCAACTTCAAGGAACTCGTCGGCGAGTCCGTGTGGCTCTACCCGCAGACTGACGTGTTCATGGACCTCGCCGCTCGCCGGGAGGCCGACGGCGGCGACGTCCGGTACAGCGTCACCGACACCACCGTGCACGACCTCGAGGGTAAGCCGAAGGTCTGGTTCACCGACGCAGATGGTCATGAGTTCGAGATCCAGGCCGACTTCCTCGTTGGTGCAGACGGCTCCCGCAGCCACTGCCGCTTCCAGATTCCCGAGGCCAACCGCAAGTGGTACTTCCACGAATACCCGTTCGCCTGGTTCGGGATCCTGGCCGAAGCTCCACGCAGCGCCGACGAACTGATCTACGCCAACTCCGAGAACGGCTTCGCACTCATCAGCCAGCGCACCGAGAACGTCCAGCGCATGTATTTCCAGTGCGACCCCAAGGAAAACGTGGTCGACTGGGACGACGAGCGTATCTGGTCCGAGTTCCGCAAGCGCGTCACCGGAAACGGCTTTGAGCTGAAGGAGGGACCCGTCTTGGAAAAGATGGTGCTGCCGTTCCGCAGCTTCGTTCACACGCCCATGCGCCACGGCAACCTTTTCCTTGCCGGAGACGCCGCGCACACCGTCCCGCCCACCGGCGCCAAGGGCCTTAACCTCGCTATCCACGACGTCAAAGTGCTCTTCGAAGGCCTCGATTCCTTCTACTCCAACGGCTCCACCGCGCTGCTCGACTCCTACAGCGACCGCGCTCTGGACCGCGTCTGGAAGGCCCAGCATTTCTCCTACTGGATGACGTCGATGCTGCACACTGTGCCCGGCGCCGACGACTTCGATCGTGCCCGCCAGCTCGGCGAGCTGCACTCGGTGGTCTCGTCCGAGCACGCCAAAGCGTACTTGGCGGAGTCCTACACGGGCTGGCCGACGTCCCGCTAAGTCTCGGGGCTGCGCTGATCACAAGCCTTCGACTCACAGTTCCCCTGGCGGTGCGAGGTCGCCCGGCGGCGGGAGGGCGCTTTGTGGTGCGAGGTCGCCATGTTGGGGCGGGAGGTTCCGGACGGGGGAAGTCCTGGACGGCGGAAGGTGGCCCTGTGGCGGGAGATCGCTATGCGTTGGCGCTGGCCTTCGGGCGCATGTTTGGTGATGAGGCGCCGATTTGGGTGTGGGCGATCTGCGCTATGACGGCGTTGGTGGTAGATGGGGTGAATACTTGCGCCCGCTGAATGGTTGTGGGTTGTGGGGTGCGGGTTTCGTTGCCGGTGGGTGTCTCCGCATGGGCGCTCTGCCGGTGGGCGGCGCGCCGCAAGTTGGGCTCCGGCTAGCAGAGACGCGCGCTTCCAAGTCATCCGGCTGCAGGTGCACGCTACGTGAGTGCATCTGGTGCTGGCTGCTGGCTGCTGGCTGCTGGGTGATGGTTGACGGTTACTGGTTTCGTTGCCGGTGGGTGGTCTTCGCGTACGCCCTGCGCTAGCGGCTCGGCGCGCCGCAAACTGGGCGCTGGCTAGCGGCTCGGCGGGCTGCAAGTTGGGCGCGGCGAGCAGAGACGCGGACTTCCACGTCAACCCGCTGCAAGTAGATATGTGCCGCTGTAACCCGTCAAGGCACGACTGGATCACGCCAGCCCCTCAGGTCCTGATGGGTGTGTGGTGGTGGTTGCGTCGGGGTTTTTGGGTGGGGTCGATGTGTGGTGGTGGGGTGAACCAGGGCACGCCGGTTTTCATGTTGATGTGCCATTGTTCTTTGTGGATGACGTGGTGGTGGTGGCTGCAGAGCAGGGTGCCGTTCTCGGTTGAGGTGCCGCCGCCGTGGGACCAGTAGGTGATGTGGTGGGCTTCGCACCAGGGTACGGGCATGGTGCAGTCGGGGAAGGCGCAGCCGCCGTCGCGGGCGGCGATGGCTTTGCGGATGTGGGGTGGGAAGATCCTGGTGGTGCGGCCGATGTCCAGGATGCGGGATTCGCTGCCGAGCAGGACGGGGATGATGTCCGCGTCGCAGGCGATCTTGCGGATGGTGTTGGGGTGGATCGGGCCGCCGAAGGTTGCTGTTCCGGAGCTCAGCGGCGGGTTCGCGGGGGAGCCGGAGGATCCGAAGCGACCGGGACCTCCGAGTACTCCCTCGCGTTCGAGGTGTTCGACGTGTTGGAGGTGTTGGAGGAGGTCGCGGTGGTCGATGGTGACGGTGACTTGGGGGCGGAGGCCTCCGTTGGCGGGCAGGTTCCCGGTGGTCAGGGCGATCCGGCAGGCACCGACGAGCCCGTCGAGTAGTTTCTGGGCCCGGGAGCGCCGGTCCAGGTCCGGGCCTTCGGTGCAGTGCGTGCCGCCTGTTGACCTGCCTTCTTCCTGCCCAGCACCGTTGCCGCCGGTTCCGGTGCTGTTCCCGCTGTTTTCCTGGCCGATGGTGGTTGCGGTGCCTCCGCCGGTCCCGCAACCCACGCCGTTGCTGTTGTTGTTGCTGTTGTTGCGGGCGTTGCTGTTGCTGTTGGCTTCGCTGTTGCTGTTGTCTTCGGTGTGGTCGTTTCCGTTGGGGGTGCTGTTCAGGCGGGGGTTGGCGGCGGTGTTCATGATGGTGGAGAGGGTTTCGTATTGTTCGGCGGTGGCGAAGATTTCGAGGTGGTGCAGTCCGTAGCGGGGTTTGCGGAGGAACACGCCTTGGAGTTGGCGCAGGACTTCTTCGGAAGGTTCGGGGCCGTCTTGGTCGATCGCGTCGGTCCAGCGTTTGGCCATTCGCATCACGAAGTCGGGGTCGGATTCGAGGGCTGTGCGGGTTAGTGCGCGTTCGATGTTCGTGATGGTGTTCTCGTCGGTGAGGTGCCGGATCTTCTCCAGGGCGGTGCTGATGATGGTCGCGGACCGGGAAGGTACCTGTGCCGTTTCGACGGCGTGGGCCAGGACTTCGCGCCGGGCTGGGATCTGTTGCCCGGCCATTCCTGTCTGGGGCAGGATTTCCGGGGCGAGGGCGAGCCTGCGCCGGGCTTCCCCGATGCCGATCCGCAACCTGGCGCGCAGGAATTCTGCGGCGTTCCGGTATCCGTCATCGAGCGGATTCGACGCACCCGCACCGGTGCCCGGCCTGCCCGATGCGCCAGCGCCCTCCGCGGTCCTGCCAGAGCCCCCGAACCCAGACCCCTCGGTAGTCCTCGCGGAAACTCCCGGCGCAGATCCAGCAGCTGCAAACCCAGCCGCAGCAAACCCAGCCGCAGCCGCAGACTCCGCAGACTGCGCGGTAGCCCCGAACCCAGACCCCGCCCCGGCTCCAGACCCCACTCCAGACTCCACTCCAGAACCCGCTTCAGATCCCGGTCCGGCCGCGGGCTGCTCTGCAGTGTCGGTCCAGCCTGACTGCCACCCCGGCGCCGACGAGGCCTGCCCGTGTTGGGCCTGGCTGCGGGTGCGTTCGACTGCCTGCGCGGCGACCACCTGCAGGTACTCGACAACACGGGAGATTTCCTCGACCCGGCCCGCGAAATCCGCGGCCTCGACGAAACCAAACAACCGCGCCTCGGCGGCGACTGAGCGCGAGAGGTGTACTGCGCAGATCGCTGCCTCCACGGACCCGGCCAACGATGTAGAAGCGGGAAAGCCGGGATTTGAATCTTCACCGCCGGCAGGGGGCTGATCCCCACGAGACCGGCCAGCCGCGGCCTCGTGCGAGGATGGCTGGGATTTCCCCTGCATCATGATCGATTCAAGACCGCGAAGCAGCTCAGCGGTCCTCGGGTTATCCGAAGGGGCGAGCATCGACGTCGGGCGCTGGTATGCCTCCGCGAGACGGGCAGGTATGGTCTTGGCCCGACGCGACTTCCCGCGTCCGAGCGCAAAACCCACACCCGACGCTACCGTCCGAGGTGCTGCGACCTGCCCAATGCCTTCCATGAATCAACCATGTCACCAGGCTCTGACATTATTAGCGTCGGTTGAAAAGCGCCCACTTAACAGGGACTACGCCCGGTTCCCTATGGTGTTTCAGGAACTCGAAACCATCCACTAACGGAGTTCCAAACCCGGCTTCGAACGCCCATGATCCCGGTGTTTGCTGGGATAAAAACGCACGACGGCGGCAGGTCGCCTTGCAGGGCGGTCAGTACTCGCCCTTGATCACAAAGTAGGAACCGCGGATGACGCCGGCCAGCTTCGACTTCTGGCGGGCGAACTTAAAGCGTGTGCCTAACTCCTCCGGGATTTCCATGCCGTCCGAAAGCTTGAATCCAACAGCTCGCTTCCCACCGTCCTCGATGCTGTACATGACGTTGATGGCTAGTCCCGATTCGTAAAACACATATGTCATCCGCAAACCGTCGACTTCGAACGTTGTCGCTTCGAGCGGGCGGGACTCGATAACGATGTCGCGCTCCTCCTTGAGGATGCGGCTTACGTAGTCCACCACCTCCGGAACTTCGCTCGCAGGACTCACAGTGAAGTCATGGCCGTACTTGTTCGAGTAGTAGCGGCTCTCGTTAGCGCGCAAGCCGGCCAGCGTCTCGGCGACCGGCGAGGATTCCAAACCACCGGTGGAGACGTTCTTGAAGTCAACGGTGTACGGCAATGCGCTCTCCTCGTCAGATGTGTTGGGACCAACCATAACGTGGTCAAGGCTTCTGCGACTCTGCGGCTGACGGCGCCAGGTCGGCCAGCGTGAGCGGATGCGTCGGGGCGTCCGGGAAGGGGAAGGTGGAAGTCACCGCCAAGTCCGGCCCGACGTGCGCCAGTTCCCCGGATGCCATGGGCCGCCAGTCGGGGTTGTGATCCATGGGCTCGGTAGCGATGAGGACGTGCCGGGAGCGGGAAAGTTCCGTGCTGCGGGAGTGGATCCGGCTGCTTCGGGCGTCCAGGGGTGCGGGCGGGTCCGGAGATTTTGCCGGGTCCCGTTCCAGTATGTGGAGCTCGTGGGTTGCCGGGTACCTGAGGCACCAGACATCTTCAGCGGTAGTAAGGATGAAGTTAAGGCTGAGGACGGGCAGCTCCCGGGCGATCCACGTGATGGCCTGCGTGATGCCTTCTCCGACGTCGCCCTCCGCCCTGCGGGTTTCGGCCGTGACAAGTGCGAAGAGTCGCTCGCTGTCGGTCTGACCGTGCACGAGGTCCATCACGCCAAGCTCGGTCAGGCGCTGATCCAGCCGGGACAGTCCTTGAAGTACGCCGTTGTGGGCAAAGAGTCGGCCGTCCTGTTCGAAGGGGTGCGTGTTGACCAGCGTGAGTGCGCCGGTGCTGGCGTACCGCACGTGGGCCAGGAACGTGGTGCTTTTCAGGTCGCGTGCCTCCCGCGCGAACGCGTGGTCTTCCCATGCGGCGATGGGGTGCTTGGCAACCCGAGGATTCCCGTCACCATCAAACGTTCCTATGCCGGCGCCGTCGGGCTCCTTGCGACTCTGCCGGGAGAGGCTGTCCGGCGCGTCCAAAAGCCAGAACGTGGCGCGGACCGGCAAGGGACCAGCGTGCAGTCCGAAGAGTCGGCACATGGCAAAGCCTTTCGTCGCAACCTCCGTGCTGTTTACGGTACCCGTTGCGGGGCCCGTTCTGCGCCCTAAAACCCAGCAAAAGCACGCACTACGGGCCTCGCAACGCGGCTCCAGGTTCCTCATTAGCCCGGAGCGTGCTCGCCAGCTTCCTTGGGCAACTGATCGGTCCCGTGCTCCGGGTGCTTTGGCCGGCGGAGCGGTGTGTCACTGTCATGGGTTGTGCCGTGGTGCAGTTGCAGCGCGCAGTGGATGAGAGGGAAATGGCTGAAGGCTTGAGGTGTGTTGCCGAGCTGCCGCTGCGTTCGTGGATCCCATTCCTCGCTGAGCAGCCCAACATCGTTGCGCAAGGTAAGCAGCCGTTCGAACAGTGCGGTGGCTTGGCCTGCATGGCCAATGCCCAGCAGCGCGTCCACCAACCAGAAGGAGCATGCAAGGAACACGCCTTCATCGCCGGGGAGGCCATCGTGGCCCGACTCGGTCCTGTAACGCATTACCAGGCCGTCGTCTGTGAGCCGCTCCTGAATCGCTTTCACTGTTCCCGCCACGCGTGCGTGCCGGTGGGGCAGGAATCCGACGCGGGGTATCAACAGCAGGCTCGCATCCAGTTCTTTGCTGCCATAGGCCTGCACGAACGTGTTGAGCTCGTCGTTGAACCCGTGGGTCATGACGTCGGAGTGGATCTGGTCGCGCAGCGCCGCCCAACGGTCCCCGGGGCCGGGAAGGCCGAAGGTCCGAACAGCCTTGACCATCCGGTCCGCGGCCACCCATGCCATGACCTTGGAATGCGTGAAGTGCTGGCGGGGTCCGCGGACTTCCCAGAGCCCGTTGTCCGGCTGGTTCCATGCCCCCTCGAGGTACTCCATCAAGGCCACTTGGATGTCCCATGAGTTGTCAACGGTGCCGGGCGGGGACGCCGCACGCGTCAATGAGAGTCCGTCCAGTACTTCGCCCCACACGTCCAACTGCAGTTGTGGAGCGGCGGCGTTGCCGATGCGCACCGGCTTGGATCCTTCGTAGCCGGCAAGCCAGGGGACCTCGTATTCGGGCAGTCTTCGGGCGCCGTCGAGTCCGTAGACGATCTGCAGCTCAGACGGGTCGCCGGCGACGGCCCGGAGCAGCCAGTCCCGCCACGCCGCTGCTTCTTGGGTGTACCCGGCGGCGAGGAGCGATTGCAGGGTCAGCGTGGCGTCCCGCAGCCAGCAGTAGCGATAGTCCCAGTTACGCGTCCCGCCGATCTGTTCGGGCAAGGACGTTGTGGCGGCAGCGACGATGCCGCCGGTGGGAGCGTAGGTCAGCGCCTTGAGCGTTATCAGGGATCTCTCGACGGGTTCCTTGTACTTGCCTTCCATCTCGCTGCGGGCAATCCATTGCAGCCAGAACGATGTGGTGGCTTCAAGGGCACGTTCGGGCTCGATTCGGCGTGGCTCCCGTTGATGGCTTGGCGCCCAGCGCAGCACGAAGGGGATGCGCTCGCCAGCCCGGACTGTGAATTCACTCAGCGTGCGCCGGTCTTCCCCTCTCAGTGGAGCCGGTGTGGTCAGGTAGGCAGAATCCGGACCGGCCACAGCACTGATTCCGTGCCGGGTATGGCGAACCCAGGGCACCACGCGGCCGTAGTCGAAGCGCAGGACCAGTTCCATGGCCATCGCGACCTCGCCCGCGAGTCCTTCGACAATGCGAACCAGATCCACGGCGTCGTCACGTACCGGCATGAAGTCCGTGACCCGCACAGCCCCGCCGTCCACTTCCCATTCCGTTTCAAGGATGAGCGTGTCCGGCCGGTAGCGGCGTCGCGTGCAATTTTCGACGTCGGCAGGTGCCAGGAGCCAGCGTCCGGCTTCGGCGGTGTCCAGCAGGGCGGCGAAGCAAGCGGGCGAGTCGAAACGAGGCAGGCACATCCAATCAATGGAGCCGTTGCGCGCGACCAAGGCCGCTGTGTTCAAGTCCCCGATGATCGCATAGTCCTCAATTCCGGCCATGAACCCACACCCTTCCGGGACGGCGTCGACTATGCCCTGACCGTACGCTCTTGGCCGTCGCGGCTCAACGGATCAAGAGGTACTACCCAGCGCCCCCGCTCGGAATCGACTTTCCCAGTCCGTCAAGGATGAGTTCCAGGCCGAAGTCGAATTCATCGCCAAAGTCATAGCCGGGTTTGAGGACGTGCTCCATCGCGATTTCCACCAGGTGGGGGTACTCGCCGGTGGAGAAGCGCTCAAGGATCGGGTTGGTGATCTCGGCGGCGGTATCGCGGCCTTCAAACGGCAGGGCTGCTTCTTGAAGGGCGAATCCGTAGATATAGCTGTCCAGCAGGGCATAGGCGTGGGCTGTCACCTGGACGGAGAAGCCCGCTGCCCGCAGCGTTCCGAGCGTTGCATCGTGGTGTCGCAAGGTGGCAGGTCCGGGGGACGTGCGGTTTTCCAGGAGCCCTACAGCCCACGGGTGGCGCCTGAGCGATGCACGGACTGAGTGGGCCCGCCGGTGCATTTCCTCGCGCCAGTCACCTGCAGCGGAGGGCAACTCGATTTCGCTGAAGACCAAGTCCACGATTCCGTCCAGGATCTCGTCCTTGTTGGCCACGTAGTAGTACAGGGACATCGGCTTGGTGCCCATGTTCTGCGCGAGGGAACGGATGGTCAGCGCAGCGAGTCCGGACCTGTCGGCTAGATCCAAGGCGCACTCAAGCACCCTTTCCCGGCTGAGCGGAAGTCGCTGCGGCGTGGTGGTGGACACTGATTCTCCTCGGACTATAGCGGTTTAGTACATTGTACGATACCCTCCCTTTAGTACAGCGTACGAAACGTCGCTGAACCCCCGGACAGTTGTGAAAGGAATGGTCATGACCTCTCGTCAGCAAGCCCAGGAGACCCCTGTTTCCAGCGGCTCATCCACGGAGGAAGTTACGATGCGGGCCATCGTGTTCGAGGCCTACGGCCCGGCGGATGTCCTGCACTTGGCGCAGATTCCCCGGCCGCAGATCGCCGAAAACGAGGTCCTGGTGAAAGTCCACGCTGCAGGGTTGGATCGCGGGACGTGGCATATCACTACCGGCCTGCCCTATGTGCTGCGGTTGGCGTATGGATTCAGGTCCCCCAAGTACCCGGTCCCAGGGCTGGATGTGGCGGGCGCCGTAGAGGCCGTCGGAGCAAAAGTGACCCGCTTCGTTGTCGGAGATCCGGTGTTCGGTGTGGCGAAGGGGCCTTTCGCTGAGTACGCCTCAGCGCGCGAGAACCAGCTCGCCCTGAAGCCGACGAACATCAGTTTTGAGCAAGCCTCGGTGGTGCCAGTGTCTGCCTGCACAGCGCTTCAAGCCCTGCGCGCTGCCGGCTTGAACCCGAATCAGTCTGCAGACCCCGGCCAGACCAACGACACGATTCAGACCATAGGCGCAGACCCAAACACCAAAGACACAGACCCAAACGCCAAAGCCCGCAAGGTCCTGATCCTGGGAGCCTCGGGCGGGGTGGGCAGTTACGCGGTGCAGCTTGCCAAGGCCGCCGGGGCAGAGGTGACCGGTGTTTGCAGTACCTCCAAGATGGACATGGTCCGCTCGCTCGGGGCAGACCATGTCATCGATTACACCCACCAGGACTTCGCCGATGGAAGCGAGCATTACGACGTCATCATCGACATCGCAGGGAATCCGAGCATCAAACGCCTGCGCCGAGCCCTCACGCCCGGCGGCACGGCCGTCCTCACCGGCGGAGAGGAGGGCGGACCGCTGACCGGCGGTTTGGACCGGCAGTTGCGCGCGTTGGCGCTGTCGCCGTTCATCGGCCAGAAGCTGACGATGATCTTTGGTACGGAAGGTTCGGATGACCTCGAATATCTCGCCGGGATCTTGGAGGCTGGATCCCTTGTCCCAGCGATCGACCGTGTTTATCCGCTGGAACAGGTTCCTGACGCCATGCGCTACTTCGATGCCGGCAAAGTCCGTGGGAAAGTCGCGATCACGGTGCATGAGGTCCCCGGGGTCCAAGGGTCTGCGTCATGAGCACGAATCCAGGAGAGAGGTTCTCCTACCCGCCCACTGAGCGGATGAGCCCGGGAAGCATGACGGTCCTGATCCTCGGAGATCTGCTGGCGGCCGGCTCCTTTGCGGTCTTTGCCAACTCCGGCATGGTCCTGGTGGGGCTCGCAATGCTGGTGGTCGGATTGACGTTAATCGTGTTCGGAGCCGCGGGACTTGGCCGCAGGATGCTCATTCCACCCCGGTTGGCCACTAACGGAGCGGCATATCCGGCACGGCTTGAGGGGCAGCTGGATCCGAACCTGTCCCGGTGGATGTGGCTCGTCAAATGGTTCCTGGCCATCCCGCACTACATGGTGCTGGCCTTCCTCGGGTTTGCCTTTGTGGTGGTCACCATCGCTGCGGGCTTCGCGATACTCTTCACCGGCCGCTACCCGGCCTCGCTCTTCCAGTTCACGGTTGGCGTGATGCGCTGGAACTGGCGGGTGGCCTTCTACGCGAACGGTGTGATGGGTACGGATCAGTACCCACCCTTCACGCTTGCCCACACCGACTATCCGGCCACGTTTGAGGTGGATTATCCGGAGAAGCTCTCCCATTGGAAGGTGCTGGTAAAGTCCTGGCTCCTTGCCCTGCCTCACCTGGTGATCGTTGGTCTCATCACGGGAAGCATCTGGAGTTCCTCAACCCAGGGCGGCACCAACGGGTTGTCCTTGTTGGGTGTTCTCGTGTTCATCACCGCCGTGATCCTGCTGTTCACGGGTGTCTACCGCGTGGGATTGTTCAACCTGATCATGGGGATCAACCGGTGGATTTACAGGACCATCACCTACGCGGCCCTCATGCGCGACAACTATCCGCCATTCCGGCTGGACCAAGGACCACTCGATCCACCTGGCCGGCCCGGGGCGTTAGGCTAGTCCCCACCGGAAACTTCGTTGGTAGCAACTAGTTCCAGGAGAAACCATGGCTGGAGAGAAACCGGTCCTCGTAGTCGGCGCCACAGGCTATTTGGGCAGTCAAGTGGTGGATGAGCTCCTCAAGCGCGGCAAGAGCGTCAGGGCGCTGGTGCGGCGGTCGTCGAATGCGGACAAACTCCAAGCCAAGGGCGTCGAGATAGCCCGTGGCGACATGCTGGACGTTGCGTCCCTGATCGCCGCGATGACCGGCGTCGCGGCCGTCATTTCGACGGCGGCCGGCTACACGCGGAACGACAAGAACGCGGAAGCGATCGACACCTTCGGCAACAGCAATCTGGCAGTCGCCGCCAACCATGTAGGCGTGAAGCGGTTCGTGCTCATCAGCATCCTCACTAGTGATCAGACGCCCCAAGTTCCACACTTCTGGCACAAGAAGCTCACCGAGGACAAGCTCCAGGAGCTGGGTGTCCCCTTTGTGGCGTTGCGGCCAGGCGCCTTCTTCGACCAGATCGCGGGGATGGGCGGTGACCCGATAGAGAAGGGTCGAATTATGTGGCTGGGCGACAAAAGCAAGCCTCTCACCTTCGTCCTGACCAGCGACCTCGCGGCGTATTTGGCCCAAGCTGTCGATGCGGACATCGTTGACGGCGAACGCATTGATATCGGCTGGTCCCGCCCTGTCAGCATGCTTGAGGCCGCGGATTTGGCGTCCAAGCACGGGGACAAGCCGATCAAGGTCATGGCCGTCCCCACGGGAGTTCTCCGCGTCATGGGCAAGGTCACGGCGAAATTCGTGCCGCTGGTGAGCGACATGGCGAGTATGGCTGCCTGGTTCGATACCGGCAGATACGTCGCCAACACCAGCCGCCAGGAAGAAGTCTTTGGACCGGCGCCGACCCCGGAAGACGCGATCGCCCGCTTCGCCGGCCGCTTCGGTCACTGACCCAAACGGCGCAGGAACCGCACGACGGCGGCAGGTCGCCGTCGTGCGGTTGTTGCGTTGGGTGCCGTTCAGTTGGCCACGGCAGATACCTCGCTGCGATCGCGGCCGGCGTCGGATTCCTCGCTGATCCATGCCGGGGTCTGGAACTGGGCGCCGCCAAACATGGGGAAGGAAAGTATTCCTTGCTGGTCCTGCAATTGGGCCCATGGCCGGTTGATCCCGTGCGTTCCGTAGCGACGGAGCTGGGTGACGCGGTCCAGGTCCAGCACGGCGAACAGGATCTCTTCCCCGCCCCGGGCATGCTGCATGATGGTTCCTTCCGGGTCCACGATCACGCTTTCGCCTACTCCGGAAGGCGCGGCGCCGTTGACGTTCACCACGTAAACCTGATTGGCGAAAGCGTTGGCCTGCGACATGACGATTTCCATGGACCTGTCGCGGGTGGTGGTCAGCGTCGGTTGGATGATGACCTCGGCACCCAGCCAGGCAAGCTGCCGGGCAACCTCCGGGAAGCTGCCGTCGAAGCAGATGGCCAGTCCAATGCGCCCGCAGCCGGGAATATCGAAGGTGACGAACGAGTCTCCGGGAGTGGTGGTTTCGAACGGCCGCCACGGGAAGAGCTTCCTGTAGCGGGCCACGATTTCGCCCGTCGGGGATACCGCAATGGCCGTGTTGTAGGTGTTCCCGTTCTCCGTCTCCAACAGCGAGCCGGGGACGAGCCATACGTTGAGTTTGCGGGCGAGTGCCGAGATGCGGTCCGTGAGGGGGCTGGGAATCGGCGCTGCCGAGCGGGTTTCGCCCTCCGGATCGGGAATCAGGAACTCGCCGGGGGCGGACAACAGCAACTCGGGGACGACGATGACGTCAACCTCGGGCCCAAGTTTCTTGGCTGACTCGGCCTGCGCGGCGAAGCGGGCCCAGGTTGCTTCGAGATCATGCGGGACGGGGTTGGTTTGAATTGCTGCAATGGACAGGACGCGCATTTATGCCTCGGTTTCGTTGCTGAGAATAGACGGAAGTTCTTGACGGGTGGCGACGTTTCCGCGCGGGATCGTCGTTCCGGAAAAGTAGCGGTGGAACCTGGGCCGGATGGTGGCGGTGACCAGCAGGCCCAGGGCAATGGCGCCGATGCCGATCCAGAAGACGGATCCGATACCCAGCCAGGACAGGCCGACGTACTCAGGTGAGAGCATGTCGACGGCGCTGTACACAAAGGCGCCGATCATCAGCAGGGCGCCGAGGCCCGGGAGGATGCCCTTGAGGAGCAGCGCCGATGCAGATGTGCGCATCTGGGGGAGGAAGTACACCACGGAGGCCAACGCCGTTGCTGCGTAATACGCGGCGATCATCAAGCCCACGGAGAGGATGGCGAGTCCGATGAAGTCGGCGCTGATGGCCGTCAGCACCAGCGTGATGGCCATGGTGATCAGCGCCCACCACAGGATGGAGGTGGTAGGTGTTCCCCTGGTGGGATGCATTTTGGTGGTGGCGCGCGGCAGGGCGCCGTAGGTTCCCATACTCAGCCAGGACCGTGGTGTGCTTACGGCTACTGTCATCAGGGCTGCCAGCGCGGAAAGCCCGACGGCGAGGATGATCACTTGGCCGAAGAGGCCGCCTGTTGCTTGCGGGCCGAGCACGGAGAGTACGTCTGAGACGGTTTCGGGGTTGGTGATGCCGGCGGTTCCGGCGAATCCGACGGCGGCAGTCGCCGTTACGACGTAGAACACCAGGAGGATGACGGTGGTGATGACGACAGCCTTTCCCGGGGTGCCTTTACGGTCTGTCGTTTCCTCATTTACTGCAATCAGCGCGTCCCAGCCCCAGTAGATGAACAGGCAGAGGATCACTCCCGAAACCAATCCGGACATGTCGCCCGAAGCGAAGGGATTGAACCACTCCGGGGTGGGTGGTTCAGCTCCATCGGGCGTGGTGCCGGAGGCCATGGCAACAAAAGCTGCGATGCAGAATCCGCCGAGTGCAACCAATTGAAGGGCGATCAGCGCGTATTGGACCCAGGCTGAGAGTTCGATTCCCCTCGCCGCGATCAACGCGCTGAGGGCGATCAGGCCGCAGGCGATGGCTGCCACGGCGATCGGTTCGGCGGCGATCCATGCGAGCCCAAGGAAGTTCAGCAGGTACGTCGTGGCCACCTCGGCCAAGGCGGCGCTCGCTATGAAGGTGGCCATCTGCGGAACCCAGCCGCCGAGGAACCATCCTGCGGACGGCCCAAAGACGCGGGTGATCCAGACAAACACACCGCCGCAGTCGGGCATTTCCTTGTTGAGATCCCGGAAGGCGAGGGCCGTGAACAGGATCGGCACGAAACCCAGCAGGAACGCGGCGGGCGTGCTCGCTCCAACAGCCAGGACAACGAAGCCAAGCGTGACGGCCAGGCTGTACGCCGGTGCAACTGCGGCCAGTCCAAGAGCAACGGTGGGGCCGATGCCGATGGATCCGGACTTGAGGCCTTTGGAGGTTGGGACTTTGGTGAGCATGGGAGGGGGATGTGACACGGAGACTCCTCGTTGAATCAGTTATTTGAATCACATTCAAATTTGAATGCCATTCAATACCCGTCTAGAGTCAATGTCAACAGGAAGCGCAGAATCCACAGGGGGAGCGGCAGTGCCCAAGGCAGACAAGAAGGAAAACCGGCGCCGGGAGATCGTTGCCGCCGCGCAGGCGGTGGCCGCCCGCGACGGCGCCGAAGGGGCGACCCTCCGCGCGATCGCAGGAGAAGCGGGAATGGCTGCCAACGCGGTGCTCTACTATTTCGGCAGCCACGCAGAAATCATCGCCGCGGCGGTTCAGGCGTCGTCCGTCAGGTTCCTGGAGAAGCTCTCAGAAGCTGTCGACGCAGACATGAACCCAACGGCCCGGCTCGCTGCGGTGATCTGCGCGGGCACCACCGCCGGCTTGGACGACGACGTTTCCCGCATCCTGTACGAATATTGGGCCCACTCGCTGCGGGACTCGGAGCAGCGCCGGATCCAGGAGGAACTCACCGCAGCCCAGCAGCGCGTCTACCGTGACATCATCGACGCCGGAACCCGCTCGGGCGAGTTTTCGCCCGTTCTGGACCCGGACAAGATCGCTCGAACTCTTGTTGCCCAAGAGGACGGCTTGGTGATGGACGTCCTGGCCGGGAGCGCCAGCAGCGAGTACGTGCTGGACCTGATGGGGAGCCTGGCTGCGGCTCTGCTGGGGATCAAAAGCGAAGCATTGATGGAATTGATTGGCGGCCGTCACGCAGCAGCGTAGGCGGTATCCTGCCGCAGGCGCTTGGCTTGGATGATGATGCCGACGGCGGCGAACGCCATGAGGGCAGCAGCGTAGGCCAGGACGGTTGGAACCAATCCCAACAGCGGTGCGAGCTGTCCTGCGATGATGACAGGCAGGCTGAAGGCCAGGTAGGCGGCGGTGTAGATTCCTGCGAAGACGCCGGCGCGTTGCTGCGGTGCGATGTGTGGGGCGATCAACCGAAGCTGCCCTCCGAATGAGCCACCAAAGCCAATGCCGCCAAGTACAGCACCGATCCACATCGCTGGTAGCCACCGTTCGCCGACGCCGAGGAAGACCACGATTATCCCGGCGAAAATGAGGGACAAGCCAACCAGGGTACTGTGCCGGGCGGGGTGTCTCGCGAAGAAGAAGCCGGCCACAGCCGCCGCGAATGGACCCAGGAATGCGGTGAAGCCCGCCACGAGACCTCCGTCCAGGCCAAAGTGCAGTCGGAGAACCACCGGTGAGAGGCCAAGGAAGAACGCCGGGAACATCCAGCCTGCGATGTGCACGGGTATGCCCGCGCCAAACTCACTGCGGATGTGAACGGGAAGGCTCAGGCGGGGAGCGAGGGAACGCAGGGCGCCAGGGACCTTCACGACTGTCTCGCCTGTGAGGCTCACGAAAACGACGGCGAGAACCATGGCGGCCGTGAGTATTGCGAAAATGAGCGTATTGGCGTCAGGGGTGAACTGAACCGCCGCCCCAGTCGCCAGTGCGCCCAGTCCGAGGCCGCCGGCGACCGACGCGCCGGCCACGCCTCCGGCGAGCTTCTTGAGATGTGGGGGTGCATGCTCCGCGATGGCCGCGTTGAAGGCGCTGGTAGCCAGGCCGGTTGCGAGACCTTGGAGGGCGCGTGCAACAATCACCCAGCCGATGGACGGCGCAAGCATGAAGACGACCATGGAAACGAGCTCGCCGCAGAGGGCCATGAGCATGACGGGCCGGCGCCCCATGTGGTCGGAAAGTGATCCGCCCACCAGCAGGGTAGCCAAGAGCCCGATGGCGTAGATGGAGAACGCGACGCTCAGCATCACGGCTGAGAAGCCCCATTCTTGCTGTCGGAGTGAGAGCAGTGGCGTTGGCGCGCCGGCTGCGAAAAAGAACGCCGCGAACACTGCGGCCAGCCCGGCGAACGACTGTTTCGGTGACAAGATGCGGGACACTACAACTCCTTGGACAGGTCTGTCTAATAGCATCCAGTTAGACAGGTCTGTTCAATAAAGTCAAGAAAAATTAGACAGGTCTGTCTGATACGCTGGTGGCATGACGTCCACCAGGATTCCTGCTCGTCAGCGCCTTCTTGATGCAGCAGACAGGCTGTTCTACGCCGAGGGTGTCCACGCCGTGGGGATCGACAGGCTCATTGAGGAAGCAGGCGTTGCCAAGGGCTCGCTCTTCTACAACTTTTCCGGCAAAGAGGAACTTGTGGCCTCGTATTTGGCTGGCCGTGATCAGCAGCGCCGGGACCGGATAGCACGGCACCAGCAGGGGCTGGATGATCCCGTCGGGAAGATGCTGGCTATTTTCGACGCCCTGCAGGAAGCGGTCACTGCGCCGGGCTACAAAGGATGCCCCTTCGCCAATGCAACTGCGGAAGCCCTCCCGGGTGGCGTAGAGGCGAACGCCTTGCGGGTATTCCGTGACTGGCTCGCCGACTCAATCCTCGAGCTCAGCAAAGAAGCGGGCTTTGTCGACCCCGCCGACGTCGCCGCCCGCATCCGTGTGCTCTACGACGGAGCAGTCTTCAACGCGCACTTGGACTCTCAACCGGACGCAGTCCGGTGGGCCAAGGAGCTCGCGGCAACGGTTCTGGCCAGTGCGCCACGAGGCGCCTGACGTCGCGCGGAGTCAGGCCTCGACGTCGGCCGTGACGCGCTCGCCGTTGAAGAACTCGAGCTGCCAGCCATCAACGGGATGGTGGTGCACGAGGTTAAGTTCGGCGTTCTGGACGCTGTCCAAGGTACGGCCAATCGCCTGGCCGAGAGTCAGCCGAATCAACGTTCCGTGCGCGACCACCAACACGCGCTGGCCGGCGAATTCCTGCGCCAGTTCCTCCAGCGCAGTCATACCGCGGCTTGCAGCCTCATGGTCGCTTTCGGCACCGCGGAAGCCACCCGGGATGCGAAGTGCTTCGAGTTCCGGGCCGGCCTGCAGCCCTTCTGCCGGGCCGAAGCTGCGTTCGGTGAGTTCCGGAACACGCCGGGCAACGGTGAGGCTCAAACCATCGGCGATCAGGTCCGCGGTTTCAGCGGCTCGGCTCAGTGGTGAGGACACGATAGCGTCCCATTCGTAGTCCGAAAGGACCTCGACGGCGTCGCGCGCTTGGCCGCGGCCGACGTCGTTCAGTGGAATATCCGTGGCTCCCTGCAACCGGCGCTCCGCGTTCCAGTCGGTCTGGCCATGGCGGACGAGGGCGAAAGTTGTGAGGGTCATGCCCTCCATTCTGCCTTGCCAGCCTGCCGGACTGCAGTTCCGTACGTCACGTGAGGAAGCGTTCGACGGCGGCTGCCCGCCGTCGCGCGGTCAGCGCCGAGTGGAGGTTGCGGTCAGCGCGAGTGGAGGTTGTCGAGAAGTTCTTTGACGGAGGAAGGCTGTTCGACGGCAGCGAAGTGGCCGCACCGCGGGATGGTCACCGCGTGGACCTGCGGAAGCAGGCTGAGCAACTGGCTGTGGTCGGACTCCGGCGTGAAGACGTCGTGGTCCCCTCGAATGGCCACCACGGGGCAGAGGATGGAGTGCCACTGGCCGAGATCGTATCGGGCGGCAGCTCGTGCGGCCGCCGAGAAGCTGGCGGGGCGGGCTTCGTCCGCCAGGAGGCGAGGACCAAGCCACGTGGGAAGCGTCGAGCGCTGCAGCGCAGCCACTCCTGATCGGTACGTGTCCCGCTGGACTTCCGTGGTCACCCGCTGCCCTGCCTTCTGAACTGATTACCTCCGACAGTGATTGCCTCTGATACTGATTCGGAGCAGCGGGTGTTCCGGATCGGCTGGCCGTTAGCTGATCTCGTCGCTTTCGTAGACTGTGCGGCCGCCGAGGACAGTCCGCACCACGCTGGCCTGCAGCAACGAGGCGGGACTGGCTGCTGCGAAAACGTCGGTGTCCAACACCAGGAAGTCCGCGAACAGTCCGGCTGACAACCGGCCGATCTCGTGCTCGGCGCCGCACGTCCACGCTGACTCCCGCGTGGCGTGTTCAAAGGAATCTGCCATAGGGAGGGCGAATCCCGGAATGTTTGTCCCAGCGTTCGGATCCAAGGCAGAAGCCCTGGTGGTGGCAACGTACATGTTGGGAAGGGGTGCATGCGGGGACGTGGGCGAATCCGTGCCGAAGGCCAAGTGCGCTCCGGCTTCCGTTATCCATGGCCAAGCGAAACCGCGGTCCACGCGGTCGTCGTCGAGCTTGGCGCGCCAGTTCTCGCTGATCGCGGGGTCTGCGTGCACCGGCTGCATGCTCGCAGTGATCCCCAAAGAAGCGAGTCGATCGACGTCGGCCCGCTCTACCAGCTCAAGGTGCTCAATGCGGTGACGGCGCTCGCGGGGTCCGTTCTGCGCAACGGCGTGTTCCACGGCGCTGATGGCTATTCCCACGGCTTCGTCCCCGATTGCGTGCATGGCCACCTTCAACCCGGCGGCATCGGCCGAAGCGACAACCGGGGCGAGGTCCTCCAGGCTCCAGATCGGATCGGCGTTCGTCCCGTCGGCATAAGGGGACCTGAGGGTGGCGGTGCAGCCGTCGATGGTTCCATCCACCATGACCTTGATCCCCACCACGCGGAGATAAGGGGACGTGTGGTGAGCGGCGAGCTCGGCCGCCCGCTCGACCTGCGCGATGTTGTCCGCCACCGAACCGGTGTTGTTCACGCGCCAGTACGCCATGAGGCGGCTGGTCAGTTTCCCGGACTTTTCGGCGCGCCGGAACGTGTCGAGATCCGTCTCGTTGAAACCCATATCGCATGCCGTGGTCACGCCGGTTTCACGGTAGGCGCGCTGGACTGCAGCCATGCTGGCATCATGGTCGTTCTGGCTGACGTGGGATTCGAGGAAAGGCATCACCATGTCATAGAAGGCGTTCTCGTCGATGTAGCCGGTGGCGCGCCCACGTGAATCGCGTTTGATGGTGCCGCCCGCAGGGTTCTGTGTTTGGTCTGTGATCCCGAGTTCGGTGAGCGCTGCCGTGTTCACCCAGACCGAATGGAAATCGTAGGCAAAGGCATAGACCGGTTTGTCCGGCACCACGGCGTCGAGCATGGCCGCGTCCGGAACTCCACCGGGGATCGCGCCGTGCAACCATCCGGTCGCAAGAATCCTGGCGGTGTTCGGCCGCTCGTTGTCCCACTCCTTGATCCGTTGTTGAATCTGCTGAACCGACCCTGCGCCCCAAAGGTTGACTTGGCCAAGGGCTTCGCCGGTGCCGATCACATGGGCGTGACCGTCCACGAATCCGGGAACCACCAGGTGGCCGGACAGATCAATGTGCTCGGCGTTCGGTCGGAGACGGTGCGCGGTGTCGGCATCGCCGACGTAGAGGATCCGTTCGCCCTCAACGAGCAGGGCTTCGGCCCATCGCCTGGTGTCGGCCGTGAATATTCGGGCGTTGGTGTAGAGCTGCGTGGTCACGCGGTGTGTTCCTTACTTTTGGGTGCGGTTTCAGGGTTGTCCAAGGCATTGCTCACGTCGAGCAGTAGGTGGTTTTGCTGCTCGTGGAGTTGGCCACTATCCGGTTCAGGCCACGTAGAGAGCTGGACGATGACGGAGTTGGTCCGGGGATCGAGCCACAGGTACTGGCCGTGAATGCCAATTCCCGTGACGTTGCCGCGGCTATTTCCCGTGCACCACCACTGCCGGGTGTAGGAGCCGTGGGGATGGAGGGTGGCGAACGACGAGCCAGCCATGGCTTGCTGATCGCCGCCCTCAAAGACCCTGCGAACCCAGGCTTCCGAGACCACGCGCCCGCCTGGCGCGTTGCCGCCGTCGAGCATCAATTGCCCAACCCTCGCGAGATCGCGGGCGGTGCATGAGACTCCACCGTTCGCGAAGCCGAAACCCGTGGAATCCACCGTGATGGTGGCGTCGCGATCGGCGTCGAGTTTGGACCACAAGTATTTCGACAATGCGTCGGAGTACCGGAGCCCGGTCACTCGTTCGATGATCCAGGCGAGGACGTCGGTGTTCGCCGAGCAGTACTGGAACGTGCCCACTGTGCCGTTGCCGCCGAGCGTAGTGAGGAACGCGTACGTGTCCTCAGGGTCACCCTCTCGACGGACGCGCCAGCCTGCGGCACGATCGTGCCTTTGTACGTCGGCATGCGGGTCGACGTAGTCCTCGCTGTAGTCGATCTGAAGTGTCATATCGAGCACGTGCTGAACCGTTGGGCCGTCATAGACGGAGCCCGCCAGCTCGGGCACATAGTCGGTGACGGGCGCCGCTGGCTGAACGTGGCCGCCGTCGACCAACGCCCCCACCACGAGGCCGCACAAAGACTTGGAAACACTCATGATCAGGTGCCGGTTATCGGGCGCAAAGCCGGGTCGGTAGTACTCGGCGACGGTTTTGCCGTCCCGCAGCACCAGGAACGCGTCTGTGTACGTAGCCTCCAAACGCTGTCTCAGTCCTGGCAACCGGGACGTGAGGATGTCGAGTCGGTCAGTGGCCGCGGACGGGGCCGCCGGGAAGCGGCGTGGGATTGCCGCCGTCGGAACCATCTCACCAAGGTTCGCGAACGCCCATCTGTTGTGGGGAGCATCCTGCCACGTGTCGAGCGTCGGCTCGCCGGCCGGAGCCGAGGCGAAGCGGGCGGGGTGCGTTCCCGTGGTTCCCGGCGTGCCGGGTGCGATGACGCGGCTCATGCGCGGACTCCTTCCTTGATGGTGTCTTCGGTGGCGCGCATTCTCGTCGCAGCCCGGGTCAACGCCGCGTAGATCCCCGAGGCGACGATCATGGAGACCGGAACCGAAAGGTCGATGTTGCCCATGGCTGCTGCGACGGGGCCTGTCCAGACGCTGTTGGTGAGGAACAGCGATGCGGCGGCGCCGCCGAGGATCACGGCGAGCAGTCCGGGGATGTGCCAACCGCCGCTGTACCAGAAGGGGCTGCCGGGTTTTTCGTCGAAGAGGTCGTCCCCGTTGTAGCGGTTGCGGCGGAGAATGACGTCCGTTGCAAAGACCGCCATGGTGGGCCCCGAAATGAGGACCAGCAACTGCAACATGAGGTTGACGGCTTCCAGCAGGCTCGTGGACATGACCAGATAGACGGTGAGCGCGGTGCCGATCGCTCCCACCACCACTGCGGAGGGGATGCGGCGGATGGGGACGCCGACCGATTGGAACGCCATGCTCGCGGTATAGGTGGTCATGCCGTTGAGGGAGATGGTATTGATGATGACACCGATGACCAAGATGGGTCCCAGCCAGGCCGGGAGCAGGCCCAGGAGGGCGGATTCGATGCCTGGATCCATGGCGGCAGCAGTGACGCCCGTGGCCAGGAGCGCGCCTACTGCCGTGAAGAAGAAGCACGGAAGGGCTCCGCCCAGGGCAGTGGCCGCGATGATGTGTGACGGCTTGGTGGACTGCGGGAGGTAGCGGGCCAAGTCCGGGCTGTTGGTGTAGGACAGGGAGTCGAGGCAAGAATCGCGAAGCCGATGGTGACGGCGGCCCACAGTGCGGCACCTTCCAAGGGCTCAGCGGCGGTGTAGCTCCAGTCGACGTGGGGAAGGATGAACGCGCTGACCAGCAGGAAGATTACCAGCAGTACCAAGGCCACGGCCGGGTAGCTCCGGAGGATCAATCCATGGCCGAAGACCGCCACCAGGACGGTGATCGCCGCGACCACGATCGTGACCAGGACCGGGCCTGCGACGGGATCCGTGAAGCCCACCTGGGCGAGCAGTTCCGCGCCCATGAATGAGGACGCGAGCCAATTGAGGGCCAGGAACACGGCAGAAATGAACCAGCCGAAGAAGGCGACAACAACCCTGTTGCCGCGGATTCCATAGATGGCGCGGGTGATGACAGAGCCGGAAGTGCCTGCTGCCGGACCACTGATGGCCACGATCCCCGTGAAGATCCACGGGAGGCTGCCGGCGACGATCACCAGCAGGGCTTGCCAGAGTTCCAGTCCTAGCAGGATCAGGGAGGCGCCCACGGTGAAGTTGAGGACGCTGACGTTCGGTGCCGCCCACACGGGAAAAAGGTCACGGGCTCTGCCGCGTCGTTGGGAGGCCTCGATGAGTTCGATCCCACGGGTTTCGGGGTTGACCAGGGGTTCTGGGTAGCTGACGGTGTCAGGGAGTTGGGGTTGGGACAACGCTGTTCCTCTCGGGCAGGTTCGGTGCACGACGCTGGGAGACCGAACCGTGAGTGCTATTGGTCATTCGACCAATGCGGTATTGGTCACTAATCCAATAGACTGATTGGCATGGTGTCAAGCCCCACTTCGCAACGCGTCCGAAAACTTCCGGACGAACGCCGAGCCGAGATCCTGTCCGAGGCAGCTTCCATTGCGTTAAGTGACGGGCTTGAACGCATCACGCTCCGCGCTGTCGCCGACCGGCTCGGAGTTCGCCCCGGCCTGATCAGCCACTACTACCCGGCCGCGGAAGACCTCGTCATCGCCGCCTTTGTGCGCGCGGTTTCAGAGGAGCGCGAGGAACTGTTTCCGGACGACGGCAACCCTATGGCCCGCATGGCACACCTGATTTCGCGCATCGAAGGAAATGGCGGCTTTGAGCTCACACGACTCTGGCTGAATGCCCGCCACCTGTGCCGATTCACCCCGGCACTGGCCGAGGCGTTGGAGGCACAGGAATACCTGGACCGCACGCGCCTGACGTCACTCATTGAAGACGGGATCGCCTCCGGCGATTTCGTGGTGGACGATCCCTTCGCCGCGTGCATCCGCATCTTTGTCGCGATTGACGGCGTGGGCGCCTACGTGAATAACGTGGGGTCTTTCGAGTACCAGGCTTTCACTCGATTCGTCACGGATGTCGCCGAATGGTCACTTGGCATGCCGGCAGGCGTCTTACGTGCGGCAGTGCATCGGGCGGGCAGCTGAGCCAAGCCTCGACGACGGGTACGGTCGCCTGCCGGGGCCCCAGGCGAGAAACGCACGAATGCGGCAGGCCGCCGTCGTGCGTTATCCCGCGGTGGTCGACGCTAGAGTCCGGCCGGGAAGCTCACCGCAACAGTGGTCCCGCCGCCCGGCGTTTCGGAGAGGCTGAGGTCGCCACCATGTGCCTTGGCGATGCTGCTGCATGTAGCCAGGCCAAGGCCGGTACCCGGACCATCGCCTTGGCGGCGCAGGCGAACCAGTGGTTCCAGCACTTTGGCCCGGTCTTCGGGATCGATGCCCTTGCCGTTGTCTGCCACGTGGATCGTGGCGCCGTGGTAGTTCGAGACTCCGCTGATCCGGATGCGAAGGTCTCGCTCGGGGCTCCGGTAGTTCATGGCGTTGGTGAGGAGATTCTGCAGCAACGTGCGGAGTTGGCCTTTGTCTGCACGGAGCGTCACGTCGAACGTCTCCACGATGTCGTCGTTTTCGATTCCGAGGTCCCTCGCAACCTCCTCGGCGACATCGCGGAGTGACACTTGGGACGGGTTGATGCCGCCCCCAACCCGGGAGTAGCTGAGGACATCCTCCAACATGGCGAGCATGCGGCGGCCACTGGCACCAATCCGGTGCAAGTATTGCGCAGCCGTGCCATCGGACTGTACGTCGGGATCGTCCTCCACCAGTTCCACGTACCCCAGGATGGTGGTCAGCGGGATGCGGAGATCGTGGCTGACCCGGCCGGCGAAGCCAGCGAGCTTGGCGTTGCTGTTCCTGAGCTCTGCGTAGGTCCGGTCAAGCTGGACCGTGCGGTGCTGCAACTCCAGCAGTTCCACCACCTGCTTGGCCAGGACCTCCAGCATGCCCACTTGCTCCGGAGACAGCTCCCTGGCACTGTCCGAAAACACGCACAAGGTTCCGGGTACGAATCCTGTTTCTGTTTGCAACGGAACCGAGGCATAAAAGCGGACTTTGCCGATTTCGCCCGTGACGAAGGGGTTATCGGCAAAACGGGGATCCCGTGAAGCGTCGGGGACCACTGTTTTCTCGCGGGAAAGGAAGACTTTGGCGCACATGGAGTCTTCGCGCGAGCACACACCCGGCTCAACACCCCACGCTCCGATCTGGTGCTGATACTCCGCGCTGATGATGTTGACCACGCCAAACGGAGCTCCGCATAGCTCCGTGGCCAGACGCACCAGGTTCTGCAGCGCGTTCAACACCGCGGCGTTGGGCAACAGGGCGGAATCCGTGCCGGGGTCGAGCCCGTATTCCCGCAGTTCAACGTCTCGGCCAGCATCGTCAGTGAAGGCCAGCTGCCCCTGAGCTCGCGTCATTAAGTCATTCCCCCAAGCTTCTTTAGGATTCCCTGCAGATACTACCGGGAGGGTGCGCGGCGGGCTTGTCACAGGGGCCGGGTCCTACGCCGTGAACGCCAGGTCCTCCACTCGCACCCGGAATTGCAGCGCCTCCCCACGCGCAATGCGCAGCGCCTCACCCACCGCGCTGGCCGCCATCCGCTCGAGTTCGTTGCCCAAAGATCCCGCAACATGCGGCGTCAGCAGGACGTTCGGATGCGAATAGAACCGGGACTCGGCAGGGAGCACCCACGGGGTGGTCACGTCCAGGACTGCATACAGGTCTCCCCGTTCGACCCGCGCCAGGAGTGCGTCCTGGTCCACCAGCTCACCGCGCGCGGTGTTGATGAAGGTGGCGCCGGGCTGGAGCCGCTCGATCAGCCCTTCGTGGACCATGTTGCGGGTCGATGGTAGCGACGGCGCGTGGAGGGACACTACATCGCTGCTCGCCACCAGCTCCTCCAGGGTGACACGTTCGACGCCGAGCACAGCCGCCTCATCAGCGGACAAGTACGGGTCCGAGACCACGACGTCGAGATCGTAGGGAGCGAGCAGCCGGATAACGTGCCTGCCGATTTTCGAGGCCCCGATAATGCCAACACGCTTACGGTAGTTGCCCATGTCCGGGAACAGCTGCTCTGCCAAGACGTCCGTGCGGGTGCTGTGCAGGGCGCGGGCGATCTGGAGGATCCGCTTATTGGCAAGGACGATCATGGCCACGGTGTATTCGGCCACGGGGATGGCGTTGGCGTCCGCGGCTGAGCTGATCTGGATGTCCCGTTCCCAGCAGGCATCTCCGATGTGGTGTTTCACGCTTCCGGCGGCGTGCAGGACGTGGCGCAGGCGGGGTGCTGCATCAAGGATGGCTTCGTCGATGAGTGGGCAGCCCCAGCCCGTGATGAGGATGTCCGCCTGTTCAAGGAGCGCACGGCCCTCGGGAGAGTGGAAGTCCTGGATGGGCTCGCGGCTGAGCAGGTTCAGCGCAGGTTCCAGCGGATCGAGGCTTCGGGCCGGGAACACTGCCCGCGCGGTGTGTGCCGGCATGGCCAGCGCGACGTTCAGTTTGGTGTGGCTCATTTGACGCTCCCTGCGGTCAGGCCGGACTTCCAGAACCGCTGAAGCATCACGAATGCGAGCAGCAACGGGATGATCGACAGGAGTGATCCGGTGATGACCATCGGCGTGAACTCAGGCTGTGGAACGGCATAGCCCTGCCAGATGGAGATGCCCACGCTGACGGGCAGCAACTGCTGGTCTTGAAGCATCACCAGCGGCAGCATGAAGTTGTTCCACACTCCGACGAACTGGAAGAGGGCGATGGTGATGTATCCCGGCATCATCATGGGCAAGCCCAGCGAGAAGAACGATCTGATGGGCCCGGCACCGTCAACACGGGCAGCCTCCAGGGTCTCGGCTGGAATGTAGGCTGCCGAGTACACGCGCGCCAAGTACACGCCAAACGGGTTGCAGAGCACCGGGACCAGGATGGCCCAGATGGTGTTGGTGATGCCGAAAACGGAGGCCAGCAGGTACATCGGCAGCACTGTTGCGGTATTGGGGATCAGGACACCCACCAGCACGATTCCGAAGAACGAATCCTTCCCACGGAACTGGAACTTGTCGAAGGCATAGCCGGCCATGACGGAAATGAGCCCGCCCAAGACTGCACCGAACGCGGCGTAGAACATGGAGTTCGCCATCCAACGGAGGAAGACCCCGCCGTCCTGGCCGAGCACAGTGCCGATGTTCTCAAACAGGGAAGGCTGTCCGAACGCATAGGCAGCCGTTCCGTAGAGATCGGCCGTGTTCTTGGTGGCGGCGAAAAACAGCCACACCACGGGAAGGACCATGTAGGCGCAGCCAAGAATCAGCAGTGCGTTCACGGTGAAGGTGCTGGCGAAGCCGCCACTGCGGGCATCACGACGCCGCTTGGGCGTAGGAGCAGGCAAGGCCCGGGGCCGGGACAACGTAGGGGTGCTCATGCTTTGTTCATCCTTGAGCTGAAGCGGGTGACGGCCCAGGACAGCACAGCCGCCATGAGCGCAATGATGATGGAGGCCGCCGCGGCCTGGTTGAGGTTGTGCCGGTTGAACGCAGCATCGTAGGCCCACATGTTCGGAACCCATGTGCTGGTCACCGACGCCGTGGCCTTGGAAATGATGGACGGCTCGGTGAATAGTTGGAGCGTGCCGATCACGGTGAACAGCATGATGACGCTGAGTGCGGGGAGGATCAGGGGCAGCTTGATGCTGATGGCTGCGCGGATTTCGCCGGCACCGTCCACGCGGGCGGCTTCCAGGATTTCCCGCGGAACAGCCTGCAGGGCAGTGAAGAGCACGATCACGTTGTAGCCCGTCCACTCCCACACGGCGATGTTGACGATGGATGGAAGGATCAGGTGGCTGTCCAGGAAGTTCAGCGAGATACCCCCGGATTCCAGGACCGAGACGATGGGGCTGACGCCCGGAGTGTAGAGATAGGCCCAGATCAAGGCGGCGATGACTCCGGGCACTGCGTGGGGCAGGAAGACCAGGAGCTGGAATAGCTTTCGGGCACGCGCGACGGCGGCATCCAGCAGGAGGGCGAACGCCAACGCACCACCCACCATGCAAGGGATGTAGAGCAGGCAGTACACGATGAGCCGGCCGATGCCGCCCACGAAGGACTCCGATTGCAGGACCTGCAGGTAATTCTCAAGACCCACGAACGAGGTCTTTGCCGCGCCGAAACCCAGCCCGGATTTCTGCTGGGCGAACAAGCTCAGCACGATCGAGTAGATGACGGGTGCCACCATCGCAAGGGTGAAGACTGCGAAGAAGGGGGTCAGGAACAGGGCAGCGGTCCGGCCGCCGGTTCCGGACATGGTGCGTACTTTGTGGGATTTCAGGGGGCTGGGATGTCTGGATGTCTGGTTTAGCATGGCTAATCTCCTCGCTGGCGGGGCGGCCCTCGTCCGGGCCACCCCGCCGTGCGGGCCTACTCCTTGACGGAGAGACCGTTCTGCTTGAGTCCGGCCACGGTTGCGGTCTGGGCAGTTTCAACGGCCTCCGGCACCTTGCCGCCCGTGGTCAACTTGCCATAGGCGTCCTTGAGGGCGGTGTTGGTGATGTCCCAGTTGGGGCCCCACTGCCAACCGGGGGTGATCGAGGAATAGGCCTTCTCGAAGACTGAGTAGATGTCGTTGCCGAAGTAGCTGGCATCGAAGGCCTTCTGTGCAACGGGAGTCAGGCCGGGGAACGCCAGGAAAGCGGAGCCGGTGTTGCCTCGGGCCTTGATGGCTTCCTCACTGGTAGCGAGGAATTCAATGAACTTGGCGGCTGCGGCCGGGTTCTTGCTGCTCTTGGTGATGTTGAAGCTGGACCCGCCGTAGAACGCGTCTGCAGGGGTGCCCCAGTTCGGCACCTCAGCCGCGATCCACTGCCCCTTCTGGCCGCTGGCTTCCGTGCGCTTCTGGATCCCGGTTGCGCTCCAGTTCGCACCAAGAACACCCACGACGGCGCCACTCGCCAGATCTGCGGACCATTCGTCGCTGAAGGACTGCTGGACCTTGACGATCTTCTGGTCGATCAGCTTCTGCCAGAACGTGGCCACCTTCTGCGTGGCGGCGTCGTTGACGCCCACCTTCCAGCTGTCGCCCTCGGTGCCGAACCACTTGGCACCAGCCTGCCAGGACAGGGCGGCAGTCAGCGCAGCTTCGTTGGGGTTGAAGCTGGCCAGGTGGGCTTCGGGCGCTACGGCCTTGAGCTTCCTTCCCGCCTCTTCGAACTCCTCCCAGGTCTTGGGTGTCCCGACGCCGGCCTTGTCCAGCATGTCTTTGCGGTACCACATGATCATCGGGGCGGCATCGTAGGGGAGGGCGTAGGTTTGGTCGCCGAACTGGACCAGGGCCTTGGTTTCGTCCGAGAGCTTGTCCACGGTTTCGGCCTTGTTGATCAGGCCATCGAGCGGCTGGAGTTGGCCGTTGCTGACGAATTGGGGGAGCTGCGGGTACTCGATGGTGGCCACGTCCGGGCCGTTGCCTGCCGTGATGGCGGTGGACAGCTTGGCGTAGCCGCCGCTGGCGCCGTTGGGTACGGTCTCGAAGTTGACCTTGATCTTGCCCTGGCTGGCGTTGAAGGCGGCTGCGACCTTGTCCATGCCGGCCATGGATGACCAGAAGGTGATGGTGCCGCTGGGGTCTTCGGTGGCAGTAGGCGTTGGCGTGGCGGCCGGGGTACTGCCACAGCCGGTGATGAGGGCGGTGCTGGCCATGAGGCTGACGGCTCCAAGCAGAAGCTGGCGACGCTTCATTCTGTTCTCCTTTGAAGTTCACGATGCGAAGTCGTGGTGTGCTCTGGGGCACCTTTGACTAGCTCTCATGAAATCCACAAAAGTGAACACGATCAACAAAGTGAACAGAAGTAAACAAGCTCAGGTCGGATTGCTACAGCTGCGTCGAGTCCCTGACCACCAGCGTGGGGGACAGGCTCACCCGTTGCAGCGCTGAATTGCTGCGCCGCGCACCGATCCGGTTCAGGCACATCACCAATGCCTGGTGGCCGACGTCGAACTTGGGCGGTGCCACGGCGGTAAGGGGAGTTGCCCCGAGAGCTGCTATTTCGTCGTCGTACGCAATGATCGCGAAGTCTTCGGGCACCCTGATCCGCCGCTCCTGGCACGCGCTGGCGAACTGCAACGCGTCCTCGTCGGTGTGAACAATCGCGGCTGTCACCCGGGATTCGGTGCACCAGTCCAGGATCCCGTCCACCACCAGGCGGTGAGCCTGTGGATCGTTCTGGGCGCGGGACATACTGCGGACCATGGCGTCGTTGTGCGACTGTCCGGCTCGCTGCATCGCCAAGTGGTAGCCATCGATGAGCTGTGACGCCGTGGGGCTGCTCTCGCGGAGGCACAGTGCGATCTTCCGGTGACCCAGGCCCAGGAGGTGGTTGACTGCGATCTCCGCGCCACGGACATGGTCGCTGCGCACGGATTCGAGTGGACCGTGGTCCAGTGCGTTGTCGATGGATCGCTCCACGACTACCACCGGCACCGCAGCTTCGGCGAGTAATTCAAGGGTCTCGGTTCCGGCCAAGGACGGCTCGCTGGGCGTCACCAGGATTCCGTCCACGCCATGCTCGTACAGGCGCCGGAGCTGGCGCCGCTCCTCGGCGCCCGAGTAGTTCGAAACGCCCAGCACCAAGCGGACGCCGGCCTCTTGGGCGGCCGCCTCGGCCCCGCGGATCACACCGGGGAAGTAGTACGACGCCGACGGCACGATCATGCCGATCGTCGCCAATGGCCGCCTCCCGCCGGGCCGCCACGACGCACCTTCCGGGGCGCCCCTTCCGGCCGGCGCGTTGCCCGATGCGCCCGTGTTGACTGCTGCGGGAACAGCACCGCCGTGAACCCGTTCGATGAGTCCCCGCTTTGCGAGCACCGCGAGATCGCGCCGGACAGTCATCCCCGATGTTCCGAGCTTGGCAGCGAATTCGGCCGCGTTGAGGGACCCGTGGAGGGCCAGTTCCCTCAGGATGAGCTGTTGACGATCCTCGGACAGCATGCAGGTCTCCGCCTATCAAGTTCACTTGTGTTCAGTTTGGTTCATTATGAACTACATCCATCGGACATCCGCACCTTCAAGATGAACTTGCCGGTGTTCAGTTCTGTTCATTACGCACTGTTTCGCCTCGCGACGCACTACGGTGGTGGACGACCCTTCCCCATCCCAGCCGCCAGGAGACCCATGGCCACCGGCTTCACCATGCCTGCCCCGGACTTCGAATTGAGCCCCATCACGGGGTGGACGCGGCAACACTGGGTGGCGTTCGCGGACCACCAGCTTCTCGCGGTGCGTCCGTATGTGTCCCCCCGGAAAGCGCTGATCGCGCTCAGCGGCCGCCCGTCGTCGTCGGGGGTTCTGTCGGACGGCATGGAGGGTTTTGCCCGAACGTTCATGCTCGCCGCATTCCGCGTGGCCGGTGAGAAGGGCGACGACCCGCACGGACACCTGGCGCTGTACCGTGCGGGGCTTCTTGAGGGAACCCGCCCCGGCAGCCCGGAGGCCTGGCTTCCCATCACCGACAGCTCCCAGCCGATAGTGGAGGCAGCTTCGGTGGTCCTCGCTTTGCAGTTGACCAAACCCTGGCTGTGGGACACGCTGTCCGGCGATGAGCAGGCACAGGTTGCCGACTGGCTGCAGGGTTCCTCGCGAAGCACCTGCGGCGACAACAACTGGGTGCTTTTCCAGGTCCTGATTGCCGAGTTCCTGGCTGGAGCCGGCTTTGAGTACAACGCGGGGCAGATCGACCACGGCCTGAGCCGCCTGGAGGACTGGTACGCCGGCGGTGGCTGGTACCGCGATGGCGATAACGGTGGCACCGGGGACTTCTTCGACTATTACTGCGGTTGGGCGCTGCATCTGTACCCGGTTCTGTGGTCAGAGTTCGCCCAGGGCCGTCACCCTCAAGCCCAAGCGAAAGCCGAAGTATTCAGGACACGGCTCGCCGCGTTCCTGGAAGACCATGTGCGGTTCTTCGCAGCAAACGGTGCCCCGGTCTTCCAAGGCCGCTCGCTGATCTATCGTTTTGCAGCGGTCGCGCCGCTCTTCCTGGGCGAGGCCATTTGCGCAACGCACCTCAACCCCGGCCAGACGCGGCGCATCGCCAGCGGCGCGGCCAAATACTTCCTTGACGGCGGCGCGTACGACGGCGGCGTGCCGACACTTGGGTGGTTCGGCGCTTTTGAACCGATGACCCAGGCATACTCCGGCCCTGCATCGCCATACTGGACGTCCAAAGCCTTCGTTGGACTGCTGCTGCCCGCAGATCACCCGGTGTGGACCGCGGTCGAAGAAGCGTCACCAGTGGAAACCGCCGACAGCGTCCGCCACGCTGAAGGTCCCAATTACCTGCTGCACTCCACAGCCGGCGACGGGATTGCCCGCGTGCTCAACCACGGCAGCGACAAATACTACGCACCAGGTCCGGACGATCCCCAATACAGCCGTCTCGCCTACTCCAGCCACACCACCCCGTTGTTCACCGAAGTTCCGGTGGACAACCACTTCGCCGTCCTCAACACCGCAGGAACGCCCAGCCGCCGCTCCAGAATTCACCGGCTGGTAGCAGGCCGCGGGCAAGCTGCCAGCTGGTACGGACCCGTGTGGAACGACTCCGAGGACCCTGCGGACTCGCCGTGGCGTGTGGCAACCGGAACCGCCGCGGCGGGCGGCTACGAACTGCGCGTCCACGTTGTTGATGCCCCGGGGGGAACCGGCTCTGCCGTGCGCGACGCAGGGTATGCGCTCGCGGGTCCTCATCCGGTGGAGGATCATGAAGGCGTACTCCGGGTGGACGGACTTCATACGGCGATCTGGCCGTTGCATGGGTATTCGGGCGGTGCAACCTTCCGGGCAGAAGGCGTCTCGCCCTTGGGTCGGCATGCGGCATGCGCGTATTTGGAAGGTGAGCTGACCGGGGAGCGGAGCTGTTTCGCCTCGCTGGTGTACCTCGGTGGTGAGGCGCCCGGTACGGTGACGTCCGGCGTCGAGCCTTCCGCCGCCGTCGAAATCCACGACGACGGCCACCGGGTCAGTGCGCGCGTTGCCTTGGCTTCCGGTGAGGTGCTGGAAGTGGGCTTCTCTTTCTGAACCGGGTCGCTCTGCGAAAGGCGCCGAGGCCCGAAAAACTTGCGCGAATCTTGAGGAATACCCTGCGTGTTTCTTGAGGGCGCCGTCCGATGGTTGAACCAGTTAGCCGATTGAAGCTGACGGGAACTTCCAGAAAGGACGACCGAAATGCCTGACCAGATCTCTGACCAGTCCTTCAACGCCGGCACTGCCTCCTTGACGTCCGACGCACTTGCGGGCGACGTAGTCCGCCGTGCGGCCGAGGCCCTGAGCCAGACGCGTTCCGTCGTCGCCGTTCGGGAACAGTTCAACCCCATGGCAGTTGGCCTCCGGAGCATTTGGCCGGCATCAGTCGCCGGCTTCTAAGCCGTTTCAACAACTGCGGGTGGGCGCATCAGCGGCTGCCCGCTTTTGACCTTAACTTGTGGTGATTCCAGTGGCACGATGGACAGCAGGCCGTCGATGACCAGGAGGCCAGCATTAAAGACGAAATGAAGAAGGCCGCAGGCGCGGTCGAGGACGTGTCCAACTCAAAGGCCCTGCAGATCGCTGCGCGTGCCGGATATGCAGTAAGCGGCGTCCTGCACGCGCTGATAGGCGTCATTGGGCTTCAGCTCGCATCGGGCCGGGGCGGAGAAGCAGACGTTAGTGGTGCCGTGGCCCAGCTGGCAGCGCAACCCACGGGTCCGCTGCTTTTGTGGGCCTGTTTCGGCGCGTGTGCCGCTCTTTCGTTGTGGCAAGTGGGGAACGCGATCCTCGGGTACCGGCTCGACTCGGACAACAAACTCACCAAGCGGTTGTCGGCAATCGGCCAGGCCGTGGTCTTCGCCGGCCTGGCGGCCACGATCCTCTCGTTCGTCCGGGGCAGCGGCCAGAGCAATCGGGAGTCCACGAGCGACTGGACACTGACGCTCCTGAAAGCGCCGTTCGGGCAGGCCCTGCTGCTGGCCATTGGTGCGGGCATCATGATCACCGGAATTGTCTTTGCCGTGCGGGGATTCATGCGGACGTTCGCCAAGGACCTCTCGCTCTCCTCGTCGAGGCCGGTTCGTCGCTTCCAAGTGGGCGTGGGTGTGGTGGGTTACATCGCCAAAGGCATCGCGCTGCTGCTCTTCGGCCTCCTCGTCGTCATCGCCACCATCCGCGTGCAACCCGAGCAGTCCACCGGCCTGGACGGGAGCTTGAAGGCCCTCAGGGAACAGCCCTATGGCCCGTATCTGCTTGCTGCGGTAGCCATTGGACTCATCGCGTACGGGCTGTTTCTCATGGTCAAGGCCAAGGCGCTTCGCACCTAGGCCGTTCGGCCAGCCGGACGGCGAGATCAGCGAATCCGACATCTGAGAAGAGGCAGGAACATGACGCAAGCCATTCCCCACCAGCCTGATCCGCAGCGGGGACACCGGCTGACCTCCGCGCCCAAAGATCCCAGAAGCGGGTATTACTCCGGGAAATTTCCCCAACAAGAGCAGGAGCAGCCCGGCCTGACCGGGCCGCTCCTGCCCCAGCCGGATCATGGGGAGGCCAGCTACGTCGGACACGGGAGACTGCGGGGGAAGACCGCGCTGATAACAGGGGGCGACTCCGGCATCGGTGCCGCCGTCGCGATTGCCTACGCTCGCGAAGGCGCCAACGTCGCGTTGAGCTACCTTCCGGAGGAAGAAGAAGACGCCCGTTCGACGGCGGAATGGATCCGTGAATGCGGGGCGCACGCACTCCTGCTTCCTGGGGATGCGAGGGACGAGGGCTTCGCCGGCGAGATTGTGGAACGGACCGTGCAGGAGTTCGGCAGCCTGAACGTTGTGGTCCTGAACGCGGCCTATCAAAGGAACCGCGAAGGACTTGAATCCATCCCCACAGAGGAATTCGACCGCGTCTTCAAGACCAATCTGTACTCACTCATGTGGACGGCGCGTGCCGCGATTCCGCACCTGCGACCCGGAGCATCGATCATCGTCACAGCTTCCATCCAGGCCTTCAACCCTTCGCCCCGGCTCATCGACTACGCCATGACCAAGGCCGCTCAAGTCGCCTTCACCAAAGCTCTCGCCCAGGAACTCGGCCCCCAAGGCATCCGGGTGAACGCTGTGGCCCCCGGACCGATCTGGACCCCGCTCATTCCTGCCACGGAATGGCCGGACAAGCTGCCGACTTTCGGACAGGACACACCTTTGGGCCGGGCGGGCCAGCCCGCCGAGCTGGCCCCGGCCTACGTGCTGCTCGCCTCGGACGAAGGCTCGTATATCTCAGGCGCTGTGCTGCCCGTGACCGGTGGCAAGGGCCTCTGAGGGTGGGACGCTGGTAGTTAGGCTCTTCCAAGCTGCTGCAGGAAGGCAAACGAAAACCCGGAAGGCTGACAGGACAGCCTTCCGGGTTCGCTGGATGTGCGGCTTGCCTTGTGCCTACGGTCGCACTGTGCCGGAAGCTTCGTCGTCGGGCTCCGAAGAGAACGGCCGATCGCTTGGTGTGTCCTCCGTGTTGCTTTCGTCGAGTTCGGCGTCAGCAGAAGGTACGGTGTTCCCGGCGTAGTCGCCTTCGGTGTAGTCCCCGCCGGCGTCGTCCTTGAGGGTCTCGGGCGAGGCTCCAGCGTCGCCGTAATCTCCTTCTACGTACTGACCGTCCAGTTCGTCTTCGTGGGCGCCCGACGCTTCAGGGTCACCCATGATGTGTCCTCCGGTTTGTCACCAGCCCATAGACCAGCAGCACGATGACAGAGCCGCCGATGGCCAGGAGCCACGTTCGGATTGCGAAGAACTGTGTTAGTCCCTCGCCGAAGATCAGGCCACCGATCCAGCCACCCAGCAGCGCGCCGACGACGCCCAGCAGAAGTGTGATGAACCAGCCGCCGCCTTGGCGTCCGGGAAGAATGAGCTTTGCGATTGCGCCGGCCAGAAGGCCGAGCAGAAGAAAACCGAAGAAACCCATGGTGCTCCTACTTTCTTAGTAACAGATGGCGCTGCCCCTGTAGGGGTTTTGACCGTCCGTTGATCCCGGCAAGGGTCGTACTGGATTGCCGGGCCAATAGTTGAGGAATGCTCGTACTACGTCGGCAACGCTAGCCGGTCCCGGAAGCTGTAGCAAGGGACCTTACTAGTTTGGTGGCCCCGGAAACCGGCTGTGCGTTGCAGCTTATTTCCGAACTACTTGTCGTCGAAAACGTCCTTGGCGGCGTCTTTTACCTTCTCGCCGGCCTGCTTGACGTTGGCTTTCGCCTGGTCCGCGGCACCTTCGGCCTGCAGATCCCTGTCGCCGGTCGCTTCGCCGGTCTTTTCCTTGATCTTGCCGCCTGCTTCTTCGGCAGCGTTCTTGATCTTGTCATCCAGTCCCATGGTTTTTCTCCTCGGGTTGTGATGCATTTTTACCAGCGGGCTTCTTCACCGGTAGGTCATTAAGCCTACCCACGCCTCCCGATTCGGCAAATGTTCACTAACTGTGGGCGCGTCGCCCATCGCGTGACAGAGCTTGTTTGTAAGGCTACTGTCGAATCACAACCTCGGAAAGGAGTGCATCACTGTGAAAGGGAAAGCATTGTTCGCCGTAGGCGTGGCGGTTGGCTACGTGTGGGGCTCGAAGTCCTGGCCTGAGGTATACCGGCGCATCCGCAACGGAGGCCAAAAGGTGTGGCATAACCCTAACGTTCAGGAAAATGTCCATCATGCCGCCGAGACTGTGGAAGAAACCGTCCCGGACATTCTGGACAACCTCTACGCTGCCGGAAAGAAGCTGATAGAGAAAGCCGAGACCATGTTTCCGGGCATCATCGAGCCGCGGCCGGCTCAACAGGGCACACGCGCTCAGCACGGCGCGACTGCTCAAGACGGGGCACCCCCTCGCCGGAATGACGTAGTGTCCGATCCCGCACTCGATGACCAGACAGGCAGCGACTGGACGGATGAAGGCGGCGCTGCCCCGGAAGGACCGGCCACCACCACGCCGCCCCGCGCCTAAACCCGGGCTTGCGCCCAGCCGCGCCCGGGTGAGTCCCGGCGTCGAGCGCTATTCGGCGGATTTGACCGCAGCCAGAATTGCTTCACCCAGTTCGGCCGGTTTGGTGAATTGCGGCCAGTGTCCCGTGGGCAGGTCGATGTAGTCCACCGTGCGGATCCTGGCCAGTTCTGCCGTGAACGGGTGCCCGGCGTCGATCCATTCGACCAGCAATGACGACGGGAACTGGCAGGCGATGATGGTGGCCGGGACTTCATAGCGGCGGACGTCGTGGAGGTGTTGCTGTTCGAAGGCGACTCCCTTCGGCTCCGGAATGGCCCGTGCCCGGAATGCTTCGCGCAGATCGTCAGTGAGGTCGATGAGGTCGGCGTCTTCGAAGCCCTCCCAAGGCGGCAGCGGGATGTCGTCGCCGTCGTCGGGCAGTTCATCGTTGATGACCCCGCCCTCGCCGAGCGGACCGCTGTCCACGTAGACGGCGCGGGCCACGCGGTCCGGGCGGGCGTCCACGACGCCATGGATCACCGCGCCGCCGCCAGAGTGACCCACCAGGATCACCTTGCCGTCAAGGGAATCGACTTTCTCCACAACGGCGTCGATGTGGGTGCGGAGACCGATGCCTGCTCGTGGAGCGTCAACCGACTCCAGGCCCGGCAGGGTGAGCGGGTGAACCGTGTGCCCGGCGGCCACGAGGGGAGGCGTCACCTCCTCCCACGATGAAGCGTCCAACCAGAAACCAGGTACGAGGATGATGTCCATGCCGGTACCCTACGGGACCCCACCGACAAGATGCACTCCCTTTTGCTGGATCATTCGGTCAGCGCTGCGCTCCACCCGCGCCAGGGCGTGGAATACGCCTGTGTGGCGCGGAATGATCCAGCAAACTATTCGCGGCCGGCCAAGCGATCCAGTGCTTTTGCAAGAAGTTTTGCCCGCGACTCCTGAGTTCTGGCCTTGAGGAGCTGCAGGATCACCAGGTATCTGTCCGTTTTGCCGAGGCGTTCGAAGGCTTCGCTGGCCGCGGGCTCCCCGGCCAGAGCTGCAGCAAGGTCCGCCGGGACTTCTGCGTTTGCCTGCGAAACGTACGCCGCTTCCCAGCGCCCATCAGCTTTGGCCGCGTCTATTTCCGCGAACCCGGCCGGTCGCATGCGTCCGGCCTCGATCAGTGCCTCGGCCTTGGCCACGTTCACTTGCGACCACGAACTCCGGGCCCGGCGACGAGAGTAGCGCTGCAGAAAAGTGTGCTCGTCATATCCTCTGCGCTGGCCGTCGATCCAACCGAAACAGAGCGCGCCGTCCAAAGCGTCCTGGATTTCAATGAGTCCGATGCCCGAGTTTTTCTTCCCGATCACAAGCCAGGCCTCGGTCTGTTCTTCGTGGTTGGCGGCGAGCCACGACACCCACTCTCCGCCATTCGAAAACCTCAGTAACTGCGGCTCTCTCGTCTTCTCCATGCCAACCCCTCCCGCTGGTGTCCACCCCAGTAATAGCAGTACGAGCCGTTTCGGGGCTCAAAACGGCCCTTGCTGCTACTTGATTGGGTTTGAAAAAGGGGTTGACGGGCGCTGGTTCAAAGGCCATAGTTATCGTATACGATTTCGTACTTGATAAGTGTTCGATCAGGAGGAGGCGCCGTGACACTGGAGTTCCGGACCCAGGAAGTCAGCCAGGACATGCTGGCCCGGACGCGCAAAGTCATTGCCGTCCACATCAACTACCCCAGCCGGGCTGCCCAGCGTGGCCGCACTCCCGAGCAGCCGTCGTACTTCCTGAAGCCGTCTTCGTCGCTGGCACTCGGCTCTGCGGATGCTCCCGGAACGGTTGAGCGTCCCGTTGGTTGCGAGCTGCTGGGTTACGAGGGCGAGGTCGCGTTGGTGATCGGCAAGTCGGCTCGTCGCGTTGGGCTCGAGGATGCATGGAGCCACGTCGAGTGGGTCACCGCTTCCAACGACCTCGGTGTCTACGACCTCCGTTACGCGGACAAAGGCTCCAATGTCCGGTCCAAGGGCGGCGACGGCTTCACTCCCGTCGGTCCCGCGCTGATCCCGGCCGACGCCGTTGACCCCGCCCAGCTGCGGATCCGCACGTGGCATAACGGCGAACTCGTCCAGGACGACACCACCGAGGACCTGCTCTTCCCCTTCGCGCGGCTCGTCGCCGACCTCTCCCAGCTGCTCACCCTCGAAGAGGGCGACATCATCCTCACGGGAACCCCGGCCGGCGCCTCGGTCGCCAAGCCGGGCGACGTCGTCGAGGTTGAGGTCAGTGGCGGTAGCTTCAGCAGCGGCCGTCTGGCCACCCAGGTAACGGAAGGCACGACGGCGTTCGCTGACTTTGGTGCCCAGCCCAAGACGGATGACACCCAGCGGGAAGAGGCGTACGGATCGCGGGAGGCAGCGGGCTTGGCCCCTGCCGCGCCTGATGCTTACACCGCGAGTGTGCTGCCTCCGGAGCTGAAGGCGAAGCTGGAAAGCGTCGCAACGGCCACCCTTTCATCCCAGCTCCGTAAGCGCGGACTGAACAACGTGAGCATCGACGGTTTGCAGGCCACCCGCCCGGACCGCAAAGTGGTGGGCCTGGCCCGGACCCTGCGCTACGTTCCCAACCGCGAGGATCTGTTCAAGACCCATGGCGGTGGGTTCAACGCCCAGAAACGCGCGATCGATTCCGTGAACGAGGGCGAAATCCTGGTCATGGAAGCCCGCGGGGAGAAGGGCACCGGGACGGTAGGTGACATCCTGGCGCTGCGGGCCCAGGTGCGCGGGGCTGCGGCGATCATTACCGACGGCGGCGTCCGCGACTACTCGGCCGTGGCAGAGCTCGAGATGCCAACGTACTTCGCGAACCCGCACCCGGCAGTACTGGGCCGCCGGCACATTCCGTGGGACACGGACATCACCATCGCGTGCGGCGGCGCTACGGTTCAACCGGGGGACATCATCGTCGCCGACTCGGACGGCATCCTGGTGATCCCACCGGCCATCGCCGAGGAACTCGTGGAGGACTGCATCCAGCAGGAAAAGGAAGAGTCGTTCATCTTCCAGATGGTCCAGGAGGGCAACAGTGTTGACGGCCTGTATCCGATGAACAAGGAATGGCAGGCTCGCTACGAGAACTGGGTCGCAGCTGAATGGCAGAGCCGGCAAGTCCCGGAAGGAGCCCAAGGTGACTGAAACCGCCGTCGGAACTACCGCCGTCGAAAGTGCCGCCACCCAAAGCAAGTCACAGCAGGCGTACGCCGCCGTCAAGGCGCGCATCGTGGAAGGCACGTACACGCCGGGCTACCGGCTGGTGCTCGCGAAGATTGCCGAGGACCTGGGCTTCAGCGTCGTGCCCGTGCGGGAAGCGATTCGCCGCCTGGAAGCCGAGGGGCTGGTGAAATTCGAGCGGAACGTGGGCGCCACGGTCTCGGGCATCGACCCCACCGAGTACTTGTACACGATGCAGACGTTGAGCATCGTGGAGGGTGCCGCCACCGCGTTGTCGGCTCCGCTGATCGATTCGGTCGCGATTGCCCGGGCCCGTGCCGTGAACGAGGAAATGCGCGAGTGCCTGGAGCATTTCGATCCCGTCCGTTTCACGGCGCTCAACCAGGATTTCCACAGCATCCTGTTTGAGCACTGTCCCAACCCGCACATTCTTGACCTGGTCCACCGGGGCTGGAACCGGCTGGCGTCGCTTCGTTCGTCGACTTTCCGTTTCGTTCCCGGCCGTGCCCAGGAATCGGTGCGCGAACACGAGGCACTGCTGCAGCTCATTGAGGGCGCTGCAGACGCCGACACCATCGAAAAAGCAGCCCGCCGGCACCGCTCAGCCACCCTGGACGCGTACCTGGCCACCACCAACTAAAAGCAACCCGGGGTCACTTACGGCCCATAAACGCACCGCACATGGGCCATAAGTGACCCCGCGTTGGATGAAAGAGGAAGACAACGATGACGACCCCTGTAGAAACAACAGCAAAGCATTTCGTACCCGAGAACCTGCCCACGCACATCCAGCACTTCATCAACGGTGAGTTCGTTGACTCCGTGTCCGGCAAGACCTTCGACGTCCTGGACCCGGTGTCCAACCAGAACTACGCCACTGCTTCGGCTGGCCAGAAGGAAGACATCGACCTCGCCGTTGCCGCCGCCCGCGAAGCGTTCGTCAATGGTCCGTGGCCGAGGATGAAGCCGCGCGAACGAGCCCGTGTGCTGAACAAGATTGCCGACGCCGTGGAAGCGCAGGAAGAGCGCCTCGCGGAGCTGGAGACCTTTGATACCGGCCTGCCGATCACGCAGGCGAAGGGCCAAGCGTTGCGCGCTGCCGAGAACTTCCGTTTCTTCGCTGACCTGATCGTGGCCCAGTTCGACGACGCCATGAAGGTCCCGGGCTCGCAGATCAACTACGTGAACCGTAAGCCGATCGGCGTCGCCGGCCTGATCACTCCGTGGAACACCCCGTTCATGCTCGAGTCCTGGAAGCTCGCCCCGGCCCTGGCCACCGGCAACACCGTGGTGCTCAAGCCGGCCGAGTTCACGCCTTTGTCCGCGTCTCTGTGGGCAACCATTTTCAAGGACGCTGGCCTGCCCGACGGCGTGTTCAACCTGGTCAACGGCCTGGGCGAAGAAGCCGGCGACGCCCTGGTGAAGCACCCGGACGTGCCGCTGATTTCCTTCACTGGCGAGACCACCACGGGCCAGACGATCTTCCGCAACGCCGCGGCAAACCTCAAGGGCTTGTCCATGGAGCTCGGTGGCAAGTCCCCGTGCGTCGTGTTCGCTGATGCGGACCTGGACGCCGCTGTTGATTCGGCACTGTTCGGAGTGTTTTCCCTCAACGGTGAGCGTTGCACGGCTGGCTCCCGCATCCTCGTCGAGCGGGCCATCTACGACGAATTCTGCGAAAAGTACGCCGCCCGGGCCAAGAACATCGTGGTGGGTGACCCGCACGATCCCAAGACCCAGGTCGGCGCGCTGGTCCACCCGGAGCACTACGAAAAGGTGGCATCGTACGTGGAGATCGGCAAGTCCGAAGGTCGGCTCCTGGCCGGCGGCGGCCGACCCGACCACCTGCCCGAAGGCAACTACATCGCACCCACGGTGTTTGCCGACGTCGCGCCTGACGCGCGGATCTTCCAGGAGGAAATCTTCGGTCCCGTCGTGGCCATCACACCCTTCGAGAACGACGACGAAGCCCTCGCCTTGGCGAACAACACCAAGTACGGCCTGGCGGCCTACATCTGGACCCAGAACCTGACGCGGGCCCACAACTTCTCCCAGAACGTGGAGGCCGGCATGGTGTGGCTCAACAGCCACAACGTCCGTGATCTGCGCACTCCGTTCGGCGGCGTCAAGGCCTCCGGACTGGGCCATGAAGGCGGCTACCGCTCCATCGATTTCTACACCGACCAGCAGGCTGTGCACATCACGCTCGGCTCCGTTCATACGCCCAAGTTCGGCGCCTAGTACCCAACTAGGTCGCAATAGTGCGCGTTTTGAACGCTCATAACGTGCACAACTGCGACTCAGTTGGGTCCCCACAAGAACACTTTCAACGAAGAGAGAATCCCATGAGCAACCCATTCACCGGTCCCATCCCCACGCCAACAGTCCCGGCTCCGGACATTGTCCGCTGCGCCTACCTCGAACTCGTGGTCACGGACCTGGCCAAGTCCCGCGCGTTCTACGTCGACCTGCTCGGCCTGCACGTCACCGAGGAAGACGAGAACACCATCTACCTGCGCTCCTTCGAGGAGTTCATCCACCACAACCTGGTCCTCCGCAAGGGCCCGGTCGCCGCAGCAGCCGCCTTCGCATATCGGGTAAAGTCCCCGGCCGAGGTTGACGCGGCTGAAGCGTACTACCGCGAACTCGGTTGCCGGGTGGAGCGCCGCAAGGAAGGTTTCACCAAGGGCGTGGGCGATTCCGTCCGCGTGGAGGACCCGCTGGGCTTCCCGTACGAGTTCTTCTACGACGTAGAGCACGTCGAACGCCTCACCCAGCGCTACGACCTCTACTCCGCCGGTGAACTGGTCCGCCTGGACCACTTCAACCAGGTGACCCCGGACGTCCCGCGCGGCCGGAAGTACTTGGAGGACCTGGGCTTCCGCGTCTCTGAGGACATCAAGGATTCCGACGGCGTCACGTACGCCGCGTGGATGCACCGGAAGCAGACCGTGCACGATACTGCGTTGACGGGCGGCAACGGCCCCCGCCTGCACCACATCGCGTTCTCCACGCACGAGAAGCACAACATCATCCAGATCTGCGACAAGATGGGTGCCCTGCGCATCTCCGACCGTATCGAACGTGGACCCGGTCGCCACGGAGTGTCCAACGCGTTCTACCTTTACATCCTGGACCCGGACGGCCACCGCGTGGAGATCTACACCCAGGACTACTACACCGGCGATCCGGACAACCCCACCGTCACCTGGGACGTCCACGACAACCAGCGCCGCGACTGGTGGGGCAACCCCGTGGTCCCGTCCTGGTACACCGAAGCCTCCTTGGTTCTGGATCTCGACGGCAACCCGCAGCCCGTCATCGAACGTACCGATGCCTCCGAAATGGCCGTCACAGTGGGCGCCGATGGCTTCTCCTACACCCGCCCGGAAGGTGCGTCGGGTACGCCGGCCGAAGGCTTCAAACTGGGAGCACAGGTCTAAGGGATGTTGGACGCGAAGACGATCGAAGCCATTGCCGACGAGCTCCTGGAGGCCGGCCGGAACCGCAAGCCGGTCCCGCGCCTCACTGCCCGCTACCCAGAGATGACGGTGGAGGATTCCTACGCCGTGCAGCAGTTGTGGATGCGGCGGAACGAGGAAGCCGGGCGCACGCTCGTGGGGCGGAAGATCGGCCTCACGTCCAAGGCCATGCAGGCCGCCACGGGCATCACGGAGCCGGACTACGGTGCCATTTTCGATGACATGGTCCTCGAAACGGGGTGCTCTGTGGAGTGGGACCAGTACACGCATCCCCGGGTTGAGGTGGAGTTGGCGTTCGTGCTGAAGTCCGGTCTAAAGGGTCCCGGCTGCACCATCTTCGACGTCCTCAACGCCACAGACTACGTGGTTCCGGCCCTCGAGATCCTGGACTCCAGGATCGAAATGGAGGGCCGGACCATCGTGGACACCATCTCGGACAACGCCGCGATGGGCGCCATGGTGGTGGGCGGCCGCCCGGTGCGGCCCGACGCCGTCGACCTTCGCTGGGTCTCCGCCATCCTGTACAAAAACCAGACGGTGGAAGAGACCGGAGTGGCTGCCGGAGTACTGGATCATCCGGCCAACGGCGTGCACTGGCTGGCCAATAAGATCGCTGCGCACGGGGATTCGATGAAAGCCGGAGATATCATCCTGGCAGGCTCGTTTACGCGCCCCTTGTGGGTGTACAAAGGTGATACCGTACACGCGGACTACGGACCGTTGGGAGTTGTGACATGTCACTTCAACTGAGCCCCACCTTCTATTCGGCCCTCACTGGGACAGGGCGGCCACTCGCCGGGATGTGGGTCTGCTCCGGCAGTCCGCTCGTGGCCGAGATCTGCGCCGGCTCAGGCCTGGACTGGCTGCTGATCGACGCCGAACACAGCCCCAACGGCCTCGAATCCATCTTGGCGCAGCTCCACGCCGTGAGCGGTTACCCGCTGCAGGTTATGGTCCGGCCGCCCGTCAACGACACCGTGGTCATCAAGCAATACCTGGACCTCGGCGTGCAGAACCTGCTGATTCCCATGGTTAATTCGGCGTTCGAGGCCGCCTCTGCCGTCGCTGCTGTGCGTTATCCGCCGCATGGTGTCCGCGGCGTCGGCTCGGCGTTGGCCCGGGCGTCGCGCTGGAACCGGGTCCCGGACTACCTGGCCGTGGCTTCCGAGTCCATCAGCCTCACGGTTCAGATCGAATCCGAGGCTGCGGCAGCAGCTGTGGAAGAGATCCTTGCCGTCGACGGCGTTGACGGCATCTTCCTGGGGCCCTCTGACCTCGCGGCCTCCATGGGCTTGCTGGGACAGCAGGAAAACCCTCTGGTGAGGGCCGTCGTCGAGCATTGCCTCGAAGCCGCCAAAGCGGCCGGCAAGCCCGCCGGCGTGAACGCCTTCAACGAAGCCACCGCCCGTGCCTATCTCGACGCCGGTGCCTCCTTTGTGCTGGTGGGCGCGGACGTTGCTGTGCTCGCCCGTGCCTCTGAGGCGTTTGCTTCGACGTTCATTCCCGTGTCGGAGACGGCGGAGCACGAAAGCTACTGAACCCAACCAGGGGGTAGATCATCTTCCGACTCCTGATGAGCGCTGTCCCTCAGTTGGGTTAGGCTTCGCCGGAGTCCTTGCGCGCCATGAACCACTCCGTGAATTCGCGGGCGCGGCCGTCCGCAGCGAAGCGGATCACCCAGAGGTTGTCGTACGTGGGCTCGCCGTTGAGGTAGGTTGTAAGCCCTTCAACGAACGCGGTGTCGCCGTCTTGCCCCAACAGTGTCCACTCGAAGGTCCAATCATGCGGCTGATCACCGGCCTCGTTCCATCCGTCAACGATTTCCTGGTGGCCGCGCCAAGGTGACTCGGCATGGGGCCGGGTGGAATAGACGGCGTCTTCGGTGAACAGTGCCCGTATGTCATCCGGCTCGTTCGACGTCCACGCGCGGACGTACTGGTCCATCCAAGAGTTCACGTCACTCATGCCTCCGTTCTACCCGCCCCAGCCCGCGGGTTCAACGGTGGGGCGCTTGCGTTCCTTCCCAGTTAGTGGGCCGGCACGGGGATTCCGAACTTCGGCGGAGGCCGGAGATTCGTGTGTTTCCGGGGTTCCGGCCGTGAAAGCCCTGAGTGCTGGGGGAATAACTGGGAAGGAACGTCGCGCTACGCCGGCCGGGCAATGCCCCGGGATGCCCGTCGGATATGGTCCGGAGTGAGCCCGGTCAACGAGGCGAGTTCGAGGTCGTCGCAGATTTGGGTGCGGAGAGCCATGACGATCAGGGCCTCGCGTCGTTCGGCGATCTGGTCACGATGTAGTCCAGCTGCTTTCAACTCGTCACTCTTGGCCTTCAGTCTGGCCACGTGCGCGTCCCGGGGGACTCCGCTCGCGTGGAGGTCGTCATAAGCCAAACCGATGGTCCTGACAGTCCGCAGGTTCTCGCCGGTGACTGCGGCAACTGTGGCCAGGGTCAGCCCGTCTTCCAAGGCTTGGGCGATCATGTCGTTCCGCGCGGCAGTCAGGGTCCTGATGGCGCTGGAAGCATGGGACAGGAGTTGGCGATGCGCTGCAAGGGCATGGGCGAGCTTGGCGCGCTCACCTTTGGCCGCGGCGTGCGGCGGGGCTTCTGAACGTGACGCCTTGGCCCGGTAGGTGTAGCGTCCGGCGGCCGGGCGATCTTCGGCTGAGCGGCCTTCGCCCGAGCGGCCTTGGCCCGAAACTGTCGAGACGGACCTGGCGTGGGCTGGCATGGCTTCCTCCGGACACTGTGAGTCTTCTGACTCCTTGAATTTAGGCATCGTTCAGCCGCCGGAGGAAATACCAATACCGCGTGAACCCATAAGAAAAGTGCATGGAAGAAGCCCGTATGGACGCGAAAACACTCCAACCGCGCACAAAGCCCCCATACAGGGGCGCCCGTCATAAGACCCCCTTATAGATCCACGCACATTAGGTCTTATCCACGGCCCGCGCGAATCCCTAGTCTCGAAAAAGGGGATACGCGAATCCGCGCGTCCTGAGTTCCACATTCCTGGAGGAGACATGTCCGACTACCTGCCGGCGTCGAGGGTCACCCGCATCAAGTCCTCAGCGAGCGTCGCCGCCGCCGCCCGCGTCCGCGAACTGAAAGCTGAAGGCATCCCGATCATCGACCTGACCGTCGGCGAGCCGGACTTCGACACCCCGGATCACATCAAGGCTGCCGCTATCGAAGCGATCAACAATGGCGAGACCAAGTACACCTCGGTGACCGGTACGCCCGAGCTGCAGACGGCGATCCTCCGCAAGATCGAGAACCACACCGGGCACCACTATGAGCCCAATCAGCTGACCATCGGCGGCGGCGCCAAGCAGGTTCTCTATGTTGCCCTGATGGCTTCGCTTAATGAGGGCGACGAAGTGATCGTTCCCGCGCCGTACTGGGTGTCCTACCCGGATATGGTGCTCGCCAACGACGGCACTCCGGTGATCGTCGCGTGCGGCGAAGACGCTGGCTTTAAGCTCACCCCGGCCGCCTTGGAAGAAGCCATCACCCCCAAGACCAAATGGCTCATCCTCAACGCGCCCTCCAACCCCACCGGCGCCGTGTACACCCGCGAGGAACTCCAGGCTCTTGGCGGAGTTCTGGAACGGCATCCGCAGGTCTTCATCCTCACTGATGAGATCTACGACGAAATCCACTTCGGCGATGGCCGCGTCACCAGCCTGGTCACCGCCGCGCCGGCGCTCAAGGACCGCATCCTGCTGGTCAATGGTGTCTCCAAGGCGTATGCCATGACTGGCTGGCGACTCGGCTACGGCGTGGGTCCGGCGCCCTTGATCGCGGCAATGAACAAGCTGCAATCGCAGACGTCATCGTGCCCCTCATCCATCAGCCAGGCTGCCGCAGTAGCGGCACTGAATGGCGACCAGTCCTTTGTCCGCGACAGTGTGGAGGTTTACCGCAAGCGCCGGGACGCCGCCGTCGAGGGCTTGAATGCCATCAACGGACTGTCCGTCGCTCCGGCGGACGGCGCCTTCTACGCATATGTGAACTGCAGCGGCGTCATCGGCAAGACCGCACCCGACGGCAAAGTCATTGAGAACGACCAAGACTTCACGCTCTACCTGCTGGACGCGGCCCGCGTGGCCGTCATCCAGGGCTCGGCCTACGGCCTTGGCCCTTACTTCCGCATCTCCTTCGCCACCTCGCTGGAGACCATCAACGACGGCGTGGACTCGATCCGCGCTGCCGTTAACGCCCTGTCCCAGGCCCCACAGAAAGATCCCTCAAATGATCCACGTTAAGACCAAGTTCGAGCGCCCTGATGCCGACGTCGTCAGCCGCCTGGCTGCCTTTTCCTCAGCGACCATCCATGAAGCACAGGGTCGTCGCGGCGCCCTGAGCTCCAAAATCAAGCCGATCGACCGCTCCATGTCCTTCTGCGGGCCAGCCGTTACTGTCGCTTGTGCCCCGCAGGACAACCTCATGCTCCAGGTGGCCATCCACTACGCCCAGGCAGGCGACGTCGTCCTGGTGGGGGCGCAGGAAATGACCGAGGCCGGCACGTTCGGCGACGTCCTGGGCAACGCCATGAAGGCCAAGGGCATCGCCGCGATGGTCACCGATTCCGGCGTGCGCGACACCCAGGACCTGATCGAACTCGGCCTGCCTGTGTTCTCCGGCAGCGTCAGTATCAAGGGCACGGTCAAGGAAACCCTCGGCCCGATCAACCACCCCATCGTCTTCGGCGACGAAATCATCTACCCGGGTGACATCCTCCGCGGTGACGCCGACGGCGTGGTGGTTGTCCGCAGGGAAGAAGCTGAGGAAGTCATCGCACTGTCCCAGGCCCGCGACGACCACGAGCGCGAACTCATCAAGCTGTACCACGACGGCGGCAACACCATCGAGCTCTGCGGCCTGACGGAGAAGCTCAAGGAGAAGGGCCTCCTGGTCGAAGACTAACCGTCCGCAAAGGGCCGGTCGCGCGTTGTGAAGGGCGTTGCGGCCGGCCCTTTGGTGTGCACTCTTTGGGCACGGAAAAGGCGCCTTGTCGGTGACAGGGCGCCTTGGCGTGCTGCAGCTTTGGTGAAAGTACGACGGCGGATGGCCGGGTTCCGGGGTAGATCCGGCGTCGAACCGGCGGGGAGCCAGTCGGCTCAGGTTCGGGAGGGCTTAGTCGAGTCCGGAGTGTCCCGGACGGGTATCGACGAGGTGCCATTCGATGCTGTTTCCTGCGTGCGCCGGCATCAGGCTTCCTTCAAAGACGAAGAGCGGTTCGCCGATCCCTCCCAGGGGCCGCCAAAAACCATTCCGTGGGCAGTGAAATCCTGTTCGTGCGCTGATCGTTCCGCGGGTTGGATTCGAAACCCATCCGGCTGTGCTGATCTTCTTCACCGTTATTTCCTTTGAACAGGCCCGCGGAATCCGTGAGCTGCTTTCGAATTACTTGATAATTCGATCCTAGGAAATTAAAACGTTCTTGAATAAGACCAAAGCTGTCTGTCCGGATAAGGGTTTGTTATGGATGAGCCGGTAGCTGGACGGGGTCTGTTCCGTACTTGGATATCAGCTGCTGGTGCAGCATCTCCTTGACCACCAGCAGCACAGCAGAGGCAGCCTCGGAGAGTGGCTCGTGGTCAGGTGTGCACAGGGCAATTTTGCTCTGCAGGCCGGGTTCCACGATCCGCAGCACCTTGAAGTTCTGGTCCGGGAAGAGGGCGTCCGCGGCTGACTTCGGGAGCACTGTCCCACCGAGGTTGGCGCGGATGAGCCGGATCAGGGAAGGGACTGACTCCACTTCCCCCACCAAACGGAGCGGCAAGTCCAGGTCTGCCAGTCCCTTCTCGATGAGCTGGCGCAGGGTGTGGTTCTTCTCCGGAAGGAAGAGTCCCACCGTGCTCGCTTCCGCGAGCGTGATGGTGTCCTTGCCGTGGTTGATGTCCACGTCCGGGTGGACCACCAGGTGAAGGTCTTCCACGATCATGGTGGTGAACTGAACCCCTCGGATCTTCCCGGGCTCGTAAATGAGAGCCATGTCGAGGCGGCCGTTCTTGATGGCTTCGCTCAACACGCCGCCGAAAATCTCTGTCAGGTGGACCACGATATCCGGGTAACGCCGGCCGACCTCGCTGATGATCTGGGGCGTCAGGCTGGAGGCCATACTGTAGGGCGCAATCGCGATGGAGACCCTGCCCGACGGTGCTGCGCCTGAGGTGGCGACGTCCTGCCTGGCCTGCTCAACCAAGCGCAGAATCGACTGTGCGTGGCGGTACAAGGTGTGCCCTGCTGCCGTGGGCTCGACACCCTGCTTGCTGCGGATCAGCAGGCGCTGCTTGAGGTCGTTCTCCAGTGCCGATACCTGCTGGCTCAGGGCGGGCTGGGCCACGTGGAGCGCGGCGGCTGCCTTGGTGATGCTGCCGGAGTCAACGATCTGCACGAAGTATGAGAGCTTGCGCGTATCCATGGGTCTGCCTTCCTGGAGGGCCACGTCCCCGGGTGGCATGCCATGGAGAAATTCTATCCGGCAGCGCTGGGACCCATGCCACAGTACAGGGTGGTGCAGGTCATAACGGAGACCTATCACGGGATAGTGATTAGGTCTTTGTGCAACGTGGTTGACCAGTGCGAGACTTTTGGAAAGAACTTCAGGCGACGCTTTGGATTCCAACAGCGTCAGCCATTTCACGGGAATTCACATAATGCCCTTAGAGGCTACTGCGCAATTCCCAAACCCAAAGGCAGAACCACGGAAAGAGAACCACGTGAACCCGACAATTGATCTTGTAGCGGATCTTGGAGAGGGATTTGGCGCCTACACCATTGGCGACGATTCCGAACTCCTGGAGATCGTAACAAGTGCCAATATCGCATGCGGGTTCCATGCCGGTGACCCGGACATCATGGCTGCCACCGTTGCTGAATGCGTTCGCCGCGGAGTAGGCATCGGAGCGCATCCGAGCTTCCCTGACCTTCGTGGGTTCGGTCGCCGGGACATGGGCCTTTCTGCCAGCGAGGTTCAAAACGATGTCCTGTACCAGCTCGGTGCCCTCAACGGGTTCGCTGCCTTCCACGGCACCAAGGTGACGCACATCGCTCCGCATGGCAGGCTGGGCAATCTCGTGGCAGTCCGCGCCGACTATGCCCAGGCTGTTGCCGAGGCGGCATCAAGCGTGGACAACGAGCTGATTGTGGTCGCCCAGGAAGGCGAACTGGCCGCAGCGGCCCGCAACGCAAACCTGGACGTTGCGATCGTCGGCATCGTCGACCGGGCGTACCAGGAAGACGGCACGCTGGTTCCGCGCAGCCAGCCCGGTGCTGTGTTGCACGATCCCGCAGAGATCGTGGACCGCACGCTGCGCATGGTGGTTGACGGCAAGATCCGCTGCGCGAACGGCGTGGACATGGATATCGACGTCGATACTGTCCTCCTCCATGGGGACAACCCCGGCGCCGTTGACCTGGCCCGCCGGATCAGGTCCGGGCTCATCTCCGCCGGCGTCCGCATCGCCCCTCTTACCGAGGTCATGGATGCCAAAAGGAAGGCGGCCTGACATGTCCCTGCTGACAGCGGCTCCCACCGAGATCTACGAGTCCGGAGACTCCGCACTGCGCGTCGTGGCGATCTCGGAGGCCAGCGAAGACAACTGGCTCACTGTGCACCGCCTGGCCGACTGGCTGGAAAACTGCGGTGCCGAGGGACTTCACGGTGCTGTCCCAACGTACGATTCCGTACTGGTGGAATTCGACCCCGTGCTGGTGTCGGCCCGTCAGGTGCGCGCGTTCGTCAAGCTCGGGCTCCTGGAACTCGACCGCTCCAACGGAAGCACAGCGGCTCCCCGTGAGTTCGATGTACCTGTGGTCTACGGCGGCGAATACGGGCCGGACCTTGAGCGCGTCGCCCAGCACCAAGGGATCACCACCGAGGACGTCATTCGCCTCCACACGGAAAAGACCTACACCGTTCGTTGTTTGGGTGCCCCCGCTGGATCCCCCATGATGGACGGCCCCGCGTTCCCCAAGCCGGTGCCCCGGCTCAAGGATCCGAGGCTCAGCGTTCCGGCTGGTGCGGTTGCCGTAGCCGGACGCCAGGCAGTCATCGCTCCGGCGTCGGCTCCGGGAGGATGGTGCGTGATCGGCCAGACCCCTCTTTCGGTCTTGAACATCCGTCGCGAACCGCTGGTGCCCTACAAGCCGGGCGACATCCTGCGGTTCCGGCAGATCCGTTCCGAGGACTTCAGCGATTACGCCGGCCTGGAACTGCAAGCACTGGAACTAGAAGCAGTGGAACTGGCGGCTGTGGAGTTGGGAGCGCTGCCATGAGCGGCGAAATCCTGATCCAGCAACCCGGTAACTCCGTCGTCACCGACCTCGGCAGAACCCGCGGACCCCGCTTCGGGCTCCCTGTCAATGGGGCCCTGGATCAGTACTCCGCCCGGGCGGCCAACATCCTGGCCGGAAACCCGGACAACGATCCCCTGGTGGAGATCACTGCCCTGGATTTCCGGATGAAGGCCACCACCGACATCCTGATCGCCGTCACGGGTGCGCCGCTCACGCTCACCGTCGGAGGCCGCCCGTCGAGCCAGTGGGAACCGGTCTCGGTGCGTGCCGGAGAAACAGTGTCCATTCGCGGAATCCAACGCGGCCTCCGGGCGTACCTGGCAATCCACGGCTCCATCGAGGCGGAGACGCTGCTCGGCAGCGTAGCCCCGGATACTGTGGTGGGCTTCGGACTTCAACTTAAGGAAGGCACCAGCCTCCTCACCCGCAGGAGCGTTGGCCCGGTACGCCAGCCGTACTTCGACCTTCCCCTTTTCCGGCTTGGCCTCGAACGGCCCAGCATGGGAACAGATCTGTTGGTCGACGTGACCGACGGGCCGGACGTCGCCGAGTTTGGCGAATCCGGTGAACTGCTCTTCACCTCGGAATACGCCGTCAGCGGCCGCAGCAACCACATCGGCCTGCGGCTCGGCGGAGAACTTCCGGAAAGAACCTCCAGCGGTGAGGTGCTTTCCCGCGGCGTGCCAGTTGGCGCCGTCGAGGTTCCCTCAAGGGAAGAGCTGCTGGTGCTGCACCGGGGACGCGGCGTCACCGCCGGGTATCCCGTACTCGCAGTGGTCACCAGCACCGGACTGGATGTCCTGGCCCAAGCGCGGCCAGGGGACAAAGTCCGTTTTCGGAAAACCACAGTGGCAGAAGCAACTGCCGCCCACAGGCGCTCGCGGGCCCAACTCGAAACGCTCCGCGAATCCGTCAACACCGTCTTCGGACTCCTCGGCATCGGATGCCGTCCCCAGTGGCAGGACCTACCAGTTGCGGCATGCAGCTAAAACCCTGTCGTCACACCAGTAGGCGTTGCTACGCTCATCTCAGTAAGGAAAAGTCATGACCGCAAGCACCAACGCTGCACCAGCGCAGCATGAGCGGCTCACGGGCCGCCAAACCCGCAAGGTTGTCACCGCAGGTTGTGTTGGCATCTTCGTGGAACTGTACGACAACGGCATTTTCGCCTTCATGGCGGGAACGCTGGCGCTCGTCTTCCTCGCGCCAGGCAATCCGGATAACGCACTGCTCTTCGTCTTTGCGGGCTACGCGGTATCGTTCTTCGTCCGGCCGCTAGGCGCCGTTGTCTGTGGCTACCTCGGAGACAGGATCGGCAGGCAGAAGCTACTGGTCTTTGTGATCCTCCTGATCAGTGTTGCCACCGCCGGCATCGGCCTCCTGCCGCCATATGCGGCCATTGGCATTGCCGCGCCAATCCTGCTGGTGCTCCTGCGTATGCTGCAGGGCTTCTCCGTTGGCGGCGAAGCTGCCGGCGCCATGACGTTCCTTGCCGAGCACGCCCCTGAAGGCAAGCGCGGTGTCATCACGTCCTACGCCCAGATCGCCTCCTTCGCAGCACTGCTCACCGGTACGCTCGTGGCGTTTTCCATGTCCCCGTGGCTCACCCAGGCAGCGATCGACGGCGGCGGCTTCGGCTCGTTCGCATGGCGCATCCCGTTCTTGGTCGCCATCCCGATGGGCGTCATCGGCTGGTACATCCGCAAGGCAATCGCGGACACCCCCAACTTCGTCAAGCTCAAGGAAGAGGGCGGCCTCTCCAAGAACCCGTTGAAGGAAGCCTTCAAGTCTGCTGAGCACCGCCGTGCCATGCTCCTGGCCCTCTTCATCCCGCTCATGAACGGCTCCGGCTACTACGTCCTGTTCTCCTACATGCCCACGTTCCTCAAGGGCAAGCAGCTTAACTTCACTATCGGCCAAGCCCTTCTGGTTACTGCCTGCAGCCTGGTGGTCATCTGTATCGCCATCCCGTTCATGGGTGCCCTCTCCGACCGTGTTGGCCGCAAGAAGGTCATCGCCGGATCCGCAATCGCCATGGCAGTCCTCGGCATCCCCTCCTACGCCCTCATTGCAACGGGTGAAATGGGGCTGGCAATCCTCGGTGCCTGCATCATGGCAGTCGTCTTCGCCGGCCACACCGCCGTCATCCACATCCTGATCGTTGAACTGTTCCCCACCCGGGTCCGCTACTCCGCTTACGGTCTTGGCTACAACATCTCCTCCGCGCTGTTCGGCGGAACCGCTCCGCTGCTCATGACCTGGCTGATTTCGTCCACGGGGAACATCTACATGCCGGCCTTCTACGCAGTCATCACGGCGCTGGGCACGCTGATCGCCGTCAGCACGGTCAAGGACCGCGCCCACGAACCGCTGCGCGACGCGTAGCATCACTGACCTCCGGGCAGTGCGCCGGACCTCAGGGTCCGGCGCACTGAGCCCCACCGATTCCCCACCTTTGGAGAACCCCATGTCCTTTTCTGACTACACCACCGCACTCGTCACCGGAGCTTCCACCGGTATGGGCGCAGCCATCGCTGAACGCCTCGCCAAGCGCGGCCTGACCGTTCACGCCGTGGCCCGCAACGAGGAGCGCCTCGCTGAACTGGCCGACCGCACCGGAGCAGTCCCGCATGTGGTGGACCTGACCGACACAGCCGCGCTGGCCGCCGTCGTGAGCGAACTCAAGGTGGACGTCCTGGTGAACTGCGCCGGAGTGTCCCGGCCGGGCAACATCCTGGACTCGTCCGAAGAGGACATCGACGAACTGGTGGACGTGAATCTTCGTGGCCTGCTGCAGCTCACGCGGTTGGTTCTGCCGGGCATGGTGGAACGCGACCTTGGCCACGTCATCAACATCAGCTCGATCGCGGGCGTCTACAACTTCTACGGGCACACCGTCTACCACGCTACCAAGGCGGCCGTTCACCAGATCTCGCGCCAGCTCCGCAACGACACCGTCGGCAAGCGCATCCGCGTCACCGAGATCTGCCCGGGCCGAGTGGAGACTGAGATCTTCGGCCGCAACATGGGTGGCACGCCCGAGGCCATGGAAGAAGCCTGGAAGACGTACTACGAGGGCTACGAGTCACTGACTACCGACGACATTGTGAACGCCCTGGACTACGCCATCGAAACGCCGCGCCACGTGAATGTGGGCATGCTTGAGCTCATGCCGACGTTCCAGGTGCCAGGCGGGCTGACGTTCGACCGGCGCTGATTTTCTGAATCAGGCGCCCCATAGGTTCCGGTGACATCACTCCCGTCACCGGAAAACATAGGCTGGCGGCCGCGTTCTCGCGGCCGCCAGCACCCGTTAACGCAGTAGGTCCGACGTTCCTGCCCAGTTACTGCGCACTCCACCCCGCTCGCCTGAAGTGCTTCCGCTGGGGTTCCGCGGATTTCCGTGGCCGGGTCACGTGGCATTCAGGGTGCCGGTCGAGGCAAGTGGGAAGGAGCGCAGCTCTTTCAACGTACGACGCCGGGTGGTTCAGTCCTCGTGGAGGGTATCTGTCAGGTGGTGCGTGGGAATGCGGTCGCGGTCGTACGTGATTTCCGTGTAGCCGTGTGGCTGTGGACGACCGTCGGTGCCAAGGTTCACGAAGACGATTTCCTCAATGGTGAGGATGCTCTGCCGCGTGATCATGTTCCGGACCTCGGCGCGCATGGTCAGCGACGTGCGCCCGAAGCGCTTCGCCGTCAGGCCCATCTCAATAAGGTCTCCCTGCACCGCGGAGCTGACAAAGTTGATTTCCGAGATGTACTTGGTGACGGCCCGGCCATTCCCAAGCTGCAGGATGGCGTAGATCGCGGCCTCTTCATCGATCCACTTCAGCAGGCTGCCACCAAAGAGCGTGCCGTTGGCGTTGAGGTCCTCGGGCCGCACCCATTTGCGGGTGCGGAAGGTGATGTCTGCTTTTTCCATAATCCGAGATTAGCGAACTGGAATTTCCTCCGCGTCATGTTGCGTCCCGGTTGCGCCGGGTTCCGGCCTCCTGATCAGGTCCATGAAGGCTTGGAGGTGCTCCGCCATGTCAACGGATTCGTCGTACAGCCAACTCAACTGGATGCCATCTACCAGAGCCGTAATTTGGCGGGCCATGACAGCGGGGGAGAAGCCTTCCCGCAACCGTCCAGCCGCCAGTTCCCGTTCGAGCTCGGAGTGTACTGACGCCACAAAGTCCTCGTTGCGGCGGAGCAGGAACTCGTGGGCCGGATGGTCCGGGCGGATGGCCTCGGCTCGCAGCGTTGCGTCGAGGTGGATGACGCCGCGGATGCCTGCGTTGTGCCGCATCACCGCCGGCACGGTTTCCAGCAGGCCTCGCTCATCAATAAGCGCCTGCCGCCACGGCCCTTCCCGTTCTTCACGGAGGACAAGCACGGCTTCCAGAAGGGCCTCTTTGCTCCCGAAGTGGTGGAGAAGCGCTGTGTGGCTGGTTCCAATGTGCTCGGCGATCTGCCGGATGGACAAGCCGAGGTAGCCCTGTTCGGCGAAGACCTGGAAGGCCGACTCCACCAGTTCTGCGCGCTTCTTGGCCCCGTTGGCGTAGGGGGCGCGCTTGCCGGTCCGTCCGGGCGCGCGGGTTGCTGTGTGTGAATCCATGTGAAGGCCTCCTCTGATACGAGGCTACCAAGTTTCTTTTCCACTTTGGTAAAGAAATCTCGGCGAAAATATTCCAAAGTGGTCAAACTTTGGTTACCTTTGCATGAAAGACATCGCAGGGTCCCCAACGCCCCTGCGTCACCGGTCACAGGGAGCCAATGGTGGCTCTGATCCAAAGGAGGATTTTCATGGGTGACCCCACAGCCGCGACCCAGGTCTTGGAGCCGGCGGAGCATGCACAGCTGGATGCACCGTCAGGCACAACCGCCGGAATTCCGAACCCGCACCCCCAAGCAGCCACAACGCCCCAAACGTCCGCGAAGAAGACCATGGCCCTGGTCCTCATTGCAGCGCTCGGCATGTACATCATGAGCCTGACCTTGGGCACTGCACTTTCCCTTCGATTGGCCGTGGTGGATCCTGCCGCCAAGGAAGCCAGCTACGGCATGGCTGTCTCCATCAGCGCGCTGCTCCTGATCGTCACTATCCCGCTCACCGGCGCACTGTCCGATCGCACCGCCAGCCGCTTCGGCCGCCGTCGTCCGTGGATTATCGGCGGGCTGATCCCGGCGCTGCTGGCTGCTGCCGTGATCGGAACCGTGCCATCCACGCCAGTCATCATCGCGGCCTATGTTGTTGCGCTGGTGTGCGCGCAGGCGGCGTTCAATACGTTCAGCGTGATTCCCGTGGAGGCGCTGCCGGACAACAAACGCGGGCGGGTCATGGGCGCCATGGGTATGTTTGGTGCACTGGCAATGTCCGCGGGCTCCTACCTCGCCGCGTGGCTGGTGGATGTTCCTTTGTACATGATGTGCGTTCCCGTCCTACTGGCGATCGTCTGCAGCTTGCCCCTGCTGGTGCTGTACAAGGACCCCGTCAAGAAGCGGTCCGAGCTTCCCCCGCTGGATCTGAAGGGCCTCGCCAGGACGTTCATCGTCAATCCCCGAAAGCACCCGAACTTCGCCTGGGCTTGGGTATCCCGGTTCTTCGCGGGCATCGCCATGACTGCCTTGTTCGCGTACTTCATCTTCTTCCTGATGGATGGGCTCCACATGCCCATTGCGGAGGCCGGAAGGAGCGCTGGAACGCTGACCTTGATGTCCGCGCCGGTCAGCATCCTCTTCTTCATGGCTTCCGGATGGCTCTCGGACAAGATCGGCCGCCGCAAGCCGTTCGTCATCGCTGCCGCACTGCTCATGGCCACAGCCCTGGTGATCGGGGCAACGGCGGCCTCGTTCGAACAATTCGTGGTGGCGTGGATCGTCTTCGCCATGGGCCAGGCGATGTACCTGACCGTGGACCTCGCATTGTGCGCGGCAGTCCTCCCCGACGCCCGCGACGCCGGCAAAGACCTCGCAGTCTTCAGCCTGGCCCTCAGCATTCCCAACATCATCGTTCCCGCAGCCGCACCGGCGATCCTCGCCATCGGCAGCGGCCACAATTACGGGCTCCTATGGTTCGCAGCCGCCGCGCTGTGCGCCCTGGGCAGTATCACTGTCACTTGGATCAAGGGTGTCCGCTAACCAGCGGATGCAGATAAGGAAAAGCATGACAACCTCCCAGACCTTCCCGAACCACTTCCTTTGGGGAGTCGCCACCGCCGCACACCAGGTTGAAGGGAACAACGTCAACAGCGACTGCTGGTTCCTGGAAAACCTCCCCGGAACGATCTTCGCCGAACCCTCGGGCGACGCCATTGACCACTACCACCGCTACCGCGAGGACATTGCGCTGATCGCGGGCCTGGGCTTCACCAGCTACCGCTTCTCCCTTGAATGGGCGCGGATAGAACCTGAGGAAGGAGAATTCTCGACGGCGGCACTCAACCACTACCGCCGCGTCCTGGAAGCCTGCCACGAACACGGCCTGACGCCGGTTGTCACCTTCCACCACTTCACGTCACCGCGCTGGCTGCTCGCCGCCGGAGGCTGGGAAGATGCTGCCACGCCGGAACGCTTCGCGCGCTACGCAGAACGGGTGATGGACCACCTCGGCGACCTCATCGGCGTCGCCTGCACGCTGAATGAACCGAACCTCCCATGGCTGTTGAAGGAATTGGGAATCGGCGGCGTTCCGGCCGAGGGCCGCGGCGAGGTGCCCATCTGGGCTGCCGCCGCCGAGCGGCTTGGCATCGAGGCTGCCCGGGTGGCGCCGTTCCAGTTCACGGTCTCCGGACCCGGCTTCGACGTCAAGCTCGCAGCTCACCATGCAGCGCGGGACGTCATCAAGGCGCGACGCCCTGAACTGATGGTCGGCTGGACACTCGCCAACACGGATATCCACGCGGCAGAGGGCGGACAAGCCAACGCGGACCGCATCCGCCGCGAGGTCAACGAGCGTTTCCTCGAGGCCTCCCAGGGAGACGACTTCGTGGGAATCCAGACGTACGGCCGAACGGTGTTCGGGCCCAACGGCGTGGTCCACGCCGCTGACGGTGTCCCAACCAACCAGATGGGCGAGGAGATCTATCCCGAAGGCCTGGAAGCCACCATCCGCGAGGCCGCCCGCGTGGCCGGGATTCCCGTGATCGTCACGGAGAACGGCCTCGCCACGGAAGACGACACCCAGAGGCTCTCCTACCTGCGCACGGCTGTTGCCGGCGTCGCGTCCTGCCTGGCTGACGGGATCGACGTGCGTGGCTACATCGCTTGGACGGCCTTTGACAACTTCGAGTGGGTGTTCGGCTACGGCCCCAAGTTTGGCCTGATCTCCGTTGACCGGGCCACGCAGGAACGCACGCCCAAGCCCAGCGCGCACTGGCTGGGTGGCATGGCGCAGAACAACGGCGCCGAGCTGGAACTCGAAGAGCTGCCCGCCTGAATGCACCTGCCCTCACCACAGACACTGGAGATCAACCAATGACCACCTGGCATGCCCGCATGATCGCTGCGGACAACGACTTTGACGGAGCGCCGCTGCTGCGCGGCGAGTTCCACCTGGACGACGGCCACGGCGACGTTGAGTCGGCCACGCTCTTTCTCTCCGCCTTTGGCGTGGTGGAGGCCTGGATCAACGGCCAACGCGCTTCCGAGGACCTCCTGACGCCGGGCTGGTCGAGCTACGAATGGCGCGTCAGGTACAGCGAGCTCGACGTCACCGAACTGGTAAGCACGACGACGGTCATTGGGCTTGCGCTCGGAAACGGCTGGTATCGCGGTCGGCTGGCGTGGGCGGGCGGCTCGAAATACTACGGCGACGAGTTGGGCGCCTTTGTCGAACTCCGGGTCCGGTTCGCAGACGGTCACGAGCAGTTCATCGGCACTGACGCGTCCTGGACGTCAGGTCCGTCCGCCACCACCGCCAACGATCTCTACGACGGGCAGGACATCGACGCCCGCCGTTTCGACGACGCGTGGCTGGATCCTGGGTTCGCCTCCAACCAGTGGGTTGGCGTTCACGTGCTCGACGACGACCTCGCCCGGCTGGAACCCTATATTGGACCGCCGGTCCGTCGGCAGCTGGAGTTGACCCCCGTGGAGGTGTGGACCTCGCCCGCGGGCAAGGTGCTGGTCGACTTTGGGCAGAACGTAGTGGGCTGGATACGCGCCTCGTTGACCGGTCCAGCCGGCGATGTTGTCACGGTGCGCCACGCGGAAGTTCTCGAGGACAGCGAGTTGGGCACCCGGCCGCTGCGTTCGGCGCAGGCCACGGACCGGTTCACGCTCTCCGGCGGAGACGACGTCTTCGAACCGACCCTGACCTTTCATGGTTTCCGCTATGCCCAGGTTGAGGGGTGGCCCGGGGGTGCCGACGCCCTGCGCGACGGCGGCCTGACCGCCGTCGTCATCAGTTCCGACATGCGCCGAATCGGCCGGTTCGAGACGTCCAATCCGCTCCTGAACCGTCTCCACGAGAATGCGGTGTGGGGGATGCGCGGCAACTTCGTGGATGTGCCCACGGACTGCCCGCAGCGCGATGAGCGCCTCGGCTGGACTGGTGACCTCTCTGCGTTTGCGCCCAGCGCGGCGTTCCTTTTCGACAGCCGCGATTTCCTGCGTGACTGGCTGCGGGACCTTGGGCTGGAGCAGAGCCATGACAGTGACCTGGTGCCGTTCGTCGTGCCTAACGTCCTGAAATACATTGAGCAGCCGGCCGAGTTTGGCGCCCCGGATTCAGCCGCTGTGTGGAGTGACGCGGCCGTCTGGGTTCCGTGGGCAGTCTGGCGTGCTTACGGAGATCGGCGGGTACTGGAAGAGCAGTTCGAGTCGATGGCGGGCCACGCCCGCAGGCTGCGGAGCAAGCTGTCTTCCAACGGATTGTGGGACACGGGCTTCCAGTTCGGGGACTGGCTTGATCCTGATGCCGCACCGGACCGGCCGTGGGAGGCGAAGGCGGACAAGCACGTGGTGGCTACGCTGTGTGCCTTCCGAACGGCGTCGCTCGTGGCTGCCGCGGCTGACGTCCTTGGTGGGCACGCTGCAGCCGCGGAGTTCGGCCAGATGGCTGCTGATCTTCGGGCGGCCTTCGCAGAGCACTACATTTCCGAGGGCGTGATCCTCAGTGACTGCACCACCGTGTACTCCCTGGCCATCGTGTTTGAGATTCTGGATGAAGCAGACCTTGGGTTTGCCGGGCGCAGGCTCGCCGAGCTCGTTGAACAATCAGGCTTCCATATCTCCACAGGCTTCGCTGGAACACCGTTCGTCACGGACGCGCTGACCATGACCGGGCATCTGGATCACGCGTACAGCTTGCTGCTCCAAACAGAGAACCCATCGTGGCTATATTCCGTGAGCATGGGTGCCACCACCATCTGGGAACGCTGGGATTCCATGCTGCCCGACGGCACCATCAACCCGGGCGAGATGACCAGCTTCAACCATTACGCCTTGGGCGCCGTGGTCGATTGGATGCACAGAACCATCGGCGGATTGGCCCCGCTGGATCCTGGTTACAGCCGCTTCCTGGTCGCACCGCAACCCGGCGGCGGGCTTGAATGGGCCGAGACCAGCTTGGAAACGCCGTTGGGCTTGGCCTCCGTGCGATGGGAACTGTCCAACGGGCACCTCGAGGTTTCCGCGCTGGTTCCGGACGGAAGCCAAGCCATTCTCCGGCTCCCCAGTGCCGAGGACGAGATCCTCAGCCCAGGCACGTACAGCCGACGCATTGTGATGGAAGGCGTTGCGACGGCTTTGTGAGCCCACCGTCGTAGGAGGTTCCGTCTGGCGTAGGTGGCTTCGTTTTTTGAGCCGCCTACGCCATGGCTGTGTGCGACGCGCTGTGGGAGTCGATCCGCTTGGAATAGCAGTGGGATTCACTAACTCCGATGTATGGCCCAAAATTGGGGACTTCGGCGAAACCGGCGCTCTTGTAGAAGCTGCGCCCATCTGACTGGGCTGAACCCGCCTCTGCCGCGATCACGCTGAAACCGTGCGAGTGCGCCTGCGCTTCGAGGGCCGCCAGGATGGAGCTCGCCACTCCTGAGCCGCGGGCGTAGGGGACCACGTAGAGTCGCTTGATTTCTGCCGTTGTCCCGTCCAGCATCCGCAGCCCGCCGCATCCCAGCGGTTGTCCGGAGCATTTCTCGTAGGCCACCACGAACACTGCCGTGTCGGCTTCCGACGGTGGGGGGCCGGGTTCATGGTCGGTAGTCCCGAAGCGTGCGTCCAGTTCTGCCTGCTGTGCGGCGCGGAGGTCGGCTCCAACCGGGTTCGCCCAGGTGACCTGCCGGATGTTGAGCCGTGGGTTGGTCTGCATCGGTGCCTCATTTCGCCGAGTTTCGCGGAGGTGTCTATGCGTATCAAGCCTAGGGAGTTGGGGTTACCGCGGTGTTTCCTGCGCGTAAGCGTCCGGAGAATTAGCGGTGCGGGGCCCGCTCTGCGTGCTCACGAGTGCATTTGGCGCGCAGAGCAGACCTCGCAACTCTTGTGGGGCGTCTCCCTACGAGGCATCTCCCTAGAAGGCATCTCCCGTCGGGTCCTCGGCTGTACGGTCCGCCAATGCCATGCCGCCCACCGGCATCTGGTCCCAGTGCAGCACGCGCCAGCCGGATTCGGGATCTCCTTCCAGCGCTACGATCCCGGTGTTCGGCAGTTGGTGGGTTTCGGCGAACAGGGTGTCGATGTCCTCTGCCCGCCGTCCGGCCCAGCACCTGATGGCCGCGCCGTGGCTGACGATCGCCGCCGTCGAATGTCCCGCAGCCGCCACCTTGTTCACTGAAGCGTCGAACCGGGCAAAGAAATCGTGGCCGTTGAAGGCGCCCGGCATGCGCACGTCCAAGTCACCGTCCGTCCAGGCGAAGACGGTGCCCATGTACCGCATGTGCGACTCGTGGTCTGTTTTCTTTTCCAGTGCGCCGGCTTCGATCTCGTGCACGCCGTCCAGGATTTCGGGTTCCAGCCCGGTAGCTTTGGCCAGCGGCGCGGCCGTCACTTGGGTCCGCAGGAGCGTGGATGTGTAGAGCGCTTGGATTGCTTCATCCGCCAGCGCTTCCGGCAGCGCAGCGGCCTGCCGCTCGCCGATTTCGGTCAATCCCGGGCCCGGAAACGCCGTGTCCAGTTGGCCGGCAACGTTGCCTGGTGTCTGTCCGTGCCTGATCAAAAGGAGCTTCATGGGTGCTCCGCTCCTCACTTTGTCGCTGTTCTGCGTTCCGTTCTCCAGCCTAAACGCCTCTCCAGCCGTTCACACCGGGCTGCCGACGGCGCGCCCCACCCAGTAGGCTGAATTCCACACTTCATGGACAGGAGGCTGGAAATGGCCGAGGCAATGGTGAACGAGCTCATGGCCGAGCTGGCCGCGCTCGAGGACCCCCGGATGCGTGAAGTGAACGAGAAGCGCGGGGACGATCACGGCGTGAACCTCACCCAGCTTCGAGCGGTCGCGAAGCGCTTGAAGACGCAGCAGGAACTCGCGCGCGAACTCTGGAAAACGGGCGACACCGTGGCAAGGCTGCTGGCGCTCCTGGTCTGCCGTCCGAAGGCGTTCGACCGCGACGAGTTGGACACCATGTTGCGCGAAGCCCGGACCCCCAAAGTGCACGACTGGCTTGTGAACTACGTCGTCAAAAAGAACGTTCACGCCGAGGAATTGCGCGTGGCCTGGTTCGCCGATCCGGACCCTGTGGTCGCCAGCGCAGGATGGGCGCTGACCAGTGAACGCGTGGTGAAGAAGCCCGAAGGCCTGGACCTGCCCGGGCTGCTGGATGCTATCGAGGCCCAGATGAAGGATGCGCCGGATCGTCTGCAGTGGGCCATGAACCACACCTTGGCCCAGATCGGGATCGAACACCCCGAACACAGGGCGCGAGCACTGGACATCGGAGAGCGTCTGGAAGTGCTCAAGGACTATCCGACGCCGCCCAACTGCACGTCGCCGTTCGCGCCCAGCTGGATCAACGAGATGGTGCGCCGGCAGCACGCCTAGCAGGCAGCCCGCTTGGCTGGCCACTGGCGTAGCTTGCATTGCGTTTAACGTGCATTGCGCTTAAGACGCCGACGGCGGGCCCAGGCACCCAGCCCGCCCGCCGTCGTCGTGCGTCTTCAGTCTTACTGGAGGTGATCCACCAGTTTGTCCGCGATGCCGGTGTACTTACCCGGCGTCAGGGCGAGCAGGCGTGCCTCGGCGTCCGCGGACAGGCCCAGGCTCTGGACGAATTCCTGCATGCGGGCGCCGTCAACGCGCTGTCCGCGAGTCAGGTCCTTGAGGCGCTCGTACGGGTTTTCCATGCCTTCGACGCCGGCAATAGCCTCGGCGCGCATGACCATCTGGATGGCCTCGCCCAGGACTTCCCAGTTGGTGTCGAGGTCTCCGGCGAGGACTTCTTCTGCGACGTCCAGGGCCTTCAAGCCCTTGGCGACGTTGGAAATCGCGAGCAACGAGTGGCCAAAAGCCACACCAATGTTGCGCTGCGAGGAGGAGTCGGTGAGGTCGCGCTGCCAGCGGGAGGTGACCAGCGTGGCGCCGAGCGTATCCAGCAGGCCGTTGGAGATTTCCAGGTTGGCTTCGGCGTTCTCGAAGCGGATGGGGTTCACCTTGTGCGGCATGGTGGAGGAGCCGGTGGCGCCTGCCACCGGGATCTGGCGGAAGTAGCCGATGGAGATGTAGCTCCAGATGTCCGTGCACACGTTGTGCAGGATGCGGTTGAAGCGCGCGATGTCGGCGTACAGCTCTGCCTGCCAGTCGTGGCTTTCGATCTGCGTGGTCAGCGGGTTCCAAGTGAGACCCAGTCCCTCGACGAACGTCTTGGCCACGGCCTCCCAGTCAGCGCTCGGAACGGAGGCGACGTGTGCTGCGTAGGTGCCGGTGGCGCCGTTGATCTTGCCCAGGTACTCGGTCTTGGCGATGCGGCCCAGCTGGCGGTTCAGGCGGTGGGCGATCACTGCCAGTTCCTTGCCCAAAGTGGTGGGCGTGGCGGGTTGGCCGTGCGTGCGGGACAGCATGGGGACCGAGCGGTTGGCTTCGGCCATGGCCTCGATCTGCTTGACGAGCGCGGCGGCGTTCGGCAGCCACACGTCCTCCACAGCACCCTTGATACCCACAGCGTAGGAGAGGTTGTTGATGTCCTCGGAAGTGCAGCCGAAGTGGACCATGGCAGTGAGGTTCTCGATGCCGATGGCAGGCAGGCGACGCCCGATGTAGTACTCCACAGCCTTGACGTCGTGGACGGTGACGGCTTCGATCTCGGCGAGCTCGTTGACCGATGCTGCGTTGAATTCAGTGACGATGCCGCGCAGCTTGGCCACCTGCTCGTCGGTCAGCGGACCGGCGCCGGGTAGTACGGACTGGCTGGTCAGGTGGATGAGCCACTCAACTTCGACGTGAACGCGATCGCGGTTCAAGGCGGCCTCGGACAAGTAGTCGACGAGGGGCGCGACGGCGGCACGGTAGCGGCCGTCGAGGGCGCCAAGGGCGAGGGGTTCGGAAGCAAGGGACACGCGAGGGGATTCAGCCATGGGGCCTATTCTTTCATGCTCGGCGAAGGTCCCGGGCGTTGGTGACGGACGCCTCTCTTCCTCCACAGGCCGCGCTACGTGGCGGGTGTGGTGAGGAATAGTCGGGTTATCCACATAGACGACGCCGGCAGTTCCGTCCCGTTCCCGTCCTCCGTAGCGTCGTACCCACCGATCGACAGAACGACCAACGGAGTACAACGGACATGAGCGCCAGCTTGATGCCTGCGGCCAGCCCGCCAATATTCGACCCCCAGCAATGTGCCTCTCGTAGCCACGAAGTCCAACAACTCGCGTGGCGCATGGCCGGCTGCACGGACAAAGCGGACGCCGTCCTGGCTGCCCTGGGCCGGCTTCAGCTGGAGCAGTGGCAATCGCCGGCCGGACGCGCGTATCGAACCACCATTGCTCTGCAGGCCTCGGCTTTGCAGAGCGCCCGGGCCTCGCTGGACGCGGCTTCTGCTGTGGTGCTCAGGCATTCCCAGCACGTGGTTGTCTCCGGCGGGGGTCAGTGATGGCGGACAGCACGCCGGTGGGTTCCGGCACTCCACCGATGCCGTCCCCACCGGAACGGGACGGAGCGCTTACCATTCGAGGCGGGGTGGGCGGGATGGCTTTCCAGTTCGAAGAGCTTCTGACGGGAGCTGCCCGCCTGGACGATTTGGTCGAGCAACTGGTGGCAATCGAAGACGAGGCACGCAGCGTGCAACACGCCTTGGAGCCCTACCTCTTCGACTCCTATGCCACAGGGTGCACCGCCATCGACGCGGTCGCGGACAGCGGGTACCGGATTGCCCGCGTTCGCCAGGAACTCGACTCCATCAGCAGCAGGGTCCGTGCCAGCCACCGCGACTACCAGCAAGCCGAGTCCAACAACGTCTGGCGGATGCGCTTTGGGCTGGACCTGCAGTACTCGTTAGGAAGGGCAATCCTCGGACGCCCCGGTTCCAAGGACTGGGCCGAGACCTTGGTCAGTCTGTTGGGACCCTCCTTGATGAACGTGCGACTCGGGCTACCAGCCGGTGCGGCCCTTGCCGTTGGCGCGCTCCCTGGATTTTCGGACGCTGGCAGCGCCCTCCGGGCTGTGGTGGGTATCCCAGGGCTGGGATACCTCCAGCCACGTCCGGTGACCGCCGAAAAGCTCGGTGAATCAGTGGAAACGGTGGATCCATCCATGCCGGGCAGCCTGCGGCGACTGGACAGTGTCCACGCCCGGGGACAAGGAGAAATCGAGATCATCGAACTCCCTAACACGGGTTCTTCTACGTGGATGGTGCTGATTCCCGGCACAGAGCCCGAGAAAGAAAACAGGGGAGGCAGCAATCCGTTGGACGAGGCAGGCATTGCCGAAGCACTTGGCTATGGGTCTGAAGAAGTCATTCCCGCTATTCGCCAGGCGTTGCGTGAGGCCGGCGCTGAGGCCGGAGACCAGGTTGTTGCCGTGGCTCACAGCCAAGGCGGCGCGCACGCCATGAACCTGAGCCAGGACAAAGCCTTCCTCAGCGAATTCGATCTCAAATATGTTTTGACCGCGGGCGCCCCGGTCGGCGGTATCACGCCGGAACCAGGGATCAGGTCTATGCACCTCGAGCACATGGACGACTGGGTTCCCGGTTCCGATGGACAGATTAATGGCGACACGAGGGACAGGGTCACGGTGACACTGACCAATCCAGTCCAAACTCCGGAGGGTGACGACTTCGGACTCGGTCCAGGGCACTCCCTCAAGAACTACGCCTCCAGCGCCGCGCTGATCGCCGGTAGTGACGACCCCTCGCTGGTGTCATCGAGCGCTGCATTTGCCGGCTTGGTGGGCGCCGGGGGCGCAGCCAAAGTGACCCGCTTCAAGCTGGAGAGGGCTCCCATAACGGGGAGTGCGCCGGTACCAACACCTTTACCGGGCCCAGCGCCGCAGCCCGCTCTTCGCGAAACGAAGTCGGAGGCGGGGACGAGATGACGCGTTTAGCGCCTGCGGGCTCCAGGGATCAGCCCGGCGACCATGGAGATGACGCTGATGATGATCGACGCCAGGATGGCTGTCCAGAAGAACGAGTCGATCGTCAGGTGCACGGGCGTGAAGCTGCTGAGCCAAGCGGTCAGGTAGAGCATCGCCGCATTGATGACGATCGTGAACAATCCGAGCGTCAGGATGGTCACGGGCAGGGACAAGATCTTGACCAGTGGCCGAACCAAGGCATTCACCACACCAAAGATCAGGCCAATAAAGAGGTAGGCGAGAACGATGCCTACAGTGTCTGCACCTTGGGTGACCCCGGCATTGGACGCCAGGCCCTCAGTAGCTGCGGTGGTGATTTCCATGCCGGTCAGGAGCCAGCTGGCGATCCACAGGGCAAGGCCGTTGATGAGGACGCGAACGATGAATGAACCCATGGGCACATGCTTTCATACTCAGCTGTGTGTCACGTGGGTGTGGGTGCCCGGCGCGCGCAGGCGCTGCCGTCAGGCCCCTGCTTTCACCCGCCGGGGACAAGTAGGCTTGAGGCCATGACTACTACTGACAACGCACCGGAGGGCGTACTGCCTCGCCCGGTCGTGGACAGGCTCCCCAAGTACGCGGCTGGTAAACCCCCCGCTGCCATCGAGGGCCTTACCAGCTACAAATTGTCGTCCAACGAAAACCCGCTGCCTCCGATTCCTGCAGTGTTGCAGGCAATTGCAGACCAGTCGGACATCAACCGCTACCCGGATCCTCTGGCTACCAAGCTTCGCAACGCGCTGGCCGGCTTCCTTGATGTCCCCGCTGACGACGTCGTCACCGGAGCCGGCAGCCTTGGGGCGCTCAACCAGATCCTCGCGACCTTTGCAGGCCAGAACGACGACGGCAAGTCGGACGAGGTGATCTACGCCTGGCGTTCCTTCGAGGCGTACCCCATTTGTGTGGGCCTCGCTGGGGCGGCAAGTGTCCAGATCCCGTTACTGTCCGATGGACGCCATGACCTTGAAACGATGGCTGCCGCGGTGACAGTGCGCACCAAGGTGATCCTGCTGTGCACCCCGAACAACCCCACGGGACCCATCCTCACTGCCGAGGAAACGGAACGGTTCATCCAAGCGGTTCCGTCCAACGTGGTAGTGGTTATTGACGAGGCCTACCAGGAGTTCGTCCGTGACCAGGCTGCCGTGGATGGGATCAAGCTCTACCGCAAATATCCCAATGTGGTGGTGTTGAGGACCTTCTCCAAGGCCCATGGTCTGGCCGGATTGCGCGTGGGATACAGCGTTTCCGGCCCTCAGCTGACTCAGCACCTTCGCGTTACCGCCACGCCGTTTGCCGTATCCCAGATTGCGGAACGCGCCGCAATTACCTCGATCGAGAATTTCGGCCAGGTTGTGGAAAGGGTACAAAGCCTGGTGGATGAGCGTGACCGGGTCACAGCAGGCCTGAGGGACTTGGGATGGTTTGTTCCCGAGGCTCAAGGCAACTTCGTTTGGTTGAATTTGGGCGAGAACAGTGGCGAATTCGCGGCCTTGGCGGCGGAACAGGCATTGTCCGTCCGGGCGTTCGGGAATGAAGGCGTTCGAGTCAGCATCGGCGAGGTTGAAGCGAACACCCGATTCCTCAATCTCTGTGCAGGTTATACAAAGGCTCCGCACGGTTCCTAGTGGTTAACAAATGCACCTTCGCTACTTACTGCCGATAAAGTAAGGACCGAAAGCCAAAATATATGCCCATTCCGGAATGCATTCCGGAATGGGCATATATCCCAGCGACAGACATTGCCCGGCACCCCGCTGTGGCAAGCAAGGAGACGGAATGGGCTCGACACAACTGCCCCCCGGGACCGAAGACACTCTGGCGGCAAGCACCGCGGCCGCGGCCGCGCCCAGCGAGCCTGTCGAGATGGTCCAGTTGCTCGGCCCCGACGGCACCCTAGGTACCGATCCCGTCTTCTCGGATTACGCGAAGCGGATTGACCCTGAGAAGCTCCGCGTCTTCTACGCCGACATGGCCAGGATTCGCCGCTTTGACCAGGAAGCCACTGCCCTGCAGCGCCAAGGCGAACTCGCCCTCTGGGTACCGCTGACGGGCCAGGAGGCCGCGCAGATCGGCTCCGGCCACGCCAGCCAGTCGCAGGACTACATCTTCCCGACCTACCGTGAGCACGGTGTCGCGTTGGTCCGCAATGTTGACCTGGCGGAACTACTCAAGCAATTCCGGGGTATCTCCAACGGTGGATGGGATCCACGGGAGAACAACTTCCACCTCTACACGCTGGTGCTCGCGGCCCAGGCGCCGCACGCAGTGGGTTATGCCATGGGCATCCAGCGCGATCAGCAACTGGCGGAGGCGGCAGGTTCTGCCGAACCGAAGGCAGCTGTGATGGCCTACTTCGGCGATGGTGCCAGCTCCGAAGGCGACGTCCACGAATCCATGGTGTTCGCCGCCTCCTACAACGCCCCCGTGGTGTTCTTCTGCCAGAACAACCACTGGGCCATCTCCGTTCCCACGGAAGTCCAGACCAAGGTGCCGCTGGCAAACCGTGCCAAGGGCTACGGTTTCCCCGGCGTTCGTGTGGACGGCAACGACGTCATCGCAGTGCATGCAGTGACCGAATGGGCGCTGGAACATGCCCGTGAAGGACGCGGCCCCGTGCTGATTGAGGCCTATACCTACCGGGTTGGCGCCCACACCACCGCCGATGACCCCACCAAATACCGTGAATCCGCGGAAGAAGCCGCTTGGCGCCAGAAGGATCCACTGGATCGACTGGAGAAGTACCTCCTCGCCGAGGGCCTCGCCGATGAAGCATTCTTCGATCAGGTCAAGGCTGATGGCGACGAACTCGCCACCTACGTCCGCAACACCACGCACGGTCTCGAAGTCCCGAACATCCGTGACTCTTTCGCCAACGTCTATGCCGAGGAACACCCGCTGATCGCGGAAGAACTGGCCTGGTTCGAGGAATACTCGGCCGGATTCGAAAGCGACGACGAGGAGGCATCCAACTGATGGCAACCATGACCATTGCCAAGGCCATCAACGAAGGCCTTCGCGCATCGCTCACGAGCAACCCCAAATCCCTGTTGATGGGCGAGGACATCGGGCACTTGGGCGGCGTATACCGCGTGACCGATGGCCTGATCAAGGAATTCGGCGCCGACCGTGTTGTGGACACGCCCTTGGCTGAATCCGGCATTGTGGGCACAGCCATCGGCCTGGCGCTCCGCGGCTACTCACCGGTCTGCGAGATCCAGTTCGACGGCTTCGTTTATCCGGCCTTCAACCAGATCACCACGCAGCTGGCCAAGATTCACGCCCGCAGCCACGGCCGGTTGACGGTTCCGGTGGTCATCCGCATTCCCTACGGCGGCGGCATCGGTTCGATTGAGCACCACTCGGAATCTCCCGAGGCGCTGTTCGCCCACACCGCCGGGGTGCGCATCATCTCGCCGTCCAACCCCCACGATGCCTACTGGATGATCCAGAAGGCCATCGAGTGCAAGGACCCCGTGATCTTCTTCGAACCCAAGCGCCGGTATTGGCTCAAGGGTGAGGTCGACGTCGATAACGCCGGGCCGTCGTCGGACCCGTTCAAAGCCCACGTGGTCCGCGAAGGAACCGACGCCACCATCGTTGCGTATGGGCCCCTGGTTCCGGTGGCACTGGCCGCCGCCAACGCTGCAACAGAGGACGGCCGCAGCATCGAGGTCATCGACCTCCGTTCCATCTCGCCGATCGACTTCGACACCGTGGAAGCGTCCGTCAAGAAGACCGGCCGCTTGATCGTTGCCCACGAGGCTCCGACATTCGGTGGCATCGGAGGCGAAATCGCAGCGCGCATCAGCGAGCGGGCCTTCCTCCACCTCGAAGCCCCCGTGATCCGTGTTGGCGGTTTCCACATGCCCTACCCAGTGGCCAAGGTGGAAGAGGATTACTTGCCGGACATCGACAAGATCCTCGAAGCGCTCGACCGCTCCCTGGCCTACTAACCGCCCTGATCCAGCCCTGCCTCTGCGGCCGGGCGCACGGAAATCGAGGACCACTGTGACTGTAAAGAAATTCAACCTGCCGGACGTCGGCGAAGGCCTCACCGAGGCTGAGGTGGTGGCTTGGAAGGTCAAGCCCGGCGACACCGTCGCCATCAACGATGTCCTCTGCGAGATCGAGACCGCCAAGTCGCTCGTGGAGCTGCCGTCGCCGTTTGCCGGGACGGTTACGGAACTTTTGGTTCCGGAGGGCATCACAGTGGAGGTTGGCACCCCGATCATCTCGGTGTCCGATAACCAAGGAGACGACTCAGCGCCGGCGTCCGCCGCGCCCATCGCCGTCGAGGCTCCGATGTACGGAAAGCTGCCCGCAGACGAAGCCGGGGAACAGCCGGCCGGCGGTCCGCTTGTGGGTTCCGGTCCCAAGGCCGACGCCGTCAAGCGCCGTGCCCGCAAGCGTCCGGCTGGGTCTGAAGTTGCCGCCGTCGCGGTCGCCGAAAGCGCAGAGGGCACGGTTCAGGACCACCAAGCGGTACTGGCAGCCCAAGCAGCCACTGCACCGGTGATTGAACGCCCGACGCCGGCTCCCGCCGTCGCTGCGCCGGTCACCTCAGGGACCGAAACGGCAGCGCCGCAGTCGGTGGCTTCCCGCGGCGCCGCGATCAGCGGCACCATCAGTGGCCTGGTCAACAAGGTCCTGGCGAAGCCGCCGGTACGCAAGTTTGCCCGCGATCTCGGTATCGACCTTGCGGATGTCGTGGCCACCGGCGAACGCGGCGAAGTGACCCGGGAGGACCTGGTCAGCTACCAAGCGCAGCGCGATGCCGAACTGGACCAGGCGGACACGTTCTGGGGTGCGTCCAAGAAGCCGCAGGATCAGCGCGTGGAACGGGTTCCCGTGAAGGGCGTGCGCAAGGCGACAGCCAAGGCAATGGTCGATTCCGCGTTTACCGCGCCGCACGTCAGCATCTTCGTGGATGTCGATGCGAGCCGCACCATGGAATTCGTGAAGCGGCTCAAGGCTTCCCGGGACTTCGAAGGCATCAGGGTTTCGCCTTTGCTCATCCTGGCCAAGGCCGTCATCTGGGCCGCAGCGCGAAACCCCAGCGTCAATGCGACATGGGTGGAGAACGCGGACGGCAACGGCGGCGCCGAAATCCAGATCAAGCACTTCATGAACCTGGGCATCGCAGCAGCAACGCCGCGCGGCCTCATGGTCCCGAACATCAAGGACGCCCAGGACCTGTCCCTAAAGGAACTGGCACTGGCCCTCAACGATCTCGCGACGAAGGCCCGCGCTGGAAAGACGCAACCGGCGGAGATGCAGGGCGGAAGCCTGACCATTACCAACATCGGTGCGCTCGGTATTGATACCGGTACGCCCATCATCAACCCGGGCGAGGTCGCCATCATCGCTTTCGGAACCATCAAGCAGAAGCCCTGGGTCCTGGATGGCGAGGTGATACCGCGCTGGATCACCACGCTCGGTGGCTCGTTCGATCACCGCGTAGTGGATGGGGACCTCTCCGCTCGCTTCATGGCTGACGTTGCCGCCATTCTTGAAGAACCGGCGCTGTTGCTTGACTGAGCGGCGTTCGGCGGCCACACCCGGGCAAGGAACAGACGCCGGATTTGGTGCAGCTGGCCACACAGGTGCAGTTGGCCACACAGGTGCAGCCGGCCACACACCAGTCCAGCAAATGACAGGGCCGTGGCGCTCGGCCGCCCGCGTGCTGACGGAGGTCTTCCAGCCGCCCGCGGTAGTGACCATCTTGATGCTGATCAGCCCGGCCATCGAACCCGGCTTCCCGGGAACCATGTGGTTCGGCGTGTTGGGAGCCCTGTTCGTATGCGTCCTGCCGCTGGCATACGTTCTGGTGATGGTGAAGCTGGGCAGGATCACGGATCATCACGTCAGTGACCGCCGGCAGCGTACGCCGCTGTTGCTACTGGCGCTGGTGTCGGTGGTGGCTGGCCTGTTCGTCCTTCAGGCGCTGAAGGGGCCGGCCAGTGTTTCCGTGATGATCATTGCGCTCATCGGAGGCATCGCTGTCCTGGCGATCGTCAGCGCTTTCTGGAAGATGAGCGGCCATGCCTCGGCCATTGCGGCCGCAGCTGTCATCGTGGTCATGATGTTCGGCCCTGCATGGCTGCCCGCGCTACTGCTGGTGCCAGCCGTGGGCTGGTCACGCGTGGTCCTGCGCGCCCACACCTTGGGGCAGGTGATCGCCGGCTCGCTGTTTGGCGGTGTAGTCATCGCCGGTCTGTGGTGGCTGCTGCGCGGCTGGATGCTCTAAGGCTGGAATCGCTCTGACGCTAGAACGCCGGGTAGTTCACCAAGAGGGCTTGCAGTTCCGTGGTGGACATGTGGTTTGCCATCTCCACGCTGACACCCATGGCCACGGCGGCAACGGTGATCATCGCGACGCAGGCAACCGAGAGGAAGCGCCAGTCTTTGCGGAAAACGCTGGCGATTGTCTCCGGCATTTCCAGGCTGGGGGAAATCATGTTGGGGGCGCTGTCCCAAGAGCCGTCGTCGAGCATGGCAATGACCCGGTTGTTGACGCGGTCGAATCGCATGGTGCTGATGTGGTTGCCGTGGCGGGCAAGCAAGATGTCGTGTCCGACGCGCTGGCGCGGCTGCAAAGTAAGCAAGGAAGAGTCCCCTGAAGTCAGTTGGTGGAGGTGGCGCACGCCGTTGGGGGCATCTCAATTTTATAACGGTTGCCTCCGCCACCCTGCCGAAATCACGCCAAAAGCCGGGTGAGGCTCCCCACCCGGCGGCGTGATTCAGGTCGCTTTAGGGCTCGTCTGTCTTGGCGATGTAGACGTCGCAGGGCGCAGTGTGTGCCACGGTGTTGGCAACGCTTCCGAGGACGCGTCCAAGTCCCTGCATGCGACGGTTGCCTACCACGATCAAGCGGGCCGAAAGGCTCTCCGCCTCCTTGATCAAAGCCTCGCCCGGTTTCCCGCGGGCGGCCGAGTAGGTGACTGCAAGTCGATCATCAGTCAGACGTTCGGCGACGGTGCGGGCCACAGCCTCGGCCTCGGCGGCGTCGGAGACGATCCATCGGTCCGTACCGATTTCGACTACTTCGGTCCGGTTGCTGTCGAAGGCGCTGACCACGCGAAGGCTGGCGCCCAGGCCGATGGCGAGCTCCTTGGCGGTCTGTGCCGCCCGCATCGCCGTCTCGCTGCCGTCGACTCCAACAATGACTACTCCGGTCATAGCGCTGCTCCTTCATTGGTAGCTTGAATGGCCTCTGACAGGACAGGGGCCAGGCGGCGGACGCCCTCGGCAATAGTATCCGGGGGTACTGCGCTGAAGGCGAGGCGGAGCTTGTTGGAGGGTCCGTCCGCCGGTGAGAATGCTGCGCCGGGAATGAAGACGACCCCAGCATCGATCGCCTTCTTCAGGAGCGGGTAGGTGTCCACGCCTTCAGGGAGGGTGACCCACACAAAGAATCCGCCGTCCGGACGGGTCCAACTGAGGCCGGCGGGCATGAATTCGTCCAGCGCGGACAACAACGCCTTGCAGCGCTCTGAATAGAGTTCGCGGTAGGTCTCGATCTGGCCTTGCCAGTCGTACTCCCGCAGGTAGGCCGAGACGAGCATCTGGTTCAGCGGCGGCGGACACAGGGTTACGGCTTCTGAGGCGAGGTAGAAGCGACGCTGCAAGTGGGCGGGAACCAAGGCCCAACCGATGCGAAGCCCAGGGGCGAAGATCTTGGAGAACGAGCCCAGGTAGATCACGTCATCGGGATTGGCTGCGCGCATAGGGGCCAGAGGGTGCCCGTCGAAGCGCAGCAGGCCGTAGGGATTGTCCTCCAGGACGATAATATTCGCCTCGCGGCATATATCGACGATCCGCTGGCGACGTTCCTCAGCGAGTGTGATCCCGGAGGGGTTGTTGAAGTTTGGGATCGTGTAGAGGAACTTGATGTTCTTGCCCTCTGACTGAAGCGCCGCAATCCGCGCTTCGAGCAATTCCGGAACCAATCCGTCGTCGTCCATTTCGATGGGTTCCACCTGCACTTGGTAAGCCTCGAAGGTGTTCAGCGCGCCAACATAGGTGGGGTTCTCCACCAGCACCACGTCGCCGGGATTGCAGAAGACCTTGGTTGCGACATCCTGGGCAGACTGCGAACCCGCCGTGATGACGATGTTCTGGGGCAGGGCGTCCGTGATGCCTTCGGCAGCCATGATCTGGCAGATCTGCGCGCGAAGTTCTTCCGTGCCTTGGCCGCCACCGTACTGCAGGGCGGTCATGCCTTCTTCGGCGATAATCCGTGCCGCAGTTTGGCCAAGCTTTTCCAGGGGGAGTGACTGCAGGTAGGGGTTTCCGCCTGCAAGGGACACAAGGCCTGGTCGCATCGAGATGTCGAAGACATCGCGAACTGCGGACTGCTTGATGTTGGCGGCCCGCTCCGAGAACAGTTCCTCGTGCGGGTGGGCGGCCGTGGCGGCCCGCTCAATGGCGTCGATGGCTTCAGCGGGCAGCGTTGCGCCGGCATCCAGTGTTTCGTGGGTCACAGTGAAAGGATACTCCTCAATGTTGCTAATTAGGCAACAGTTGTTTTCGAAGTGAAGTCAAGTTTCTCAGCCTTCCGCTTTACGCCGCGTGGATGAAGGGCTGGAATGTAGCTATGACACCGCACCGGGGATCCGTGACCAAGGCCAAACTCTTCCACCAACTTCACGATGCCGGGCCCAACCCGCTCGTTTTGGTGAACGTCTGGGACGCGGCCTCCGCGCGCATCGTCCAGGAAGCGGGGGCGACGGCGATTGCCACCTCGAGTTCGGCGGTCTCCTGGAGTTTGGGGTTCCAAGACGGTGACCACGTGCCATGGGGCTTGGCCCTTGCGGCCCTCGGCCGCGTGGTGGGGGCAACCAGCCTCCCCGTGACGGCGGACATCGAGACGGGATACGGCCGCACCGACGACGAGCTGCGGGCGACGATTCATGCAGTCCTGGATGCCGGCGCGGTGGGGATCAACATTGAAGATTCCGGGAACGAACCCCTGACGGAGATCGGTGAACAATCCCGGCGGATAGCGCTGATCCGGGCAACCGCGGATGAGCGCGGGATCCCCCTCTTCATCAACGCCCGTACGGATACGTATCTCTCAGGAAAGTTCACCGATGCGGAATATGAGGAGACGCTGCAGCGTGCAGAGTCTTACCTGCAGGCGGGCGCGGACGGAATCTTCGTACCCGGGGTGGTGGATCTTCATGTGCTTCATGAACTGTCCAGCCGGATCCCCGCTCCGCTCAACGCACTGGCGGGGGTCGGTGCGCCGTCTCCCCTCGAACTGCACGACGCCGGCGTGCGGCGCGTCAGCATTGGCGGCAACACCGCGAAAGCGGCCTATGCCAAGGTCGCCCGGGTCGCCACGGAGATCCTCGGCGACGGCAACTGGTCCGGGCTTGCCGGAACCCGGAGCCACGACGAAATGGATGCGCTCTTTCCGCAGCGGCCCAAGTTTCTGGGGTGATATTTGGACTTTCAGGCGCACGACGGCGGCGGCTGGCTTTTCTGTCGTACCTCGCCGATAGCTTGGACTCGTTGAAGCAATCGACGCAGCAACCGGGAGGCTAAGAACGATGGCAAGACGCAGTGTGCAGTTCTGGCGCATGGAGCACCTGAACGGGGATGAATTGAGCCGCCCGTTCCCGGCACGACGCGTCGCCGAAGTCCTGAAGAAGGCGCAGGATTCCGGTGTTGACAGGCATTTCAGTTGCACCGATGGGACAGTGCTGGTGGCCCAGGCCGCGGCGCTGGCACCGCACCCTGTGCTGCTCTTGGACCGGGTCAGGGATTCCAATCTGCCGAGCGTGGGTGATGCCGTTGGTCGTCGCAAGGCCCTGCCTTTGGCGCCCGGTGACCATCTCCTGGAAACCACATACTTTGCTTTCCTGAAGCGAAACGTCATAGCCGTGCTCACCAGCGGCAACGGCCCCCGGGCATCCCGTCTGGGGGAGTACCTAAGCGGGATGCTGGGGCTGGAACCGGGACTGGTTCCTGTGGTCCGGGAAGACATTGAAGAGATCCTCACCCGCCTTGAGGTGAGCCGCTTCGAATTCGCCATTCCCGCTGAACGCCTGTCCGGCAAGCTCATGGAAGGCGAATGGGCCGATGTCCTGGACAGCGCCTCCCGGCTGATAACCGAGGGCACCTTCCGGATCTCCCTGACTGTCGGACGGTCTGGCAAGGCAGAGGATAAGAAGCGCATCCGTGAGCGCATCCAACAACTGATTGACCTGTTCCGCAGTGCCGGGTCTGTGGAGCATTTTGACTACGTTGTGGCCGAAGGCAGGGACTCCCTGACCGGCGACCGCGAGGTTGTGGACCTGTTGAAGGAGCGGTTCATCTCGCACGTTGAGGTGGATGCCGACCTCTTCAATGATCCCCAAAAGTCCACAGCCGCGGCCATTGCCATCCTCAACACGCAGGCCCGCGACAACGAGGCCTTCTTTGCCCGGACCCTGTCAGACGCCAAGGGGGCCGCAGACTCCGCCTCGGTGCCGGACATCGTCCCCGGTGGCCTGGCGGCGGCCCGCGGGGCACATGTGCCCGCTGCAGCCAGTGCCAGGCAGCCGGTCCCTCTGGCAGGTCGGTCTGTCGCGGAAGCCGGGTCGCGCGTGGGTCGCGTGGGTAGCGCAGGAAAGTCCGGAGAGGAAGCCGGGCAAACACGTGGGGGCGGTGCCGGCCATGAGCTTGTACGAGGTTGACGTTGGGCGCAGCGGGCGCCGACGAACTCTCTGGAGATGGTTCCTGCTGCATCCGCGTGCGGACTTCGTCTGGGCGGCTCTGCTTGTGCTGCTATGGCTTGGAGCTGCGTTGCTCTACAGGCAGCCATTGATCCTGGAAGGCGTCGGTCCGGCTTCTCGGCGAACCCTTTTTCAGACGCTTGCTACCTTGGCGGGCGCCACCGCCGGCCTCACCTTGACCAGCGTGTCCATGCTGATCAATGTGCTGGGCAAGAAGGCCCCGCCCGGGCAGAGGGAGCTTCCCTTGGAAAAGCTCACCGCCACCCATCGCCGTCAGATTGGTGAGGTCTTCCTGTTCGCCATTCCCGGACTCGGGCTGCTGGTGGTGGCTTCCTTGGGCACCATCGTCCTCGAAGGCGATGCCGCCACTGGCTTGTGGATACCCGAAGCCGTGGTCTTCGTCCTGGCCTTCGCATCCGTATTGGCGCTGCTCCGCGTGGCCTGGGCATTGCGGAGGGTGTTGGCGATCGCCACGGCGTAACGGGCCTGAATTCCGTCGTTGCCCAGCAATTCAGTCGTTGCCCCGCTGCTCAGTTGTTGGCCAGCGACGTGGGAGCGGGTTAGCGACGTGGAAGTGGGGCGGGGCCGTGGAAGCGGGTTAGCGACGTGGGAGCGGGTTAGCGGCGTGGAATCGCGGCCAGTGACGTGCGCGCCAGCCCTCGCGACACCAACTACAGCCACCCTCAGCCAACCTCACCCCAGGCTCAACGCTTCCGCCAGGGTCTTCCCGTTGATGTAGATCTCCGCTCGCGTCGCCCCGCTCGCGGCCACCACCGTGTGAGTCAATTGGGCCTCAATTCGGGGAATATCGCATACGCCGCCGGGCCGAAGGGTTCCCCCGAGGTTCACTACAACGGTTGTTCCGCTGAAGTACCCGGACACGAAGTGCAGCGATGAGCCGGCCAGGGCGTCGTAGAGGCCCACTTCACTGGCCGATGGTCCACCGGATGCCAAGAGCCGGCCCAGCGCGACCGTCAGGGGATCAGCTTCCGATGCCGGGCCGCGGACGGCAACCAGGCTGTCATTGCAACCGAACCGCACACCTCTGCTGCCGCCGTCGTCAATAGCCACGAAGTAGACCGCTGGGCCGGTGGGCGAGGAGTCCGGTGGGACCGTGGCCGTCTGGGCGGTTGTTCCAGCGGATGCCGAAGGTGCTGGCGTAACCGTTGTGCCGCCCGGCTTGGCCGCAGCGCTGTTGCCCACGGGGCTTGGAGCGGCCGTGGCGGTGCCGGGGGTGTCGGACGCGTTGGCCCCCGTCCGTGGGGCCGTGCTGTCAGAGCCAAGTGAATCACCTGAGCCGCCGGCAGTGACGCTGCCCGTGGTGGTGGGGGCCGGAGCCGGTGCGGGTTGGGGAATCAGGAGGTCCGAACCTGCATTGGCGGGGAGTGGTGCAGGCGAAGGCGCAGCAGCAGGAGAAGCCAAGGCTGATGGACCGGCCGGTGGAGAAGTGCACCCGGCCGCCAGCGCGAGGGTGATCAGGCAGGCAGCCGCGATCGCCGTCGTTGGTGTGCCCTGTCTGGTGCGCATGACAGCTCCGTACTCCTGCCCGTCCGCCTGTACATCTACGTTAGGCCGGTGCGGAGGCGAGCAAAATGCCGCTACGGTGACGGTTCGGACAAGAGTTGATCACGCTGCGCAGTTACTGCCCTGGAACGCCAAAGCCCTGGAACGCCAAAGCCCCGGAACGCCAAAGCCCCCGCCCGCAAACAGCGGGACGGGGGCCAAGAGCAAGAGGAACTAGGCTGCTGCTGCTTCGTCCTGAACGGCCGTCAGGGGCTCGAAGATGCCCTTGATCTGCTCAACAATCTCGGCGTCGTCCTTCGGGTGCAGTTCAGCGAAGCGAATCATGGAGCCCGGAACTGCGAGCTTGACGTCCTCGAGGACCTTGGCGCCGGCGATGCCTGCAGCCTTGCGGGCTTCGTCCTGCGCCCACACGCCGCCGAACTGGCCGAAAGCGGTACCTACGACGGCGGTCGGCTTGCCTGCGAGGGCGCCGGCGCCGAAGGGGCGGGACAGCCAGTCGATGGCGTTCTTCAGGGATGCCGGCATGGTGCCGTTGTGCTCAGGGGTGACGAGCAGGATGGTGTCAGCCTCGGCTGCTGCGGCGCGAAGTGCTGCGGCCTCGGCCGGAACCTGGCCTTCGACGTCGATGTCTTCGTTGTAGAAGGGGATGGTGCCCAGCGAGCCGTGGATCTGGACGTCAACGTTTTCCGGTGCGTTCAGCTGGATGGCTTCGGCAAGCTTCTTGTTGTGCGAGTCGGCGCGAAGGCTGCCGACCAGGGTAAGAACGGTGCTCTTGGACATGGTGTCTCCTTGTATCTGGCCTGTGGCTGGGCACTGGGGGCGATGCCGATGGTGCCCCGCCTGGACCGGCGGTTTATGGAGGCGTTTGAGCCTTCATCGATACTAAACGGACTGCGGTCCGGTTTCTATTCCCGGGGCTAGAATATTTTTGTGAGCTCGATCCCCATGCGGCCGGACGTGCCCTTCAGCGCGCCGCCCGAGCGCAGCGATGCCGCACGCAACCGCGAGCGGCTTCTGAGTGCCGCGCGCGATCTTGTGGCCGAATACGGGGCGGATGCGCTGACCATGGACGCGCTCGCTTGCAAGGCCCACGTGGGTAAGGGCACCGTGTTCCGCCGCTTCGGCAGCCGTGCCGGGCTGATGATGTCCCTCCTGAGCGATTCCGAAGCTGAGTTCCAGCACGGATTCATGTTCGGGCCGCCACCGCTTGGCCCTGGCGCCCCGGCCAGGGACAGGCTCGTTGCCTTCGGCGAAGGCCGCATCTACTTCATCTTGGAAAACGGCGAGCTCCTGAAAGCTGCAGGGGCTGCCACCAGAAACCGCTTTGATGTCCCGGCGACGGTGCTCTCGCATCGACATATGGAGGTCCTGCTGCGTGAGGCGGGCATCCCTGATCCCTGGGTTATGGCCATGACGCTGACCTACGCCCTGGACCCTGAACGAATCGTTGATGACGTCCGGACGCGCGGAATATCGCCGAAGCGCCTCACGGATTCGTGGCGGGAGCTCGTCACGCGGCTCGTCGGCGGCGCATAGGCGGATCCTGGGCGACCACACCCAGCGTCGCCGCTGTGAGCGCTACAGTGTCGCCGCCGTCGTAAACCTGACGCAGCCTGCACATAACAATCTGGCTGCAGCCGCGAAACTGGCAGCCATGAAGCGAAACGTGAAGCAGTTATTGTGGTAGTCTCCTCTTGAATGTGACCCATGCCATACAAGGGCGGTGTTCACTGAAAGGGTGCGGGGGGCCATCACCCAACGAGCCAATTCGTAGCTGACACCGGCCACAGCCGGGAAACCGCGGAAGGACGAGCATTGAGTTTTGCCACGATCCAGGGCAGTCGCCCGACATGCTGAAGTACCTGATGAAGCGGTCAGGCATTTACCTGATCATGATCTTCCTGACCACCAGCGCAGGGTACTTCCTGGCAGTCTCAACGCTCAAGCCGGCGGTGCTTGAGCAAGAGAAAATTCCGCGGCCCACACCCGAACAGGTGGCCGCATCCTTCCGAGGACTGGGCCTGGATCCGGAGGCCAGCCCCTGGCAGCGCTACGTCGACTGGCTCGGCAGCATCGTGACCAAGTGGGACTGGGGTCGCAGCCCCAACGGAGCGTTCGTCAATGCAGAGTTCGCGGACCGCGTTCTGGTCTCGACCAGGCTCTTCATTGCCTCGATCATCCTGACGCTGATCATCGGCGTCGCGCTTGGCGTCTATTCGGCAGCCCGGCAGTACAAGTTCCAGGACCGCGTCATCACGTCCTACAGCTACCTGGTCCACATCCTGCCCGCACCCATCGCCTACTTCCTGGTCCAGTTGGGCGCCATCAGCGTCAACGAGGCGGTAGGCGATCGAATCTTCTTCGTGACGGGAATTTCGACGCCGGGAATCGACCCGGGCTGGCCGGCTTTCGTTGACCTTGTGGCCCACTACGCCGTGCCCACGTTCGCGATGACGATCTTCGGTTGGGCAGGTTACCAGATCGCGCAACGGCAGTATCTCCTGGACAACGTCAACGCGGACTTCGTCCGCACCGCCCGGGCCAAGGGGCTCACCCGCAACCAGGCCATCCGGCGGCACGCGCTCCGAGTGTCCTTCATTCCCGTAGCGCAGAGCATCGCGTTCACCATTCCCGCGATCTTCACAGGCGGCTTCTTCGCGGAGGCGATCTTCGCCTGGCCCGGCATTGGATTGTGGAGCATCCAGGCGATCGGGCTCCAGGACGTCAACGTAGCCACAGCCACGCTGGCGTACGGCTCAGTGATCTTCGCGATCGGCGCCGTTCTGGCCGACTTCGCCACCACACTGGTCGATCCGCGAGTGAGGGTCCAGTAATGACCAACATCATTGATCCCATTGCAGAAATCGACGAGGCCCGGGTTGCCGACAACCAGGATGTCGTCATTGCGAAGTCCCGCATCATCTTCCGGCGCTTCATGCGAAACCGGACGGCCGTCACCGGCTTGTTCATCTTCCTGGCCCTGTTCGCGTTCTCCCTTTTCGGCGGTTTCCTGACGCCTTGGGACAAGGACACCATCGATCCCCTCAACATCGGCATGGGACCGTCACCCGAGCACTTCCTCGGCACGTCGCAGGCGGGCATCGACCTCATGGCGCTGATCGTCGAAGGCACGCGAACGTCGTTGTTCATCGGCCTCATTGTCGGTGGACTGTCGGTCCTGATTTCCGCGGTGTACGGCTGCACCATGGCCTTCTTCGGCGGCAAGGTGGACGCCACCATGCTGTTCATCCTTGAGGCGCTCATCATGATGCCCGCCATTCTGGTGGTCGCCGTGGCAACGAACGGTGGCGGCGGTCTCAAGGACCTCCCGAGTTGGCTCCTGTTGATTATCGTGTTGCTGTTCTTCAGTTGGATGGGCACCGCCCGACTGGTGCGGTCGCTCTCCATGTCCCTCATGCAACGGGATTACGTCAAGGCCGCCAAGTACATGGGGGTGCCGTCCCGCAGGATTGTGTGGCGTCACCTGGTTCCGAATATCGGCTCCTTGCTGGTCCTCGACTTCACCCGCGGCATCACTGGAGCCGTCCTGGCCGAAGTGGCGTTTTCGTTCATCGGCGTAGGTATCAAGCAACCCGACGTCAGCCTGGGTGTGCTGATCGGGCAGGCCACAGGCCAGGTGTCCTCGTTCCCGTGGATGTTCTGGGTGCCGCTGACCGTCATGTTCCTCCTGACCGGTTCTCTGGCCATGATGAACGACGGCCTGCGCGACGCCTTCGACCCCAGCTCCAGTTCCATCGGACGTGCCAAGCGGGGCGTCGAAAGCGCCAAGACTGCAAAGAAGACCAGCAAATGAGCACCAACATCTCCCACACGCCCGCCGAGCGCCTGAGGGACGCCGGACTCTACGCTCCGGGCGATGCTGTCCTCAGTGTCCGCGACCTCAACGTCCGCTTCAACTCCGAAAACGGCGTGGTCCATGCCGTCCGCGGAGTCGACTTCGATCTCATGCCCGGCAAGACTTTGGGCATCGTGGGCGAATCAGGCTCAGGAAAGTCCGTCACGTCCATGGCAATCATGGGTCTCCTCCCGGAAACTGCGGACATCACCGGGTCAGTCCGCTTCAAGGGCAAGGAACTTCTTGGCCTCAGCGACAAAGCCATGTGCAAGCATCGCGGCAGCGACATTGCCATGGTCTTCCAGGATCCGCTGTCCTCGCTGACCCCCGTCTACACGGTCGGCAACCAGATCATCGAGGCCCTGACTGTCCACAACCCCACCATGAGCAAACAAGCCAAAGAAGCCCGCGCCGTCGAGCTTTTGCGTATGGTGGGTATCCCGAGCCCCAAGGACCGCCTGAAAGCCTTCCCGCACGAATTTTCCGGCGGCATGCGCCAGCGCGTCATGATCGCCATTGCGATCGCCAACGATCCGCGGGTACTCATCGCCGATGAGCCCACGACGGCGCTCGACGTCACCATCCAGGCACAGGTGCTGGAGGTCCTGCACACCGCGCAGGAGGAGACCGGGGCCGCCGTCGTCATGATCACGCACGACCTCGGCGTCGTAGCGGGCATGGCTGACGACATCATGGTCATGTACGCGGGCAAGCCTGTGGAAACCGGCACGGTGGAGGACATCTATTACCACCCCCGGATGCCGTACACGCTAGGCCTGCTTGGCGCGGTCCCGCGCGTGGACACAGCCACCAAGCAGTCGCTGGTTCCCATTGAGGGAACCCCGCCGAACCTCGCGCTGCCTGTGATCGGCTGCTCGTTCGCTGCCCGCTGCCCGCTGGCCAGCGACGCCTGCTTGCACGGCGAGCCGGAGCTCATTTCCGTACCTGGCTCCGTTGGACAGTCGCTGGGTGGCCACAAAGCTGCCTGCATCAAAACGGACCAACTGTCAGGCGAGGCTGACGCGCACAAGATTTTCGACGCGCCGCCCAAGCCGGTTTCAAAGTTCGACGGCGTTGCCCGCGTCGAGCGCGAAAAGGTCCTGGAACTCAAGGACGTGAAGAAGCACTTCCCACTGCTCAAGGGTGCACTGATCAAGCGGCGGATCGGCACGGTCAAGGCCGTGGACGGGCTGAGCTTCGATATCCGCGAGGGCGAGTGCGTTTCGATCGTTGGTGAGTCCGGCTGCGGCAAGACCACCACGCTCCTGGAGATCATGGAGTTCCACCCGGACCAGGTGGGTGAGGTGATCATTGGGGGCGTGAGCAACAAGGTGGCCACGGACTCCAAGACCACCATGGCCATGCGTAAGGAAATGCAGATGGTGTTCCAGGACCCCACGGGAGCCTTGGACCCGCGCTTCACCGTGTATGAGGTCCTGGCCGAGCCGCTGGAAAACCTGGGGATGCCCAAGGCCGCCATCAAAAAGCGCATCATGGAGCTCATGAGGCTGGTGGGTCTGCAGCCTGACCACGTGAACCGCTTCCCCAACCAGTTCTCCGGTGGCCAGCGCCAGCGCATCGGCATTGCCCGGGCGCTCGCGGTTAATCCGAAGCTCGTGGTCCTGGATGAGCCTGTCTCCGCCTTGGATGTCTCTGTCCAGGCCGGCGTCATCAACCTGCTGGACCAGCTCCGCGCAGAGCTTGGATTGAGCTACCTGATGGTGGCCCACGATCTCTCGGTTGTTCGCCACATCTCGGACCGTGTGGCCGTGATGTATCTGGGCAAGATCGTGGAAACCGGTGACGTGGACGATGTCTTCGACAATCCCCGCCACCCTTATACCCGGGCCCTGCTGTCCGCCATCCCGGTGCCCGACCCCGCCTTGGAACGCACCCGGGAACGCATCATCCTGCAGGGTGACCTTCCAAGTCCCCTCGATGCTCCCAAGGGTTGTAACTTCGCGACTCGCTGTCCCGTGTTTGCCGCACTCCCTGCCGCCAAGCAGGAGAAGTGTCTTAGTCTGGAGCCGCCCCTTGCTTCAGAAGGCCAACAACAGGAATTCGCATGCTTCTTCCCGGACGGAGAAATTGATGCCGACATGCTGGTGGTGCATGCCTGACGATCGATGACTCAAGAGATTTGAACCCCTGTATTCAACTCGCAAATAACGATTTCCAGTCGTACAACATGAAGGGCACATCATGAAGAAGTACACAACGATCGGCGGCGTGGCGATTGCCGCGGCACTGATGCTGACAGCCTGTGGTGGGGGAACGCCGTCGGGCCCTGCCTCGCAGAAGGCAGAAGAAGCCGGCGGCGACATCAGCAAGCTGATCAGCGTCAACGCCAAGGAAGCAAAAGACCTGGAACAGGGCGGCACCGTGACGTTGCCAACCGTGGACCTCGGGCCGGATTTCAACAATAATTCCAACGTCGGGAACAGTGGCCCCACCGCCGCTGTGTTGACTCCAGTCAATCCCGCAGGCCTTAGCAGCGGCGGGATCGGCGGTTGCTGGAAGCTGGACTTTGACGGCAAGGCTGAGCCGAACAAGGACTTCTGCGAAGAGGTGAAGAGCGAAGTCAAGGACGGTAAACAGACCATCACCATTAAGGTCAACGACAAGGCAACCTGGAACGACGGTACGCCTATCGACGTCAAGACGTTCGAGAACACATGGAAGATGTCCCGCGGCGAAGATAAGGCGATTGACATCGTCAACCCGGGGGCATATCCGTTTGTTGAATCAGTCAAAGCTGGTGCCAACGACAAGGAAGTCATTGTCACCACTACGCAGCCGGTCTATCCCCTTGAGGATCTCTTCTTCGGACTGATCCACCCTGCCGTCAACACGGCGGAAATCTTCAACAATGGCTTTTCGGGCAACATGCATCCTGAATGGATGGCTGGCCCGTTCAAGGTGGAGAACTTCGACACCACCGCCAAGACCGTCACCATGGTTCCCAACGAAAAGTGGTGGGGCCAGAAGCCTGTTCTGGACAAGATCATTTGGCGCCAGATGGAACCCAGCGCAACCATCGCCGCCTTCAAGAACGGCGAAATTGACGCTACGGACGCTCGCACCCTGAGCCGGTACAAGCAGCTTGAAGGAACCAAGAACGCCGAGGTTCGCCGTGGCCAGCGACTGTTTGCCGGCGGTCTCAACATTAACGCCCAGCGGCCTGCCCTCACCGACGTTGCCGTACGCAAGGCAATTTTCACGGCCGTGGACCGAAAAGCTCTCCGAGATGTTCAGTTCAACGGCCTGAACTGGTCCGAGGAAAGCTCGGGCTCCATGATGCTCATGCCGTTCTCCGAGTACTACCAGGACAACTACCCCGTGAAGGACTCGGACGCTGAGGCCGCCAAGAAGGTCCTCACTGACGCGGGTTACACTGCCAATGACAAGGGCATCATGGCCAAGGACGGCGTCCCCGTAACTTTCAAGGTGACCTACTTTGGAGAGGATCCCACACGGGCGGCCGTCTCACAGACCCTTCAGAAGCAGCTTCAGGCAGCGGGCATGGATGTTGCGGTTGAGCAGCGCGGTGACGCGGACTTCCAGAAGGTTCTGGGGTCGCGGGAGTTTGATCTGACGATTTCGGGCTATCAGGTTGGCCCGGACGCTACCAGCGGCGTCAAGCAGTTCTACGAGTCAACCACCAACGAAAACAAACTCGGCGATGCTGAGCTGGACGCTGAAATCAAGCGCCTGGCAACCATTGCTGATGACAAAGAGCGCAACAAGGCTGCCATGGAGGTAGAGAAGAAGCACATGGAGAAGTACTTCTCCATGGGTACCCTGCTGAACGGCCCGGAGATCCAGTTTGTGCGCACGGGCCTGGCCAACTACGGTCCGTCCCTGTTCAAGAGCAACTCCAACGTTCCTGACTGGACCACCATCGGTTGGGAAAAGAAGTAATACCAGCCACTGATTCAGCACCCGGATAAGTGCAGCGAACCCGGGTGCTGAATCTGAACTTGCTGAAGGCCGGTGCTTTCCTTGAACCCGTTTGCGGGTTCTTGGAGGGTGCCGGCCTTCGGCGTCCCGCGGGGTGTTGGGATGTGACAGAGGGTCGGTAGCCTAAGGGCATGACTCCCAAGCAGCCGATTCGCACCGCCGTCGCAGGTTTTGGTCTTTCGGGCAGCGTGTTCCATACCCCGTACATAGCCAGTAATCCCGCTTATGAGTTGGCAGTGATCGCCACATCGGACGCAGCACGTCAGACGAAGGCCAGGGAGCGCTACCCCCAGGCAAGAGTCGTTGACACTCCGCAGGACATTCTGGCTCTCGCCGATCAACTGGACCTCATCGTCCTCGGCACGCCACCCGCGACCCACTACTCGCTGGCGAAAGCCGCGCTGGAAGCTGGGCTCGACGTCGTCGTCGACAAGCCTTTCGTGGTTCACAGCGCCCAAGGCGAGGAGCTGATCACTCTCGCCGCAGAGGCCGGACGCGTCCTGACCGTCTACCAAAACCGTCGCTGGGACGGCGATGCGCTGACTGTCAAGAAGCTGCTCGACGCCGGGACGTTGGGTACGGTGACCCGGTTCGAATCGGGGATGGAGCGCTGGGCGCCCGAGATCGCCAAGGCCTGGAAAGCCAGCGCCACGGCCGAGGATGGTGGTGGCGTGCTGTTCGATCTCGGCGCCCACGTGCTCGACCTTGCCCTCCGGTTCTTTGGACCGGCGCAGGTCACCTATGCCGAAATGCAGGCCCGCCGGCCACAGGAAAGCGCCGACGATGACGTCTTTCTGGTCCTGCGGCATGAGTCCGGCGTGGTCACCCACGTGACCTTGAATCTCAACAGCCAGCTCCACGGTCCGCGCTTCCGCATTCTGGGCACGAAGGGAGGCTTCGTGAAATTCGGCATCGACCCGCAAGAGCCGTTTGTCCTGGGTGGCGGGCTGCCCACAGACGCTGAATACGGCATCGAACCTGCCGAAAACCACGGCACGCTCGAGGCGGACGGCCAGCGTACCGCCGTCCCCACCGAGCGGGGCGCGTACCCCGAGTTCTATCGCATCCTTGCTGAGAAGATCGACGACGGCGGCACATCCTCAGCGCGTACGGTGCCCGTAGATCCGGCTGACTCGGTAGAGGTCCTGAAGCTGATCGAGCAGGCGCGATCGCTCGCAGTCTGACCTCAAACGAAGGAATTTTTGGGCACCGCGTAACCTCAGCGGCGCCGAGAACGATGTAAGGGGTGTGCGGGCCACGTCCGCACGCTGATCATCCGGCAGTCGCCAACGCGCTGCCGGGGCAATCCCAAAATCGTTTGTCGGAGGGTTTCATGTCCTTGTTCACTGTCCTTGCCACCAGCAAAGTCGCCGCGGGCGTCCTGGCCGCCGGAGCTGTAGCTGCTGGCGGAACCGGCGTCGCCGCCTTCAATGGCGCGCTCCCCACCGAAATCCAGCAGAGCGCCCACGACCTCGTTGGCGCCCCGGCCCCCGCCGCCGAAGCTGTTGAAACCGCCAAGACCAAGGCAAGCGACGCCGTCGAAAGCGCCGAGGCCAAGGCGACCAACGCCGCCGACGCCGGCCAGGCCAAGGCCGAAGACGCCGTGGCAGATGCAAAGTCCAAGGCAGCAGCTGCACTGAAAGACGCCACGTCCCCCGAGGCGTTCGGCCTCTGCACTGCGTTCCTGAATGGCGGCCTGAAGGCCGACTCCAAGGTTCCGGGCTTCGAATCGCTGGTTGTCGCCGCAGGTGGCGAAGCCAAGGTTGAAGCGCACTGCGACGCCGTGGTTGAGGCCGGCAAGGCTGCCGGACTGAAGGCGGACGGTTCCGCGAAGGCAAATGTCGAGGCCGGAACGTCCGTTTCGTCCGAACTGCCCGCTACCCCGGCTGTTCCTGCCGTGCCCGCGACCCCGGGAATCCCCGCTGTTCCGGCAACGCCGGCAGTCCCTGCTGTTCCGGCCGTACCTTCCCAGGTCCCCACCGACGTGCCTGCCCTGGATGCAGGGCTCGATTCTGTCCGCTAGGACCTCAGCGGCTACGGTTTAAGTGCGGGGCTCCTTGGCTTGGTACAAGGAGCCCCGCTACGTAAAGACGGCAGCGGCAGTGGTTCACCTGCCTGGGAACGTCACTGCGCTGCGTGGGATGGAGGCATCCGCGGGTGCTGGAAACTTCAGCTGATGAATACGTGCAGGCGGACGAAGATTGTCCCGCGCTGCTCTTCACGGCTGCCTACAACCAGTTTTCCGGCCCGGTGTTCGGCTACCTGCGTGCCCGCGGCGTGGACGATCCGGAGGCCGTCACCCAGGACGTTTTCCTTGCCCTGTACCCGAAGCTGGAGACCCTCCACGGCGGGCTGCAGGGCGCCAAAACTCTGCTGTTTTCGATCGCCCATGCGCGTTTGGTGGACCATTACCGCAAGCGCGAACGGACGCCGGATTCCACACCCTATGAGCCCGACCTGGACGGCAGGCGAACGCCCTCGGCCGAAGACCAGGCCTTCGGCAGCGGCAGCTTGGGAGTCACGGAGCTTTTGGACGACCTCGCCGCGGACTACCGGGAGGTCCTGGCATTGCGGGTCGTAGCGGACTTGTCGGTGGAAGAAACAGCGGCCATCATGGGCAAGTCCCAGGGGGCCGTGAAACAACTGCAGCGCAGGGCATTGAGTGCACTGAAGAAGCGTGCACTACTAAGGAACGGCACATCATGAGCGAACAGATCGCACCAAGCGGGCGGAACTCCGAGGACGCCGAGCAGGCCATTGATCGCCTTTTGGCCGAATCCGACCTGGGCCCGGCCGACGGCATTCGCACCGAACTGCTTCAACTGCGCGCCCTCGCAAGCGCCTCGCCTGAGCCCTCCGTGGCGGTTCGCGCCTTGATGACCGGCGGCTCCGGGGCAGTCACGAGCCAGCTCCCGACGGCGGTTGGTCCCTTCGCGGGATCGGGAGAACCGACGGCGGTACCCGCCTCGGTTGCAGGGCGCCATTTCGCTGACGCCCTGCCCTTTGATGAACTCGCGGCCCGACGGCGGCGGAAGCGTCGGGCGGCCATCGCCGGTTTGGCTGTGGCAGTGTCCCTCGCAGGCGGTGCCACCGCGGCTGTTGCGTCCGAAGGCGGCATATCCGGAGCCTTCCAGCACCTTGGTACCGCAATAGGCTCGGTCGTCTCCCAATTCACCCCTGGCGGGAATTCCCCGGAGCGGCAGAGCCCGGCCGTTCCCGCCGATCAGCAGCCTCATCGCGATGTTGCACCACCGTATCCGGCACCTGTTGGTCCTCATTCTTCGGATCCCGCCAACCCAGCCGGTGGCGCCAACCTGGCCAACCCGCCAAGCGGTGGCGCGCAGGGCGGTGCCGAGCACTCAAACTCCTCGAAGACGCCCATCGGAGTGCCGCGAACACCCAGGATTCCTGGGAATGGCGAGTCCGGCAACGTCACCGTTCCGACTCCGCCGGTGGCGCCGATCACCCCACCGGGCATCGATGTACCAAGCGTCGCTCCCTCGGATATCCCCGTGCCGGTTCCCTCGCACGTGGTCCCCGAGGCCCCAGGAACCCCCTGAACGCAGGCATGAGCTGGCGTCCCACAATTCCGTGGCTCACCCGCTTCTCAGTGGTTGGCCAGCAACTGGGAAGCGTCTTCAGCGCGTAGTTGTCAACATAGGGGGTTTGGGCACTGGGAGCCGTTGCCCACGGAGCCCACGATGGGCCTATGCAACCACGAAAATTAGATGCCCTGATCACTGAAAACTGGCCGGACACCCCTGTTGCCTCCACTCCCGAGCTTGCGCGGAGGGGGCTTGGGGACCGAGCCCTGACAGCCGGCGTACGGTCCGGAAAGCTCCTGAGACTGAGGCGCGGCGCTTACGTCCGGGCGTCGGACTGGCGTCCCCGCAAACCCTGGGAACAGGATTTGCTGCGGATCCAGGCCCATCAATGCGCCACGGCGGTCGAGTCCATTTACAGCCACGTGAGTGCGGCCCGCCTGCACGGGTGCTCGGATTGGGATTCAGGCCCGCTGGTGCACGTGACCACCCCATTCTCTCCGGCCCCTGCCAGTTCGGGGAGCGACGTCGCAGCCCACGCAGGGCGCCTGTGCCGCGAAGAGATCGTCGAAGTGACAACGCCTTGGCGCCATCCTGCCCGGACCACCAGTCTTGAGCGCACAGTGGTGGACTGTGCGCGGATGCTGGACTTTGAACGGGCGCTCGTCATCGCCGACCAAGCCATTCGCCGGGGCGCCGATCCGCAAAAGATGCAGGACTACGTGGACAGCGGCAGGATCACGCGCGGCGCCCGCCGACTGCGCCGCGTCCTGGAGTTCGCGGACGGCAGGTCCGAGTCGGTGGGGGAGACACGAACCCGCGTCCTTCTCAGCAAGCTCGCAATTCCGGAAGCCGTGCTCCAACTCGAGGTCGCGACGTCGATCGGCACTTACCGGGGTGACTTCGGTTGGAAGGAAGCCAGGGTGATTCTGGAATTCGACGGGCGCGCCAAATACTTCGACAACGCGCCCACCGAAGAGGTCATCTTCCAGGAGCGTCGGCGCGAGAAGGCGCTAAGGGGCATGGGCTGGGAGATCGTTCGCATCGAATGGGATGACCTCAGCAAGCCTTGGGACATTGAACAGAGGCTCAAAGTGGCGCTGGGCAGGTCCCGAAAAATGGAAGTGGGCTAACACGCGCAAAGCCCGCTGTTCCGTTGCTGGGAAGCAACGGAACAGCGGGCTTGCGACGCGCCGGCCGGGCCTATGAAACCGGCCGGGCCTAGGAAGCCAGGTCAGGCCCAGGAAACCAGGCCAGAGCCCAGTCGTTAGGCGGAAACCAGGCTGTGCCAGTCGGCAACGAGGGGCAGGTTATGCGCCTCGGAGACCGAGTGGTGGGCCACGTGGCCTGCGGCGATGTTGAGGCCGGCGGCCAGTGCGGGGTCGCGGTCGAATGCGGCCTTGACGCCCAAGTTGGCCAGTGCCACCGCGTAGCGCAGGGTGACGTTGGTCAGTGCGTACGTGGAGGTGTTCGGAACAGCGCCAGGCATGTTGGCAACGCAGTAGAAGATCGAGTTGTGGACCTTGTACGTCGGTTCCTGGTGGGTGGTGGGGTGCGTGTCCTCGAAGCAGCCGCCCTGGTCAACAGCGATGTCCACCAGAACCGAGCCCGGCTTCATGCGGGAGACGAGTTCGTTGGTGACGAGCTTGGGAGCCTTGGCGCCCGGGATCAGGACGGAGCCGATCACGAGATCTGCGTCGATGACTGACTTCTCGATCTCGTAGGCGTTGGAGGCAACGGTCTTCAGGCGGCCCTGGTAGAGGGCATCGAGTTCGCGCAGCCGGTTGATGTTGATGTCCATGATGGTGACGTCAGCACCGAGGCCCAGCGCCATGGCGGCGGCGTTGGTTCCGGCAACACCGGCGCCGAGGACAACAACCTTGGCCGGGCGGACGCCTGGTACGCCGCCCAGAAGGACGCCCTTGCCGCCGGCCGGGGCCATGAGAGAGGAGGCGCCCACCACGACCGAGAGACGTCCTGCGACCTCGGACATCGGGGCGAGCAGGGGAAGCGCACGGCCTTCCTGCACGGTTTCGTAGGCGATTGCCGTGACACCGGAGTTGATGAGCTCGGCGGTGAGCTCCGGCTCGGCAGCGAGGTGCAGGTAGGTGAAGAGGATGAGGCCCTTGCGGAAGCGGTGGTACTCGGCCTTGATGGGTTCCTTGACCTTCATGACCATGTCCGCGCGGCCCCAGACGTCGTCAGCTTCGTTGACGATTTCTGCGCCGGCGATCGAGTATTCCTCGTCGGTGATGCCCGAGCCGAGGCCAGCGCCGCGTTCAACCAGAACCGTGTGTCCGTGGGTACGGAACTCGTGGACACCGGCGGCCGTGATGGCTACGCGGAATTCGTTGTTCTTGATTTCTTTGGGGACGCCGATGATCATTTGTGGGCTCCATCGTTTGCGGCCTCTTCGGCCTGAATGTGTTGCGGGCTGTGATTCCAGAATAGATCCGGCTGTGAGGCAGGCGACATGGACGTGGAAGGGGTCAGCGCCGGAAACCGCGGAAAGTAAAGGTTCTTGCTCCTCGCGACTCGACATTTGTCGAGCACTGGAGCGTCAGGTGTCGCCTGCTGTTGGTACGCTTTCAGGATGCAACAGGACGTCGAGCAAATCGTTGAACGCGTGGCGCTAAAGCTCGGCCGCGGCCTCTCCTTGGAAGACCTCGACGGCGTTCTCCTCGCCTACAGTTCCAACCAGTCGCACGCCGACCGCGTCCGCGTTAATTTCCTGCTCAGCAAGCGTGTCCCCAGCGACGTCAGCGCGTGGCAGCTCTCGCATGGCATCGCAACCGCGGTGCGTCCCGTCGTCGTGCCTGCCAATAGCGAGCTGGGCATGCTGGGCCGGGTATGCGTGCCACTTCTGGTCCGCGGTTTCCGTGTGGGGTATCTGTGGGTGCAGCTGGACGTCGAAGAACAGAGTGCGACGGCGATACTTGCCGAACTGCCCGGCGTGCGAGACGAACTGGACCTGTTGGCAGGATTGTTGCTGGATTCAAACACTGCGGAATCGGAGTTCAGGCGGCGGCGTGAGCAGGAATTCCTGGCGGCGTGCGGCGGGGAATCCAACGCCGTGGCCGCCGTAGCTGGCTGGAAGGAAATCCAAGGGCGCGGGCCATGGCAACTCGTCACTGTGCTGGACGCGGACGGCGGCGGGTCCGACGTCGATCCCATCGCCGCTACTTTGACGCATCGCTCGGCGGCGCTGCAGTCGACGATTGGCGTCAACGCTGCGTTGTTCAGCGCCGGAACGGAAACGCACGCCGTGGTCCTGTTCCGGGAATCAGGTGGCCGTGCGGACCATGCGCAGGTCTTGGTGCATTACCAATTGGAGCTGGCGAAACGCGCGGGACGGACCGTGGACCGCGTGATTTTGGGCATCAGCGAGCCATTCCAAGTGATCCGGCAGCTCGCGGGAGCATACCGCCAGTCGAAGCTCGCGGCGCAGGCGGCGGCAGTAGATCCGCCGCTGGGGGAGCTCGTGGACAGCCGTTCCGTGGGGGTCTATCAATTGTTCGAAAGGTTGCAGGCACCGGGAGGCTGGGACGACGCCGGCTCGGTGCACTATCGTGCGCTGGAAGACCATGACCGCAACGGTGAATTGCTCCCGGTGCTGGAGCTGCTCTACGACAATGACGGCTCCGTGCAGGACGTTGCTGCCAAACTCCACCTCCACCGGAGCAGCATCTACAACCGGCTGGGCAGGATCCGGCAACTCATCGGTGCTGACCCGTTGAGCGGTGCCATCCGGCTCGAGTTGCACGCGGCGTTGAAGGCGCGGCGCTGGGCAACGCGGCCGCGGATTTGATGCTGGATCAGGCCAGGCTCAGCGCCCGAACGGCTTCATCCGGCGGCAACCCCATCGACTGGAGCGGCGACGGACCAAGGAAGTCCGGCTGCCGCTGCAGTACCGGCCATGCCACCCCACGTGAGTGGTGGTTCGGGGCATGCGGGTGCTCACCTGAGGACCTCGTTGGCAGCGTCCAGAAGTCCCTCGAGATCCACTGAAGACTGGGGTGTGGTTGCGCTCGGGCTACCCGTCGGCTTCGGTTTCCTGGCGGCATCGGTTTCCGTCGGCGAAGGGGTTGGCGTGCCGGTGGGCGTCGGGGTCGATGTGACCGTGTCGCTGGGGACCGGGCTGGGCGCCGGAGTTGTCGCAACGGGAACCGGTGTGGTGACGCCCGGTACGGGAGTGACGGCAGACGGCGCAGCTGACGGGACCCAGACCGGGTCCGCGAGCGAAACTTGAGGCGTCGGAACGGACGACGACGTCACTGCAGCATGTGCCTCCTGCGTGGTTTGCGTCGGGTCGGCCAGAGCTTGGCCCGCGGTAGCGCTGGGGCTGGAGGAAGATGACGCCGATGCGCTGGGGGAGACGCTGGCCGCAGTGGACGGAACCTCGGACTCGCCGGAACTGCTGTCCTTGGCCTGCGGGGTCTGTGTTTCCTGGCCGAAGAACGGCAATTCCAGGGCTTGGCCGAGCGAACCGGCAGTCAGAACCAGGCCCAGGGCTCCGGCGACAACTGCCATCCGCTGGCTTACGGCGCGAACGGTTGCGGCTTTCTTCAGAACGGCCAAGGGCTCCCGGCTGAACGGCGAAGCAGCAAAGGACGCCGCGCCAAAGCCGGCCTTGGTGGCCGCTGATTGCGAGGTGGCTGATTGCGAGGTCACTTGTGCAGCTGCCCTCCGAGTAGGCATCTCGGCTGCCTGGGGCTGCTCCGGCGCATTCGGCTCATCGGACTCCCGGCTCGCGAGTGCGGCGGCGGCAGTCGCGGCCGCAGCAACCTGCGCGGGTGAAGTGGCCCGGGCCGGAGACGGTGTGGCAGGTGCCGAGACCGTCGGGATGGCCGCCGTGGCCGGCTCTGCCGCAGGTGCCATCACTGGGATCGCGGTCGTCGCGGGTTCGGAAACGCGGTCCTCCTCAGCAGCAGGAGCCACAGCGGGAATTTCCGTAGTGACCGGCTGCGGAGTCGGCGTCTGCTCTTCGGCGGCCTTGACGATGGGGATGGCCGCCGTCGCGGGTTCGGCTGGTGCGCTGGGCTCGGGGTCAATCACCGCCCGTGCGATGCGCTCACGTTCGGCGGCGCGTGCGGCCGCGCGCGTGGTGGGGGCCGCGATGGTGGGCGTGGCCTCAGTGGCGGGTTCCGGCGTCGTACTTGTCTGTTCCGGAGCAGGTGTGTCCGGAGTAGATGTGGAGGTGACGGCTGCGCTGAATTCGGCGCGGCGGCGTCCGGTTGGCTTGGTGCGCTCGCTGGCCACTTGGGCGCGGCGCGGCTGATCCATGGATGCGGACATGGTGGTTTGCCTCTCAACGCCTTCGAGGTTAGCTGTCGGGTTCGGACGAGGCCGTCCGGCCGCACATGGCGGCTTCACCCCGAGGGCCTGTGGAGATGCAGGCCCGGGAACTCTGGGTCCCCCGTCTCTGCCGCGGGTCTGGCGGAACTCCGGGATGCGGCAGAGCTCGGCGTCATCCCGGAAACGGCCCAGTTGGGGTTGGGTCGCTCTTCGACGTTACAGGAGGCCGCCGTCAAAGTCACGTTTACGTAACGGGCGGGAGGCCTGTCGGAGCGTGTGGCGCTGAGGACCTAGGCTACGGGGTTCGTGCGGGATCTGGGACTCTGGCCAAGATATCCAACGCCAAGACTAGCTTCGGCGTGCACCGGCAGGTAGACATTGTCGTATGGACCTGCCAGTGATGCCGCCGATCTCGCCCATGCTCGCCAAGTCTGTTCCCTCAATCCCTGATGTTGGTCACCATGAGCCCAAGTGGGACGGCTTCAGGACCATCGTCTTCAAGGACGGTGACGAGATCATCCTGGGTAGCCGCAACGAGAAGCCGATGACCCGTTACTTCCCTGAACTCGTGGAGGCGCTCCGGAGGAACCTGCCGGACAAATGCGTGATCGACGGCGAAATTGTCCTGATCGCGGACAACAGGCTGGACTTCGAAGGGCTTCAGCAGCGCATTCATCCCGCCGACAGCCGTGTCCGAATGCTTGCGGAGAAAACGCCGTCCTCCATGATCGCCTTCGACCTCCTTGCCTTGGGAGATCAGAACCTCATGGACAGGCCGTTTTCGGAGCGCCGTGCCACCTTGGAGCGTGCCCTCGCCAAGGCGGAGCCGCCCGTATATGTGACGCCCGCAGTAGCGGATCTTGATAAGGCGCAGGAGTGGTTCGTGCAACTGGAGGGCGCCGGGCTGGATGGCGTGCTGTCCAAACCCTTGGACGGGACGTATCAGCCCAATAAGCGCGTGATGTTCAAGACCAAGCACGAGCGCACGGCGGATTGCGTGGTGTCGGGATTCCGGTGGCACAAGACTGCCCAGGTTGTGGGCTCGATGCTGCTCGGTCTTTATGACGATGGCGGTCGACTGCAGCATGTGGGGGTGGTGGCGTCTTTCCCAATGGCCCGCAGGGAGAGTCTCGTGGCCGAACTGGAGCCGTACCACATCGAGCTCAGCGAACATCCCTGGGGTCAGTGGGCCAACCAGTCAGAAGCGACAACTGCCGGGTCCCGAATGCCGGGGGCGCAGAGCAGGTGGAGCGGCGGCAAAGATTTCTCCTTTGTACCGCTGCGTCCAGAGCTCGTCATCGAGGTCGCCTACGACTATATGGAAGGCGACAGGTTCAGGCACACCACGCAATTCCGTCGGTGGCGGCCGGACCGTACCCCGGAAAGCTGCACCTACTCCCAGCTTGAGGAACCTGTGGACTACGACCTTGGTGAGATCCTGCGGTTGCCATAGTCCCTGGCATGCTTCGTTGCTGCTCCGCTTTTCAGTTGCTTCCCCGCTCTTCAGTTGTTGGCCAGCGGCGTCGTAGCGGGTGAGCAACTGCCTACCGGTCAGCCGTCTTCGAGCTCCGGCTCTTCATCACTCCAGTCGTCGGCCGGGGGTGCTGGTTCAAGGAGTTCGACGTCGGGCTCAACCTCCATATCGGCCTCATCGAGGCTCGAATCAGGGATTTTGTCGGGTTCCCCGGGGTCCCCGGGTTCAACTGGTGGCTCAGTCATGTGCCCAAGGTAGTCCGGAGGGCCGGCAGGGAACAGTGGCTACGGGTGCGCTCTGGATAACGAAGGAGAGGCTAATCCCGCTTTGCGTCGTCCGACTCGGCAGGGTCGGACGTGGTTCCTGAGGCGTCGGGTGCGCCAGCGGCGTCGGCTGCGCTCCGGCGTCGTGCGATTTTCGATTCCGTCCACATGGCTACGGCGACGAACACGACGCACGCGAACATAAAGGTGGCTACGAAGTTCAATCCCATGGCATTACCCAAGGGTGCGGCAAGGGCCATTGCGGCCAGCCCGGCCACGATATGCCACCCTTTGAAATTGCCCACCAAACAAGCGTAACCCCGGCGTTTAGAGGCACTGGCCTGTTGACCGGGATCGTTGCTTGATCCTTATCACTCCGACGCTTTTAGCCGGTTGTGACGTCATCTCCGGCATTGCCTTCGTCCCCGGCTTCGGCCTGCTTCGGCTTCTGCGTTTCAAGCCACGCCATGATCGCAGCCTGGCGGATTCTCCGATGCGTTCCGCGGTATTCCACTGGGATTTCGCCGCGGTCTGTCATGTTGCGCAGGTAAGTGTGCGAGATCCCCGCGAGTTCCGCGGCCTGCGACGTCGTGAGCATTTCCTCGACGCTGCTGACCGTCACCGTTTCGCCCCGGCTCAGCCTTGCCAGAAGATCGACGACGGCGTCCCTCGCCTGATCGGGCAGGCGGTGGACCGTGCCGTCAACAAAGACCGTGATGTCGTTGCTGTCCTGGAGGGAACGCGAGAGATTCCGGGCGTCGTCGGCGGGGAGGCCGGCCGTGACGCGGGGAGCTATCAATGCCATGGCAGAAGCCTAGCGTGCCCCCTCTCGCCGGCCAGCGTGGTTCGCCCGTTTCGGGGGCTTGCTGCGCAGAGTGCCGTGCGCACGGCCTGGTCTGCAGCCAGTCGTCGAAACGGGCGGGAGTGGCGGAAAAGAAACCCGTTGACAGGAAGCAGGTAACGCGCGTAACCTGAGTCACACGTTCCAAGTAACGCGCGTTACCGACTCAGTGTTACCAACTTCCGCATTACCAACTCCCGCATTACCAACACCGACCCACCCGGAGCATTCAATGGCGAAAAGCACCCCACCCAACCAAGCCGCGGCTGTGCGGCAGCGGGGTGTCACCATGAATGACGTCGCCAAGCACGCCGGCGTCTCCCGGACCGCAGTCTCGTTTGTGCTGAGCAACCGCGAAAACGCCAGCATCTCCGAGGAAACCCGCAACCGCATCAATGACGCTGTCCAGGTGTTGGGCTACCGCCCGAACGCCGGAGCACGTGCGCTGGCAGCCCAGCGCAGTGATTGGTACGGGATTGTCACCGAGATCGTCACGGCACCGTTCGCCGTCGACATCATCAAAGGTGCCCAGGACCAGGCCTGGCTTGACCGCCGGTTCCTGCTCATCGCGCCCTCCGACCAGGCCGATGCCGTAGGACCCAACCAGGGCTTGGAAGATGCCGCCATTGAAAAGCTGCTGGAACAACGGGTGGAAGGCCTTCTCTACGCAGCCACGTACCACCGCGGTGTGCACGTGCCGGAAAGCGCCAACGAGGTGCCAACGGTGCTGATCAACTGCTTCGACGCGGACGGGAAGCTGCCCTCGATCGTCCCCGACGAGCGTGCGGGTGGCCGGGTGGCCGTCGAGCGCTTGCTTGAAGCCGGCCATACGCGAATAGGAATCATCAACCTGGATCCGGACATTCCCGCAGCAGTTGGACGTTTGGAGGGTGCCCGCGAAGCACTCGCCGGCGCCGGACTGGAACTGGACCCGGAGCTTGTGGTGTCCGGGTACGCGACGGCGGACGGCGGCTACGAAGCAGCGTGCGAAATCCTGGACCGCTATCCGGAAAAGGACAGGCCAACCGCGCTGTTCTGCCTCAACGACCGCATGGCGATGGGCGCGTATGACGCCATCAAAGAACGGGGACTGACCATCCCCGGAGACGTCGCTGTGATCGGCTTCGACAACCAGGAGCTGATTGCGGCGTACCTCAGGCCAAAGCTGACCACCGTTGCCTTGCCGTTCCAAAAAATGGGAGCCCTGGGAGTCCAGACGCTCGCCGCTCTTACAGCAGGACAGCCGATCCTTGCCGACCAGCAATTGGTCGACTGTCCGCTGCTAGAACGCTCTTCGGTCTGACCGCGAAATCAACCTCGAAGAGCAAACCCCTTACCCACCCCTTCACCTTGGACGATGAAGATAGGAAAGAGATAACCATCATGACACAACCCCGATTCCTGAGGTCTGCCCGCATCACGGCGGCCGGACTGGCGGTGGGCGCGATGCTGCTGACCGGCTGTGCCGCCACCGTCAACAAGCCCGCCGGCACAGACGCCGCAGCAAACGCGAGCGCGTTCCTCACCATCCCGCGTGAGGACATGGGCACGTTCGTGCAGAACTTCAACCCGTTCGCGCCCACCGTCAACCCGATGGTCCAGCAGTCCATCTACGAGTCGTTGCTGATCTTCAACCCGGCCAAGGGAGACACGGTGCCGTGGCTCGCCACGGAGTGGAAGGCCGCCGAAGATGGCAAGTCCATCACCTTCACCCTGCGCGACGGCGTGAAGTGGTCCGACGGCCAGCCTTTCGTGGCTGACGACGTCGCCTATACCTTCGAACTGCAGAAGAAGATCAAGGGTGGCTACGACTACCTGGACACGGTGACCGCCGAAGGAACCAACAAGGTCACGTTCAACTTCAACAAGCCGTGGTCCCCGGCCCTTTACGACGTCGGACAGCTCACCATCCTGCCCAAGCACGTTTGGTCCGCGCTTGCCGACCCGGAAAAGGACGCCAACGCCAAGCCCGTGGGCACGGGACCGTACACCGAGGTGGACAGCTTCCAGGCCCAGTCCTTCGTGCTGAAGAAGAACCCGAACTACTGGCAGCCGGAAAAGCAGAAGATCGCCGGCATCAAGATGCTCGCTTTTGCAGGGAACGACGGCGCCAACCTCGCCGCCGCTAACGGCGACGTGGACTGGGCTCCGCAGTACATCCCCAACATCGAAAAGACGTTCGTTTCCAAGGACAAGGAACACCGCCAGTACTGGTTCCCGGCGACGGGCGCCATGATCAACTGGCAGCTCAACACCACCAAGGCTCCGTTCAACGATGTTGACGTCCGCAAGGCCCTGAGCATGGCCGTTGACCGCGATCAGGTCACCAAGATCGGCATGAGCGGCTACGCCAAGCCCGCCGATTGCACCGGCCTCTCGGGCAACTACGAAACCTGGAAGAACTCCAGCGTCAAGGACAACTGCACGTGGACCAAGCTGGACGTCCAGAAAGCCAACGAGCTCCTGGACAAGGCCGGGTACGCCAAGGGCGCGGACGGCAAGCGCACGCTCAAGGACGGGTCCCCGTTCGAGTTCAAGATCTCTGTTGGCGCTTCGTCCTCCGACTGGCTGTCCGTGGCCAACGTGATCTCCCAGAACCTGGCCGAGGTTGGCGTCACGGCCAAGGTGGACTCCCCGGACTGGGCTGCCGTTGTAGCCGGCTACGAGACCGGTGACTTCGACTCCGGCATCGTCTGGAGCGCCAACGACCCCAGCCCGTACAAGTACTTCAACACCTCCATGGGCACCGCAACCGTGAAGCCGGTGGGCACCAAGACGTTCGACAACTACCACCGCTTCGGAGACGCCAAGGCTGACGCCCTGCTGGCCGACTTCGCCGCGGAGGCCGATGAGTCCAAGCAGAAGGACATTGCCAACAAGCTCCAGGAAGAGTACAACGACGTCGCACCACTGGTGCCGCTGTTCTCCGGCCCGGAATGGGGCGCCTTCAATGACACCCGCTTCACCGGCTGGCCCACCGAGGGCAACCCGTACGCAACCCTGTCGGTCCGCGCACCCACTACGGTGTTGGTGCTGACCACGCTGGAACCGCGCAAGTAATCCCCACCGCCGCCCTACCCTGGCTGCGCTTCGGCCAGGGAACCCGGGCGGCGTGGGCCCAGCGCCTGACACTGCACACCCGGCGGCGCCTCGCGTCGTTGAAGGATAAGTCCGCCGGGCGTGCCCCCAAACTTTCCGCAATTCCCGAATGGAGGGAAACCGTGCGCTTCATCCTGCGCCGCCTGGGTTTCTACCTGATCGCCTTCTGGGCGTCCATCACCCTGAATTTCCTGCTCCCGCGCTTCATGCCCGGCGACCCCGTCTCCCGCATGTTCGCCCGCTCCCAGGACAGAATGCAGCCCGAACAGATCGAAGCCCTGCGCAAGCTGCTCGGCGTGGACGATCGGCCCATTTGGGAGCAATACATCGACTACCTGCACAATATGCTCACCGGTCAGATGGGCGTCTCCATCTCCCGCTTCCCCACGCCGGTCACCGAGGTCATCTCGTCCCAGATCGGCTGGACGCTCCTGCTGGGCGGGACCGCGCTGGTGATTGCCGCCGTCGTGGGTAACCTGCTGGGCATCCTGGCCGCTTGGCGGCGCGGCGGCGCGATCGACTCCGCGCTGCCGCCGCTGCTGGTGTTCATTGGTTCGTTCCCGTACTTCTGGCTCGCGATGGGCGCGCTGTACCTGTTTGGCGTGGTGCTGGGGTGGTTCCCCATCCGGCACGCGTTCACGGACGGTTTGGAGCCCGGGTTCACGTGGGAGTTCATCGGCGACGTCGGTGCGCACCTGGTGCTGCCGGCGCTGACCATCGTGCTGGTCTCGATCGGCGGCTGGATGCTCGGCATGCGCAACACCATGATCGCCACGAACTCCGAGGACTACATCACCATGGCCGAGGCCAAGGGTCTCCGGCCAGGCCGCATCATGCTCCGCTACGCAGCCCGGAACGCCATGCTCCCGTCCGTGACGAGTTTCGGCATGGGACTGGGATTCGTGGTGGGTGGTGCTCTGCTCACCGAAGTGGTGTTCGCGTATCCCGGCGTTGGCTACCAGCTCCTCAACGCCGTCCAAGGCCTTGATTACCCGCTGATGCAGGGCCTGTTCCTGACCATCACCGCCGCCGTGCTGCTGGCGAACTTCCTGGTGGACATCCTGTACGTCCGCCTCGACCCGCGCGTGCGCAGCAACTAGAGGGACTGATCATGACGACTTTCATCGAACAAGCGACGACGGCGGCAACCGCACCCGAGCCGGGTGGTGGCGTCGAGCGTTCGCGCAAACCGCGACGCAAGCCCAACCGCAGTTTCGTCCACGGACTTATTACCAACAAGAAGGCCTTGGTGGGCATGGCCGTGATGCTGGTGTTCATCGCACTGGCCCTGCTGGCACCCGTGCTGTTTCCCGGAGACCCGTCGCGCATCACCGGGATGGCATCGCTGGAACCCTCCCCGGAGCATTGGCTGGGCACCACGGCTAAAGGTCAGGACGTGCTGGCCCTGACGGTCCACGGTTCCCGGAGTTCCTTGTTCGTTGGGCTAACGGTCGGCTTCGCGTCCACGTTCATCGGCATCCTGGTGGGTCTGGCCTCAGCGTACTTCGGCAAGTTCATTGACGAAGCCCTGTCCCTGGTCACCAACGTGTTCCTGCTCCTGCCCGGCCTGCCGCTCCTGGTCATCCTGGCCGCATTCCTGCCACCGGGCCTTGGCACCGTCATCCTGGTCCTCGTGGTCACGGGATGGGCCGGTTCGGCACGTGTGCTGCGCTCGCAGGCACTGTCCATCCGTTCCAAGGACTTCGTGGCCGCGGCCGTGGTGTCCGGTGAACGCGCGGGCCGGATTATGTTCCGCGAGATCCTGCCGAACATGGCCTCAATTGTCATGGGGACTTTGCTGGCCTGCGTGATCTACGGAATCGGCGCGCAGGCCGGCCTGGAGTTCCTAGGCCTCGGTGACGTCAGCACGGTCTCGTGGGGCAACAACCTTTTCTGGGCCGGCAATGAGGGCGCCCTGCTGACCGGGAGTTGGTGGGTGTTCGTGCCCTCCGGTGTCTGCATTGCGCTGGTCGCTTTCGCCTTGGCACTCATCAACTACGCAGTGGACGAGGTCACGAATCCGCGGTTGCGGAAGATCAAGACACCCAAGACCCCTGCAACTTCCAAGAACCCTGAAAGGAGCGCAGCGAAATGACCGTTTCCCAAGTCTCGTTTGGCTCCCACGAGCCCGTCCTGGAGGTCAAGAACCTCACCGTAAAGTACGTGGGGGACACCCGCTCCACCACCGCCGTCGACCGTGTTTCGTTCAGTATCGGCACCGGTGAGGTGTTCGGGCTGGCGGGTGAATCGGGCTGCGGCAAGTCCACAATCGCCAACTCGATCATGCGCCTTCTGAAGGATCCCGCGAAGATCGCCGGCGGCAGCATTTCCTTTGGCGGCCGGGATGTCCTGGCCATGAGCCCAGAGGAACTACGGCGTTTCCGGTGGCAGGACGTGGCCATGGTGTTCCAGTCGGCCATGAATTCGCTGAATCCGGTGCTGACCATCGGCGAGCAGATCGTGGACATCTTCACCACCCATGCCGGCTACTCGCGCAAGGAATCCCTGCGTCGAGCGGGCGAGTTGCTGGAGCTCGTGAGGATCGACCCCGCGCGGCTCAAGTCCTATCCGCACCAGCTCTCCGGTGGCATGCGGCAGCGGGCCGTGATTGCCATGGCCGTGGCGCTCAAGCCGTCGCTGCTGATCCTGGACGAACCCACCACCGCGCTGGATGTGGTGGTGCAGCAGGAAATCATGGCGCAGATCAAGGAACTCCAGCGCGAGCTCGGCTTCTCCGTCCTCTTCATTACGCACGACATGTCCCTCATGGTGGAACTCTCGCACCGCATGGCTGTCATGTATGGCGGCCGGATCGTCGAAACCGCCAAGGCACAGGACGTCTACGCCAACCCGCGCCACCCGTACACCCAGGCACTCATGGGCGCGTTCCCGCCACTTACCGGGCCTCGGGTTCCGCTCACAGGACTGCCCGACGGCGTGAAGTTCCGGAACATCCCGGACCTCACCGAAGTGGCGCCCGGGCACCTCGTGGCACCGTTTGATGCTTCGGCTGACTCCCTTGCCTCGCCCGATCCCTCCGCTGTTGCCGGCGGTCCCGCGCTTCTGGAAGGAGCGGCACGATGAGCCACTCTGTACTGTCCGCCCCGTTCGAAGGTTCAGCGCGCCGAGCCGCTGATTCCCCGACGCCCGCCCTTGAGATCCGTGGGCTGGGTAAGTCCTTTCCCATCGGCGGGCTGTTCTCCCGACAATCGGTCCGGGCGCTCCATGGCGTGGACCTGACCATTGGCCGTGGTGAAATCGTCGCCCTCGTGGGGGAGTCCGGTTCCGGCAAGAGCACCTTGGCCCGCTGCGTTGCCCGGCTGGAAAAGCCGAGTTCCGGGGAGATCCTGATTGACGGCGTGGACGTCCTCAAACGCGACCGCTTCCAAGCCTCACGTGCCTTCCGGTCACAGCTGCAGATGGTCTTCCAGGATCCGTTCGGGTCCCTGAATCCGGCCCACAGGATCGAGCATTTCCTGCGGCGCTCGTTGGCGATCCATGGCAAGGGTGGTTCTTCCGAGGACGAGACCCAGCGGCGCCTTGAGGAACTGATGACCACCGTGGGCCTGCAGGCCGACATGCTCAACTCCTACCCGCACGAGCTCTCGGGTGGGCAGCGTCAGCGCGTCGCGATCGCCCGTGCGCTCGCCGTGGAGCCACAGGTCATCCTCGCCGACGAGCCGACGTCCATGCTGGATGTCTCGGTGCGGATCGGCGTGCTGAACCTAATGCGCAAGCTCCGCGATGAGCAAGGCATCTCCATGCTCTACATCACGCACGACCTCGCCTCTGCACGCTACTTGGCGGACCGGACAGCGGTGATGTTTGCCGGCGAACTTGTGGAGGAAGGGGAGTCGCTTGACCTGCTGGCCAACCCGGCCCACCCCTACACGCAGCTGCTGGTGTCAGCCGTTCCGGACCCCGCCCGCGCGGGCTCGTACGATCCCGTTCGCCGCGCTGGACTGCGGCAGGCCGTCATGGCTTCCACTGGCTGCGCTTTCGACGGCGATCCCCACCAGGCCTGCTCCGCTTCCGAACCTGTGCGCCATCAGGTGGGCGATCCCGCGAACCGCCACTGGGTGCGCTGCCACCTTTACCGGCCGCGGGCTGGAGCGGGCGGACATGCGCTGGCGACTGAACCCACTCAACCCGGCCGTCCGGCGTCGAACGCCACGGAGCCGAGCACACACAAGAAGGCTTCCGCATGACTGAACTGACCCACCCGCTCGCCACCGTTCCGCGTGACGAGCTGGTTGCCCGCGCCGAGGCCGACCCCCTCCGGCCGCGCTTTCACTTCGTTTCCCCGGCCGGTTGGCTCAACGATCCCAACGGCGTGAGCCAGTGGAACGGCACCTACCACCTCTTCTACCAGTACAACCCGGAGGGAGCCTTCCACCACCGCATCCAATGGGGCCACGCCACCAGCACAGACCTGGTCTCCTGGACGGACCAGCCGGTGGCCTTGGAACCGTCCGCGGGTCCGGACGCCGACGGCTGCTGGTCAGGCGTATTGGTGAACGACGGCGGTACGCCCACCCTGGTCTATTCGGGGCGGCTCGATGAGCGCGAGTTGCCGTGCGTGGCCGTGGGATCTTCCGATCTCCTGAGCTGGACCAAGCTGCCTGAAAACCCGGTCATCGCAGCCCCTCCGGCGGGGGTGGACATCACCGCGTACCGGGACCACTGCGTGTGGCGCGAGGGTTCAAAGTGGCGGCAACTGGTGGGCTCCGGCATTCGTGGGCGCGGCGGGACAGCGTTCCTCTACGAATCCGAGGACCTGCGCTCGTGGGACTACATCGGGCCTTTGTTCATTGGCGATGCCTCCCAAGGCGATCCCGCAGATACCGACTGGACCGGAACCATGTGGGAATGCGTGGACATGTTCAGGGCGGGCGGAGGTTCGTTGGGCTCGACCACCGGGCTTTCTGCGGACGCCGATCCTGACGTACTGGTCTTCTCAGCGTGGAACGACGGCGACACCCGCCACCCGCTGTACTGGACCGGACGCTACTCCGGAGACTCCTTTGCGCCCAAGGCTTTGCACCGGCTCGACTATGGCGGGCGGTTCTTCTACGCCCCTCAATCGTTCGAGGACGAATCGGGCCGGCGCATCATGTTCGGCTGGATGCAGGAAGGCCGCAGTGACGCCGCCATGGTGGAGGCCGGATGGTCGGGTGTGATGAGCCTGCCGCGCGTCTCGACCTTGGCCGACGACGGAACGCTCGTGTTCGCCCCTGTCCCCGAGGTAGCGAAGCTTCGGCGGGATCACGTCAGTGTGCCGGGCCGTGTGCTGGTGGGGGCCGGGGTTCCTGTGGAAACGGGAGTGCGCGGCAAACAGCTGGACCTTGAACTGGACGTTCAGCTGGCGCCGGGTGCCGTGCTGCGGTTGGGTGTGCTCGGTTCGTCGGACGGGGCTGGGGCGGATGCCGGCGCTGGGGCGGATGCCGGCGTTGAGCCGGGCCGTCCAAGCGCCGAGGAAACAGTCATCGAGCTGAGCTGTGATGCGGAAATCCACCATGCAGGCAGCCTCCGGTTGGACCGAACCCGTAGCAGCCTGGACCCGGACGTGGATGTGGAGGACAAGTCCGGCCCCCTCCCGATGCCCGACGGACGCGTGCGCCTGCGCGTCCTGGTGGACCGGTCCGCCGTCGAGATTTTCGCCAATGGCAAGCCCCTCACGGCTCGCGTGTACCCAACGCTGGGCGGGGAGCGCGTGACACTCTCGGCAGCTGAGGGAACCGTCCGCCTGCTGACCTTCGATGCCTGGACCATGGCCGACATCCAAGGAGGTGCCCGCACCCTCTTCCCCTGACCCTTTCTCACATCCTCACGCTTTTTTCCCGTCCCTCTCTCACATCCCGGGCGTTTTCCACGGACCCTCTTTCACATCCCGGGTCCTTTCGGCGAACGCTCTCTCATCCCGAGATCAAAGGCGATCTGAATGCACAAGAGAATAGTTGCCGGCCTTACGGCCGCAGTCCTTGGTGTTGGTTTCGCGGGAACGGGGGTCACTGCTCCGGCGGTGGCCCTCGACCCCGCGCCCATCACCCTCAACAGCACCACCAGCCCCATCCCGGACGCCGTTGGCGTCAGCGGCGCCTGGACCCGGACAGCACAAGGCGGGTACACCGGCGTCGCGCCTTCCGGTCAAAATGCGGCGGCTGTCAGCGAGCAGGTCGTGGCGGGAACCGCCCGCTACACGGCCTCCGTGAAGGTCGACGCCGGGAGTCCCTACGGTGTGGGGGCGCTCGTCTTTCGTGCGACTCCCGACGCCGGTGCGGGGTACGCGGCCACGATCGACCCGAACCTGGACAGGGTGCGCCTGTTCGATCTGGCGACGGGCGAGGACATCGTGACCCCGGCGCCACTGGCCCTCAACACTGGCCAGTCTTACAGCGTGGACGTCCACGTGGACGGGCCGCGGATCTACATTGCAGTGGACGGCGTCTCCAGGATTGACGCTACGGATCACCGCTACGAGTCGGGGCGCGTGGGCTTGCACGCATTCAACGGAACGGTGGTGTTCGGTACGCCCGGCGTTCGGACCGTTGATGCGAACATCAACGGTTGGACCGTCACCGCGAATGGCTGGCAAGCGACAGCCACCGGATTCCGCGGTGTTGCCCCTGCGAACACCAATATCCGAGCCGTGGCCACAGGTCAGTTGCCCACAGACGTCGACCTTTCCACAGATGTTCAGGTCACGTCACAATACGGCGTGGGCACAGTGTTGTTCAGGACCGATGTACCCGGCACCTCCGGTTACGCCGCAGAAGTGGATCCCAACGCGGGACGGTTGCGGCTGTTCCGGGTCTCGGATAACGCCACCCTTGGCACGTTCGCCACGGCCATTACGCTCAGCAAGGTCTACCGCCTTCGCGTCACAGCGCTCGGAAGCCAATTGGCGGTGTACTGGCAGACCGACTTCCTGGACCCCAACGGCGCCACACCTGCCATCACAGCTACCGATTCCACCTACCCGTCAGGGCACGTGGGCGTTGGCTCGTACAACGGCACTGCCGTGTTCCAGAGCCTGACCCTGCGCGGTCTGGAAACGTCGCTTCAGGGTTGGCGCTCTCCTGCAGGCTCCTGGGAGCCCGATGCCAAGGGACTCCGCGGTTTCGGGGCGAGTGGCACTGCGCTGAGGTACGTTCCGGCGGTGGCGTCCGACGTCGTTGCCTCCTTGGACCTGACCGTCACCTCACCCGCCACGGCCTCAGTGGTTGCCCGCAGCGGTGCCGACGGCAGCGGCGGCGTGGAACTGAGGATCGACCCCGGGGCGGGAACTGCGAAGCTCTACAATCGTGCAAGCTCGGCGCTGCTGCACTCCGGAAACCTTCCCTCCACAAGTTTCCAAGCCGGCCAGCTCAACCGTGTCCAGCTCACCGTAAAGGGAACCGAGGCCTCCGTCCTGATTAATGGCACGCCTGTGCTAAATGGTTCGATTCCGGCAGCTTCAGGCACTGGATTCGCCTTGCTGGCAACCGGAACAGCCTGGTTCCAGAGTGTCCGCGCGGACAGTGTGGACCAGTACATGAATGGCCTCCATCAGCCGGGCTACCACTACAGCCAGAACTCCGGGAACAGCTCCGACCCCAATGGCCTGGTCTATTTCGCCGGCGAGTACCACCTGTTCCACCAGGACCGCGGGCGCTGGGCACACGCGGTCAGCTCGGATCTGCTCCACTGGAAGCAGCTGCCCATCGCCTTGCCGCACATGGCAGCGGGAGAGTCGTGGTCCGGTTCGGCCGTGGTGGATGCCTCCGACTCGAGTGGTCTTTTCGACGGCGGCTCCGGCCTCATTGCCTACTACACGAGCTTCAATCACGACGCCTGGAACGGAAACCAGTCAGTCCGTGCGGCCTACAGCAAGGACCAAGGCCGCACGTGGCAGACGGTACAGGCCGCTCCCGTGGTGGAGAACCCGGGCGGTCCCGACGGCGGCTGGGACTTCCGCGACCCCAAGGTCACCTGGGATGCGGGGTCCAGCAAGTGGGTCATGGTGGTGGCCGCCGGAGACCACATCCGCTTCTACTCGTCCACAGACCTCCTCCATTGGACGTTCGCGAGCACGTTCGGTTACGGCGACTGGATTCGTGGAGGTGTCTGGGAATGCCCGGACTTCTTCGAGATGCCTGTGGAGGGACAGTCCGGTGTGAAGCGCTGGGTGCTGTGGTGGAGTACTGGCGCCGTCCGGTCCACCAACGGTTCGGCCGCGCAATACGTGACAGGTACGTGGAATGGCACCACGTTCACGCCGGACACTGCTGCGTCCGAGGTGCTCCAGGCCGATCATGGCAGGGACTACTACGCGGCCATGAGCTTCTTCGGCGCGCCCGATGGAAGGCGCATCATGATCGGCTGGATGAGCAACTGGGACTACGCGTTCAGTCCGCCCACGGGCCGATGGAACGGCCAGCTGTCCATTCCGCGCGAGCTCAAGCTCGTTGATGTTGCCGGCGCGGGACTCCGCCTGACACAGGCTCCCGTTGTGGAGGAAGAGTCACTGCGGACCTCAACCTGGCAGGCGTCGGACGTGACCGTCGCGCCGACCTCCGCCAATGCGCTCGCCGGCGCTTCCGGGCGCTCGTTCGAGCTTGAGGCCGAGGTAGGGATTCCTTCGTCCGGAGGGGCATCGTCGTTCGCCTTCGGCTTACGGAAGGGGACTGGCTCTACCGGCGCCCAGGAGACGCGGGTGTTGTACGACGCCGGAGCTGCCGCCGTCACGGTGGACCGCGGCAGCTCGGGTCGGGAGGACTTCACCCGGTACTTCGCGGGCACTGGCGCGGACAATTCCTCGGCGCCATGGAGCTCCACCGTGGTGGGTTCCGAGCGCCGCGTGAGGCTCCGGATACTGGTAGACGCGTCCTCTGTTGAAGTGTTTGGTGGCGATGGCACGGCCGCCGTCACCTCACTGATCTTCCCGGACCCGTCCTCCACAGGGTTGTCCTTCACAACAACCGGCGGGAATGCCCGGCTGGTGTCCGTCAAAGTACACCAGCTCGGCGACACTGTCCGCCTGACTACTGCGCCGCCGTCGAACGTTCTGCCTCCGGCAAGCGGCACGGCGCGCCATAACCTGGGCAGCTACTCCGTGGTCCCGGGCGGTCAGTGGGAGAGCACGGGTGCAGGCCTGGCCGGCACGTTCGACAAGGATTCGACGGCCATGAGCGCGGCCGCGTTCACCAACGTGAGGGTGCAGGCAACAGTGCGGTTCGGCGGCGAACCGTTCAACGGCGAACTCCTCAACCGGGACCTTGCCCCTGAAAAGGGCTACGGCGGTGCCGGCTCGGTATTGCTCAGATCCTCGGCTGATGGCTCCACCGCGTACTACGTGAACCTGGACCCTAACTTGAGGGTGGTACGGGTGTTCTCGCTGATCAACGGCGTGTTTACCGTGATGGCGAGCGTGCCGGCGGCCCTGAGCCATGGAGTGGGCTACGCCGTGGATGCCGCAGTGGACGGAGACAGGATCACGGTGTCCGTGGATGGGACCCAGCTGATTGACGTCACTGACTCGGCACTGGCCTCCGGCAAAGTGGGCGTCAACGTGTTTGACGGCCGCGCCGCGTACCAGGACGTGGTGGTGACAGCCCTGCCGTAGCTAGTCGAGTCCGTTTCGATGGCTTGCTGCGAACTGTGCCGTGCGCTCGGCCTGATCCGCAGCGAGCCATCGAAACGGAGACGGGGCTACACCGCGTCCAGATCCGTCTCCAGCAACGCCACGAGTGCGTCCAGCGCAGCATCGGCTCCTTCGCCCTCGGCCCGCAGCACAACGACGTCCCCCTTCGCGGCGCCGAGCGTCATAAGCGAAAGGATGCTGGCGGCGTCGAGCGCGTCATCGGCCGGGTCCCCCTGCATGGCGATGGTGACCTCAACGGGTTGCTCGGAAGCTGCCTCGGCAAACAACGCGGCGGGCCGGGCGTGCAGGCCGGAGCGGCTGGCGATGGTGGCTGTGCGTTCGGGCATGGGTTTCTCCTGACGGTAGAACGAAAACGGAACTAGAGGCCGAGCTCTTCGAGCACGGGGAGCTTGGCACGGACCCAGTCGCGGGCCTCGGTAGCACTGGGAGCAGACAGGGCGAGCCGGGCGAGCTCTTGCGCCTGCTCCAGGGTGACGGTTTTCAGGACGGTCCCGACGGCGGCCAACGAGCGCGCGGTCATGGACAGCGTGGTCACGCCGAGCCCGGTCAGTACGACGGCGAGGGCCGGGTCCGCGGCCGCCTCACCACAGACTCCCACGGGTTTGTTGGTGCCGTCCCGGCCCGATCCTTCCAGCACGGAGCCCTCCACGGTGAGCTGAACGAGCCGAAGGACCGCGGGCTGCCAAGGCGTGTTGAGTTCCGCGAGGGGCCCGAGTTGGCGGTCGGCGGCCATGGCGTACTGGGTGAGGTCATTGGTTCCAAGGGATGCAAACCCTACTTCCCCCAGTACGGAGGCTGCGGTCAAAGCTGCAGAAGGAACCTCAACCATCACGCCAGAGGTCTTAATTCCGGCGGCCGCACAGAGCGAGGCAAAGCGGGCAGCTTCGGCGGCGGTGGAGATCATAGGGGCCATGACCCAGACGTCTGCTTCTGATTCCGAGGCCGCGCGGGCGATCGCTTCGAGCTGCCGCTCCAAAACGCCCGGAGTGGTGAAGTCGGTGCGGTAGCCGCGAACGCCCAGCGCCGGGTTGGGTTCGGTGGCGTCCGTGAGGAAAGGGAGGGGCTTGTCCGCACCGGCATCGAGGGTGCGCAGGACCACTTTTTTGCCGGGGAACGCGTCGAACACGGCCTTGTACGCGGCGGCTTGCTCGTCCACCGAGGGCTCCGTGTCGCGCTCCAGGAAGCAGAACTCAGTGCGGAACAGGCCAACGCCTTGCGCCCCGAGGCCGGCAGCCGTTACGGCATCCTTGGCTCCACCCACGTTGGCGAGGAGCGGCACCAAGTGGCCATCCGCCGTCGTGCCGTTGCCGTCGAAAACGGCGAGTGTTGCGGACGTTTCGGCCCATGCGGTCGCGGCAGCGCGCTGCTCTTCGGAGGGGTCGACGGCGACGAAACCAGCTGCACCGTCCACGAAAATCTCAGTGCCGTCCAGAATCGAATCAACACCGTGGGCGGCAACGACGGCGGGCAGGCCGAGCGAGCGGGCTATGATCGCCGTGTGCGACTGCGGTCCGCCGCCAGAGGTCACCAACGCCAGCACCGAAGCGGGATCCAGCGTGGCGGTATCGGCGGGGGCGAGGTCCTCGGCGACCAGGATGAAGGGCGTGTCCGAGGCAGGGATGCCCGGTGCGGGGACGCCGCGCAGTTCGGCCACGATGCGGGCGCGGACATCCAGGACGTCGGTGGCGCGCTCAGCCATATACCCGCCAAGATTGTGCAGCATTTCCGAAACGGAGGCGCCGGCTTCCCAGATGGCCCGTTCCGCGGAAGACCCATTGTTGATGAGCTTGGCCGCCGATTTGATCAGCATGGTGTCCTTGGCCATGAGTGCCGTGGCCTCCAGGACAGCCTTGCCGTCGCCGGATGCACTGTCCGCACGCCCCTTGAGTTCGTCGTGGACGGCCTGGGCCGCGGTTTTCAAACCTGCGACGGCGTCTTCCGGGGTGGTGTCCGCGGCGAGGCGCTCTCCCGACGGCGGTTCACTCACCGGCTTGGGCATCTGACGGACGGAACCAATGATGCGCCCAGGGCTTACCCCTACTCCTTGGAAATTCTGCACTGAATCCTCTGTTCCTGCTGGTTGGTTCAGATCCTCCGGCGACGGCACCGCGGGGTCTGGAAAATTCTGTTGTGATCCACTTCATATAGCAACGCTATAGGTGCTAGGGTAGCGGTTATGAGTTTCGATGACCAGCTTCCGCCCAAAATTCGGTTGCTCCGTGCAGCTGCTGAATTGTTGGCGAATTCGGAGGGGTCAGCGGTCTCTACGCGCCAGATCACCAAGCTTGCCGGGGTCACGGCGCCCACGCTCTACCACCACTTTGGCGACAAAGAAGGACTGTTCGACGCCGTTGTATCAGCCGGCTTTGAAGAGTACGTGGCGGGTGAGCGGGATTTTGCACCGTCCGGGGAGCCTCTGGAAGACGTCCGGCGGATGTGGGACAACCACGTCCAGTTCGGGCTGAGCCAACCCCATCTGTACTTGGTGATGTTCGGAAACATCCGGCCGGAAAGCCGCCCAGCAATCGTGGCCGATGCTGAAGCACTTCTGGAGGAAATGCTGAACAAGGCCGCCATCGCCGGTCAGATCAACGTGCCGCCCCGCGAAGCGGCACGCAGCATCCTCGCGGCCAACGTGGGTGTCACACTCATGCTCATCGCTGACCCGGTGGAAGATCGGAACCTCGAGCTCTCAACGATGACCCGGGATTCCATGATTTTCGCCGTCTCCACGGAAACCGCCCGTGGCGCCGCAGCGGAGGACTCCGGTAAGTCCTCGGTTGTTGTTGCGGCAATCGCCCTGAATGCGGCACTGCAGGCCTCGCATTCGGACCAACTTTCCAGCTCTGAATTGAAGCTCTTCCTTGAGTGGCTTCACCGTATTTCCAGCAGCTCCTAAGGCTGTTCTCTCTCGATCTATATCGACTGACCCCGCGCCGCCGCGGGACACACGTTAGGAATTCACATGGCAACAGAGACCGTTGCGAAGCCCCGCACCAGCCTGCGCGTTGGCGTCCAAAAGTTCGGAACATTCCTGTCCGGCATGATCATGCCCAACATCGGCGCCTTTATCGCCTGGGGCCTCATCACAGCCCTGTTCATCAAAGTAGGCTGGATTCCGGTCGCGGAACTGGGCGGTTTCGGCACCAATGCCGAGGGAGTTCCCAACGTGGGCATCGTTGGCCCCATGGTGAAATACCTCCTTCCGATCCTGATTGCCTATACCGGTGGCCGGATGGTGTATGACGTCCGCGGAGGCGTGGTGGGCGCCATCGCCACCATGGGTGTCATTGCCGGTACCGATTCGCCAATGTTTATCGGCGCCATGATTATGGGTCCGCTCGGCGCCTGGACCATGAAGCAGCTTGATCGTCTTTGGGACGGCAAGATCCGCCCCGGCTTCGAGATGCTGGTGAACAACTTCTCCGCCGGCATCTGGGGCGCAGCGTTGGCATTGGGTGGCTTCTACGGACTTTCCTGGGTTGTCCAGCGCTTCACCGAAGGCGCGGGGGCCGTTGTCGGGTTCCTGGTCAACAACGGACTGCTGCCGCTGACGAGCATCTTCATCGAGCCTGCCAAGGTCCTCTTCCTCAACAACGCCATCAACCACGGCGTGCTGACTCCTCTGGGCATCCAGCAATCGCTGGAGCAAGGCAAGTCCATCCTGTTCCTGCTCGAAGCCAACCCTGGCCCGGGTATGGGTATCTTGCTCGCTTACATGTTCTTCGGCCGTGGAGCAGCAAAGGCTTCCGCGCCGGGCGCAGCGATCATCCACTTCTTCGGTGGCATCCACGAGATCTACTTCCCGTACGTCCTGATGAAGCCCATCCTGATCATCGCTGCCATCGGTGGCGGCATGACGGGCATCGCAACCCTGGCCATCACCAACTCCGGCCTCGTGGCTCCGGCCGCGCCTGGATCCATCATTGCCGTGATCGCCCAGACCTCCCGTGACAGCTACATCGGCGTGATCCTGGCCGTAGTCCTGGCAACCACTGTTTCCTTCCTGATCGCCTCGCTGATCCTGCGCACCTCCAAGAACAAGGGCGAGGACGATCTCAGCGCCGCCACGTCCAGGATGGAAGCAATGAAGGGCAAGAAGAGCTCGGTCTCCTCGGCCCTGGTTGGCGATCGTGGAGGCCGCAGCGACGTTGCCGTGCTGACCCGGCCGGTCCAGAACATCGTGTTCGCATGCGACGCCGGCATGGGCTCCAGCGCCATGGGCGCCTCGGTGCTGCGCAACAAGATCAAGGCAGCCGGCTTCCCGGACGTCAAGGTGACCAACTCTGCAATCGCCAACCTGAGCGATACTTACGATGTTGTGATCACGCATCAGGACCTCACGGAACGCGCCCAGCCGAAGACATCCAGCGCGGTGCACTATTCCGTGGATAACTTCATGAACAGCCCCAAGTACGACGAGATCGTGGAGCTGGTCAAAACGAGCAACACCGAAGGTCCGGCAGCTGCCCATCCAACCGGCGCAGCAGAAGCAGCAGCAGCCGCCACTCACGGTGCGCATGCCGCTGAGCCGGCGGCCGCCGTCGTCGAAGGTAAAGGTGTCCTGCTCGCTGAAAGCGTGGTCCTCAACGGAACTGCGCGTGACCGCGATTCCGCGATCGACGAGGCAGGAAAGCTCCTGTTGGACCGCGGCGCCGTGGATGTCAGCTATGTCCACGCCATGCACGAACGCGAGGAATCCGTGTCCACCTACATGGGCAGCTTCCTGGCGATCCCGCACGGCACCAACGCCGCCAAGGACCACATCATGCACTCGGCTGTGTCAATCGTCCGTTACCCGGAAGGCATCGACTGGGGCGGCAAGCAAGTGAAGTTCGTGGTCGGCGTGGCCGGCATCAACAACGAACACCTCCACATCCTCTCCTCCATCGCCAAGATCTTCACCAACAAGGCCCAGGTGGCCGAGTTGGAGCAGGCAACCACGGTTGAGGAAGTCCTGGAGCTGTTCGGAAAGGTCAATGCATAGTGAAGGCAGTCCATTTTGGGGCAGGCAACATCGGACGCGGATTTGTGGGGCTGCTGCTTCACGAGGCCGGCTATGACGTGGTGTTCGCGGATGTTGCGGACGCCCTGATCAGCCAGCTTGCCGGCGCTTCTTCTTACGAGGTCCATGAGGTGGGCGAGAACCCCGCAGTGAAGACCGTCACCGGTTTCCGCGCGCTGAACTCCGGGACCCAGGAAGCCGCCGTTGTGGAGGAGATCTCGACGGCGGACGTGGTCACCACCGCTGTGGGGCCGCACATCCTGAAGTTCGTGGCGCCGGTGATCGCACGCGGTCTGGCCGCGCGGCCCGTGGACTTGCCGCCCCTGCAGGTGATGGCGTGCGAGAACGCCATCAACGCCACGGACCTCCTGCACGTGGAGGTCCGGGCGGCCTGGGACGATTCCGCGGGCGACCTCGACGCCGTCGCTGTCTTCGCCAACACTGCCGTGGACCGCATCGTTCCCAACCAGGCGCCGGGCCAAGGCCTGGACGTCACGGTGGAGACGTTCTATGAGTGGGTCATCGACCGCACTCCGTTTGGCGAGCGTGTGCCGAACATCCCGGGTGCGACGTTCGTGGACGAGCTGGGCCCCTACATCGAGCGCAAGCTGTTCACCGTGAATACCGGTCACGCTTCGGCAGCGTACTTCGGTTACGCGGCAGGGCTCGAAAAGATCTCCGACTCCATGGCCGATCCTGCTGTGGCCGCGAAGGTCCGGGCCGTGTTGGAGGAGACCAAGGAACTGCTCGTGGCCAAGCACGGCTTCGTGGAGGCCGAACAGGAAGCCTACGTGCAGAAGATCCTGTCCCGCTTCACCAACCCGCACCTTCCCGATACCGTGAACCGAGTGGGTCGTGCGCCCTTGCGGAAGCTCGGCCGGCACGAACGGTTCGTTGGTCCCGCGGCTGAGCTCGCCGAGCGTGGCGTGACCCCTGTTGCACTGCTCGAAGCCATGTCTGCGGCCCTTCGTTTCGACGACGGTGCCGACGACGAAGCCGTGGAACTCGCAAACATGCTGTCCGAGATGGACGCAGCCGCCGCCGTCGAACGCATCACCGACCTGCCGCCGACGCACCCGCTCTTCCCGGCGCTGCAGAAGCTCGTGGAGGACCGCAAGGCCGAGGTCTAGGCCCTCTCTCACAAATGGCTGACGGCGAAGGCGGGTGAGACTGATCGCCAAGCGAGAGAGCGTCTATGGGGCTGCGGCGTGGTGGGCATCGCGAAGCGGGCACAGCCCCATAGACGCTCTCAGAGCGCCGCGGCTACTTTGTCGCTGCCTCGGTTTCCGCCTCGGCCATTGCCTTCCACTCGGCCACGCGGGCCTGGTGGAGGGGCGACCTGCGGACGACTGCGTAGGCCACGCCCAGGATCGCGAACCAGATGGGCGTCACTAGAAGGGCGGTGAGCGTATCCGGTTGAGTGGTCAGCGCCCAGACGAGGAATGCGAAGAACGCGAACACCACCCACACCATGGGGATGCCGCCAGGCATTTTGAACGATGACGCCGCGTGCAGCTCGGGTCGGCGCTTGCGGTACACAAGGTAGCTGGCCAGGATGATGGACCAGACGAACATGAAGCAGACGGCGGACACAGTGGTGACCATGTCGAAAGCCACGCCAACGTCCTTGCCTGCATACAAGAGCGCGACGCCGGCCAGCAGCAGAACGCACGAAAGGAACAGTGCATTCTGGGGCACTTTGCGGCTGGAGAGCCGTCCGAAGACTTTGGGCGCGTCGCCGTCGTTGGCCAGGCCGAACACCATGCGCGACGTCGAGTAGATGCCCGAGTTGGCTGACGACATGGCCGATGTCAGCACCACGAGGTTCACCACGGTGGCCGCCATGCCAAGCCCGGCCAGCGAGAACATGGCGATGAACGGGCTGTGGCCCGCCTTGAACTCGGTCCACGGGGTGACGGACATGAGAATGATGAGGGCGCCTACGTAGAAGAGCATGACGCGCAGCGGGATCGCGTTGATGGCGCGGGGCAGGTTGTGCTCCGGGTTCTTGGTTTCGGCCGCGGCAGTGCCCACGAGTTCGATGCCAACGAAGGCGAAGACGGCAATCTGGAAGCCGGCCACGAAGCCCATGAATTCCTGGGGGAAGAATCCGCCGTGGCTCCAGAGATTGGTGAAACTTGCTGTGCCTGCGGAGGACTGGAAGCCGGTGAAGATCATGACCAGGCCAACCACGATCAGTGCCACGATGGCCACGATCTTGATGAGCGCGAACCAGAACTCAGTCTCGCCGAACGCCTTGACGGTGGGCAGGTTGAGGAGCAGCAGGATGATGATCGTTGCCAGTCCCGGGATCCACAGCTGGATGCCCGGCCACAGTTCATTGGCGTAACCGGCGATCGCGATGACGTCGGCAACACCGGTGACCACCCAGCAGAACCAGTAGGTCCAGCCGGTGAAGAAACCTGCCCACGGGCCCAGGAGGTCGCCCGCGAAGTCGCTGAAGGACTTGTAGTCCAGGTTGGACAACAGGAGTTGGCCCATGGCGCGCATGACGAAGAACAGCATGAAGCCGATGATCATGTACACGAAGATCACGGACGGGCCGGCCACGGAGATGGTCTTGCCGGAGCCCATGAAGAGGCCCGTTCCAATCGCGCCGCCGATTGCCAGGAGCTGGATGTGGCGGTTGCTGAGCGAGCGTGCCAGGTGGGGCTCGCTGTCTCTGCTTGAGGCGTGGAGCTGCCCCGTTGTTGTCTGGTCGGACATGGTTGAAGAACCCTTCGGAAGACCCGCCACAATGGTGACGGCCGTTACAAATCTGTTCGATAAAGCTATAGGTAATGTCTGACAAATGACCAATCGGTGGAGCTGCGCGGGCTGACGTGGCATGCTCGGATCCTTGGTGGGACTATCAGCTGACTGCGGCCGGGCTCGTGGGATTAAGGGAGATCAAGGGTCATGACGGAAGAAATGGTGAACCAGACGAACGTCTTCAGCGAGTTGCAACAACGTGTTCGAGGACGCGTCTTCGACCAAAGCGACGCCGATTTTCGCGCGCTCACGCAACCGTGGAACCTGGCGGTGGACCAGGTGCCTGCCGTGGTTGTGGAGGCTGCCGACACCGCGGACGTCGCCGCGGTGGTGAACTATGCGGCCCAGTCCGGGTACGGGGTCTCAGCGCAGCCCACCGGCCATGGCGCCACTGGCACCGCGACCGGCACCATCCTGCTGCGAACCGGCAAACTCGACGGGATCTCGATCGATGCGCCGAACCGACGGGCCCGGATTGGGGCAGGTGTTCGGTCCGGGGATCTTCAAGCTGCCGCCGCCGCCCACGGATTGACGGGCCTGCCGGGCAGCTCGCCGGTGGTGACGGTGACAGGTGTTGCCCTGGGCGGCGGCCTGAGCTGGTTCGGCCGAGCTCACGGGTGGGTGGCTGACAGTGTGGTCGCCCTGGAGATTGTTGATGCGCAAGGACAGCTGCAAAGCGTGACCGCGGACTCGGACCCGGAGCTGTTCTGGGCGTTGAGGGGTGGAGGCGGGGATTTCGGGGTAGTCACCAGTCTCGAACTGCAGTTGCACGACGCCGGGGCGCTGTATGGCGGCCGCATTCTGTGGGCATACGAGCACGCACACGCAGTTTTGGAGGTCTTCCGCGCTCTCACGAGGCAGGCCCCCAACGAGCTGACTTTGTGGTTGGACTTGTTGCGGTTCCCTGGCGGCGAACCCATGGTTGCCATCGATCTCGCCTACCTCGGTTCTGAGGACGAAGCCCGCGCCGGCCTGGAAGAGCTCAGCAAGCTCCCGCAGCCCATCTCCAACAGCTGCCGCACCATGACGGTTGCAGAGCTCGGCAGCATCACAGCCGAGCCCACTGCTCCGTCGGCAGGGCTTTCGCGTGGCGAGTTGCTGACCAGGCTCGACGACGCCGCTGCCGCCGCTCTGCTGGCGGACCCCATTTCCCCTCTGCTGGGTGTCCAGATCCGGCACCTCGGCGGCTCTTTCGCTGCTCCCACTGACAACCCTCATGGTTCGCTGGAGGAGCCATATGCGTTGTACATGCTGGGGCTCCCCATCACGCCGGAGATCGCGAGGTCCGTCAAAGCCAAGCAGCAGGAGTTGGTGGATGCTTTGCCGGTCAGTGGGCGTAAACCGTTCACCTACCTGAATCCGTCCGAGAGCGTAGCCTCTGCTGTCACCCCGGAGTCGCTGGATCGACTCCGTAGGATCAAGGCAGAACGCGATCCCCGGAACGTCATCCGCAGCAACTTCCCCGTTGGCCCGTAGGAGTGTCCCGCCCGGCCGAAGCTCACGTGGCATGCTGGGACGGTGACTTCCGACTCCGCCGCCATGCCCGCTTTGATGACTGCCGCCGTCGACTCCGGGGCCTTCACCCTGAGGCGGGCCCGCAAAGGTGACCTGCCGCGGATCCTGCAGTTGCTTGCCGACGACCAACTGGGTGCCACTCGCGAAAACACGGACGATTTGACGCCGTACGAGAAGGCTTTTGACGCGATCGACGGCGACCCGGCCCACCTGTTGGTGGTGGGCGAGCTCGACGGCGACGTGGTGGCCACGTTCCAACTGAGCTTCCTGCCGGGCCTGTCCCGCAAGGGATCCTGGCGTGCCCAGATCGAAGCCGTGCGGGTATCGGAAGTGCTGCGCGGCCAGGGTGTCGGGGCGCTCATGATTCAGTGGGCGGTTGACCAGGCCCGTGCCAGGGGTTGCTCGTTGGTGCAACTGACCACGGATAAGTCACGGGTTGCGGCGCATCGTTTCTATGCGCGGCTTGGCTTTGTTGCGAGCCATGAGGGCATGAAGCTCACCCTCTGATTCGCTGTCCCCCGGGAGGGCGATGCGCGGGTGCGACTTGACTGTTAGGTACCCTAACTATTAGGGTACCTAAGTATGAACGGTACTTTTGATCCAAGGCTCCTGGACCTCGCGCAGGATTTCCGTGAAGCGCTGCGCCTGGGTGTTTACATGTTCCGCCGACTGGATCCGGACGGCGACCTTACCGCCGCGCAGCTAAGCCTGCTGTCCATGATTTCCGACGGCGGCCTCCGCGTCGGTGATATCGCCAAGAACCTCGGAATCAAAGTTCCCAGTGCAACCGAACAGATCATCAAGCTCGAACGCGCCGGCCTCGTCAGCCGCCAGCCGGATCCCGACGATTCCCGCGCCGTCCAGGTGGTTATCACCGACGCCGGGAACTCCGCCGTCGAGTCTGCCAACCACCGGCGCAACGCCATGGTCGCCGAGCTGCTGCAGGAGCTCAGCGGAGATGACATCGAACACTTGGCAGCGGCACTGCCCGTGATCGCAAAACTCAACGCCTCGTTCCAGAACTAACCATCTTCAACCAGAACCAAGACACCAACAAGGAGCAAGTGAATGTCACGCCAGCTGGCTGACGCTTCAGCAAGCGCCGAAACACGCAGCGAAACAACCATCGAAACCACTCTCGAAGCTGAGAAGGCCTCCCTCCTCAAGCAGCCGAAAGCCGTGTGGGCCACAGCCCTCGCCGCCGTGTTCGCGTTCATGGGGATCGGGCTGGTGGACCCGATTCTGCCAGCGATCGCCAAGAACCTTGAGGCGTCCACCAGTGAAGTCTCGTTGCTCTTCACAAGCTATTTCCTGGTGACCGCGATCGCGATGTTGATCAGCGGATTTGTGTCCTCGCGCATTGGTGGGAAGAAGACGCTGCTGATCGGCTTGGCGGTCATCGTGGTGTTCGCGTCCTTGTCCGGTCTCTCCGGCAGTGTGGAACAGTTGGTCGGCTTCCGGGCTGGCTGGGGTCTCGGCAATGCGCTGTTCGTCGCAACGGCCCTCGCCGTGATCGTGGGTGTGGCCAGCGGCGGAACCGGCACGGCGATCATTCTTTATGAAGCCGCGCTGGGCTTGGGCATATCGTTGGGCCCGTTGCTCGGCGCACTCCTTGGTGGCTGGCAGTGGCGCGCACCGTTCTTCGGAACCGCAGTCCTCATGGCCGCGGCGTTCATTGCCCTGCTGGCCCTGCTGCCCAAGACGCCGGCTCCGGCGAACAAGGCGCGTCTGAGGGATCCGCTCCTGGCTCTGGGCCACAAAGGCCTGAGCACCACGGCCGCGAGTGCCCTCTTCTACAACTACGGTTTCTTCACCATCCTGGCCTTCACACCGTTCATCCTGGGCATGGACGCGTACGGTATCGGGGGAGTGTTCTTCGGCTGGGGTGTCTCCGTGGCGGTGTTCTCCGTTTTCGTGGCTCCGGTGCTGCAGAAGCGCTTCGGCGCGGTCAAGGTCCTCACGGGCACCCTTGTCGCGTTGATGCTCGACCTCAATGGGCTGGGACTTGCCGCGGGGCATTCGGTGACTGCCGTCGTCGTGCTGGTGATCGTGGCGGGCGCCCTGCTTGGCGTCAACAACACGATTTACACCGAACTCGCCATGGGCGTTTCAGACTCGCCGCGTCCCATCGCGTCGGCCGGCTACAACTTTGTGCGCTGGATGGGCGGTGCGCTTGCGCCGTTCGCCGCTGCCCAGCTGGGCGAACACTTCGGCCCGCAGGTCCCGTTTTTCGCCGGCGCGGTAGCCATGGTCATCGCGATTCTCGTTGCCTTTGGTGGCCGCGGGTACCTGACGTCGCACGAGCCGCACCTGGTGTAAGTGTTCCCAACTGAGTAGCAGTTAATGCCGTTTTGAGCGTTCAAAACGGCCTTAACTGCTACCTACTTGGGTTCGTTTGAGCCGACAGGCAGCGGCGCCACCGGTGCGCCCTTGGGGACGAAGAGCGTCTCAGCCTGCTCGAGCGACATGCCGTTCGTCTCGGGAACCTTGAACATCACAAAGAAGAACGACGCCGCAGCGAACGCCGCGTACATGGCGTACGTCAGCGGCAGCGAACCAGCCGCCATAACGGGGAAACTGAGCGTGATGGCAAAGTTCGCCACCCACTGCGCGGCAGCGGCCAGGCCGAGAGCGCGGGCACGGATGCGGGACGGGAAGATCTCGCCCAGCAATACCCAGACCAGCGGGCCCCAGGACGCGCCGAAGCTGATCACAAAGACGTTGGCGGCGACGAGTGCCACGGGACCCCAAGCGCCCGGCAACGAAATTTCCGACCCCGTTCCGGTAGCCGAGGAAAACGCCAGCGCCATCAAACCGAGCGAGACCGCCATGCCGATGGAGCCCGTCAGCAGGATGGGGCGGCGGCCGATGCGGTCCACCAAGGCGATGGCCACAAGTGTCACCAGGATGTTGGTGACGGAGGTGGCCACGGAGATCGTCAGGGAGTCCTTTTCCTGGAAACCGACCGCCTTCCACAGTGTGGTGGAGTAGTAGAAGATCACGTTGATTCCGACGAACTGCTGCAGCACCGAGAGGATGATGCCGATCCACACCACGGGCAGCAGGCCCATCCTGTTGCCGCGCAACGAGCCCTTCTTGGTGGAGAGCTGGTCTTGTTGGATGGACTCGCGGATTTCGCGGATGTGCCGTTCGATGTCGTCGCCGGGGATCAGCTGGTGGAAGATCTTGCGCGCATCGTCTTCCTTGCCGTTGAGAACCAGGAAATGCGGGGACTCGGGCAAGCGGAAGGCGATCCAGCCATAGACGGCAGCGGGTACGGCGCAGGCGATGAACATCCAACGCCAGGCCTCAATGCCCAGCCAGAAGGTGCTTCCTGCGCTGCCGGCCGAGTTGGCCAGGACTGCGTCGGAGAGCAGCGCCGCGAAAATACCCGTGGTGATGGCGAGCTGCTGGAGTGATGCCAAACGGCCACGCACATGCCGGGGTGAAATCTCGGAGATGTAGGCCGGCGCGATGACCGACGCCAAGCCGATGCCCAGGCCGCCCACCAGGCGCCAGAAAATCAGGTCCCACACGCCAAACGCCAGGCCGGTTCCCACTGCGCTCACCAGGAACAGCAGGGCGCCGAGCTTCATGGCGGGGATTCGTCCGTAGCGGTCGGCCACCTTGCCGGCCATGTAGGCGCCCACGGCGCAACCAAGCAGGGCGATTGCGACTGCGAATCCGGTGACGGCCTCGCTCATGAGGAACTCGTCCTTCATGGCATCCACGGCGCCGTTGACCACGGATGAATCGAAGCCAAACAGGAAGCCGCCCACCGCTCCGGCGACGGCCAGGCCGATCACTTTTCGGGACACTGGGGGCACGCCTTCGGTGCTGGGATTGGACATGGGGCTCCCTTGGGGATGGTGGTGTGGGATGCGCGGTGCGGGACGTCGTCGGCAGTTCCGACGGGGACGCCGGTGCACTCGCGCTACACAGTGTGGCACGCCATATCCGGCAAGTTCCAGTCAAGGTGATCCAGATGACGTGCATTCACTTTGTTAACTCAATCCATCGATTCCCAGCTGTACGAAGGCTGGGAGCTTCCACGACACTGCCTTGTTGGTCGCCGAATGTCAGTTTTGAGTCCACTAATTGAACGCAAAGCACGACGACGGCAGGCGCCTTGAGCGCCACACCCAAGCACCGCCGTCGTCGGCTTCCAGGATCCAAACCCGGCGTTAGGAGAGCTCCTTCAGCGCTTCAGTCAGGAGGTTTCCTGGTGCGCCAAGGCGTGTGTGCACACCGTGCGATGCGACCAGTTCTCCGGCGATCACCACCTGCGTGACATCGCTGGCTGTCGCGCTGAAGGCCAGCTGCAGAGGCCGGGATCCCGCAGTCCGGGTAGAAGCGGGATCGATGACCATGAGGTCGCAGACGGCGCCGACCCGAAGCGCGGCCGGGGCGATGGGGGTGGCCATGGATCGGGCTGCTCCTTCCGTAGCAGCACGCAGGAGTTCCGCCGGCGAGAACCTTCCGCGCTGGCCGGTGCCCAACCGTTCCCCGTGCTCCAGGGTCCGCATTTCAATCCAAGGATCGATCACCGCGTGCTGGTCGGTTCCCAAGGCAATGGCCGCGCCGGCGTCGGAAAGTTCCCGCGCGGGACCGATCCCGTCCGCGAGGTCCGCTTCCGTGCTGGGGCACATGACCACGGTGGTGCCGGTTCCTCCAAGCAGGGCGATGTCTTCCTGGGTCAGGTGCGTTGAATGGACCGCCGATAGCCTGTTGGAAAGTAGCCCGTGGCGCTCCAAAAGGCCCGCGGGAGTTGTACCGTAAGCCTCCAGGCAGGCCTGGTTCTCTGCAGGTTGTTCGCTCAGGTGGATGTGAAGCGGAATGTCTGCAGGTAACTGCTGGGCAACAACCTTCAGGGCCTCTTCCGGCACCGCCCGGACCGAATGCAGGGCAGCTCCGACGCTTACCAGCTCGGGTGGGAAGTCCCGTGCTATGGCTATCCGCAGGGATGCCAGCCGGTCCAGCCAGGCCTGCACGTCTGCGTCCCCGAACCTTGCCTGTTCAGGACTGAGCGGCGTCCCAATTCCGCCAGCCAGATACAGGGTGTCCAGAAGGGTGAGCCTGATTCCCGCGGACATTGCCGCCCGGGCAAGGGCCAACTCCATGGCGTGCGGTTCTGCATAGGGTGCGCCGCCGGGTTGGTGGTGGACATAGTGGAATTCGGCCACGCTGCTGAAGCCGGTCACCACCATTTCAGCGAAGACGGCAGTGGCGAGCTTCTCGTACTTCGCGGGAGTCAGCTCGGACGCGCTCCGGTACATCTGCTCGCGCCACACCCAGAAATCTCCGCGTCCCTCATGCGTTCGTCCGCGAAGGACCCTGTGGAATGCGTGCGAGTGCGCGTTGGCAGCCGCGGGGAAGACGACGCCGGCCAGCGTCGTGTCGCCGGGGTGCGGGTGGACTCCGGTGGTGATGCTGGAGATGCGGCCGTCGTGGGTCTCCACGCGGACCCCGGTGGCCACTTCCGAGGTGCCGGGCAGGTCGCCGTCCGGGCCGTCGGCCAAGGCTGCCGGGCCGCCCGCCGAGGCTGCCTCGCCGTCGGCCGTGATGATGGCAGTCTCGCACCAGTACGCGCTCACAGGAGTCCCTCCAAAACATCGGCCAGTGCAACGGCGCCTGCGGAAGCGTCCTCGTCAGCCACGTATTCTTCCGGTGAATGCGAGATTCCGCTGGGATTGCGGACAAACACCATTGCTGAGGGGACGTAGCCGGCCAGCACGCCGGCGTCGTGCCCCGCGCCGGTTGCCAGCACGGGAGCGCCGGGCAGGAGTTCGCTGATGCGACGGCTCAGGCCGGGATCAAAGTGCACGGTGTCGCTGTACGACTCTTCCGTGAGTGTCACTGTGCACCCTTCGGCTGCAGCAACTTCCTGGGCCGCCCGGTAGATCGCTTCGATGAGTCCGGCGGTCACGGCGTCGTCGGGATGGCGGGCATCCAGCCACAGATCCACGCGTGAGGCGATGACGTTGGTTCCCCCAGGGACTGGCGTCAAGCGGCCCACGGTGGCGCGGGCATCCGGCTGCCTGGCGGCCGTGTCGCGAACGGCCACGATGATCTGCGCGGCCGCGACCATCGGGTCGGCGCGGTCTGCCATGAGGGTGGTGCCGGCGTGGTTGCCTTGGCCGCTGACGCTGATCTTCCAGCGGCCGTGACCCAGGATGGAACTCCCCACCGCGATTGCGGGACCGTCCTGTCCCAGTCCCTTGCCTTGTTCCACGTGCAATTCGACGAAGTCCCCGATTCGGGCCATCGCTTCGGAGTCGGGCCCCACATGCCGGGGATCCAGTCCATTCGCCCGGGCCACATCGGCGAAAGTGTCGCCGTTGACGTCGCGCAGGTTCAGGGCCTTGTCGACGTCGATCGCACCAGTGAGGAGTCGCGAACCCAGGCAGGCCACGCCAAAGCGGGACCCTTCTTCTTCCGGGAAGACCGTGACGGCCAGCGAACGCGGCGGTTGAACTCCGCGGGCCTTGAGAATATCGACGGCGGCCAGCGCTGACGCTACGCCGAGTGGTCCGTCGAACGCGCCTCCACCCGGGACTGAGTCGAGGTGACTGCCAGTGACCAGTGCGCCGTCGTGGGGTTTGCCCCACCAAGCCCAGATGATCCCGTTGCGGTCCGTCTCGACGTCGAGGCCACGTTGTTGGGCTTGCTCGATGAACCATTGCCTGAGATCGAGTTCGGGCGTTGTGTGGACGGCTCTTGAGTAGCCCCCGCGCACCGCGTCGCGGCCCACATCCTGGATCGAGGCAAGGAGCTGATTGACGGTTTCCACGTTTTCCTCCGATTGAAAGACTGCCACCAAGTAAAAACCAGATGCCACCACATGACAAGGGTTCGCCGGACTATTAACAGGCTGGAAACATGCGCGCAGCACGAATGGACCTGCCGCGTCTCATATCCCGGAATCTCGAGTAAAACCGAAAAATCTCTTGCCATTCGATGAAAATTGGTTTTTACTGAATGGCAAGACATGGTGATTTAGACCACTTGAAAGCAGGTCAGGCAGTGGCAGCAGATTCCTCCACCCGGACAGTCGAGAGGGCGTTGGCCCTCCTGAGCGCAGTCTGCACTGACGGCTCCATTAGCCTCAGCGACGCCGCACGGGTGGTTGACTTGTCCGCCAGCACCGCGCTCCGCCTCCTCCGCACTCTGGAAGGCAGCGGCTTTGTGACGCGGGACCCGGGCGGCAACTTCCGTCCGGGAGCCAGCGTCATTCAGCTGGGAGCACTGGCACTGGGCCAGGAATCCCTGGTGTCGCTCTGCACGCCGCACATGAAGCGGCTTGTGGCCGGGACCGGCGAGTCCTGCTATTTGAGTATTCCCGGTCCTGGGGAAACCGGAATCTACATCGCCATCGTTGAAGGTACGCGCTCCGTCCGGCACACCAGCTGGGTCGGCAGGAGCATCCCGCTGGAAGGGTCCGCCGCTGGCAAGGTCCTGACCGGCGGGCAGAACGGCCGCGGTTACGCCATTGTGCGCAGCGGCGTTGAAGACGACATCACGGCCGTCGCCGCACCCATTGTGATCGGCGGCCGCACTGTGGCTGCCCTCAGCATCGTGGTGCCCAGCTACCGCTTGGACGAGGCGAAGGCCCAGACATTTGGCGAGGAACTGGTGAAGGTAGCGGACAACATCCTCGTGGAACCCGACGGAAACCATGAAGTGCCCCAGGAAAGCATGGAAAAGAAATGATCAAATTTGAAAATGTCACGAAGGCATACCCCGACGGTACTGTCGCCGTCGATGGCCTCAATCTGGAGGCCCCTACCGGGAAGCTGACCATCCTTGTGGGCCCGTCCGGCTGCGGCAAGACCACCTCGCTGAGGATGATCAACCGCCTCATCGAACCCACCAGTGGCACCATCTACCTGGATGACCAGCCCACGTCCGGCATGGATGCAGCGTTGCTCCGCCGCCGGATTGGATACGTCATCCAGCACGCAGGGCTCTTCCCGCACAAGACCATTGTGGACAACGTATCCACCATGCCGGTCCTTCTGGGCGAGAGCCGCCAGAAGGCGCGCACCAAGGCCCTGGAACTCATGGAGCGAGTGGGTTTGCCCGCGAGCTTCGCCAAGCGTTACCCGTGGCAGCTCTCCGGCGGCCAGCAGCAGCGCGTGGGCGTGGCCCGGGCGCTGGCATCTGACCCGGCATTCATGCTCATGGATGAACCCTTCAGCGCTGTGGACCCTGTTGTCCGTGCCCAGCTGCAGGAAGAGTTCCTGCGCCTGCAGCGCGAAATCGGCAAGACCATCATCATGGTCACGCACGACATCGATGAAGCACTCAAGCTCGGCGACCAGGTCGCCGTGATGCGCGTTGGCGGCAAGCTCGCCCAGATGGCTTCCCCGTCGGAGCTGCTGACCTCGCCCGCGGATGAGTTCGTGGCCGACTTTGTGGGCCGTGACCGTGGCTACCGCTCGCTCGGCTTCACCAAGACTGCCGGTGCCGTTGCAATCGGCGAGGAAGCGGTGGTCCAGCTCGGTGCTTCCGCGGATGAGGCGCGCGCCAAGGCGTCGGGTGCTTGGGTGTTGGTAGTCGACGGCGGCCGGAAGCCACTCGGTTGGGCGCAGCCTGAACTCTTCACTGGAGAGCTCAAGCGCGAGCACCTGAACCTCAGCGGCATCTCTGCTGCTGCGTCGGGAACCATGCGCCAACTGCTCGATGCCGCGCTGTCCTCGCCCAGCCGCCGCGGCGTAGTGGTCAATGAGCATGGTGAGCTGATCGGCACTGTGACGGCCACCGACGTCGTCAAGGCCATCGAAGCCGAACCACACTTGGAGACGGCACGATGAACTTCGAATGGCTGGGCCGCCAGTTCGACAACATTGTCTTCCTGCTCGGCTGGCACGTCCTGTTGGCCGTTATCCCCCTGATCCTGGGGCTGCTCATCGCTCTTCCCCTGGGCTGGTGGGCTCACCGGAGCCGTCGTATCTACCCGTTGCTGGTTGGCGTTGCCGGCCTCCTGTACACCGTTCCGTCCCTTGCGCTGTTCGTGTTGCTGCCACTGGTCCTTGGCACCAAGATCCTGGATCCGTTGAACATCGTGGCCGCGCTGACCATCTACACCGTTGCACTGCTGGTGCGCGTGGTTGCAGATGCACTGGATTCCGTCCCTGAAGACACCGTTCAGGCGGCCAAGGCCATGGGCTACCGCGGTTACCAGAGCCTCATCAAAGTGGAGTTGCCTGTGGGCGTGCCGGTCATCAGCGCCGGCCTGCGCGTGGCCGCAGTCTCCAACGTCAGCCTTGTTTCCGTAGCTGCCCTGCTGGGTATCCCGCAGCTTGGTTCGCTCTTCACCCAGGGCTTCCAGCTCCGATTCTTCACGCCGATCATCGCGGGCATCGTGCTCTGCGTGGTCCTGGCCATGATCCTGGACGGGCTGATCATCCTTCTCAACCGGTGGCTGACACCGTGGACCCCCAAGGTGGTGGCATCGTGAACTACTTGTTCGACCCCGCGCACTGGAGCGGCGCCGACGGCATCCCAACGTTGATCGGCGAACACCTCCTCTACTCTCTGATCGCCCTGGCTATCGCCGCAGTGATCGCCGTGCCGTTGGGCATTTACATCGGCGTGACCGGCAAGGGCGTCTTCATGATCGCCGGCCTGGCAAACGCGCTCCGGGCCCTGCCCAGCGTCGGCCTGCTGATCCTCCTGGTGCTGCTGATCTCGCCCGCATTCCCTTCGCGGATGGGCTACATCGTTCCGAGCCTCATCGTCCTGGTGCTGCTTGCAGTGCCGCCCATCCTGACCAACACCTATGCCGGCGTTCGCGCCGTGGATGCTGCCGCCGTCGACGCCGCCAAAGGCATGGGTTTCCGCACCATGAAGATCCTCACGGACGTCCAGCTGCCGTGCTCGCTTCCGCTGGTTTTGTCCGGTGTCCGCAGCGCTTTGCTGCAGATCATCTCGACTGCGACCATCGCTGCATACATTTCGCTTGGCGGGCTTGGTCGCCTGCTGATCGACGGCAAGGCCCAGAACGACTACGGCCAGATGGTGGCTGGCGCCGTCCTGGTCGCACTGCTGGCCCTGTTCTTTGACCAACTGCTCGCATTCATCACCCGCCGGGTTGTCTCACCAGGACTGACACGGCGCACCGTCAAGTCGGCTGCCGTAGCCGAACCCGTGAAGACCCCCGTCACGGTCTAGACACCACCCACATGCCGGTCTTCCGGCGCAGTTTTCACCTCCACACCACCCCCACCTGGCCACTGCATGCCCTGCAAGAGCCATTCCAGGAGAGTTGACATGAAAAAGTACCTGACCGGATTCACCCTCGCGGCTGTCGCCGCCATCACCCTGAGCGCCTGCGGCGGCGGGGATCCCATGAGCTCGTCAAACACCCCCGCAGGAGGTTCCGGCGACAGCATCATTGTGGGCTCCGCCGACTTCCCGGAGAGCCAACTGATCGCCAAGATCTATGCCGAAGCGCTGAAGGCCAAAGGCGTTGAGGTTACGGAGAAGCCGAGCATCGGCAGCCGTGAGGTCACCATCCCCGCACTCAAGGACGGCTCCATCGACCTCATGCCCGAGTACGGCGGAGCGCTCCTGCAGTACCTCGATTCCGCCACCAAGGCAGTCTCCTCTGAGGATGTAGCCAAGGAGCTTGCCACCAAGATTCCTTCCGGGCTGACCGTTCTGACAGCATCTGAAGCGGAGGACAAGGACGTTCTGACCGTCAAGAAGGAAATCGCCGATCAGTACAAGCTGAAGACCATCGAGGACCTCCAGCCCGTTGCCAAGGAGCTCGTCCTGGGCGGCCCGCCGGAGTGGAAAACCCGCCTCAACGGCGTGGCCGGCCTGAAGTCCGTCTACAACCTTGAGTTCAAGGAATTCTCAGCGCTCGACGCCGGTGGACCGCTGACGCTGAACGCACTGCTTTCCGGCCAGGTACAGGTAGCCGACCTCTTCAGCACGGATCCCGCGTTGGCAGAGAACAACCTGGTAGCGCTTGAGGACAACAAGAACCTGTTCCTGTCCGAGAACATCGTGCCCGTGATCAACCAGAAGAAGTCCACGGACACCGTTAAGGAAACCCTGGACAAGGTCTCTGCTGCGCTCACCACTGAGGACCTCATCAAGATGAACGGCCGCGTGGCCAAGTTCGAGGACATCGGCGAGATCGCCAAGGAATGGCTCAAGAGCAAGAACCTGGGCTAACCCCGGCCCTCGTGCTTCCGCTGGTTTGCAGGATTTATAGGAGTAAAGAATGACTGCCGATTTCACTACTGGTGCCCGTCCGGTTAAGGCCGCTCGGGGTACTTTGCTTACTGCCAAGTCGTGGCAGACTGAGGCGCCGTTGCGCATGTTGATGAATAACCTTGATCCTGAGGTTGCTGAGCGTCCTGATGATTTGGTGGTGTATGGGGGGACGGGTCGTGCTGCGCGGTCGTGGGCTGCGTTTGATGCGATTACCCGGACCCTGGAGACCATGGAGAAGGACGAGACGTTGTTGGTGCAGTCGGGCAAGCCGGTGGGTGTGTTCCGTACCAATGAGTGGGCTCCGCGGGTGTTGTTGGCGAACTCGAACCTGGTGGGGGATTGGGCGACGTGGCCTGAGTTCCGTCGCCTCGAGGCTGAGGGTTTGATGATGTATGGGCAGATGACGGCCGGGTCCTGGATTTACATCGGTACGCAGGGCATTTTGCAGGGCACGTATGAGACGTTCGCGGCGGTGGGTAACAAGCTCGCTGCGGAGGGCCGGCACCCGGCCCCGGCTGCCGGGGGTTTCACCGAGGGCCCGCTGGCCGGGACGCTGACCTTGACCGGTGGTTGTGGTGGGATGGGTGGTGCGCAGCCGCTGGCGGTGACCCTGAACGACGGTGCGTGCTTGATTGTGGACGTCGATGAGTCCCGTTTGCGCCGCCGGGTGGGCAAGCGGTACCTGGATGAGGTTGAGACGGATCTGGACACCGCGATCGCGAAGGTCCAGGCGGCGAAGGCCGAGCGTCGTGGTTGGTCTGTGGGTTATGTTGGCAACGCTGCGGAGGTCTTCCCGGAATTGCTGCGCCGGCACAAGGCCGGGGACGTGAGCTTTGATGTGGTCACCGACCAGACCAGTGCCCATGACCCGTTGTCTTACCTGCCCGAGGGCATCACGGTGGCGGAGTGGCACGCCGAGGCCGAGGCTGACCCGGAGGGGTTCACGAAGAAGGCCCAGGCTTCGATGGCCAAGCATGTCCAGGCGATGGTGGAGTTCCAGGATGCCGGGGCTGAGGTGTTTGATTACGGTAACTCGATCCGTGATGAGGCACGCAAGGGCGGTTATGACCGGGCGTTCGAGTTCCCCGGGTTCGTTCCGGCGTATATCCGGCCGCTCTTCTGCGAGGGCCTGGGCCCGTTCCGCTGGGTGGCATTGTCTGGGGATCCGGAGGATATCCGGGTCACGGATGAGGCGATCAAGGAGTTGTTCCCGGAGAACACGCACTTGCATAAGTGGATTGATGCGGCGCAGGAGCGGGTGGAGTTCGAGGGTTTGCCGGCGCGTATTTGCTGGCTTGGGTATGGCGAACGGCACAAGGCCGGGCTGCTGTTCAACCAGTTGGTCGCCGAGGGCAAGGTCAAGGCCCCGATCGTGATCGGCCGTGACCACCTGGACTCAGGCTCGGTGGCGTCCCCGTACCGGGAGACCGAGGCCATGAAGGATGGTTCGGACGCGATTGCTGACTGGCCGTTGCTGAACGCGTTGACTGCGGCGTCTTCGGGGGCGACGTGGGTGTCGATCCATCATGGTGGGGGTGTGGGCATTGGTCGGTCCATCCACACCGGGCAGGTCTCGGTTGCTGATGGCACCGAGCTCGCAGCCCAGAAGCTCGAACGGCTCCTGACCAACGATCCCGGCATGGGCGTGATCCGCCACGCCGACGCGGGCTATGACCGCGCTATCGAGGTCGCCAACGAACGCGGCGTCCGCATCCCCATGAACGAAGGCAAGTAAACCCACCCTCCCCAACTGGGTAGCAGCAGATGCCGTTTTGAGGGCCCAAAACGACATCAACTGCTACCTGGTTGGGGGACCGGATTCACGAAGGGATCATCCCATGGTCGAGATCGACGGACGCCGGCTTGAGCTGGCCGGAATCGTGGCGGTAGCAGTTGGCGGCGAGAAAGTGACGCTGTCGCCGTCGGCCATCGAACGCATGGCTGCCTCACAGCGCTCAGCCCGCGCCACCGCGCAGGTGAGGCCCGTCTATGGGCGGTCAACAGGGGTGGGCGCTAACCGCTCCGTCACCCTGGATACATCGGATGCGTCTGCCGACCAGCACGGACTTAACCTGTTGCGGAGCCATGCCGTGGATGCCGGACGTGCCCTTGACCGCGAAACGGTGCGGGCCATGCTGGTGGTCAGGGTTTCCCAATTGGCGGCAGGCGCATCAGGGATCAACCCCCACCTGGTCGAGGCCGTCGTGGAAATGCTGAACGCGGACGCCCTGCCGGAGGTGCGGGAATTTGGCGGCATCGGCACAGCGGACCTACCGGCGCTGGCGGGAACGGCGCTGACCCTCCTCGGTGAGCGCCCCACCATGGACGGGACGCCCGTGCCTGTGGCCTTGGCGTCCTGGCCCACGGAAGATGCGCTGCCGTTCATTAGTTCCAGTGCCCTCACCATCGCCCAGACCATCCTGGCGCACCAGAAACTCGTGACCATGATGGACAATCTGACCACCATCAGTGCTCTCTCCTTCACCGCAATGTCTGGAAATCCCGAAGCGTTCGGCCCCGAAGTTGCAAAGGCCAGTGAATCGGATGCCATGGCCGAGGTTGCTGGGATCCTACGGGAATTGGTGGCTGGCCACGGCAAGCCGGCACGGATTCAGGATCCCTATTGCCTGCGCATGTTGCCGCACTCCCTGGGTGCTGTGATGGAGGATCTCCAGTCGCTGAGGATCACTCTGGAGCGCTTGGCCATAGCAGGCCATGAGAACCCCATGGTCTTTGGTTCCGTGGAAGACGGCAGCAATGGAGTGGCACACCACGGGCTGTTCCATATGTCCACGTTGGCCCGGCGCATCGACTCCCTGCAGGTGTCACTTGGCGCGGCATGCACCAACACCTTGGGCAGGATCAGCCGGCTCTGCGACCCCACGTTCACGGGTCTCCCCCGATTCCTTGCGGGCAACGACGCAGGCCAGTCCGGTGTCATGATGCTGGAGTACGTCGCCGCTGCGGCAGTCGGACGTATTCGCGCCAACGCCCAGCCGGTGAGTCTCCAAACCGTCAACCTCTCCTTGGGTGCCGAGGAAGACGCAAGCTTTGCAACCCTGGGCTCTGCACAGTTGGAGTCCACTGCTCATGCGTTGGCAACCGTTGCAGGTGTTGAACTTGTCTGCGCTTCCAGGGCAATCCGGATGCAGGGACGGCAGCCCGGGGAATTCAGCAGCGCCCGGCTCCAGGCGCTCATGAGGGCTGGATTGGCCCTTCCCGCCGACGTTCAAGACCGCGATCTTCGGGGCGACCTGGAGCAAGCCGAACAACTCGTGCAGGCCTCGTACTAACCAGCCGCGCGCTCACGGCGAACGCCGAACGGCAGGCAGTCCGGAGCGCAAGACGGGCAGGAACGAAAGAACGGCAGGCAGTCCGAAGACTGCCTGCCGTTCTCGCGTCCACTAAGGAAAAGCGTGCGCCTGGGCCCTTACTGTCAGGCCCAGTGTGTCGATGGTTGGTGTGCCGATGCTTAGTGGGCCGGTACGGATTCCTTGGCTGCGGCCGCGGGATCCGTGAGCTTCTTCTTGGGCAGCGCGAAGCTGATCAGGAAAGCAACGAGCATCAGTCCAGCGGCTGTCAGCATGACGGCGTCGATCGCCTGCGCGAAGCCCTCGGTGATGGGCCGGGTGAGCGTGCTGTTGGCGGAGTGCAGCCAACTGGTGTCGTTCAGGGAATCGTTGTTGGCGCCGTTCTTGAAGAAATCGAAGAGCTTGGCGTTGGCGGGATCTGCCGCAACTGCCGGGTCCTTCATCACGGCCTGGTAATCGGGGCTGGAAGCTGCTGTTTTCATGCCGTCGGCGATTTTGTCGGCAGCCATGCTGAACAGCATCGAGATGAACACGGCAGTACCCACCGCTCCGCCCATGGACCGGAAGAACGCGGCCGTCGACGTGCCCACGCCCATGTCCTTCTGTGGGACCGAGACCTGCATGGCCAGCGTGAGCGGTTGCATGCAGAAGCCCAGGCCTACGCCGAAGAAGACCGCGATCAGGCCCGGAACCCAGAGGCCCGTGTCCACGCCCAGGGAAAGACCCATGACGACGGCGGCACCGGCCAATACTGCAGTGCCAACGATGGGGAAAACCCGATATACGCCTGAGTTGGAGATGGTGCGCCCTGCCGTGATGGAGCCGAACAGGATGCCCACGGTGAACGTGATCATCATGAGGCCGGCCTCGGTGGGCGTGAGACCCTTCACCAGCTGGAGGTACATCGGCAGCATTGCAATGGCGCCAAACATGCCGATACCGATGATGAAGTTCAGCAAAGAAGACAGTCCGAACGTGGTGTTCTTGAAGAGCCGCAAGGGGATCAGCGCGTAGTCGCCCGCCCGCTTTTCGGCGATCAGGAAAGCTACAATGCCGATCACGCCGAGCCCGTAACAGAGCCAAGCGCCGCCCGAGGCCCAACCCCAGCTGCGTCCCTGTTCGGCCACCAGGAGCAACGGAACAATGGCCAAGGTAATGGCTGCAGCACCCCAGTAGTCGATTTTCTGTTTCACGTGCCGTGCGGGCAGGTGAAGGTAAAGGAAGACCACTACCAAGGCCGCGAGGCCGATGGGCAGGTTGATGAAGAATACCCAGCGCCAGCCGTCAAAGCCCAGGATGTTGGAGGCTCCTGCGAAAGCGCCGCCGATCACCGGGCCCAGGACGGATGAGATGCCGAAGACCGACATGAAGTAGCCCTGGTATTTGGCCCGGTCCTTCAGGGCAACGATGTCGCCGATGATGGTCAAAGCCAGTGCCAGCAGACCACCGGCACCAAGGCCCTGGACACCACGGGCGATGGCAAGTTCGGTCATTGAGTGAACCGAGCCGGCGTAGAGCGAGCCGGCCAGGAAGATGACGATCGCCGCCAGGTAAAGCGGGCGTCGGCCAAAGATGTCACTCAGCTTCCCGTAGAGCGGGGTGCTCACGGTGGACGTGATGAGGTACGCCGTGGTGGCCCATGCTTGCAGGGACAGGCCGTCGAGGTCGTTGGCGATGGTGTAGATGGACGTGGACACGATGGTCTGGTCCAGGGACGACAGGAACATGCCGAGCATGAGTCCCACCATGACGGTGAGTGTCTGACGGTGCGTCAGGACCTCGCCGGCGGCCCTCACGGGCGCGGATTTGGACATATCTTCTCCAGAGGTGGCAGACAAGGGATCTTAAGCAGGATAGTTGCTTTCAGTAACTATCCTAATGCCTGATTCATTCCCGGCGAAGGAATCTTCCTGCGATGGAACCTCCGCGTCGCTCAACAGCGCTGTCAGCGCTCGACCAAGATGCCGTCCGGATCGCAGTAAATCATGACGCCAGGCTGGATCCTCACACGGTCAATCACGATCTGGACGTCCACTTCCCCGACACCTGTCTTGGCGCTTTTCTTGGGGTTGCTGCCGAGCGCCTTGACGCCCAGAGGCAGTCGGGCGATTGCCTCTCGGTCGCGAATGGCACCGTTGATGATCACTCCTGCCCAACCGTTCGCCACGGCGCTTTCCGCGATCATGTCTCCCATGAGGGCCGTGCGAAGCGACCCTTGGCCATCGACCACCAGCACGGCGCCTTCGCCGGGAGTTCCGAGGACGGTCTTCACCAAGGCGTTGTCCTCGAAGCATCTGATGGTGCGGACCGGGCCGCAGAAATGTGTGTGACCGCCGAGATTCTGGAACTGGACAGCAACTGACTCAAGTTCGTCCCCGCGCTCGTCATAGAGATCGGCGGTATTGATGGGCTTGCTCATTGAACTTCTCCTCCATGCGTTTGAGTCCACACTAGGCCGTGTCCGGCGCCACCGTCTCGGCACATTTCGTCTATGTGGATAAACCCCGCGGAAGAGAGTCGCGGCGCCGCTGCCGCGCTAGGCTGAAACCAAACATTGACCCAAGGGGGAACCTGCCATGAGCCTGTCCGACCTGCCCGGTCCGGTACCGGATCCTGCCGTCGTGCGCGGCGGTAGCACCACGGCGCTCGCTGAACCGGTGGATCGTGTACGGGCGCTCTGGATCACGGGCGTGGTGCTCATCAACGTGGGGATCAATGCAGCGTTCTTCGGTCCCATCCAGGTTCTCCTCGGGCAGCAGGCGGCCCACTTCGACGAGGGGCAGAAGGAAGCCATCCTTGCCCTCGTCACAGGATGCGGGGCCGCCGTCTCGCTGGTGGCGAATCCTTTGTTCGGCGCTTTCAGTGACAGGACGACGTCCCGCTTCGGGCGTCGCGTGCCGTGGGTGATGGTCGGGGCCATCCTTGGCGCCGTAGCGCTGGTGGGCCTGGCCGGCGCCCCGAATGTGGCCGTCATGACGATTCTGTGGTGCCTCGTGCAGGCTGGCTGCAATGGCGCTTACGCTGCGATCACGGCTGCCATCCCGGACCGCGTTCCAGTACCCCAGCGCGGCACAGTGGGCGGCTTGGCCGCCATGGGCCAGACCGTTGGAATCCTGATCGGCGCAGTGATTGCCGCCGCCGTGGCTGGAAACTTTTCCGCTGGCTACCTGGTGTGCGCAGCGGCACTTGTTGCCGGCGTCGTGCTGTACCTCTTCAAGAGCGACGACCAGCCGCTTCCGGCGCGGGATCGTCCGCCTTTTTCTCTGGCGGCGTTCTTCAGGGGCTTCTGGGTTTCCCCGAAACGCTACCCGGATTTCGCGTGGGCATGGCTCACTCGGTTGCTCGTTAATATCGGCAACCACATGGTCACGCTCTATCTGCTGTTCTTCCTCAGCGATGCCGTGCATGTGAAGGAAACCGAGGGCATCGAGCCTGCGGTCGGTGTGCTCATCCTGACCGGCCTGTATGCGGTCATGGTGATTGTCACCAGTGTGATTGGCGGAACTTTGAGCGACCGGATGGGCAAGCGGAAGCCTTTGGTGATCGCGTCGTCCGTGATCATCGCCATAGCGTCATTGATCCTCGGGTTTGCGCCGACGTGGGCCGGTGCCATTACCGGCGCGCTCGTCCTGGGTATCGGCTTCGGCGCTTACCTGGCAGTGGATTTCGCCCTGATTACCCAGGTCTTGCCCACTGCGATGGACCGCGGCCGGGACCTCGGCGTCATCAACGTCGCCAATTCGCTGCCGCAGGTGGTTGCTCCGCTGATAGCTTTCCCGTTTGTCACGTACTGGGGCGGCTACGTCTCGCTGTACGTAGCCGCCGCAGTTATCGGGCTCCTGGGAGCCGTGTTCGTGGTGAAGATCAAGAGCGTTGTCTAGACCGGCCTAGAAGACGGCAGTGAAGCCGCCCCAGCCCCAACCGACCGCTGATTGGCCTAGCCAGTAGCTACCAGGCAGTCCCTCGGCCAGGTAATCTGCGCCATTGCCGTAGTACATGGTGAGCTGGCCACTGCGGTCGATGCCAAACACGTCGATCTTGTCGTCGCCGTTGAAGTCGCCTGCGGAGCCGATGGTGTTGAGGGCCTCCCAACCGTAACCGACCGTCCCTCCCGTGTAGCGCTCGAACGACCCATTGCGGCTGCTCGAAAAGACCATCAGGTTGCCGTAAGGGCCTCTCGCGGCAACCTGCAAGTCACTTCTGCCTTCGAAGTGGCCAACGCTCATCAGGGAGTCATACCGGCCCCACCCCCAACCGATGGTGTGCGAAGGCAGCCAACCGCCGCGCCCGTTGCCTGGGTAGAGGACGAGGTTGGTGGATGCGTCCCTTGCAATGAGATCGTTCGTACCGTCACCGTTGAAGTCGCCGGCACCAAAAATGGCGGTGAATCCGTTCCAGCCATGGCCGACCTGGATCGCCTTCTTCCAACCGCCGGACCCGTTTCCTTGGTACAGGTACAGTCGACCCTGCGCGTCGCGTCCCATAACGTCAACTGTGCCGTCGCCGTCGAAGTCACCCGGTGAGAACAAAAGGTTGAAAGCGTTCCAGCCCGTTCCGATGACCTGGGTGGGTTGCCAATGTCCCCGGCCGTCTGTCGGGTACAGGAGGAGGCGGCCTGCCGTGTCGCGGGCGAAGATATCCATGGTGTTGTCCCCATTAAACCCACGAGCACGGGGCTTGGCGGCGATCCGCAGCGATTCCCGGGCCTGCAGGGTCAAGGTTGACTCGGCATCGTAGGTGACCGTTACGAATGCGGTCACAACACGACCGTAGTCAGCGGCTGTAGCCCTGTAGGTCTGCCCTGTGGCGCCGGGAATGACTTGGCCGTCCCGCGTCCAGTAGAACGAAAGCGAAGGGCTTCCGCCCTCTGGTACCACCATCGGCGTGGACCAGTTAAGGTCGGCCTTGAGGAGTCCGCCGACGGCAGGTTCCCCGGTGAGTTCAGGTGGTGCCATGTAGATCTGCCGCATCGGCACCGCAGTCCCAGGCACCGCAATCCCAGGCACTGCTGCATGGGCAGGCAGCGCCGGAGCCACCAGAAGACCGGCCAGCATGGAAGCGGTCAGGACTGAAAGCAAACGCCGTTGCTTGTGGGCGATCGCGCGCAAAGGAGAGCCAGGCTCCAAGGGATTCCTCCAAAAAGAAGGTCGGCCGACCCGGCCAACCGTGAACAACAAAGTAATGAATCCAGCAGGGACCCCGCCGGATTCATCCGGATGGGGTCCCTGCTGTGGACGTTCTAAATCGGGGCTTTAGTAGACAGCGTTGAAGCTGCCCCAGCCCCAGCCAACCACGCCGAAGCTCTTCCAACCGCCGGAGCCGTTGCCGTAGTACATGCGCATCTGGCCTGAGGTGTCGATGCCCCAGACGTCGTTGGCGCCGTCGCCGTCGAAGTCCCCGGCGCCGCCGAGCTTGGTGATGGCGTTCCAGCCTTGGCCGACGACGCGGCTCGTGGTCCAGCCGCCGTGGCCATTGCCACCGTAGAAGACGAGGTTTCCGGCGCTGTCGCGTGCCAGAACGTCGGGCTTGTGGTCGCCGTCGAAGTCGCCGGGGGAGAAGACCGATGTCATGCCACCCCAACCCCAGCCAACGGTGGATGCTGCCTGGAAGCCGCCCTGACCGTTTCCGGGGTAGAGAACCAGTTCACCGGAAGGTTTGCGTGCCAGGAGGTCGTTGTTGCCGTCACCGCTGAAGTCGCCGGCGGCGAAGATTGCGCTGAAGATGCCCCAGCCCCAACCGATTTGCTGCCGCGGGTACCAGCCGCCCTGGCCGTCCGTCGGGTAGAGGAAGAGAGAGCCCGAAGCGTCGCGGGTGATGACGTCGTTCTCGCCGTCGCCGCTGAAGTCGCCGGCAGCAAACATGGTGTTGAAAATGCCCCAGCCGGAGCCGACACCGTAGGCCTGCTTCCACGTGGAGTTGCCGCCCGTGGGGTACAGCCCAAGCCGGCCGTCCGAGAGGCGGACGAACAGGCTCATGGTGTACGGGTCCCAGTACTCGGTACGGAAAAAGCCGCTGGTGTGCGGTCGGTCAATGTCCACGGGCGTCACGTAGTTGAAGTCCAGGGCGTCAAGAGCCACCGCTGCCGTCCCGGAGGCCGGAAGATTGCCCGGGTTGTGGATCAGCGAACCGTCGCGCCAGTAGCCGAACTCCTGGCCGGCTGCCGAATGGATCTGCATGTACTGGGCCAAATAGGTGCCGGGTGGTGTCCCCTGCGCGAAGTGCACGTCAAACGAATATGTGGAATCTGCGGCGTTGTAGGAACCCACCGTCATCTGCGTGTGGAGCTTGCCGGTAGCGGTGTTCCGGAACAGCACGTAGACCTGGTTGATCGGGCCGGACGCCTGGAAGGTAATCCGCGACGTCGCCTGGCCTCCGGCGCCGATCGAGTCCGGGGTCGTCGAGACCGCAACCGGAACAGGTGCAAAGGCGTCATCGGCGTTGGCTGCGGGCGCGAAACCCAGCCCGCCGATCAGAATGATGCTGCCCACAAATGCGGCCAGCCAGCTGCGCACACGGCGCAGGGAAGTGCTCCCCATGGTTCCCCCAAATCAGGCCGGTCCCAGATGGCCGGCAGGTGTAAGTGACTTGAGAGTACAACGAGGGCACGACAGTCTGGGAATCTGCTGGCAAAAACTCACGCGAAAGACAAGTCAAACCCAAAAATCAACCAAAATCGGCTTAGAACACCGCCGTGAACCCGCCCCAGCCCCAACCCACAACACCGGCACCCTTCCAGCCGCCGCTGCCGTTGCCGTAGTACATGTTCAGTTGCCCGACGGCGTCGATCGCCCAAACATCGTTCAAGCCGTCGCCATTGAAATCTCCGGCGCCGCCGATGCTGGTCATCACGTTCCAACCCGTGCCGATGGTGCGCGCGGTGGTCCAGCCGCCGTTGCCGTTACCGCCGTAAAGCCTGAGGTTGCCTGCGCTGTCCCGGCCGAGAATGTCCGGGTTGCCGTCGCCGTCGAAGTCGCCGGGGGAGAAGATAGGATCCAACGCGTCCCAGCCTTGGCCGACTGCTCCGGGCGAGCGGAAGCCACCCGATCCGTTGCCCGGGTAGAGCAGGAGGGCGCCGTTGGGTGCGCGGCCCAGGAGGTCGTTGATGCCGTCGCCGGAGAAATCTCCCGCGGCGATCACCGAATCGAAGACGCCCCATCCCCAGCCGATTTCCTTGCGGGGCAGCCAGCCGCCGTTGCCGTTGCCTGGATAGAGGAACAGCGTCCCAGCGGCATCACGACCCACAACATCGTTGAAGCCGTCAGCGTTGAAATCTCCAGCTGCGAAAAGGACGTCGAAACCGTCCCAGCCGTACCCGATCGTGCGCGGTGTCTGCCAGCGGCCGGCGCCGTCAGTGGGGTACAGGAGGAGGTTCGCCGCAGCATTCCGGGCGAACATGTCCAAGGAGGTGCCGGCGTCGAACCCTGCTGTGTGGGCCTTGTTCCGCACCACGGTGCGGCCATAGGCCGTGAACGGACGAACGGCGGCGGGAGGGTTGCCAGCCTGCACTATCGCGCGGAAACCGACGACGGCGCCACGGTCCGCCGCGGTCAGCGTGTAGGTCTTGCTGACGGCTCCGTTGATCGGGGTGCCGTTACGGACCCATTCGTACTTGACGGTGACGGGCCCGGGGGCGCTCCCGGTGGAGACGCTGGCTTCCGTGAACGTGCCGGTGAGCTTCTCGCCCACGGTCATTTTGCCTTGGATGGTCGGCGCGGTGGCAGTAATGGGCGACGTCGGTGTGACAGGAAGCGACGACGCAGACACAGCCCGGTACCCGGCCAGCGTCGCGGTGACGCGGACGGACAGGTTCTGGTCCAAGTCCGGTTCACCGACGCGGTAGTTGTTCAGCGTGGCGCCCGGGATGGGTGTGCCGTTGCGCAGCCATTGGTATGTGAAGCCGGTAGGCGGATGGGTCCACTGGCCGTTGTCCGTGGAAAGCGATTCGTTGTATTTCGGCACCCCGCTCAGTACCGGCGGCTCGGTATTCGGGTTGTCCACCAGCGGAAACCCCGGGTTGTTCACGGCAAAATCGACACCGTCAAGGGCGCCCGGGCGCTGGGTGGGCGCCTCCAGCCCTTGGGAGAGGAAGAGGATGTTGCCGTCCCGACCATAGCGGACAACCCCCTGCCCCAAGGGCATCATCACGTGGACGCTGAGGAGTTTGTAGCGGCCGGTCCGTTGGAAGGCACTCCCGTTCACGGGTACTTTCGCTTGGGCGCTATAGGCCCCGGGGGCCTGGCTGGTGGGCCCGTACACGGTTGCCTGCTCGAGCGTGTCCTCGTTGACGTAGGTGAACCCCACTTCCTTGGCCGGGCCGCTGAGGGTGAAAGACAAGGAGATGGTGGCACCGGGGCCAACGGTGGCTGGCGATGTCCGGGTCACAACGGTGGGTAGGGGGACGCTGGGCCCGGCCGCTGACGCCCGTGGCGTAGGCACAACAATGGCGAGGGCAACACACAACAGTGCTGCCACGAGAAAGCGGAAACCGGTCAGCCCCAGCGGGCGCAGTGCAGAAAAGGCTGCCATTCTTCCCCCAAAACCCTAGAACACTGCGTTAAAGCCGCCCCAGCCCCAACCGATGGTTTGCGCGCCGTTCCAGCCGCCGTCGCCATCGCCGTAGTAGGCCAGCAGTTGGCCGGAGCCGTCAATTGCGTAGACGTCCACGTTTCCGTTGGCATCGATGTCGCCGGCAGCGCCGATGGTAGCCATGCCGTTCCAGCCCTGTCCCACCACTGTCATACCGGCCCAACCACCAGCTCCGTTGCCCTTGTACATGCGCAAGGCGCCGGCCGAGTCACGGGCCAGGATGTCGACGTTGTGGTCGCCGTTGAAATCGCCTGGCGTGATGATCTTGTTGACCACGTTCCAGCCGCTGCCCACCACGGACCGGGTGAGCCAGCCGCCGTCGCCATTACCGGGGTAGAGGTACAGAAGTCCGCCGGCATCGCGGGCCAGGAGGTCGTTGTTGCCGTCCCCGTTGAAGTCGCCAGGGGAAACGATCGAGGTGAAGGCGTTCCAGCCGCTGCCTACTTGGCGGCCGGCGAAGAACCCGCCGTCGCCTGTTCCGGCGTACAGGAAGAGATTGCCGGCTGAGTCCTTGGCCAGGATGTCGTTGATGCCGTCAGCGTCAAAGTCACCCGGTGAGACCACGGTGCCGAAGCCGTTCCAGCCGGGACCGATGGTCCTGGCGGATTCCCACGTGTTGTTGACGCGCGGATAAAGCATGAGGGTGCCGTCAGAACGCCGGGCGAGCATCTCGAAAGCGCCGCGGCCAGTGAAGCCGTTGGCACGGTTGGAGGCAGAAATCGTGACTGTTTCCGCGCTGCCAACTTCCATGGGTTCACAAGGATAGTTCGAGGCTACGTAGGCAGCGATGGTCTTGCCGCGGTCCTCTTCGCCAAGCCTGTAGTTCCACCATTCCCAGTGGTCCTCGGCATGGACGCCGTCACGCGTCCAGTAGATGTGATAGTCCGGGCCGGCAGCGGCGCCGCAGCCCCGGTATGAATCAGGATCGATCTCCACAGAGAGTGTGGAACCAACAAACGGCGCTCCGTGAACTACCGGATTTTCCGGGTCCATGGTTGCCATGGCAGGTGCCGGCGCAAAAGTGACGGCCGCAATGAGTGCGGCCGCGATCCCGGCTACCGCTCGGCGCACGCCTGACGTAGGGCATGATAGAGCGTTCATTTTGTCCTCCCCAGACTTATGCGGTTAATGGTACCGCGGCTGGGTTTTCTCTAGAAGATTGCTGTGAAGACGCCCCAGCCGGAACCAACGACGTCGGACCCTCGCCAGCCGGTGCGGCCGTTGCCGTAGTAGATCACCAGGCGGCCCTGCTGGTCGACGCCGTAGACGTCATTGAAGCCGTCATTGTCGAAGTCACCCGCCGCGCCTGCCATCTTCAGGGCGTTCCAGCCGACCCCGATCAGCCACGACCGGGTCCAGCCGCCGGAACCGTTGCCGCCGTAGAAATACAGATACCCGGAGCGGTCCCGCGCCAGCACGTCCACGTTGCCGTCACCGTTGAAGTCGCCCGGTGTCAGCAGCGCGTCCATCACTTGCCAACCCTGCCCGACTGCGGTGCGCGCCAACCAGCCGCCGGAACCGTTGCCCGGATACAGATAGAGGGCGCCGCCGGGTTCCCTGGCCAGGATGTCGTTGGCGCCGTCCCCATTGAAGTCTCCGGGGCTGACGATCGAGTCGAAAACGTTCCAGCCCTTGCCGATCGTTTGGGCCGGCTTCCAACCTCCGGTGCCATCGCCTGCGTACAGATAGAGCGTGCCGGCGGCATCGCGGGCGATCACATCGCTCTTGCCGTCGCCGTTGAAGTCTCCGGGGGAGAGGACCAGGTTGAAGACGTTCCAACCCCAACCGACCGTCCGGGCCGGGTCCCAGGCGTTGCCTTTGCGGCCGTACAGCTGGAGCGACCCGTCATTGGCGCGGGCCAGGAGTTCGAAGGAACGGCCGGTAAAGCCGCTGGCCCGGTTGGCTGCGCCCACGGGGTCGGTCTCGGCGCTGTGCAGCGACTCCCCTCCGCAGGCAGTCTTGCTCGCGGTGACGTGCGCGGCCATGCGGGCGCCGGTGTCCGCCGGCTCAAGGATGTACGTCCGTCCGGTTTCGCCGGCCACCAGGAACCCGTCCCGGGTCCAGTAGATGGTGAAGTCCGGGCCTTTGCCGCCGCCGCAGCCGTAGTAGGTGTAGGGGCCGATTTCGGTGGTCAGCGTTTTGCCGACGAAGGCTTCGCCGTTGACGATCGGGTCCGGGCCGTCGCTGACAGCGGCCGACGCCGGAAGGGGACTCAGTGCCATGGCCGCCACTGTGGCGGTCAGCAGCGCCGCTGCCATCCGGCGTCGAAAATTCCCCATGCTTGTGTTCCTCCCGTGTGGTGCTGTGGCTTCCCTGCAGTGTATGTGCGGCATTCACTGATTTCCGGGACCGGCATGAGACCCCTCTCAGCCAACGGTCATTTTGCTCCCGTATCATTGATGCGATCGGCCAGCCTCGGGGTCCTTTGACTTTGGCAGGCCGTTTCCTTGCCAGCCTCCCAAGAGATCGCCGGAAATGTCCGAACCAAACTCACTGGAACCGTACTCCCTTGATCTGACCACGGGCTTGCCCCGCATGGTTGCCGCGCCGACTACGCCGCGTCAGCTGTTGCGCTATGCCCGAATCCTGAAGACCGCCGCCGGTTTTGCCCAGCGCCAGTTCGACACGCTGAGCCTCTCCGACGTCGCCGCCAGGGCCGATGTCCCGCTTGGCACGCTGTACCGCTACTTTCCCTCCACAGCCCACCTCATGTTGGCCGTGTACAGGCAGCAGTTGCGCGAGTTGAAGGATGGCATCAAACAACGCCAGGAACGCGGCCACGCCTTGTCCGGCCTGGTGATGGAGATCTTCCATCTGCGCGTCATGCAGCCCGGTGTTGAGCACTGCCTGATCCGGCCTGCCGGCAAGGACAGCGACACCGCCCAACTGCTGCGTGAGATCGACGCTTTGTCCGGGGAAGTAGTCGGCGCCCTCAGTGGCGATGCCGCGAAGGCGCGGATTCTGCTGCACTTGGTGAGTGGTCTGGTCCAGGCGGTCCGGTGTCGTCGCCTGTCCTTGTTCGAAGCAGAGAAGGACCTCAAGAAAGCGTGCAGCCTCCTCGGCGGAGAGTGACTATTTGTGCCGAGCGGTCTAGACCACTGGGCCTCAAGAATGCGATTTTTTGCGTGACGTAGCGCACATCTATGGCAGGATAAACGTTTTACTCTCGAATCGTCTCTCTTGGTATTGAATCTTGTACCCTCCATCGTTCCTTAGGCTGGAAATACCGAAGCGGCTAGCAGCCCCCTATCTGCAGAAGCAACGCCGGACCAGCCACCCTTGGTCCGCAACAGCAGTTCTGTTCCTGCCCGAATCATGCCGTGGGTCCACGGCTAGCCTGAGGAGACAAAGACGTGTCCATTGAGACAATCGCTACTGACAACGACGCCCTGGTTCTGACCGAAGAAGAGATCTTCGCAGCCCACGAGGGCGGCAAGCTGACCATTTCCAGCACCGTTCCGCTGAACAATAAGCGTGACCTTTCCATCGCGTACACCCCCGGCGTTGCGCAGGTCAGCCGCGCAATCCACGCAAACCCCGAGCTCGCCCGCACCCACACCTGGGCCGAGCGCCTGGTTGTTGTGGTCAGCGATGGCACCGCCGTTCTGGGCCTCGGCAACATCGGCCCCAGCGCCTCGCTGCCGGTCATGGAGGGCAAGTCTGCCCTGTTCAAGTCCTTCGGCGACCTCGACTCCATCCCGTTGGTGCTCAACACCACCAATGTGGACGAAATCATCGAGACCCTGGTCCGCCTCCGCCCGAGCTTCGGCGCCGTGAACCTCGAGGACATTTCTGCTCCGCGTTGCTTCGAACTCGAAGAGCGCCTGATCGAAGCCCTCGACTGCCCGGTCATGCACGACGACCAGCACGGCACCGCCGTCGTGGTTCTTGCAGCCCTGACCAATGCTGCCAAGGTGACCCAGCGCGACCTCGAAGGCCTCAAGGTGGTCGTGTCCGGCGCCGGTGCCGCAGGCATTGCCATTGCCGAGATTCTTCTTGCTGTTGGCATCAAGGACGTCATCCTGCTCGACTCCAAGGGCGTGGTCAACGCTGACCGTGCCGATCTTGCGGCCGATCCCGGCAGCGTCAAGGCCCGCATGGCCCAGCGCACCAACCCGCGCGGCATCAGCGGCGGTCCGGGCGAGGGACTGACCGGAGCCGACGTCTTTGTGGGTGTGTCCTCCTCCAAGCTGGATGAAGAGCACCTGAAGCTCATGAATGACCAGTCGATCGTGTTCGCGCTGTCCAACCCGGACCCGGAAGTACTCCCCGAGGTTGCCCAGAAGTACGCGGCCGTTGTTGCCACCGGCCGCAGCGACTTCCCGAACCAGATCAACAACGTTCTCGCCTTCCCGGGCATCTTCCGCGGCGCACTGGATGCCGGTGCCCGCCGCATCACGCCCGCCATGAAGATCGCCGCAGCGAACGCCATCGCTGAGCTGGCCGCAGAGGACCTCTCCGCCGACTACATCGTGCCGAGCCCGCTGGATGCCCGCGTGGCACCGGCAGTCACCGCTGCAGTTGCCGCAGCCGTTACTGAATAGGGTTGGCTGAATAGCGTTACCATCGCACGACACACGACGGCGACGCTCCCGTGCCGGGGAGCGTCGCCGTCGTTCTTCGTTTTAAGTCAGCCGCGGCCGGGTCAGCGGGCCAGCGTCACCTGGTCAACAGTCCAGAAGGCAGAGTTGGTGCCGGTGTAGCGGAAGCTGATCTTGGCTTTCTTGGTGCCCATAGGGACGTCGATGGTGAGTTTTTCGAAGCCGTTGAAATTGGCGGTGTATGCCTTCACGAGCTGCGGTGCGCCGCCGTCGAAGCTGACGAAGACCTCGCCGCTTTGCGGTCCGTCGATCCTGTAGTTCGACGCGAAGGATAACGTTGCGGCCTTGCCGCCCTTGACCTTGAAGTCGGGGCTGATGAGCGTGGAGTCAAACTGTCCGGCTGCGTGGGACTTGTCATCCCATTCGTCGGAGTCGGCCACGGCGAACACGTTCCGGTTGCGGACGGACGTTTCGCGGCCCTGGTTGCGGTCGGTGTTCGTCCAGAACTCGTCGGTGGCGAAAGACCAGCCACGCCATTCGGTCACGCCGCCGGCGGGCATGGCCGAGTTGTCGATGGTCCAGCCTTCAGGTGCAGTGGTGGTCCAGCCGTTAACGTCAGCGGCGGGCGCGGTTTCGTCCACCCGGGTCTGCAGGCTGTCCCGCAGCGAGTCGAAGGCGTCCGGCTCGATGGCAGCGAACGCCTGTCCATCCAGGTTCCAGGCGGCGTCGGGCTTGACGCCTTCGTGCTTCAGGACCGACGGTGCGATGTCCGTGATCTTGACGTCGTTGCGGACGGTGCCGGCTTCAATGCCCTTGCCCTGGGCGATGACAAACGTTTGGCGCTCAGCCGGGGTGTTGCCGCCGTGCCCGCCGCCGGGCGCATGGCCGTGATCGGCCACAATCACCGTCAGCCACTCCTCGGAGTTGTAGCCGGGGCGGCACTTGACGGCGTTGAGAATCTCGCCAACGTGGCCATCCGCTGTTCGGAGGGCGGCCAGATAGGCCTCGTGTTCGGTGCCGTAGTAGTGCCCCGCGCCGTCCACCTCGTCCAAATGAATGAAGGTGCTGTCAGGGTTGCCGTTGGCCAGGTAGTCCACGGCTTTGGCTGTGGTGCCGGCGTCGTCGCCTCCAGCGATCCTGAGGTCTACCTTCTCGCCGAATACCTTCTCCGGAATGGGCGACCATGTTCCCACTACCAGCGTCGAAGCATTGGGCTTGGCGTCCTCGAGCCGGCTCATGTAGTCCGGGTACTGGGTGTAGTTGGGGGCGGTGAAGTTGTTATCCACTACGTTGTGCTTGTCCGGCCACACGCCGGTGGCGATGCTGGTCCATCCCGGGCCGGAGCTGGTGGGCGCCATCGGGTTTGCGTAGAGGTTGCTGGTGGCGGTCATGCCGGAGTCCATGAGGCCTTGAATGGTGGGCAGGCCGGCTGCGCCGAACTTGGCAAAAGTGGCACCGTCGATGCCGATCACCAAAGTCTTCTTGCGCTTGGTGCCATCAGGGAGGCCGGCGTAGTCCGCGGTTGCGTGGCGGCCGGTGGCGTTCGACGTTTCAGGTCCGGCCGGAGATTCCGTTGCGGCCGGAGTTTCCGTTGCGGGCGGCGCGGCTACTGCCGCGGACGGTAGTACGACGGCGGCTGCGAGCGTGAGGGCGGCAGTTGCCAAGGCTGTGCGGAAAGGACGGGCGTTGTCCAAGAGTCTCTCCAAAGTAGGTCCGAGTGATGTCCCGGCAGTTGAATGCCGGGCGGGGTACGTCCTCAACCCTGCCCCAGCTCAAGGGGTCAAACAAGGAAAAAAGCCACCTGTATATACAAGTTATCGATGAGTTAATGTCCTGTTTCCCGGGGCATAACGAATGCTGCCGTCAGCCTCGATGGACTGCCGGGGAAAGTTGTTCATACAGCCTGCTGTGGTCCCGGGCCACCGGGAGGCGGGCGCGGATGCTCTTGGGGTTGCACCTAGACTTGGGGCCATGAACGCCGAAATCGTTGTGACCATCCTGTGCGGCCTTGCCATCGCAGTGGGTGTCGCGGGGACCATCATTCCCATCCTTCCGGGCAGCATCCTGATCGGCGTGAGCTTGCTGGCGTGGGCGATCTGGGGCGGAGCGGGCGCGCTCGGCTGGGTGGTCTTCGGCATCGGGTTGGTGTTCGTGGTGGCCGGAATGGCGGCAAGCGCGGTGCTTACCGGACGCAAGCTGAAAGAACATGGCATTCCCAACAGATCGGTCCTCGTCGGCCTGGTCCTGGGCGTGGTGGGGATGTTCGTCATCCCTGTGGTTGGGCTGCTGGTGGCGTTCGCCGTCGGGCTTCTCCTCAGCGAGGTCCAGCGGACACGCAACTTTCCTGCGGCCCTGAAGTCCAGCGGCGCCGCCCTCAAGGCAACCGGCATCGGCATCCTGGTGGAATTCGGACTCGCGTGCGCCGCGGCCAGCACGTGGATTATCGGGGTGTGGATCAACGCCGTGAGCGGTTAGGCAACTTCCCGCAAGGCATGCGCGGAGATGGCACTTCAAGCCCAAACATGGGGGTGAAGTGCCATCTCGGCGGAAGGGTTCGGAGGTCTTTGCCCGGTTAGTGGAGGAGTGGTACCTGGACCTGTGCGGGGCGGAACGTTGCACCGGCTCCAGGGAATTGTGGGACGTCGATCCTGGCGTGTGTGTGGACTTCCTGCACGGTGTCCTTGGTGTGCTGGGCGATCTCGGCAAGCGTGGTGACCCACATGCCGTCCAGCTCCTTGACCCGTTCAATCAGCTGCTCCAACGCCACCGCGCGGGAGGGCCGGCCCGAAAGGAACGGGTGGTTGGTCAGGACGAAGCAACTGCCCTGGGAATGGTGCGCCTGTGCTTCGAGGATCCACATTTCAAGGGCCTTGGCCGGACTCTCGATCACTCCGCTGCCGGTGACTCCCGGATAGAACCCGTACTGCTCCCAGTCGTCCAATGCCCAGTCGACCGGGATCTCCACAATGTCCCGCGAGTCGCCCTCGGCAACTGCCATGCGGTAGGGGGCATCGCCGTCGAGCAGGCTTGAATCGTAGAGGAACCCGCGGTCGGCGAGCAGCGCAGGTGACTGCCAGTTCAACTCCCACCATGGCGCCCGAAAGCCCACCGGGCGAACGCCGGCAACGTTGGCCAGGGCCTCCAGGCCGCGGTCGATGTAGCTGGCTTCCGTGGCGGCGTCGATGCCCTGCATTGGCTCGTGAAGGTAGCCGTGATGGGCGATCTCGTGTCCGCCATCCGCGATCCGCCGGACCACGTCGGGGTAGCTTTCCGCCGTGAAGCCGGGGATGAAAAACGTCCCCTTGATGTCTTGGCGGTCCAGGATCTGCAGCAAGCGCGGCACGGCGATCTTGGGGCCGTACGACTGGTGGCTCATGAGGGACATGCGCCGCGTGCTGGAAGGATCGTGGGCAATCATGCAGGACTCGGCGTCGACGTCGAAAGTGAAGGACGCTGCCGCATGGTAGCCCTCGGGCCACGTGATCGGATGGAGCGAATCAGCGAAGGCTTGCTGGTTCATGCTGTGGTCCTTTCGGGAACTGCCTGCTGCGTGGCTGGCACGTGGTTTGAATCGGCGAGCAAGAACTTTCGGTGGACCCTCGGGCCCATGATTGCGTAGGCGGCTGCGCTGGTGAGTCCGCCGGCCAGCCACGAGAGGTCCCAGCCGCCAAGGGCCACCGCAATGGGACCCTGCATGATGGGGATGAGGCCGTACATGAACAGCCAGGTAGCTACGATCCCGAGCAGCAGGGATGCGATTCCGGCCCAGTTGACCGCAGGAAGCCTGTGCGTTCCGACGCCGTCGAATAACCGTTCGACTTTGCCGGGCCAACGCTTCTCGAGCCAGAAGAAATGCACCAGCATGACGCCGGCCCAGGCAGCCACCCAGGCGACCAATCCGATCAGCCAAGCATCCAGGACCGAAGCGAAGTCCTCCTGGAAGATGAAGAAGACCACGGCGAGCAGGGAGAAGACGCCTACGAAAAGATTGAGTTTGCGGCGATTGATCTTGATGTCGAGGGCCTGCGTGGTGACGGAGAAGGTGTAGATATTCAGGATGTTCGTGGCGATGGGGCCGTGCAGCACCATGAGGAGAACGGGTAGTGCCAGGGTGCCGAAGTTTTGGACGATCAGTTTGCCGGGGTCGATCTCGCCGCTGTTGGTCGCGAGGCTCGCGCCGAGGACGCCGAGCCAGACGACCGGAATGAACTGGCCCAGAACGGACGCCAGGTAGACCTTGCGCTTGGGAACGGACGTGCTGACGAAGCGCGAGTAATCGGCAGCGTACGTGAACCAGGTGATGCCCCACCCGATGCCGATGGCGGTCATGACGGCTGTCATGGCTGCGATCCGCTCGGAACCTTCCAGGATGTTGCCGGCGGGACCTGCGTAGCCCCAATCGATCTTCATGCCGAACCACGCGACGGCGGACATGATAGCCAGGATGATGATGGTGGGCGGGACAGTCCACTTTTCAAAGGTGGCAATCGCTTTGTAGCCGAACCAGGCAATGGCGACCTGGGCGGCCATGATCGCGGTGGCCACACCAATCTTCCAACCGTAGTTTTGGGCGGTCGGATCAACCCAGCCCAATGTTCCAAAGAGGGCCATGACCAGGTCCAGGATGACCCACGTGTTGACCGCGCACCACCCGATCACCAAAAGGGATTGAATCGCTGCCGGAAGGTAGTTGCCGCGGCGGCCAAAGGCGGCACGGGCAAGGACCATGCCGGTGGCGCCGGTCTTCTGGCCCAGGAGGACGAAGCAGCCGAACAGCAGCATGCCGATCAGGTTTCCCAGGACCAGGACAATGACGGTGTCGGCGAATCCAAGGCCGAGGTGGATTCCGAGTGCCCCCAGCACCCAGTTGATGGGAGCCAGATTTGCGCCGGCCCAGATCCAGAACTGTCCGGAAACCTTGCGTGTGCGGTCTGACTCGGGGATGGGTTGCAGCCAGGCTTCGCTGTCATGGTCCGGCGCCGTTGCCGGACCTGACTGCGCTGATCCTGTCTGCGCTGAACTTGATGGCGCTGGGGAGAGGTTGTCTTGCATGGGGAGAGCCTCCGTGTGTGAAAGGGACCCTTTCAGGTTATGTGCCACAGATCACAGCAACAAGATACGATGTGTCTAAAGAAACTCTCTTCAACATTACGGAGTGTCATGCCTATTCTCTTGGGCGAGGCGTTGGAGCACGCGACGCTGAAAGCTGCGGATCCACGGCTGCTCAATGCAGTGGAGGACGCCCTTTCCCGACCCGTCCGATGGGTCCATTCCAGCGAGGTTCTGGACATCGCGCCCCTGTTGCGCGGCGGTGAATTGCTGCTCAGCGGCGGCCAGGCGCTCGCGTTGGAAACGGCTGAACGGCAGGCCAGCTACGTTCGCGAACTTGCCGCAAGGGGTATCGCAGCCTTGGCGCTGGAGACAAGTCCGGCGTGGCCAGTGGTCCCGGCGCGTATGTTGGAGGTTGCCGAGCAAGCCGGCCTGCCGGTGATCGAATTGCGCCATGTGATCCCGTTCGTGGGCGTTACCCAGGCCATCAACTCACTGCTCGTCAGCGAGTCCGTGGAACTGCTGCAGCGTGGTGACCAGGCCAGCCATGCCATGGCAGCAGAACTCGCCCATGGTGCCGGACTCGATCAGCTCCTTGCTGTCTTGGCGGCAAGGACCGGTGCCGGCGCAAGGCTGGTATCGCCGTCGGGCCTGACGCTCGGCGCCGCAGGTGGCACCTCATTCTCGGACGACGGCGGAACCGTCACCACCGTTGACGTGCCCGTCCGTGGCGTCCTTGCCGCGCGCCTCGAGCTCGAAGTGCCCGACGGCGGAGACAGTGCCCTCGCGCGGGTGGCAGGCGAACGCTCCGTGGACATCCTTGGCCTGGCGCTGCTGCAGCGGATGCCGCCCGGGTTGAAGGAATTGGCGGGCATCGAGCTCATGCGTGCCATCAATTCGGGGACCCAATCGTGGCAGCTGCAGCAACTCGGGCCGGCGTCGGGCTTTGCTGTGAACGGTCCGGTAGCAGCTGTGGTGATCCGCTCATCGGGCGCGGGGCACCTGCGGCCGGCCGTGGATGCGCTGCTCAATGCGAGCGTGCCTCACAGCGCCAGCTATGCCAACAACGCTGAGCTGATCGCGCTTGCTTCGCTGGGTGATGGAGCTTCCGGTCGGCTTGTGTTGATGGAAGCGCTTCGGGGGCTGGAGGTAACGGCCGGGTCAGCTGTGGTTGTCGGCCCGCCAGGCAGCGGCATTGCTGAGGCGCCGTGGTCGCTTGCTGAGGCGCGTCGCACCCTGGATCTGGTGCCGGCTGGTGCAAATGCGTCCGTCATCGGCGATGTGGTGGATGCCGAGGCTTTCGCGGTGGAACGCCTCGCCGAGGAGCATCTGGAGGCGGCCACGCGTGAACGGTTCGTCCGGCGCCAACTAGGGGCCGTCGTCGAGCATGACCGCCTGAGAAAGTCCGAGCTCCTGCTGACGCTGAGCGTCTGGCTGGACACAGGCTGCAACACGGCCCAAGCCGCTCGCGAACTGCACCTGGAGCGGCAGTCAATGCACCACAGGCTTCAGCGGATTTTTGAACTGTGCGGGGGAGATCCCCGCGGAACGGGCCGGCTGGCCGCCCTCCACCTGGCGGCGAGGTTGGCCCGTCTGTGACGCTACATGCCCGCGCCCGGGGGCGATGAAGATGGGCCGATGCCCCCAGTATGCCTGCGGTCTTAGGCGCCTTCGAGCACTTGGCTGGTGGCCCGGGTGAGGTATTTGGCGGCGTTGGCGACGGCGTCGGCGATGTCCGGGACGCCGTCGTTGCGTTGGACGATGTCCAGCAGTTGCGCCGCGGCCACGATGCCGTGCTTGGCGAGGTCTTCGGGTGTGACCAGGATCCGGCCGGCGACCACCACCACGGGGATGCCATGCACGCTCGCGGCGTCGGCCAACGCGATCGGCGCTTTGCCGGTGAGGGATTGTTCGTCCATGGACCCCTCACCGGTGAGGGATTGTTCGTCCATGGACCCCTCACCGGTGATCACCAGATCGGCCTGGCCCAAGTGCTCGGCGAGACCGGTCAGCCCGGCGACCAGAGCGAACCCGCCTTCCAGCGCGGAGTCCGTCAAGGCAAGGAACGACGCCGGGAACCCGCCTGCCGCCCCGGCTCCGGGGACGTTGACATCCCGGCCCGTGGCTTCGCGCAGGAGCGAGGCCCAGTTCCGCAGGCCCGCGTCGAGCTTCTCCACCGCGGGATCGTCCGCGCCCTTTTGCGGACCGAAAACATACGCGGCACCCTCGGCACCGAACAGCGGGTTGCGCACATCCACCGCGATCCGGAACCTCGCCGTGGACAGCCGCGGATCCAGCTCCGAGACATCCAGGGCAACCACCTCGGCCAAGGAACCACCACCGAGGGGCACCACGTTCCCGGCAGCATCAAGGGGCTTGAGCCCCAGCGCCCGCAACGCGCCGCTGCCGCCGTCGGACATGGCCGAACCCCCCAGGCCCAGCACGATCTCAGTGGCCCCGGCATCCAGGGCCGCGGCAACCAGCTGGCCGCACCCATAGCTGTGGGCCCGCAACGCATTCTCCGGCGTGGGCTCCATATGCTCCAACCCGGAGGCCTGCGCGGTCTCGATCACCGCCGTGGCACCACCAAACGCATCCTTGCGGATCGCCCACGAAGCACCCACCGGGTGAAGGATCGGGCCAACAACAGCGGTGTTCCGCTCCTCATACCCCGCAGCAATCGCAGCATCCAACGTGCCCTCACCACCATCGGCAACCGGAAACTGGGTGGTCACCGCATCCGGATAGACCCGCAGCACACCCTCGGCCATGGCAGAGGCAGCCTCCGCAGCGGTCAGGGAACCCTTGAACTTGTCCGGGGCAATGAGAATACGCATAGGTCCGTCCTGTCAGCACGGGTTGTGAAGAAAAGTACGAGCCTCGTCCTTCGGGACGGGGCTCGTACTCATTCTTGCTTTTTGTCGGTGGGCAGGCGGGCAGCTGTCGGATTCTTCCAAGGAAGCCAGCCCGCCCCTCGCCTTAACCGATCGGTGCGGGCGGTTGTTCGCCGCTGAGCACGGCAAGCGCGTTGTCGTTGGCGAGCATCGCCATCGCGGTGCGCGTCTCCACTGTGGCGGAGCCGAGGTGCGGCAGCAGTGCCACGTTGTCGAGCTCCAACAGTTCCGGGTGCACCCGGGGTTCGTGCTCGTAGACGTCGAGCCCGGCTCCCGCGATTGCACCCTCGCGAAGCGCAGACGCCAGCGCGGCTTCATCCACGATCGGTCCGCGCGCGGTGTTGACGAGGAATGCCGTGCCCTTCATCGCAGCGAGCTGCTCGGCGCCGATCAGGTGATGGGTGGCAGGACCGTAAGGGCAGTGCAGCGAGACGACGTCGGATACGGCCAGGAGCTCGTCTAGATCAACCCGGCGGGCGTCCAGTTCGGCGGCGATCGCAGGATCGATCTCGCTGCGGGACTGGTAGACGATCTCCATACCGAAGGCCTTGGCCCGGCGCGCCGTCGCCTGGCCGATGCCGCCCATTCCTACGACGCCGAGGGTTTTACCCTGCAGGCTGGACCCGAGCAGGAAGAACATGCCCCACTTCCAAGCCTGGCCGGAGCGGATGAGCCGTTCACCCTCGCCGAGCCGGCGGGTCGCCATGAGGATGAGCCCGAATGCGATGTCGGCTGTGGCTTCCGTGAGCACGCCGGGCGTGTTGGTGGCAACGATCCCGCGACCGGTGCAGGCAGGAACGTCGATGTTGTCATAGCCGACGGCGACGTTCGCCACGACTTTGAGCTGTGGGCCCGCGGCGTCGAGCAGTTCGGCGTCGACGCGTTCGGTCAGCAGGCTCACGATCGCATCGGCGCCAGCCACCCGGCGCAGGAGCTCCTCGCGGCCAATGGACTCCGGGCCGGACCAGGCATCGACCTCGTGCTCGGCGCGCAGCTTTTCAATCGCAGCGTCGGGGATGCGTCCCGTGACGACGACCCGGCTCATGCTGCCACGATCCAATCGCGCAGGCGGCCGAGGCCTTCGCGGATATCGGCGACGTCGATCCCCGAGTAGGCGAGGCGGATGTACTGCCGCTCTTCGCCGGGCTGGCGTCGGCCGAAGTGCTCACGTGTGCAGAAGGAGACACCGGTCTTGTACAGTGCGTCGCTGGCGAAGTCGCCGACTGCCGTGTAGCCCATTTTCGCCATGACGTCGGTGACGTCGGGGAACAGGTAGAACGTCGACTGTGGCACGGCGACGTGCATGCCTGGAATGGAATTCACGAGCTCGCATGCGGCATCCCGGCGTTCGCGGAGGATGTCGAGCATCTCTTGCACGGGTTCCTGCGGACCGCGCAGTGCCTCAATGCCGGCCCACTGCACGTAGTGCGTGGTGCAGGACTCGTCGTTGGTGTTGAGCGTGCTGAGAACTTGGGCGATCTCGAGTGGTGCGACGGCGCAGCCGAGGCGTGAGCCGGTCATGGCGAACTTCTTGCTGAAGGTGTAGAGGATGACCGTGCGCTCGGCCATGCCCGGAAGGGCCGCGATCGAGCTTGAGACTCCCTCGTAGCGCGTCTCGAAGTACGCCTCGTCGGAGAGGACCCAGAGGTTGTGCTCTTGGGCGAGCTGGGCAATGGCTTCGCGCTCAGCCGCTGTGGATTCCGCAGAGATGGGGTTCTGCAGGTCGTTGTAGATGATCGCGACCGTGTTGGGGGTGATCGATGCCCGCACCTGGTCCAGGTCGATCGAGAAGCCTTGGCTCGTGGGAAGGTAGCGGTACGGCACGGCCGTGCCACCGAGGTACTCGATCTGGGATTCGTAGATCGGGAAGCCCGGGTTCGGGTAGAGGACCTCTTGGCCGGGGTTCATGACCGCCTGCAGGAACTTGGTGATGACAGGCTTGCCGCCGGTCATCACCACGACGTTGTCTGCAGAGAACGTCATGCCGCGCCGTGAGCCGATGTCCTCGGCGAGGGCTTCGCGAAGCTGGGGGATGCCGGGACCGGGGCAGTAGCCCGTGTAGCCGTCAGCGATTGCCTTGGTCATGGCCTCGACGATATGCGGGGCCGTGGGGATGTTGATGTCGCCGAGGTGGAAAGGGAAAACACGGTTCCCCTTCGCCTTCCAGGCGGCCGCTGCTTGGGCGACGCTGAAGGCGGTTTCTGTGCCCAGCCGTTCGAGCCGGTGCGCGAGTTGCTGCATGCTGTTTCACTCCTCATTGAGTTGATGAAGGATCCCCGGCAGACACGGGCCCCATCACTTAATATTTCAGTTGCATATCAGGTCAAATCCGGTGGATGACACTTTGACAGCGCAGGTTCGCTGCCCTCCGATGGTCCAAAACATCGAAGAGCAGCGAACCCGCGAAGCGCCCGCCACCAGGCGGGCCGCCCGCCATCAAGCGGGCAAACAAGGCCCTACTTCAACACGATCGTCCTGTTCCCATTCAGGATGATCCGACCTTCGCAGTGCCAGCGAACGGCGTTGCTGAGGGCCTTGCATTCTGTGTCCCGACCGGCGGCTACGAGATCGTCCGGCCCGAACGTGTGGTCCACTTCCACTACTTGCTGGGCGATGATGGGTCCTTCATCCAGCTCGCCATTCACGTAGTGGGCGGTGGCGCCCACAGTTTTCACACCACGTGCGTACGCCTGGTGGTACGGCTTGGCACCCTTGAAGCTTGGCAGGAACGAGTGGTGGATATTGATCGCGCGGCCATCCAGCTTGCGGGCCAGATCGTCGCTGAGGACCTGCATGTAGCGGGCCAGCACCACGAGTTCCACGTTCAACTCGTCGATGATTTCCAGCAAGCGCCCCTCGGCGGCAGGCTTCGTGGCAGCCGTGACAGGCACGTGGAAGAACGGAATCCCGTGCCATTCCGCCAGGCCTTGGTGGTCGGTGTGGTTGGACACGACGCCAACCACTTCGATGGGCAGTTCGCCGATCCGCGCACGGAACAACAGGTCGTTGAGGCAGTGCCCGAACTTCGAGACCATGATCAAGACGCGACGCTTGGAACCCTGACGTTCCAGCTGCCAGTTCATGCCGTATTTCTCGCCTACCGGGGCGAAAGCGGCCCGCAGGGCATCAAGCGTGGAGGTGTCGCCGTCGGACTCGAAGTGCACGCGCATGAAGAAGTGCGCCTCGGCTCGATCTCCGTACTGTTTGTTGTCGATGATGTCGCAGCCGTGCTCCAGCAGGAAGCCGGACACGGCGTGCACGATTCCGGGACCTTCGGGGCAGTCCAAGGTGAGGACGTGCTCCACGGTTGTTTTTCCGGCAGGGGTAACAGAGGTTTCAGTTTGGATGGCAGTCATGGCTAGCACTCCACTACGTTGACGGCGAGGCCTCCACGGGAGGTCTCCTTGTACTTCGATTTCATGTCGGCCCCTGTTTCGCGCATGGTCTTGATGGCTTTATCCAGGGACACTTTGTGGCTGCCGTCGCCGTGCAGGGCAAGGCGGGCGGCGTTGATGGCTTTCACGCTGGCGATCGCGTTGCGTTCGATGCAGGGGATCTGCACGAGTCCGCCGACCGGATCGCAGGTGAGGCCCAGGTTGTGCTCGATGCCGACTTCGGCGGCATTCTCCACTTGTTCCGGCGTTCCGCCGAGGACCTCGCAGAGGCCGGCGGCGGCCATGGAGCAGGCGGAACCCACCTCGCCCTGGCAGCCTACTTCGGCACCGGAAATGGAGGCGTTGATCTTGAACAGAATCCCGACGGCGGCTGCCGCGAGCAGGAAGCGCACGACTCCGTCGTCGTTCGCCCCCGGAACAAACCTGGTGTAGTAGTGCAGGACTGCCGGCACAATGCCGGCCGCCCCGTTGGTCGGTGCGGTGACGATCCTGCCACCAGCCGCGTTTTCCTCATTGACGGCAAGGGCGAACAGGTTCACCCATTCCATGGCGAGGAGCGGGTCTGCAGGATTGGATGCAGCTCCGGCGGCCTTGTTTGCGGCGTCGGTGGCGGCGAGTGTCTTGAACAACGACGGCGCCCTCCGCCTGACCTTCAAGCCTCCCGGCAGGATTCCCTCGGCAGAGCATCCGTTGTCCACGCATTCCTGCATGACGGCCCAAATGCCCAGCAGACGTTCACGGAGTTCTTCCTCGGAGCGCCACACGAGTTCGTTGGCCAGCATGATGTCCGAGATGGACTTGCCTTCGCGGTCACAGATGGCCAGCAGTTCGTCGGCAGTGGTGAAAGGGTAGGGAAGCGCCGTGTCGTCCGCTACCACCTTGTCGGCGCCTGAAGCGTCGCCGTCCACCACGAATCCGCCGCCGATGGAGTAATAGCTGCGTTCCCGGAGCACATTGCCCGTGTGGTCCAGCGCTCGGAAAGTCATGCCGTTGGGGTGTGCCGGGAGGGACTTGCGGCGGTGCAGGACCACGTCTTCGTCCCAGTTGAAGTCCACCCGGTGGCTGCCGCCCAAGCGGAGTTCGGCGTCGAGTGCTGCTGCTGCCACTTGGTCGTCGGCCGTGTGGGTATTCACGGTTTCGGGGGACTGGCCCTGCAGTCCAAGCACCACGGCCTTATCCGAACCGTGGCCCCGGCCGGTGGCGCCCAGGGAGCCGAAGAGCTCAGCCTGGACGCGCACCGTGGCCTGGAGTTGGCCGGACGATTCAAGACCGTCCGTGAACTGCTTTGCCGCCCGCATCGGGCCGACCGTGTGTGAAGACGACGGCCCGATGCCAACGGAAAACAGGTCAAGCACACTCAGTGCCATTAGGGGACCTCGGCGGAGGCGTACTCCCGCATGGCGTCCAGGAGCCAGCGTCCCAGAAAATCGGCAAACGAGGCCCGGGGAAAGATCCGGTACGTCTCGTCCGAGGCCTTCCAGAGCATCACGGGGATGTGGGCAAGCTCAGTAGCCAGCGCCGTTCCGGTCTTGAAGGTGCGGGGGTGCAGGTCCAAGGCGCAGGTCTTCTCAAGCACTGCGCGGGCACGGGCTCCGGAGAGTTCGAACGTGGTGCGGTTGGCGGACAAGTCCACCACCTGGCCAGCGTCGCCGCCCAATGCCGTGGTCAGGTCGCTGACCAAGGAACCACCCAGCGAGTCGTGGGCTTCCTCGGGTGCCACCACAAGGAACTCGTCCGGTCCGAGCCACAGCGTGCTCACGGAACCAGACACCGTCACCTCACCGCAAGCGGCAGGCAAGGTGCCGGTCACGGACGCAATACGACTACCGGCGTCGGACGCCCGGTCAACACGGATCCCCACCATGGCCTGGTACGGGATTTCCGTGAGCGATACCGTGCCCGGCACGGAGCCGGAGATGAAAGCCTCGGCCAAGTGTTCGGCCGGGCTGCGGCGGGCAGCCTTGACGCGGCCGACGTGTGCGGTTTCTGCTGGTGTTGCTGTCTCAGCCATCTTTGCGGGTCCCTTCAGCATCGAAAAGTACGGTTTCGCCAACAACCACGTCCACCAATTGGTCTCCCAGCGAGGCCACCAGGGTCTCACCGATGCGGTTGCGGCCATTTTGAATGAGTGCCAGGGCGAAGGAACGGCCCAGCGCGGCGCTGTGGTAGCTCGAGGTCACGAAGCCTTCCATGGGGACGGGTCCGTCGGCCGGGTTGACGGGGATGCCCTTCTCCACGAGCTGGGTGCCTTCGGGCAGGCGCAAGGATCCGTCCACGGGAAGGACGCTCACCAGGTGCTTGCGGTCTTCGCGCTGGGCATCTTCCCGGAGGTAGGAGCGCTTGCCGATGAAGTCCTTGGCCTTGGAAACGATCCAGTCCATGCCGGCGTCCTGTGGGGTCACCGTGCCGTCGGTGTCCTGACCGACGATCGGGTAGCCCTTCTCGGCGCGGAGCACGTGCATGGTTTCCGTGCCGTACGGGGTGATGTTGAACTCGGCACCGGCGGCAGCAACGGCTTCCCAGGTGTTGAGTCCGTACCAGGATGGCACGTTGATTTCGTAGGCGAGTTCACCGGAGAAGGAGATTCGGCAAACGCGTGCCTGGACTCCGGACGCCAGCGTGGTTTCGCGGAACGTCATGAACGGGAATGCCTCAGCATCCAGCCCACCGTTTTCGGCGAGCTGCGGGGCAACCTTCGCGATCACGGCGCGGGACTTCGGACCGACCACGGCGATGGTGCTCCACTGCTCCGTCACGGACGTGCAGACAACATCGAGTTCCGGCCACTCCGTCTGGTGCCATTCCTCCAGCCAGTCCAGCACCTTGGCGGCGCCTCCGGTGGTGGTGGTCATGAAGAAGCGGTCCTCGTCCAGGCGCAGGGTCACGCCGTCGTCGAAGATCATGCCGTCCGGCGTGCACATGACGCCGTAGCGGGCGGAACCCGGAGCGAGCTTCTTGAAGGCGTTCGTGTAGACGCGGTTCAGGAATTCGCCCGCGTCCTTGCCGCGGATTTCGATCTTGCCCAGCGTAGTGGCGTCCATGAAGCCCACGGAATCGCGGACTGCGGCGCATTCGCGCAGGACCGCCGTGTCCATGTCTTCGCCGCCCTGCGGGTAGTACCAAGGGCGCTTCCACTGTCCAACGTCCTCGAACAGCGCACCCTGCGCAACATGCCACGGGTGGATGGACGTCTTGCGGGCGGGGTCGAACAGCTCACCGCGCTGGCGGCCAGCCAACGCCGCGAAGGCGACCGGCGTGAACGGTGCACGGTAGGCGGTGGTGCCGATCTCGCCGACGCCGGGAACGCTTTCAGCGCCGCCGAACTTGAGCGCCGCTGCGATCACGCCGATTGCGTTGACGCCGGAGGTCTTGCCTTGATCGTTGGCGGTGCTGATGGAGGTGTACCGCTTGACGTGTTCCACCGAGCGCATGCCGGCTCCGGTGGAGCGGAGGACATCGGCTACCGACTGGTCGCGCTGGAAGTCAACGAAGTGGTGGTGCCACTCGCCGGGCTCGCCCTCCTGGGCGGGGACCAGCCAGAGCTGGCGGCTCGGTGCGCTGGCTACAGGAGCCTGCAGTTGTGCCGGGGTCACGTCGGAGTCGAAACCGGCTGCGATGGACGCTGCAGCTCCGGCCGAGATGCCTTCCGCCAAGCAGTCCTGCAGTTCGTAGGTGCCACGGCCCGCGCCTACAACCTGCTGGTCCCTGACCGGCTTGGCAGGAACGAAAGCAGCGAGCTCGTCGTCCCAACGCAGCTTGCCTTGGCGCTGGCTGTGGAGGTGGACCACCGGGCTCCAGCCACCGGAAACGGCAAGCAGATCGGCGGCCAACTGTTCGACGCCCGACGTGAGTTCGCCGTCGTCGTTAATGCTGCGGACGGTGACGCCATTCAGGCGGCCATTCGCATCCGCGCTGGTGTCCGCCACGGCGCTGCCGATCAGGACCCGGATACCGGACTCGACGGCGGCAGCTGCCTTCGCGCTGATCTCCGGACGGGCATCGACGACGGCGGCAACGGCCACGCCTGCTGCCTTCAGGTCTGCCGCCAGTGCGTAAGCGGAGTCGTTGGTGGTGGTGATGACGACACGCGAACCGGCGGCGACCGCGTAACGGTTCAGGTAGGTGCGGGCGGCCGAAGCGAGCATGATGCCCGGGCGGTCGTTGTTCTCGAAAACCAGCGGACGCTCGTGGGCGCCCGGAGCCAGGACGACCTGCTTGGCGCGGATGTGCCAAATGCGCTGGCGGGAGACGCCGGAAGCGGCCGGGACGCTCAGGTGGTCCGTGCGGTTCTGGGCGGCGATGAAGTAGTTGGAGTCGTAGGAACCGAACGCAGTGGTGCGGTTCAGGACCGTGCATTCCGCGGCAGAAACCAATTCGGCCTCGACGTCGGCAACCCATTCCAAGGCGGGCTTGCCTTCTACCAGGTCTGCGAGGCTTCCGGCCGTAGAACCGGACAGCAGCGAGCCGCCGAGTTCGGGCTGGTCGTCGATCAGGATAACGCGGGCGCCGGTCCGGACTGCCTCGCGGGCTGCTGCCAGGCCTGCGATACCGCCGCCGATCACCAGGACGTCCGTGTGGACGTACTTCTTGTCGTACTCCGCTTTGTCCTCGGCAGGGTCCAGCTTGCCCAAACCGGACAGAAGCTCAACGTTCATGCCGTCCACCAGTGACACGGCGGTGGCCGGAAGCATGGATTCGGCAACGTGGCCCGGGAAGCGCGGTGCGATCTTGACCAAGGCGTTGGACTCTTCCACGCCAGCGGCCATGATGCCGCGCGGGCGGTCCTCGTAGAGGGAGTTGCCGGCGTTGATGTGGCCGTTGGCCAGCAGCGCCGAGGCGATGGTGTCGCCAGGGTGGCCGGTGAATTCCTGGCCGTCCACGGTGAAGCGCCAAGTGATGCTGCGGTCGATGCGTCCGCCGGTGGCGAGGCGTGCGTTCTGGCTGGTCACTTCTAGACTCCTTCCGAAGAGGTGGATGTGGGGGCTGCCGTGGGTGTGGTGGAGGCGCCCGGGGCAAGGCCGGATTCGGTGTCAGGTCGGCCCTGTCCCATGGCGTAGATGGAGTGGATGTCGTAGCTCACGGTGTCCCGCAGCATGTTGAACCACTTCCGGCACCCGGTGCTGTGCACCCAGCGCTCGGCGAAGGTTCCCTTGGTGTTCTCGCGGTAGAAGAGGTACTCGGCCCATTCGCGGTCGCTGAGATCGTTGGGGTTCAGCGGGTAGGCGACGTGCGCCTGGCCGCCGTAGTGGAATTCGGTTTCGTCGCGTGGCCCGCAGTTGGGGCATGAAATGAGGAGCATGTCTTTCCTGTCCTTCGCTTAGTGGGCCACGGCTGCTGCGCCGTGTTCGTCGATCAGCGCGCCGGTCTCGAAGCGTTCCAGCGAGAAGGGCTTGTTCAGTTTGTGCGGGGCGCCAGTCGCGATGGTGTGCGCGAACGTCAAGCCGGCCGCGGGAGTGCCCTTGAATCCGCCGGTTCCCCAACCACAGTTGACGAACATGTTCTCCACCGGGGTGGTCCCGACGATCGGCGACGCGTCCATGGTGGTATCCACAATGCCGCCCCACGTCCGGAGGACGTGGGCCCGGGCGAAGATCGGGAAGAGCTCCACGGCAGCTGCCATCTGTTCTTCGATCACGTGGAACGAACCGCGCTGGCCGTAGCCGTTGTAGGAGTCCACCCCTGCGCCCATCACCAGCTCGCCCTTGTGTGCCTGCGAAACGTACACGTGGACGTGGTTGGACATGACCACCGTGGGGTGGACCGGCTCGTGCAGCTCAGACACGAGTGCCTGGAGCGGGTGCGACTGGATCGGCAGGCGGAAACCGGCCATCTCGGCCAGCACGGAGCTGTGGCCGGCGGCGCAAAGCCCCACCTTTTCGGTGTTGATGGTTCCACGGGTGGTCTGGACGCCGGTGACGCGGTTCCCGTCCTTGATGAAGCCGGTGACTTCACAGTTCTGGATGATATCCACGCCGAGTTCGTCGCACTTGCGGGCGAAGGCCCAAGCCACGTGGTCGTGCTTGGCGATGCCTGCACGCGGCTGGTACGTGGCGCCCATAACGGGGTAGCGGATGTTGTCGCTGATGTTCAGGATGGGGCAGAGTTCCTTGACCTGCTGCGGGTCCAGCCACTCAGCGTCCACGCCGTTGAGCCTGTTGGCACCCACACGGCGAACGCTTTCGCGAACGTCACCCAAAGTGTGGGCCAGGTTCATGACGCCGCGCTGGCTGAACAGGAAGTCGTACTCGAGCTCTTCCGGGAGGATTTCCCAGAGCTTGAGGGCGTGCTCGTAAATGGCGGCGCTCTCGTCCCAGAGGTAGTTGGAACGAATGATGGTGGTGTTGCGGGCCATGTTTCCACCGGCCAGCCAGCCCTTTTCCAAGATGGCGATGTTGGTCATGCCGTGGTTCTTGGCCAGGAAGTAGGCCGTTGCCAGGCCGTGCCCGCCGCCGCCGACAATCACGGCGTCGTAGCTCTTCTTCGGTTCCGGGTTGCGCCAGAGGAAGTCCGGGTGCTCGGGGAGGTGGTCTGCACTCACTGGGCTGCTCCAATCATTTCTGCTTCGAGTTCGGTTGCGGCGCCATTGCCGTTGTTGGAAAGGTGCGGGTAAAGCGGGAACTTCTCTGCCAAGGCGGTCACGCGGCGGCGGAGTTCGACGGCGGTGGAGTCGTCCAAGGTGACGTCACCTTCGGTGCTGCCTGATTCAGTACCAGCTTGGGTGCCGCTGCTCGCTGCGGCGATCAACGCCGTCGCAATGATGTCCGAGACTTCGGTGAAGTCCTCAGCACCGAAACCGCGGGCGGCGAGGGCCGGCGTACCGATGCGCAGGCCCGAGGAAACCATCGGCGGGCGGGGGTCGAACGGGACAGCGTTGCGGTTGACCGTGATGCCGATGCGGTGCAGGGTGTCCTCGGCCTGCTGGCCGTTGAGGACGGAGTGACGGAGGTCGGCGAGGACCAGGTGAACGTCTGTTCCGCCGCTGACAACCGAGATGCCGGCTGCAGCTACGTCGTCTTGGAGAAGCCGCTGCGCAAGGATCTTTGAACCCTCGAGAACGCGGACCTGGCGTTCCTGGAATTCCGGCTCGGCGGCCATCTTGAAGGCCACGGCCTTGGCGGCGATGACGTGCTCCAACGGACCACCCTGCTGGCCTGGGAAGACGGCGGAGTTAACCTTCTTGGCGATGTCGGCGTCGTTGGTCAGGATCACACCACCGCGCGGACCGCCGAGCGTCTTGTGGGTGGTGCTCGTGACGATGTGGGCGTGCGGCACGGGGCTGGGGTGGAGACCTGCTGCGACGAGACCCGCGAAGTGGGCCATGTCCACCATCAGGTAGGCGCCCACCAGGTCCGCGATGCGGCGGAATTCAGCGAAGTCCAACTGGCGGGAATAGGCGGACCAGCCGGCGACGATCAACTGCGGCTTGCTCTCGAGGGCGAGGCGCTCAACTTCAGCCATGTCTACGGTGTGGGTGTCCTCGCGGACGCCGTACGGGACAACCTTGTACAACTTGCCGGAGAAGTTGATGCGCATGCCGTGGGTCAGGTGTCCGCCGTGGGCGAGGTTCAGGCCCATGATGGTGTCGCCCGGGTTGATCAGCGCGTGCATCGCAGAGGCGTTCGCCTGGGCTCCGGAGTGGGGCTGAACGTTGGCGAATTCCGCGCCAAACAGGGACTTCAAGCGGTCGATGGCAAGCTGCTCGATCACGTCAACGTGTTCGCAGCCGCCGTAGTAGCGCTTGCCGGGGTAGCCCTCGGCGTACTTGTTGGTCAGCACCGATCCCTGGGCTTCCATGACGGCCGTGGGGGCGAAGTTCTCAGAGGCGATCATTTCCAGCGTGGACTGCTGGCGGATGAGTTCCAGGGCGATCGCCTGATCGACCTCCGGGTCCGCCTGTGCGAGCGGGCGGATCAGCGGTTCAACCATGGTGTTCTCCTTCAAGTACTTGTCTAGTGGCCGACTGTTAGGCAACTGATATATTAGAACTGTTGCCATAGTATGTTGAAGATCACATGGTCGTCAACAGGTCTGCGGTAACTCATCCAGCAGACTGAAGTACGAGCAACGGGAGAGAGCAATGAGCGCCGCATTGGAAGCACTGGAGTCAGCCCCGCAGGGTACGTCCCTGGCGGATAACGCCTACCTGCTGCTGCGTGACAGGCTCATCATGCTCGACATCAAGCCCGGCGACCCGATCAACGATGGCCAGATCGCGGCCGAACTCGGCATTGGACGCACGCCCGTCCGTGAAGCCATCAAACGCCTTGAAAGCGACCACCTGGTGGTGTCGTATCCGCGGCGCGGCACGTTTGCTACCGGCGTGGACATTACCCAGCTCGCGGAGGTCTCCGAGATCCGCGAGCTGCTGGAGCCGCTCGCATCCAGGAAGGCTGCCCGCATGGCCAGCCCTGCCATGCGTTCAGAGCTCCGCGCTGTCGCTGGTGCAATTCGCGATCTTGAAGGCCAGGACAATTCCTCCCAGGAACTCATGCGCTACGACATCCAGGTCCACCGGTTGATCTACAAGGCTTCGGCAAATGCGCACCTCGAGGACGTGCTCATCCGGTACGACAACCTCGCCACCCGGATCTGGTGCCACATGCTCGACAAGATGCCGTCCGTTTCCGGTCACATCTCGGAGCACGCCGACCTGCTGACCGCCATCGCCGACGGCGACGAAGACCGCGCCGCCGAGCTCGCCCTCCATCACGTGGTCAGCTTTGAGGAAACCATCCGCAAGGTCCTCTGACCCTCTTTCATGTCCCGCGGTGTTTGGGCCGATCCTCTTTCACGTCCCGCCCTGTTTGGGTGGACCCTCTTTCACGTCCCGCGGTGTTTGGGTGGACCCTCTTTCACGTCCCGCGGTGTTTGGGTGGACCCTCTTTCACGTCCCGCCTGTTTTGGCGCGCCGCTTTGAAGAGGCCGGCGCCGCGGCCGCGCGCTGACAATCAATCGTTGAAGCCCGACGTCGACGCCCAACCGGGTGCCGACGTCGGGCTTTCTTGTGGCACCTGAGAGTGTCCCTATGTTGTTCGTCAAGGGGTTTGGGGTGTTTTGGGGTGGTAGAGGCTGCCATCGCGGAGCATGGCGAAGAGGGTGTCGCAGCG
>NZ_JBIVQG010000011.1:0-164673 GCF_044755025.1 Paenarthrobacter sp. NPDC092416
GCCCCGGTGGAACCCACATGCTGGGCCACGGCCAGGATCGGCGGGATGTTGTCGCCCGGGTGGGAGTAATCCGCGGCCAGGAACGTGTCATGGTAGTCCAGTTCCCGCACGGCCACCCCGTTGGCCCAGGCAGCCCACTCCGGGGACACCCGCTCGGTGATGCCGAACACCTTGGCGCCCTTGCCGTTGGCTGACGGGCCGTGCGTCAGGGCCTGGGCGCGGGCCGCGACGATCGGGGCCCGGTTCAACGAGGCGATGGCCACCGAGGCGTTATCGATGATCCGGTTGATCACCATCTCCGTGACCTCGGCAGTCACGGGAACCGGGTCCGCGGCGACCACGGCGATCTTATGCGCCAACTGCTCCTCACGGGGCAGGTTCTCCTCGGACGTGTAAACACGGACGTGGTGGTTCTTGACCATGATGCTCCTTCTCAAACAGGTGTAGTGGTTTCCCAACAGGTGTGTGGGGGGTTTCCAGCAGGTGTAAGGGGTTTCTAGGCAGGTGTGTGGGTGGCCTTGAGATGGCTCAGGCTGCGGTGCAAATGAAGGGTGGTGGCGGCCTCCGCGACCCGCGGGTTCCCCGCCGCGATGGCCTCGGCGATCGCGGCGTGCTCGGCAGCGGCAGCCTGCAGCCGGGCGGTATCATCCGCGGCCAGGCGCCGGACCCGGACCAGATGCACCCGAAGCCCCCGCATGGCCTGGGCCAGATACGCGTTGCAGATCGCCGCGTCGATCGCCTCATCCAAACGGCCCACCAACGCGTAATACCCGCCCCGGGCAGGATCCCCATCACCGAGCAAGGCAGGGGCCCCCAGCAAAAGGGCGTGGAGCCCGGCGAAAACCCCCGGCTCGCCCCGCTGCGCAGCCAAGCCCGCAGCCCTAACCTCCAAGGTCTCGCGGAGCTCGAACAACTCATCGATGCTCTCCAACGAAATATCGGTCACAACCACCCCACGCCCGCCGGCCGCCCTCGTCAAACCCTCCGCAGTCAACCGGCCCAACGCCTCCCGCACCGGAGTCCGCGACACCCCCAACCGCTCCGACAGCTCCACCTCGGCCAACACCGCACCCGGCCGAAGACGCCACTGAACAATATCCTCACGCAAAACCGCATAAGCCCGATCACTCGCACGCATAACCACAGTGTATACAGAAGCAGGCTATTTCGTCTGCAAGTTCGTGAATATTGGGCACGGATGTATACATATCTATTTTGTGGCCACGTAGTACGCGTTGAAAGGATCCTCGTCCAGCTCCTTGACGTCCACTGCGCTGAACTCTGCGTCACGGAGCATGGCTGTGGCACGTTCTTTACCCCAGACCGTTCCCAGCCCGTCTCCGCCTTGGCCAAGCGAAACGGGCATGCAATGGAAGGTTGAAATGGTGTACAGGAAGGAAGCCCAAGGCAGATCCATGTTCTCTTCGAGCCTGCTTGAGGCGTTGATGTCCACCATGAGGAACGTGCCGCCGGGTTTGAGTGCCGTGTGGATATTTCCCAACACCTGGGCTGGATGCGCTTGGTCGTGGATGGCATCGAAGGCCGTCACAAGGTCGTACGATTCCTCGTCGTCAAGGCGTGTGACATCCCTGAGGACGAAGTCGACGTTTGAAAGTTTCAAGGCCGAAGCTTCCCGGGTGGCGACTTCCACGGCTTCCGGCGTGAAGTCGTAGCCCACAAACGTGCTGGCTGGAAAGGTTGCTGCGAGGAGGTTCATCGCATGGCCCTCGCCGCAGCCAATGTCGGCAACATCGATTCCGTCCCGCAGGGCGTCTACCCGGCCTGTCAGGGGGAGGATCGTTTCCAGCAGAGAGGCATCATTCACGGCAGCGCTTTCAGACGCCATGACGTGATGGAACCGCGGATAGTCGCTGTAGCTGGTTCCGCCTCCCTCCCGGAAGGCGCGGACAATCTTGGGGGCCACCTCACCCAAAAGCGGTATGTATTGCAATGTCCGGGCCAGATTTTCGGTGCCGGCTCCGGCGAGAACCGGCACGTACTCGCGGCGGAGGCGGTAGGTGGCATGGCCGGCATCGAAATCGACGAACCCCGCCGTCGCCATCCCGCCCAACCATTCACGAACGTAGCGCTCGTTCAATCCGGCGGCATCGGCTATGAGGTCACTGCGGGCAGCAGGCAGCTCCGCCATGTTCCCGAAGAGTCCCGTTTGGTGGCCTACTCCAATGAGGAGCGCCAGGGACGAGTCATTCAGGATTCCAATGAGTCTGCCCGTCGCCTCTTCAATGGCTTCGTCAGTCGCCACGTCGGAAACAGCCGTCGTTTGGTACTGGCCGATTTGGGTGCTGTTCATGGCTTGTCCTTGGTTGATTCCGGGGGCCGCTTTGTCCGGCCTGTGGCCCGTATCCCCAAGCTAATTTCCGGGACATCGCCGGCGCTTCGGGCATCTTGTGCATCTTTTCGCTGTGCATGGGGCGAACCATGCACGGGCTTACGAAAGATCCGGCTAGGCTTCCGGCCGTTCGGCCAGGCCGTGTTGATGGGCCCACGCGGCGGCGGCTGTTCTGGAAGATACGCCGATTTTGGTGAAAATGTTGGCGAGGTGGCGCCCTGCTGTTTTTTCCGAGATGGTCAGGGCGTTGGCGATTTGGCGGTTGCTTGCACCAGCGAGGACGCAGCGGAGCACTTCGACTTCCCTTAACGTCAACCCACCGGGCGCTTTGGTGGCTGTCTCCCACGAGACATTTACAGCGCCCAGTTGGTTCCGGATGGCAGCGGCTGTGGCTCGTTCAGCCTCAGCCACCCCGGGCTCGCCCAAGGCTGCCCTGACCGAGGCCAGCCGTTCGTGGACCCGGGACAGTTCGTAACGCATCCGCAAGGATCGGTAGGACCGCGCTGCCGCCTCAAGTTCTACAAGGGCTTCGGGCCAGCGCCGTTCGGCCATCATCAAGGCGCCGCGGGCCTGGTGTGCCCACGCCTGGAAGCCGGGGGTCCCATAGAAAGCGGCAGTCCGTTCGAGTTCAGTGCAATGCGCGGCGGCTGCGCCCGGTTCGCGCGGTGCCAGCAGCTCAACCAATGGCAACAGGAGCCTGGCCCGTCCCAAGGTCCCGCGGTCCGCCAACGCTCCACGGAGCGCTTCAACGGCGGCCTCCGTCATGCCGGAATCCGCTTGCAGCAAGGCCCGGCCCGGCTGGGCGTCCACACCGAGCCCGCAGGCCAAAGCAAACGCCGCTTCAGCGCCGGTCGCGTTGCCCCGGCGTCGACGGATCTCGCCGAGTTCGCAATAGCCGTCCGCCGCAATCCAGCTTTGCGCGTTCCGAAGGCGCTCGGCTTCGCGGGGCATCTCTGCCTCAACCCTGGCCCAGTTGCCTTCCGCGCTGAGCAGTTGAAGCTCATGGACGTGCGCTATGCCCGTGTACATGAAGGACTCGGAGAGACCGGCGCACCAGGTGGAAAGTGCATCAGTCCAGGCCCGCATCCGGGCGAAGTCCGCCATCTCGTAACAGAGGTGGATGACGGAGCAGTAGATGTCACCGCCCCACTCCGCCGGCACCTGACCGGCCATCACCGGCAGCATGGCTTCGTCGAGTTCTTGAAATCCCCGTGAAGCCTGACCGGTCCGCACGGCCGCAAGTCCCGCCAAAAGGTGTGCAAAGCCCTCCAGTTCCGGAGCATCGTGGCGCTGGGACATTTCTTTGAGCCTGACGGAGGAGGCCAACGCCGGCCCGGGATCACCTTCGAGGTTCAACGCGTCGTTGCCTTCGACGTAGAGCAGGTAGCCATGTTCGGGTACCTCGGGCAGGTCCTCCAACAGTCGGCGTGCCCTGTTCAACCACGCAGAGGACACAGCAAGGTTCCCGCGCACACCCCATTGCAGGGACAACGTCAGCGCAGTACGTGCGGCAGCTTGGTGTTGGTGCTCGTCGGCCAGCCGATGGAAAATCTGCTCTGACAATGACATGGAGCTTTGGACGTCCCCCAGCCACCACGCTGATCGGGACAGAATCTCAAGGTCCCCGGAACTTAAGGGCGCATCCTGGCCGGCCAGCTCCAAGCCTCGGCGCGCCACGCCCCATTCCCCACGGGCGTAGGCGTCGCGGGCCTCGGAAAGTTGCTGCAACTCTTGGGACATGGACTCTCCACGGTTTCGGCTCCAGCTTACTGCGGGCCTGGTCCGTAGGGGAGAAGGCTAGCTTCGGTTCCAGCCATACTCGTTCTCGGGGCGTCCGGGTGTTCCGTACCGCGGCGCCCTGGTGACTGTCCCGGCGTCGGCAAGGTATTCCAGATACCGCCGGGCAGTGACGCGTGACATTCCCAGAGCTTCCATGACCTCGTTGGCTGACACCGGCTGCTGCTGTGACCGCACCAGGTCCTTCACGGAGTCCAGCGTGGACCCGGACAGGCCCTTGGGTAGCGGTAGCTCAGTGGGCGCGCGGAGACTCGCGAAGGCTTGGTCCACATCGCTTTGCGAGGCTCCTGCCTTCGAAATGCCGGACATGGATCCGGCCAACTGCTCCCGGAACGTGCGGTAGCTGGTCAGCTTGTCCGCAAAGGTCGCGTAGGTGAACGGTTTGATGAGGTACTGCACGACGCCGGTAGCGACGGCACTGCGCACGATGTTCAGTTCGCGGACGGCCGTGATGGCGATGATGTCGGCGAAGAGCCCGGCAGAGCGCATCCGCCGGGCCACGTCGAGCCCATGCAGATCCGGGAGGTTCATATCCAGCAGGACCAGGTCCACGGGATTGCCGGATGCAGCGAATTCGCCCAAAAGCCGGAGAGCGGATTGCCCGTCAGGTGCTGTGCCCACCAAGGTGAAGCCATCGATCCTGCCAACGTAGACAGAGTGGGCGTCCGAGGCGATGGGCTCGTCCTCGACTACCAGGACGCGGATATCAGTCATGCGGTATCTTCCTCGGTTTCCGGCGCGGGCAGCACCACATGGAATTGCGCGCCGCCGGGATTGCTGATGGTCATCGTACCGTTGAGACGCTCAACGGCTTGGCGGACCAGGGCAAGGCCGACGCCGCGCCCATGGGCGCCGCGCGGATCGACTCCCGCCGACTTTGTACTGAATCCATACTGCAACACGTCCTCGATGGAGTCGGGGTCAATGCCCGGTCCGGAATCCCGGACCGTGAACTGGAGGGCATCCGGTCCGGCGTCCACGTCTAACTCAACTTTCCGCGGAAAATCCGCAGCGGCGGCCGCATCGATGGCATTGTCCAGGAGGTTACCCAGAATGGTCACCAAATCCTGGATCTCCACCCCGCTGACCCCAGAGCTGCCCGACGTCCGGACCATCAACTCCACGCCGCGCTCGTGCGCTTCCGCGGCCTTACCCATCACCAAAGCGCTCATGACAGGTTCGTCTACGGATGCCAGCATGTCGTCCGTGAGTTGCTGGCTCAGCTCCAGGTCCTTGGTGGCGAATTCCAGCGCCTGCGGAGTTCGCCCCAGTTCAAGGAGGGACACGATCATGTGGAGGCGGTTGGCATGTTCATGGGTCTGGGCCCGCAAAGCGTCCGAGAGCGTCTTCATGGTCTGCAGCTCGGTGCCCAGCGACTCGATTTCCGTGCGGTCCCGGAGGGTAGCCACGGTTCCGTACACTGCAGGTTTCTGGCGGCTCAGGGCGGGTACGGGACCAACTGCTGGTGCTTGGTTCACCACAAGGATGCGGGAGCCAGTCAGGTGGATTTCGTCATGGGCGGGACGGCCGGATTCGAAAAGCGCCCGCAGGCTGCCGTCGAACGGGAGCTCGGAGAGCTTGGGCGCTGTGTCAGGTGAGCGGTCCACGTCGGAGGGGGCAAGGCCCAGCAACTCCGCAGCTTGATCGTTGTACATGACGGCCTTGCCGTGGGTGTCGACGAGGATTACACCCTCGCGGACGGAGTGCAGGACGGATTCGTAGTAGGCGAATAGTTGGGCCAATTGTTCAGGTCCCCAGCCACGTGTCACGGAGCGCAGGTAACGCCCGAGCAGCCACGACGCGAAGGACCCGAAGGCCAGCACTATCAGGGCGATGCCGCCAATCACGCCGAGGCGTTCCGTAACGTCGGTATCAACTGTCCTTACAGTGACGCCGGCCGCGACCAAGGCCTTGACGGTCCCGCCGGCATCCTTCACAGGAACGATGGTGCGGACTGAAGGGCCCAGGGTTCCGGCGGTGACCTCTGTAAAGGTTTCGCCGCGCAAGGCAGGCTCGATGGTGCCGATGTAGGGCTTTCCGAGTTCTTCGGGCCGGGGATGCGTCCATCGTGTCCGGTCAGGGGCCATGATCGTGATGAAATCCGTGTCAGCATCGTCCATGACCTTCAACGCATACGGCTGCAGAATGGCCGACGGGTCGGGGGCTGAGGCAGCGTCCAACACCAGGGGATTGTTGGCCATCGCCGCCGCAACGGCCAGCATACGGCTGCCGGCGTCGTCATATGCCCGGTCCCTGGCTTCGACGACGGAAGCCGCACCGAAGCCCGCCGTCAGCACCAGGACGAACAGCAGGTTCGCCACAAACAAGCGGCGGGCGATGCTCCAGTTGTGAAACACGTAGGCCTCCCATGACCAATATGACCGCAACGGTGATGTAAGTCACCCGCGGCTCAATGATGGATATCACACAGGGCAGCGGAATGGACACAAGTGCAGGACCGCAGCGCCTTACACAGTATCCAGAAGGAGATTCCCATGACCTCTCAACGAGGAGAGTCGGCATTGGCCGCCACAAGTGGACGCAAGGGGCTCGACAAGTCACATTATCTGTACATCGCCGTGATCCTTGCCGTTGTGCTCGGCGCCGTGGTCGGTTTGGTGTTCCCCGAAGTTGGCAAGTCACTGAAGCCACTCGGTGACGGCTTCATCAAGCTGATCAAAATGATGATCGCTCCGGTCATCTTCTGCACCATCGTCCTGGGCATTGGCTCCATCGCCAAAGCGGCCACCGTTGGCAAGGTTGGTGGGCTCGCGTTGGGCTACTTCGTCGCGATGTCCACCTTTGCACTTGGCATCGGCCTGGTGGTGGGCAACCTTATCCACCCGGGTGAGGGCCTCAAGCTGACCCCGTACGATCCCACCAAGAAGGCGGCCACTGACAGTACGGTGGACTTCCTCCTGGGAATCATCCCCGGTGACATTCCAGTCCTGCCGACGCTGCTGGCCGCGATCCTGGTCGGATTCGCCTTGCAGAAAATGGGCAAGCAAGGCGCTCCCATCCTCGGCGCCATCGGCCACGCTCAGAGGCTCGTCTTCCGCATCCTCATCATGATCATGTGGCTCGCCCCGGTAGGCGCGTTCGGTGCGATCGCCGCCGTCGTTGGTGCCACGGGCGCCCAGGCAATCTTCAGCATGTTCACCTTGATGCTCGCCTTCTACATCACCTGCGCACTGTTCATTGTGGTCATCCTGGGAACGCTGCTCCGCGTGGTGGCCGGAGTCAACATCTTCAAGCTCATGAAGTACCTGGCCCGCGAATACCTCCTGATCTTCTCCACGTCATCCTCTGAAGCAGCACTGCCGCGACTCATCGCCAAGATGGAGCACCTCGGTGTCTCCAAGCCGGTTGTCGGTGTCACGGTTCCCACCGGCTACTCCTTCAACCTGGACGGCACGGCCATCTACCTGACCATGGCGTCGCTGTTCGTGGCCAACGCCATGGGGACGCCGTTGGATCTGGGCGCGCAGATCTCCCTGCTGGTCTTCATGATCATCGCGTCCAAGGGTGCTGCAGGCGTCACCGGTGCCGGGCTGGCAACGCTCGCCGCCGGGCTCCAGGCGCACAAGCCGGAACTCCTGGGCGGCGTCGGAATGATTGTGGGCATCGACCGCTTCATGTCCGAAGCCCGCGCGCTGACCAACTTCACGGGCAATGCCGTCGCCACGGTCCTCATTGGCACCTGGGTCAAGGAAATCGACAACGGCCAGGTCAGCCGCGTCCTGTCCGGCAGTGAGCCGTTCGACGAGCAGACCATGATCGCCCACGGCGGCGAGGCCGAGTCTGCCCCTGAGGCAGAAACGCGCGAAAAGGTCACCGTCTAGATCCTTGAGCTGATCTTCAACGCTCTGACAGCAGGGGCGGCACCTCACGGGGTGCCGCCCCTGCTGTGTTCCCGGCTGAACGCAGGCAGGGAATGTGCAACCTTCTACCTCAACTAGAGGGTCAAGGCTCAAAGTCCGGGCAAAGTCAAGTTCCCTCAAATACCGTGTCGGGCGCTGTAGCCTAGGTGGGTAGTAGCGCTGAACCTGGCGGAACAGCAGCAGGGAAGATCGTCGTCGAAAGAGTGGTTAGATACGTGAGCATCGAACGGGGAACAGCTACGCTGGAAGGCACCGAGCTCGATCTGGAAGACGCCATCATGGGGCCCACCGGCCGCCCTCACCGCGACTTCCCGGAACCTGCTCCGCTTGCCTCCCACGGTCCGGCGAGAGTCATCGCCATGGTCAATCAAAAGGGCGGCGTGGGCAAAACCACATCCACCATCAACCTTGCGGCTGCGCTCGCTGAATATGGCCGTCGCGTGCTGTTGGTGGACTTCGATCCGCAGGGAGCGCTTTCTGCCGGTCTCGGTGCGAACCCGCACGAACTCGATCTCACGGTTTACAACGTCCTGATGGACCGCAAAGTGGACATTCGCGATGCCATCCAGCAGACGGGTGTTGAGGGCGTTGATCTCCTGCCCGCCAACATTGACCTCTCAGCTGCCGAAGTTCAGCTCGTCAATGAAGTCGCGCGTGAGCAGGTCCTGGACCGTGCACTTAAGAGTGTCGAAGACGATTACGACGTCGTCCTCATTGATTGCCAGCCGTCGCTTGGCCTGCTGACAGTCAACGCGCTGACCGCCGCACACGGCGTCATCATCCCGCTGATTTGTGAGTTCTTCGCCCTCCGGGCCGTGGCTCTCCTCGTGGAGACCATCGAAAAGGTGCAGGACCGCCTCAACCCGCGCCTGCAAGTGGATGGTGTCCTGGCCACCATGTACGACGCCCGCACCCTGCACAGCCGGGAAGTCATCTCGCGCCTTGTTGAGGCTTTCGGTGACAAGGTCTTCGAGACCGTCATCAAACGCTCCATCAAGTTCGCTGACGCCACTGTGGCTGCAGAACCCATTACGAGCTACGCCGGCAATCACATCGGCGCCGACGCATACCGCCGCCTCGCCAAGGAATTGATCTCGCGCGGCGGCGCGCCCTAGCGGACGGCGTGGGAGGGTCGCTCGCCCCGCTCGCCGAGGCGGATACAGTCGAAACAACGGTCGACGCCGGGACCGCCGAAGCCCGTAAGCCCGGCTTTGAGGTACGGTTGGCCAACTTCACCGGCCCGTTCGACCTCCTGCTGGGGCTGATTTCCAAGCACAAACTGGACATCACTGAAGTGGCCTTGGCAACTGTCACGGATGAGTTCATCAAATACATCCGACGCCTCCAGGAACTGGGGGAGGACTGGGCCCTGGACGAAGCCAGCGAATTCCTGGTGATCGCGGCAACCCTCCTGGACCTCAAGGCTGCCCGACTCTTGCCGGCCGGCGAAGTTGAAGATGCCGAGGATATTGCCCTGCTTGAGGCAAGGGATCTCCTTTTCGCGCGCCTTTTGCAGTACAAGGCCTTCAAGCAGATCGCCGGGATCATTGGCGAAACGTTGGAGCAGGAGGCTCGCCAGTACCCGCGGCAGGTGGCGCTGGAAGGCCACTTCGCCGCGTTGCTTCCCGAACTCGTGTGGCGGCACACGCCGGAGCAATTCGCGGAACTTGCGGTCAAAGCCCTCAAACCCAAGGACGCGACCCCATCGGAAGTCGGGTTGGACCACCTGCATGCCCCGCCGGTCAGCGTCAAGGAACAGGCTGAGCTCATCGGTTATCGCTTGAGGATGGGAGCGCCGCTGTCATTCCGGGTATTGATCGCAGACGCCGAAACCACGCTGGTGGTGGTGGCACGCTTTCTGGCGCTGTTGGAAATGTTCCGGGACAGGGTTGTTGCCTTCGAGCAACCCGGACCGCTGGCAGAATTGACGGTCCGCTGGACCGGGCATGATGCCGATTGGGACAGTTCCAACCTGAGCGAAGAATACGAGAACGAGGGAAGCAGCAGTGACTGAACAAGAACCTGGCGGTGACGGCCTTGCTGCACTTGATGCCTTGCCGGGCGGGGCACGGGCAGCGCTGGAGGCAGTCCTCATGGTTATTGACGTGCCCGCCACGTCCGAGGAGCTGGCCGCGGGACTGAACGTAACCGTCGACGTCGTCGAGGATTTGCTGCAGGACCTGCAGCGGGAGTATAGCGGCTATACTGTTAAAGCCCCGGACGTGGATGCTGTCGGCTTTGCCGATGCCAGCACTGCACCCCGGGGTTTTGAATTGCGGAACGTCGCCGGTGGGTGGCGAATCTATTCACGGTCGGATTTTGCCGACGTCGTGGGCCGGTTCGTCCTCGAAGGGCAGACCACCAGGCTAACTCAGGCAGCGCTTGAAACCTTGGCGGTCATTGCTTACCGGCAACCGGTCTCCAGGGCCCGGGTGTCTGCCATTCGCGGCGTCAACGTTGATTCGGTGGTCCGGACTCTTACCCAAAGGGGTTTGATCGAGGACGCCGGCAATGATCCCGAGTCCGGGGCTGTGCTCTACAGGACAACCTCGTATTTCCTGGAACGGATGGGAATTGGCTCTGTGGCGGAACTGCCTCAGCTTTCGCCCCATCTTCCTGGCTTGGAAGGGATCGACGAGTACTACGACGCCACACGGATGTAACCACTGCTTTGAAGTACCGAAGCGGGCATGCACCGGCACCGCAGGACAACTACATACTGATTCACGGGCACCGACCACCAGGTGCCAAGGCAACAAGGGGCAGACGATGTCTGCCCGGCTGGCTAGTGTTGATTGCAGCACTGAATGCCGGCCATTACTACACAAGGACGGGTCATGACACAGGCGGGACGCCAGGGTTCACCACGTAACGGTTCGGGACGCAACAGTTCTGGACGCAATGAGGCAAGGGGCGGCACCGGCCGCTCCAACGCCGGAGGCTTTTCCGGCCGCGGCGGCAGTGCCGGCGCTGGAAAGCGCAACTTCAGCCAGGGCGAGGGCCGTCCGTTCAAGGCTTCCAAGCCTCGGGAAGCGGCCCCTTTCGACCCCGACAACCCCACGACGGCGGGCGACTACGACCGCGGCCAGGCGGCCAGGCCGGCAAAGCCCTTCCGCAAGCCCGGTTCCAACAAGCCCGGCTACGGCAAGGCCCCCGGCACCCCCGGTGCGCTGAAGCCCAAGCCGAAGCCCGCAAAGCAGTACGGTTCCAAGGCCTTTGGCAGCGAACGCTTCGGCCAGAACCTGGGCCCCATCCGGAAGCCTGCCCGCAACCGCGGTCCTCGTCAGGAAGTTCCTCAGTCGGACCTCCACGACGCCGACGGCGTGCGCCTGCAAAAGGTCATGGCCCAGGCCGGCGTGGCTTCCCGTCGCGTCTGCGAGGAAATGATCCTTGAGGGCCGTGTCGAGGTCGATGGCGTGGTCACTACTGAGCTCGGCATGCGGGTAGACCCCACGGCAGCCGTGATCCACGTTGACGGCATCCGCATCCAGCTCGACGAAACCCTTGTCTACATGGTCTTCAACAAGCCCAAGGGCGTCGTGTCCACCATGGAAGACCCCGAGGGCCGTCCGTGCATCAGCGACTTCCTCAAGAACAACAAGAACAAGGGCGAACGCCTGTTCCACGTCGGCCGTCTCGATGTCGCCACCGAGGGCCTTCTGTTGCTGACGAACGACGGCGAACTCGCCAACCGCTTGACGCACCCTTCCTATGAGGTACCCAAGACGTACCTGGTCCAGGTGCGCGGTCCGTTCCCGCAGGGCGTCGGCGCGAAGCTGAAGTCCGGCGTCGAGCTCGAAGACGGTGTAGCTGCCGTGGACTCCTTCCGTTTGGTGGATTCGACTCCGGGTCACGTCCTGATCGAGGTAGTGCTGCACTCGGGCAAGAACCGTATTGTGCGCCGTATGTTCGACGCCGTTGGGTTCCCCGTGGAGCGGCTGGTTCGCGTCAAGGTTGGTCCCATCGGCCTGGGCGACCAGCGCCAGGGCAGCATCCGTAACCTCGGCAGGCAGGAAGTCGGCCACGTCCTGGCATCTGTGGGGCTCTAGGGTATGTCCGCATTCCGCACGCACGGCCGGGGCCACCTTGATGGCCCGGTCGTGGTCCTCGGTACTGGCCTCCTGGGCGCCAGCATCGGCCTCGGTTTGCGTGGCCGCGGGGTTCCGGTCTACTTGTCGGATCCTTCGCCCACCAACCAGGCCGTCGCCGTCGATATCGGCGCCGGCCGTCCGTTGGCTGAGTTGGCCGAACAGCCGCAACTTGTAGTTGTGGCTGCTCCGCCGGACGTCACTGCGGGTGTCGTGGCGCAGGCACTGGCAGATTACCCTTCCGCTGTGGTGGTGGACATTGCCAGCGTCAAAGCTGAAATCCAGGAGCAGTTGCGTGAGCGCGGAGTGGATCTCGCCCGCTACGTGGGGACCCACCCCATGGCAGGGCGGGAGAAATCCGGACCCGTGGCTGCCCGCGGAGAGCTCTTCACGTCCATGCCTTGGGTGGTTTGCCCGTCGGAGGAAACGGATTCCGGCTCGCTCCAGTTGGCGCGGGCTTTGGCGTCGGATCTCGGTGCCACGGTCTCGCAGTTCACTGCCGACGAGCACGACGAAGCCGTTGCTTTGGTGTCCCACTTGCCCCAGATCATGTCCTCGTTGCTGGCCAGCCGGCTGCAGGGCACGCCGTTGCATGCCTTGTCCTTGGCCGGCAATGGACTCCGGGACACCACCCGGATCGCGGCTAGTGATCCCACCCTGTGGGTGCAGATCCTTGGCGGCAATGCGGAGAAGTTGGTTTCGATCCTGCACGGTGTTCGCGAGGACCTGAACCGTTTGATCGGCACCTTGGAGTCTCCCACGGCCCCGGGTGCCCGCTTGGATCTTGCCCAGTTGATCAGCGAAGGCAACGCCGGGCAGGCCCGGATCCCGGGCAAGCACGGCGGACCCCCGCAGGCGTATTCGTGGCTCACCATCCTGGTGGACGACAAGCCTGGCCAGATCGCACACCTCTTGACGGAAATCGGTGAGATTGGCGTGAACGTGGAAGACCTTCGGCTCGACCATTCGTCGGGACAAAACGTGGGCATGGTGGAGCTTTCCGTGCTGCCCAACAAGCATGACCTCCTTGTTGAAGCCTTGACTGACCGTGGATGGCGGGTACTCCAGTAATGACGCGTGAATTCTTTGGCCCGGAGACGGTAGCCCGCCCCGGCAAACCGCTCGTGATCGCGATCGATGGTCCTTCGGGGTCGGGCAAGTCCAGCGTGAGCAAGGAAGTTGCCCGCCGCTTGAAGTTGGCGTATTTGGACACCGGTGCCATGTACCGGGCGCTGACCTGGTACTGCCTCAAGACCGGCGTCGACCTTCAGGACGGTGCGGCAGTGGAGCAGGCTTCCAAAGCCATGCCGTTGGAGATCAGCACGAGCACAGCTGCTGAATACGTGGCGGTGGACGGTACGGACATCACAGAGGAGATTCGGGACCCCATGATCTCCTCGTCTGTGAGCGCTGTCGCCACCACCCTTGGTGCGCGCACGGAACTGATTCGCCGCCAGCGGCAGCTGATCTCGCAGCACCACAACCGCATGGTGGTGGAAGGGCGCGACATTACTACCGTCGTCGTACCTGGCGCTGAAGTTCGCATGCTGCTCACCGCCAGCGAAGAAGCCCGGATGCGACGTCGCGGAATTCAGTTGGGCGGAACGCAGAGCAAGGAACAGCTCGCCGCCCAGGTGCTCCAGCGCGACGCCAAGGACTCCACGGTTGTGAACTTCACACAGGCAGCCGACGGCGTAGTGACTCTTGATTCCTCGGACCTGGACTTTGAGCAGACCGTTGAGACTGCCCTCGCAATCGTCAGCAAGGTCATTTATGGCGACTAAGCAGCAGCTCCCCGCGGAGTGGACCAGATACTGGAGCCGACCAGTCGGTTGGGTACTGGACCATGTCATCTATCGGACCGTTGTGTCAGGTAAGCGCCATGTGCCCGCTGCCGGCCCGGTGATCTTTGCAGCGAACCACATCAGCTTCCTCGACGGGCCCGTGATGTTCGGGGCTTCGCCGCGTCCCATGCACATCCTGGTCAAGAAAGAGATGTTCAAGGGATTCCTCGGCCGGGTCTTGAAAGGGTCAGGACAGATCCCGGTGGACCGGGCAGGCGACCGAAGGGCGCTCCACGTTGGCAAGTACTTGCTCGATGCAGGCCGTTGCGTGGGAATCTTGCCAGAAGGAACCCGGGGGAGTGGCGCTGCCGAAAGCATCAGCAACGGAGTCGCCTGGCTCGCCATCAACTCCGGAGCCACCGTTATACCGGTAGCGGTCCTCGGAACCCGGCAGGGCGAGGAACACCGCGACCATATCCCCAAACCCCGCCGCAAGCTGTATGTCAGCTTCGGCCAACCCCTTACGGTGCAGCGCCGGAAGGGCGAACCAGGGCGTGCTTCAATGGACAGGGCGGCTGCGGAAATCCGCGACGCGTTGGCTGAACACGTTCAGGACGCCATCCGGACCACAGGGCAGGACCTTCCGCAAGAGCCTGCGCCCGGTCCGAATTCACCGCAGCACCACCAAACAGCAGTAGCCGGGACGCCGGCAGACCACCACTAAGGAAAGTGCAATGAGCGATACGACTCAAAAATCCGGCCTCCACGGAGCCGGCGACGACGAATACACGCCCACCGGCACCGACCAGGTGGCTGAAAACCTGGCTGCCCTGGACGATGAGGAAGCGGAACTTCGTGCTGCGACCCTCCGGGCGGGTCTGGATGATTACGATCTCGACGAAGAGGACGCCGCGCTGCTCAGCGGAGAGTACGGCGATGAAGGCGACGAAGGTCCCCTCAAGCTTGATCCGGTACTGGCCATCATCGGCCGCCCGAACGTTGGTAAGTCCACGTTGGTCAACCGCATCCTGGGTCGCCGCGAGGCAGTTGTTGAGGATACTCCCGGCGTAACCCGTGACCGCGTGATGTACTCGGCCCGCTGGAACGGCCGCAACTTCACGCTGGTGGACACTGGTGGATGGGAGCACGACGCCAAGGGCATCCACGCCCGTGTCGCCGAACAGGCCGAGATGGCCGTTGAGCTCGCTGACGCCGTTCTCTTCGTGGTGGACTCCGCCGTTGGCGCGACCGCCACGGATGAAGGCGTCATGAAGATGCTGCGCAAGAGCAAGAAGCCGGTCATCATGGTGGCCAACAAGGTGGATGACTTCGCCCAGGAAGCTGACTCGGCAGCGCTGTGGGGCCTTGGCTTCGGCGAGCCGTACCCGGTTTCTGCATTGCACGGCCGCGGTGTGGCAGACCTCCTGGACCATGTCATGGACACTCTGCCCGAGTTCTCCTTGGTTGAGGGCGTCGAGCGCTCCGGCGGCCCCCGCCGTATTGCGCTGATCGGCCGCCCGAACGTTGGCAAGTCCTCCCTTCTGAACAAGCTTGCAGGCTCAGAGCGCGTGGTTGTGGACCCGCTCGCAGGCACTACTCGTGACCCCGTGGATGAATTCATCGAGCTTGGCGACCGCACGTGGCGCTTCGTTGACACCGCGGGTATCCGCCGCCGCCAGCACATGGCCCAGGGTGCCGACTTCTACGCGTCCCTGCGCACGCAGGCCGCGCTCGAGAAGGCGGAGGTCGCCGTCGTGCTTCTTGCCGTCGACGAGGTCCTCAGCGAGCAGGATGTCCGCATCCTGCAGTTGGCGATTGAATCCGGCCGCGCACTGGTGCTCGCATTCAACAAGTGGGACCTCCTGGACGACGAACGCCGCCGTTACCTGGAACGCGAAATCGAGCAGGACCTGGCGCACGTTGAGTGGGCTCCCCGCGTCAACATCTCCGCCAAGACCGGTTGGCACAAGGACCGGCTCGTTCCTGCGCTGGATACTGCACTGGAGAGCTGGGACCGCCGAATCCCCACAGGCCGCCTCAACGCCTTCCTGGGTGAATTGGTGGCTGCCCACCCGCACCCCGTCCGCGGTGGCAAGCAGCCCCGCATCCTCTTCGGCACCCAGGCTTCCAGCCGGCCGCCGAAGTTCGTGCTGTTCACCACGGGCTTCCTGGATCCCGGATACCGCCGTTTTATCACGCGTCGCCTGCGCGAAACGTTCGGCTTCGAGGGCACTCCCATCGAGGTCAACATGCGTGTGCGCGAGAAGCGTGGCAAGAAGCGCTAAATGAGACGGGCATCACAGCCAACTTTGGCTCTGATGGCGTTGGCACCCTCCAACTTCGTGTAAGCTTTTGGAGGTGGTTCGGCCGGACTGCTTAGGTGAGACTCTTCGGAGGAAAACTTAGGCGGAGAACGGTGGAACCAGCGGGCTGTAGCGCAGCTTGGTAGCGCACTTGACTGGGGGTCAAGGGGTCGCAGGTTCAAATCCTGTCAGCCCGACCATGAAGGCCGGAATCACGCGGAAACGCGGGGTTCCGGCCTTTGGTCGTTAAAGAACCGGGTGCGCAGGCAAGGGTTGACGGCAAGCAAAGGTGCCCTTGTTCGCTGAACTCAACGTGGTACGGCGGGTCCAGCGAACCAGAGTAGGTTTTGTGCCCGCCTAGACCTTCTGCAGTGCTCCGAGCGCCCGCACGAGCGGCTCCAGCTCCGGCACTTGTTCGGCGGCCGAGAGGGCCGCGGCCAACGTTTCGTCATGGACAGGCTTGGCGTCCAGCAGGAGCTTCTGGCCGGCGATGGTCAGCTCGGTGTAGATGCCGCGGCGGTCGTCGGCGCACAGGATGCGCGTGAGAAGTCCCCTGTCCTCCAAGCGGTTGACCAGACGGGTGGTGGCGCTGCTGGAAAGTGCAGTGGCGCGGGCAAGTTGCTGCATCCGCATGTGCCAGCCATCTTGGCGGCTCAGTGCATCAAGCACGGTGTACTCAACTACGGACAGCTCGCTTGAGGCTTGGAGCGCCTTTTCCAGCTCAGCTTCGATGCTCCCATGCAGGGCAGCCAGGGTGCGCCAGCCCTGTGCCCGTACCTCTACGGCGTCATCCTTGATGCCCATGTCTACTGTGCTCCTGCCTTGGTTTTCGAGTCGAAACGCAGCAGCCAAAAGTAGTTGCTTGCGCAATTATCTAGCGCATGCAACTATATATAGAGCGTCTGCAACTATTATTCTACGGTTCCCGGCGACGCACTTCCACTCCCGGAGTAACCGATCCACTTTAAGGAGCTCCACATGCCCGCAGGGTTGATTGCCCTGGCCCTCGGCGGATTCGGCATTGGCCTGACCGAGTTCGTCATCATGGGACTGTTGCCCGAGGTTGCAGCTGACTTCAATGTCAGTGAAGCCTCTGCCGGCTGGTTCATTTCCGGTTATGCCCTCAGCGTCACCGTCGGCGCCCTCCTGGTGACGGCGGCCGTCACCAGGCTTCCACGCAAGGCCGTCCTTATGGGCTTGCTGGTCCTGTTCATCGCAGGAAACTTTCTTTCCGCGGTTGCCGATTCGTACCCGGCCATGATGATCGGCCGCATCGTTGCCGCACTGTGCCACGGTGCATTCTTCGGTATCGGTTCCGTAGTGGCCGCCAGCCTTGTGCCAGCCCACAAGAAGGCCGGCGCCATCGCCATCATGTTCACAGGCCTCACGGCCGCGAACGTACTGGGCGTGCCGTTCGGAACTCTGCTCGGGCAGAACTTCGGATGGCGGTCCACCTTCTGGGCCATTACCGCAATCGGCGTCGTTGCCCTGCTCGGCATCGCCTTGATGGTCCCGAAAAGCACCACGGAACCCGCCAAGGGCCTGCGGAGCGAACTCGGCGCGTTCAAGTCCGGCCAGGTATGGCTTTCGATCATCGTCACGATTCTTGGCTTCGGCGGCATGTTCGGCGCCTTCACCTACATTGCGTTCACGCTGACCGAAGTATCCGGCTTTGAGTCCGGTGCGGTGCCGTGGCTCCTGGTGCTCTTTGGTGCCGGGTTGTTCGTCGGCAACTTCCTTGGCGGCAAGGCGGCGGATAAGTCACTGGACAAAACACTGGTGGTGATCCTCGCCGGGCTGGTACTGGTTCTGGTCTTCTTTGCCCTCACGGCATCCAATGGCATCGCAACGCTGGCCTCGCTCGCCCTGATGGGTGGATTTGGATTTGCCACCGTGCCGGGCCTTCAGATGCGCGTGATGCATTTCGCCTCGACTGCGCCGACGCTTGCCTCCGGAGCCAACATCGGAGCATTCAACCTTGGAAACGCTTTGGGCGCATGGCTCGGCGGCGTCACCATCACCCTGGGTCTCGGGTACACCTCGCCCATCTGGGCAGGGGCAGCGATTACAGTGGCCGCGTTGCTCGTTATGCTGGCCGCGGCTGCAGCGGCCAAGCGCAGGGGAGTCGGGGCGCCTGACCCAACGTCCGACGTCGAACGCGAACCCCAGGCGGCCACGGTCGCCTAGCATTTCATCGACAGAAAAGCCCGCCACTGATCAGTGGCGGGCTTTCCTATGGCCTATTTGGCGTGGTCGTCGGGCTTTCCGTCAAAGTCCGGTTTTCCATCAAAGACGTCCTTGATGCGCGCCTTCGCGTCGTCCACCGGGGCGGCAGGTCCCGACGTCGGGCGGCCACTGGCAGCGCGTTCGGCGTCCCGCGCCTCCTTCTCGGCGTTCTTTGCTGCGGTCATTCGCGCCTTTTCAGCCTGGGTCAGTACTTTCATCTTCTTGCCCCTGCGGCGCCATACGGCCCAGAGAATCGTCACTGCGACGAAGATGATGGCAGCGGCAACTGCTGAAATTGCCGTCCAAGTGGTGAAGAACCCGGCGTCGACGCTGAGCGTGCGCTGACCTGCATGAGCGGATTCCGTCGAACCGAACACGATGCCCGCAGTCAGCAGGTTTGGTGTGGCAATCGCGACCGCTATCAGGAGGATGACGATCTTCCACGGCCAACTGACGGCTTTGTGTGTGGCCTGCCAGGCAACCACCAAGGGAATGAACGTGAAGACGAATCCATAGAACATGCCAACCAAGACACTGGCGCCGAGATCGCGTCGTATTTGGCCGGCGATGACGTCCGACCACCACCGGGGGAGGATGGCCCCGAGAATGAAGTAGGCCGCCACCGCGACAAGCAATGCCACCAGGACCAGGATTATTTTGACGCCCCAATTGCCTTTTTTCCGTGCCGGTACTTGTGCTTGTTCAGTCATGGGTCAATCATGGCAGAGACCTCCTCAGGCGCCCGGTAAGTGTGCCTATACTTTCAGCGGTGGCCGGAAGCCCGGGCCGCCGTCGAGGTCCGTAAATGTCCCGATGAAAGGCGACCCATGAGTAATATCCCAGCCGATCTTTCCTACACTGCAGAACACGAATGGGTTTCTGCCCCTGACGCCGATGGCGTAGTGCGCATCGGTATCACCGATTTCGCGCAGGACGCATTGGGCGATGTTGTTTATGCCCAGATGCCCGAGCCCGGGACAAAGGTCACCGGCAACGACGTCGTAGGCGAAGTGGAGTCCACCAAGAGCGTGAGCGACATTTATGCCCCAGTGACGGGCGAAGTCGTAACGCGGAATGAAGCCTTGGACACGGATCCGGCCCTGATCAACTCGGATCCTTATGGTGAAGGCTGGCTCATTGAAGTAAAGCTTGCAGAAGCTGACGCAGTGGATTCCCTGCTCAGTGCATCGGAGTACGAACAACAGGTAGGCTAAAGTTATCTGGCCCGCCCGGCTGTTTTCCCGTACGCGGGGAGGCGAATAGGCGGGCCAGCAACCGATTTGCCCGGCGGTACCGGGAGGCGGAGTTGCCGGCATGGTTTGGAACTGCCGGCGGATGAGGAGGATATTCCATGGTTGGCGGCGAACAGAACCAAGCCAATGTCGGGAACGGCCCGGAAGAACAGCCGACGTCGGAGACCACCTCGATCAGCATCACGCCCACGTGGGATGAGCCCAGCGTTGCGCCGAAGCTTGCCCCCGAGGAGCGAGCCTCCGTGGAGGCCCTGCCGCCGGACTCCGCATTGCTCATTGCACACTCCGGTCCCAACGCGGGTGCGCGCTTCCTGCTGGACGCGGACACCACCACGGCCGGCCGGCACCCTGACGCCGACATCTTCCTTGATGATGTCACCGTGTCACGCAAGCACGTCGAGTTCCACCGGACCCGGTCCGGTTTCGAGATCGTGGACATGGGCAGCCTCAACGGCACCTACGTCAACCACGACCGCGTGGACAGTGTGCAACTGAAGAACGGCAACGAAGTCCAGATCGGCAAGTTCCGGCTCACTTACTACCTGAGCCCGACGCGCCCAGCGGGCCAAGTCTGATCCCGGGGTACCTGCCTGTGGCAATGGCCCAGCCGGAACGTCGCGGACCGCAGGTCCTCAACATCGGGGAAGTCCTGGCTCAGTTGAGCGACGACTTTCCCGGCATGACTGCGTCCAAGATCCGATTCCTTGAGGAAAAGGGACTCATCAATCCCAAGCGGACCCCTGCCGGATACAGGCAGTACGCCGACAGCGACGTTGAGCGGCTGCGTTTCGTCCTGGCTCTTCAGCGGGACCAGTACCTTCCGCTGAAGGTCATCAAGGACTACCTGGATGCGATCGATCGCGGTGAACGCCCCGAGAACCTTCCACCCGGTGTCACGGTTTCGCCCAGGATTGTCTCCGCGGAAATGGCCGCCGAAATCCAAGGGCGTGCCCGCGCGTTGACCGAGGAGCAGCTGCGCACCGAATCCGGCGCCAGCGTGCCCCTGCTGGAGTCGCTGTTGAGCTTTGGGCTCATCAGCCACGTGGGCGGCAAGTTCGATGAGCATGCCCTCCAAGTGGCCCGGGCGTGTGTCCAGTTGGAGGGTCACGGCCTTGAGCCTCGTCACCTTCGGCCGTTCCAGGCGGCTGCTGAACGTGAATTCGGCCTGGTGGAGAGGGCGGTCGCGCCGCTCACGTCGCGGCGGGACGCGGCATCCCAGGCGCGTGCCGCGGAGGCTGCCCGTGAGATCAGTGAACTTTGCCTCAGCCTTCACCGGGCGCTCGTCCACGACCGTATCGCGCGGATGGACACCTGATGATCGAGGTTGAAATCGTCGGCGTCCGGATCGAGCTGCCCTCCAATCAGCCCTTGGTCCTCCTTCGGGAGATCAATGGTGAGAGGCACGTGCCGATCTGGATTGGCACCCCGGAAGCCAGCGCCATCGCGTTGGCGCAGCAGGGCGTTGTTCCGCCGCGGCCCATGACGCACGATCTTCTGGTGGACGTCGTCGAATCATTGGGCCATTCGATCATCAGCGTCAACATCGTGGCGGTGGAGGACAATATCTTCTACGGCCAACTGCAGTTCGACGACGGCACGGTGGTCAGTTCCCGGGCTTCGGACGCGTTGGCCCTGGCCTTGCGGGCAAAATGCCGGATCTGGTGTGCAGACGCTGTGATGGAGGAAGCCGGCGTCCGGATCACTGAGCACGACGAAGGTGAAGACTCCGAGCCCGGTCCAACCGTGGACGAGGAGCGGGAGTTGCGACGCTTCAGGGAGTTCCTGGACGACGTTGAACCCGAGGATTTCGAAGGCTAAACGGACCCTAAGCCTAAAGTTGAGGGTGAAACTTTCGACACGACAGCATTTAGACCCCGAGATCTTTGACCTTGGGCCGTCGCAGGCCTAACGTCGAAGGTATCAAGTTCCCGTTGCATACACTGCCCGCGCAAGTCACACTGGAAAGTGCGGCCTTGCGGGAATTACACCGCTGGATTTCGGCGTTGTATGGGTGTCCGCACCATCCCCAAGGGAACTGGGAACAAGGAGGTCACGTGAGTCCGAAAGGCGAAGCAGGCGAGCTGAAGCAGGCCTCGACCGGCATTGCTGCGCCCGCATCCGGCGCCCAAGGTTTGCTCTTCACGGAGGACCTTCCTGTGCTGGACGAGGACGCGGGCTACCGCGGTCCCACCGCATGCAAGGCCGCAGGCATCACGTACCGCCAACTGGACTACTGGGCGCGCACAGGCCTGGTGGAGCCCGCTGTCCGCGGCGCCGCAGGTTCAGGCTCGCAGCGACTCTATGGCTTCCGTGACATCCTGGTCCTCAAGGTGGTCAAGCGCTTGCTGGACACCGGTGTGTCGCTGCAGCAGATCCGAACCGCCGTTGAGCACCTTCGTGAGCGAGGTGTCGAGGACCTTGCGCAGATCACCCTCATGAGCGATGGCGCCAGTGTCTACGAATGTACGTCGGCCGACGAAGTCATCGACCTCGTTCAAGGCGGGCAGGGAGTCTTTGGCATCGCGGTAGGCCGTGTATGGCGGGAGGTCGAGGGAAGTCTGGCCGCATTGCCGAGCGAACACGCAGCGGAGCAGTCCTTTCCCGACGACGAATTGAGCAAACGGCGGGTAGCACGCCGTATCGGCTAGAGAGCCGCTCCAAGACAAAGGGAAGCCGCCTCCTGGATGGGAGGCGGCTTTCTTGTGTCCAAGATGTTTACCGCTGGCGCCTGTCCCGCAGTGCGGGCTGGCCATTCATCAGGCTTTCAAGCAGGGCGTCAAAAAGCTTCGCCGAATTCTTGGCGGAATCGCCGGGCCAGTGATGCACGGAATGTGCTGCGCCTTGGATCTGCTGCCAGTTGGCTTGCTCGGGAATGTGGGGCGTCAGCAGGAGTTCGCCGAACATGGACTCCATCTCCGCCAGCCGGAAGGTGTGCTCTGCTGATCCGGTCCGGACGCGGTTGGCCACGATTCCCGCCGGCGCCAGGTTGGGAGCGAATTCCTGGCGGAACAATTGAATGGCGCGCATGGTCCGCTCTGTGCCTGCAACGGAGAAGAGTCCCGGCTCCGCCACCAGCACCACGCGGTCGCTGGCGCTCCACGCCATCCGGGTGAGTCCGTTGAGGGACGGCGGGCAGTCCACCAGGACCAATTCGTAGCTGGAGGTTCCGGCAAGGACAGCGGAGAGCCTGCGGAGATCGCGTTTGCCGAGATCTGGGCGGTCATAGATGCCCGTGAACGCCGAACCAACGGCTACGTCCAGCTTTCCGTTGCTGGAGCCGTTGGAGACCCAACTGCTTCCGGCCACGTTTTCCGGGAGTCGGGCTTTGCGCGGGTTCTTAAGCATCCTGCCGATATCGAGGTGCTCGCCTGCCTGCACTCCGAGTGCCGTGGTGGCATCGGCATGGGGGTCCAGGTCCACTACCAAGGTGGGGATGCCGGCTGCCAGGGCCGCGGACGCCAGACCAGTGGTCACGGACGTCTTGCCCACTCCGCCTTTGAGGCTGCTGATGCTGACTACTTGCACTTGAAAACCCAAAACCTAACGCCGGTTGCCGTATCGCGCTGTTTTCAGCTCCGGGAGCGCCGGAACCGGGGCTTGCCGCAGCCCCTTCAACATCATATGTTGCGCGGCGGTCAATTCCCGCTTTCTACGCGCCTGCCGCCTGTGGCAGTCAATCATTCTGTGGTCATTAGCATGGTGCCGGGTCGCGCGCACGCATATACAGCGCACATGACGATTCCTTTGTGATGGTTGCCACAAAGATTTGTGTTTGATGCTGGCGGCACTACACACTGTGACCACCGACCGATCCACCCGCAATGATGCAGGAGAAGTATGTTTTCGAAAATTCTGGTGGCCAATCGCGGCGAAATCGCGATCAGGGCGTTTCGCGCTGGTTATGAACTGGGCGCCAAGACCGTAGCCGTCTTTCCGCACGAGGACCGTAACTCGATCCACCGTCAGAAGGCCGACGAAGCTTACCTGATCGGCGAGGTGGGCCATCCTGTCCGCGCCTATTTGGACGTAGAGGAGGTTGTTCGCGTCGCCAAGGAAGCCGGCGCTGACGCCATTTACCCGGGTTACGGATTCTTGTCCGAGAACCCGGACCTGGCGCGCGCTGCGAAGGCCGCGGGCATCACCTTTGTGGGTCCGCCCGCTGAGGTGCTTGAGCTTGCAGGAAACAAGGTTGCCGCCCTGGAAGCCGCCCGCAAGGCAGGGGTACCCGTCCTGAAGTCGAGCAAGCCCTCCAAGGACCTTGACGAGCTCATTGCGGCCGCAGACGAGATCGGCTTCCCCATCTTCGCCAAGGCCGTAGCCGGCGGAGGCGGACGAGGCATGCGACGCGTCGAGACGCGCGAAGCCCTCCCCGAGGCCTTGCAGTCCGCCATGCGCGAAGCTGATGCAGCCTTCGGAGACCCCACAATGTTCCTCGAGCAGGCCGTCCTGCGCCCGCGTCACATCGAAGTGCAGATCCTGGCCGATGCCGAAGGCAACGTCATGCACCTCTTCGAGCGCGATTGTTCGCTGCAGCGCCGCCACCAGAAGGTGGTGGAAATCGCTCCGGCGCCGAACCTGGATGAGAACATCCGCCAAGCGCTGTACCGCGATGCCGTGGCCTTCGCCAAGGCACTGAACTATGTCAACGCAGGAACCGTCGAGTTCCTGGTGGACACTGAGGGCGAACGCGCCGGGCAGCACGTGTTCATCGAGATGAACCCCCGCATCCAGGTGGAGCACACCGTCACCGAGGAAATCACCGACGTAGACCTCGTCCAGGCACAGATGCGCATCGCGTCCGGCGAAACGCTCGCAGACCTCGGACTGAGCCAGGACTCCGTCTCCATCAAGGGCGCTGCACTTCAGTGCCGCATCACCACGGAAGACCCGGCCAACGGCTTCCGTCCCGACGTCGGGAAGATCACGGGCTACCGTTCCGCAGGTGGTGCCGGCGTGCGTCTCGACGGCGGTACGGTCTACTCCGGTGCCGAGATCAGCCCGCACTTCGACTCGATGCTCGTCAAGCTCACATGCCGCGGCCGTGACTACCCTGCAGCCGTTGCCCGAGCACGTCGTGGCCTGGCTGAGTTCCGCATTCGTGGCGTGTCCACCAACATCCCGTTCCTGCAGGCCGTTCTTGCGGATCCCGACTTCATTGCCGGGAACGTGGCGACGGACTTCATCGACAAGCGACCGGAACTCCTCAAGTCGCACATCTCGGCCGACCGTGGCACCAAGCTCCTCACCTGGCTTGCCGATGTCACCGTGAACAAGCCCAATGGCGAGCTCAAGGTCCACTCCGATCCCGCCAGCAAGCTGCCTTCAGTCGACGGCCCCGTGCCCACCTCGGGTTCGCGCCAGAAGCTGCAGGAACTTGGTCCCGAAGGCTTCGCCAAGGCACTGCGCGAGCAGCAGGCCGTTGCCGTCACGGACACCACCTTCCGTGACGCCCACCAGTCGCTCCTGGCCACCCGTGTTCGTACGCGCGACCTCGTGGCGGCCGGCCCGGCAGTCACCGCCCTGCTGCCGGAGTTGCTTTCGGTGGAGGCCTGGGGCGGTGCGACGTACGACGTCGCGCTCCGCTTCCTTGGCGAGGACCCCTGGGACCGCTTGGCTGCTTTGCGCCAGGCACTGCCGAACACCTGTATCCAGATGCTGCTCCGCGGGCGCAACACCGTTGGCTACACGCCGTACCCGGAAGAGGTGACCGAGGCGTTCGTCAGCGAGGCCGCGGCTACCGGCATTGACATCTTCCGCATCTTTGACGCCCTTAACGACGTCAACCAGATGGCCCCGGCAATCCGGGCTGTGCGTGCAACAGGGACTGCCGTCGCGGAGGTCGCACTCTGCTACACAGGCAACCTCCTGGACCCGAATGAGGATCTCTACACCCTCGACTACTACCTGGACCTGGCGCAGAAGATCGTCGACGCCGGTGCGCACATTCTCGCCATCAAGGACATGGCGGGTCTGCTCCGCCCGGCTGCTGCGGCCAAGTTGGTCTCGGCACTCCGTGAGCGCTTCGACCTGCCTGTGCACCTGCACACGCACGACACCGCCGGTGGGCAGCTCGCAACGCTGCTGGCCGCCGTCGACGCCGGTGTGGATGCTGTTGACGTTGCCTCCGCGTCCCTGGCAGGCACCACCAGCCAGCCTGCCGCGTCCGCCCTCGTGGCTGCCTTGGCCAACACGCCCCGCGATACCGGGCTGAGCTTGGCCAACGTCGGTGCGTTGGAGCCATACTGGGAGGCCGTTCGTCGCGTCTACGCGCCCTTCGAGTCCGGACTTCCAGGCCCCACAGGTCGTGTCTACCAGCACGAGATCCCGGGTGGTCAGCTGTCCAACCTTCGCCAGCAGGCCATCGCCTTGGGCCTCGGGGAGCAGTTCGAAGCCATCGAGGACATGTACACGGCCGCGGACCGCATCCTGGGCCGCTTGGTCAAGGTAACGCCGTCCTCCAAGGTGGTGGGCGATCTTGCCCTGCACCTGGTCGGGCTCAATGCTGATCCTGCAGACTTCAACGAGAATCCGCAGAATTACGACATCCCCGATTCCGTCATCGGCTTCCTTTCGGGCGAACTCGGTGATCCTCCCGGAGGCTGGCCCGAGCCGTTCCGCACCAAGGCCCTGCAAGGCCGCAGCATCAAGGTGCGCGATGTCGAGATCAGTGCCGAAGACAGCGCCGCACTCAAGGGTGACTCTGCCACGCGCCAGCAGACGCTGAACCGCTTGCTCTTCGCCGGTCCCACCAAGGACTACAACAAGAGTGTTGATACGTACGGCAACATCTCGGTGCTGGATACCCGTGACTATCTGTACGGCCTTCAGCGCGGCGCCGAGCACGTGATCGAGCTGGAAAAGGGCGTTCGACTGATTGCGCAGCTCGAGGCCGTTTCCGAGCCCGACGAGAAGGGCATGCGTACCGTGATGTGTACGCTCAATGGCCAGTCCCGTCCGGTGGTTGTCCGCGACCGCTCCGTTGTCAGCAACGTCAAGGCAGCAGAGAAAGCCGACCCCGCACAGCCGGGCCAGGTTGCTGCACCGTTCGCGGGCGCGGTCACCGTCACGGTCAAGGCAGGCGACGTGGTCAACGCCGGTGACACGGTGGCCACTATCGAGGCCATGAAGATGGAAGCATCCATTACGACGCCGGTGGCTGGCACTGTTTCACGCCTTGCCGTCTCGGCGGTCGAGCAGGTCCAAGGCGGAGATTTGCTGCTGGTTATCGGCTAAGAGCCACAACCGGCAGGCGAAACTGCCAGCAGCCAAAGAACCCCACCCGGATCATCCGGGTGGGGTTCTTTTTCGTAGAATGCGCTGCGGTCCCGCCGGGGCTGGTTCCGCCGTGGACGCTAGTGCGCTCGGGGCGCCGAGTACATTTCCTCGATCACAGTATCGAAGTCCTTCATGACCTGTGCGCGCTTGACCTTCAGTGACGGGGTCAGGTGGCCGGAGGCTTCAGTGAAGTCCGCGGGGACGATCCTGAACGACTTGATGGCTTCAGCCTGGGACACGGACTGGTTGGCCTTGCTGATGAGGTCCTGCACTGCTGCCTTCACCACTGCGTTGTCCGTAGCTTCCGCCAGGGTCGTACTACCGGGCAGGCCGTGGCGTTCGAGCCAACCCGGCAGAGCCTCCTCGTCCAGAGTCACCAGTGCGCCGATGAAGGGGCGGTTATCTCCCACCACCAGCACCTGCGAAACGAGTGCGTCAGCGCGGATCTGGTCCTCCAGCAGCGCTGGAACAACGTTCTTGCCGCCGGCCGTGACGATGATTTCCTTCTTGCGCCCGGTGATCTTGAGGAAGCCGTTGCTGTCCAATTCACCGATGTCGCCCGTGCGGAACCAGCCGTCGGCAAACGTTTCGTCCGTGAGGTCGTCACGCTTGTAGTAGCCGCGCATGACGCAGGCACCCTTGGCGAGGATCTCGCCGTCGTCAGCGATCTTGACGGCGTTGCCGGGAAGCGGCGCGCCCACAGTGCCGATCCGGATCATGGACGGAGTGTTGACGGAAATCGGAGCCGTGGTCTCTGTGAGGCCATAGCCCTCCAGGATCTGCAGGCCGATGCCCTGGAAGAAGTGGCCAAGGCGTTCGCCCAGCGGCCCGCCACCGGACACTGCGTGGGCCACATGGCCACCCATCGCGGCACGGAGTTTTCCGTAGACGAGTTTGTCGAACACCGCGTGTTTGATTTTCAGCCCCAGGCCCAGGGAACCTGCCTGCCGTGCCTTCGAATACTGGATTGCAGTGTCCACTGCGCGGTGGAAGATCGCACCCTTGCCACCGTCTTCTGCCTTGGTCAGCGCCGAGTTGTAGACCTTCTCGAAAACGCGCGGCACGGCAAGGATGAAGGTGGGCTGGAAGCTTTGAAGATCGCCCAACAGGTTCTTGATGTCAGGCGTATGCGCCACCTGGACACCGCCCGCTACTGCGAGCACCGAGATAAATCGGGCAAACACGTGGGCCAGCGGCAGGAACATGATGGTTTTGGCCGACTCGTTGATGATCTCCCCGAGTGCTGCCCGGGCGTTCTCCGAGAGCTCCACGAAGTTCCCGTGGGTGAGTTCGCAGCCTTTGGGCCTGCCCGTGGTCCCGGACGTGTAGATGATGGTTGCGAGGTCCCTCAGGCCGGCCGACGACCGGCGAGCCTCAAGATCGGCGTCGCTGATTTCCGAGCCAGCTGCCCGCAGGGCATCCAACCCGGCTCCTTCGAGCTGCCAAACGTTGGCCACGGAGGTGATGTCCTCGGCGGCGACGGCCTGGCGGATGATGTCTTCATGGTGGGCGGCTTCACCGAAAGCTGCGACAGCGCCTGAATCGCCCAGGTTCCACGCCACCTGGGAAGGCGAGGAGGTCTCATAGATCGGGACGGAGACGGCTCCAGCGAACCAGATGGCAAAGTCCACGAGGGACCATTCGTACCGGGTCCGGGACATAATGCCGACGCGGTCGCCGGCTCCCACTCCACTTGCCATCAGGCCCTTGGCCAAGGCCTTGACGTCGGCCAGGAAGTCAGTGGCACGGATGTCCTGCCACTGCTTGTTGCTGTCCAGCTTGGAAAACAGTGCAGGGTTTGATGCCTTGGCTGCTTCGCGGATCACGAGGTCCGTGATGTTGGTTTCCGGGGCGACATTGACGAGGGGAGGAACACTGATTTCACGCACGGTAGCTCCTTTGATATCCACGGGCCACGAGGGGGCTGCTTCCACTCTAGTATGCCCACTCGTGGAGGTGTGTCCTATTTCACCTACTGGCGAGTAACTTTACGGATCTCCCGTCGTTTCGGGCAACTTGGCGCCATGCAGTGGCATCGATGCGGGGGTCATCCGCACGGCGGAATAGGATGATGGGATGCCCTCAATACGGTCAAGCTCCCGATTCCGACCCCGGCCCCCTGCGGCAGTCTGGAAGGACGTGCCATGGGCTGCGCGGCGCAGTCATCTGGGTCGCAGGGGCCTGGCGATCGGCATCGATATCGGCGGCACCAAGGTAGCGGCGGGCGTTGTTGACGCCGACGGCCGAGTGCTGGACGAAGCCCGCAGATCCACGCCCGGCGCGGATCCCCGGGCTGTCGAACAAACCATTGTGGAACTGGTCCACGAGCTAAGCGCCGGCCATCGGATTGCATCAGTTGGAATCGGCGCAGCGGGGTGGATGGACCTCGACGGCGGCACCGTACTCTTCAGCCCGCACCTCGCCTGGCGCAATGAACCGCTCCGCGAAAGCCTGCAGAAGCTGCTGAGGCGTCCCGTCCTGCTGACCAACGACGCCGACGCAGCCGCATGGGCCGAGTGGCGCTTCGGGGCCGGCCAAGGGGAGAGCCGGCTGGTTTGCATCACCCTGGGAACCGGTATTGGCGGCGCCATGGTGATGGACGGCCGCGTGGAACGTGGCCGCTTCGGCGTTGCCGGCGAATTCGGCCACCAGATCATCTTTCCCGGCGGGCACCGGTGCGAATGCGGAAACCGTGGCTGCTGGGAGCAGTACGCCTCAGGGAATGCCTTGGGACGCGAGGCTCGTCAACTGGTGCGGACGAATTCGCCTGAGGGCCGCGGCCTCCTTGAACGTGCAGGCGGTTCGGCGGACACCATCACAGGTGCTGTTGTCACTGCACTGGCCCTGGCTGGCGACTCAACGTCCAAAGAACTGCTGGCCGACCAAGGGGAGTGGCTGGGCTTGGGCCTGGCGAACCTGGCCGCGGCGCTCGATCCCGGTATGTTCGTGATCGGCGGGGGACTATGTGACGCAGGAGAGCTGCTGGCCGGACCCGCACGCGATACCTTCGCCAAGAACCTGACGGGACGCGGATTCCGGCCCATGGCAAAGATCGAATTGGCAGCCCTGGGCCCGCGGGCCGGCATGATCGGCGCTGCGGACCTGTCGCGGGTCAGCGGCCGGACCCACGGCTGAGGCCCGCCACAGCAGGGTGAGGTTGGAGCCTAGATGCGGGCGCCGTCGTCGTCCTCGTTCTTGTCCTGCGGAAGCCGCATGATGAGGTAGATTACCGATGCTACGAAGGCTGCCACAATGCCCAGGATGGCGGCCAATGGGGCCGACCTCCAGAACATGGCAGTGAACAGCAGTGCTATGGGTCCGCCTACCGCACCGAGCCACGCAAGCATGGTCAAAGGCTCGGTGCCGGCAAGGCTGGGTGGTTCTTCCGGCACGAACGCGTCATCGTCGTCGTCGACCCCGTAGTCCCGGGGTCCCGCGGACTGACCAGCCGCATCAGCGGAGGCCGTCATCCCGGCCACCTCGGGCGTGGACAATCCCAAGGGATCAAAGTCCCTGAAGGCCGACCTGCGGGGACCCGCAGTTTCATCCGGCGCATCGGCGGCAGCGGTCTCCGGATCATCGTGCGCAGCTTCCGCGGCCGTCGCCTCATCGGTTGAAGGCGACGGCGTTGCCTCCAACCGCGCTACAAGGTCCAGCCAGATGGCGTCATCATCCTTGTTGGCACTCTGGTCAGCCGAATTGGGATCAGGCCTGTTCATCGGCGTCGTCCTTTGCAAGAGAAGTCACGTGGCCGGTCAACGCAGCCATAGTCTTCTGGATGAATTCGACGGTACCCTCGAAAATTTCCGGGGCGTCGTTGTCGAGGGTTGCCACGTGATGGCTGTTGCTGAGGTAGCTGACATCCACTGGTGCCTGCACCCTGGCGCGCAGCAATTCGAGGCTGGCATTGGATACGACGTTATCCACGGTAGAACGGAAAACACGAACAGGAGTGCTGATGCGGGGCAAGAGAGCGGCGGTGTCCCGGTACATCTTCTTAAGCTCGTGGGCAGCAGCCACTGGAGTGCGGCTGTAGGCTCCCTCGTCCTGATCGGGTTTGAGGATATCGTTGGCAATCGCCGGAGTGGTTTTGACGATGTACTTGAGGGCTCCGACGATCACGGCGCGGGGGTCATCGAGTACCAGTCCTGGGTTCACCACAACAGTGCCCGCCACTGGCCGGGTCGCCGCAATGCGCAGGGCAAGCGTGCCACCCATGGACAGCCCGGTTGCGAACACGTAGTCGCAATCTGACGCAAGTTCCAGGTAGGCGTCGTCAACGGCGCGGTGCCATTCCCGCCAGGACCGTGTGGCCATGTCCTGCCACGTGGTTCCATGGCCCGGGAGCAGCGGCAGCCGTACAGCAAAACCCGCGGAGGCAAGGTATTCGGCCCAAGGACGTACGCTGTGGGGGCTTCCCGTAAATCCATGGGACATGACGACGCCGATCCGGGGGCCAACACCGGTGAAGTCGCTAAGATACGGCGAGAAATCGGGAAGATTGTTCATGATGACTTCGAGGCTACTCTGTCGGCGGCGTGCTGACGGAAAAACTCCGCGGATTCTTCGAAGATGATGGGTGCATCCACGTCAAGGGTGGCGACGTGGCCGCTACCGGGAAGCGTGACCACGCGGAGGCGGGATGACGCGATATGCCGCTCAATCGTAGCTACGGACGACGGCGGGATGACGCCGTCCACGGCCGATTTGAAGACCAAAGCCGGGGCCTCAACACGCGGCAGCCCGCGAATGGCAGACCGAAAGAGTTTCTTGAGTTCGTGGACTGATTTCAGCGGCGTCCGGGAGTAGTCGCCGTCCTCGGTGGCGGCCGCCGTGGGCTGGTCCTCTACGATGGGGACCGTGGTCCGCATGACGTACTTAAGGGCGCCGACGTACCTGACGCGGCGGTCGTAGAAACTCAGGCCCGGGTTGACCAGAACAAGTCCCGGCACATCATGCCGGGAGGCGACACGCAACGCCACTGCGCCGCCCATGGAAAGTCCTGCCACGAAACATGAGTCGGTCTGTTCGGCGAGGTCAAGGTAACTCCGCTCGAATGTCCTGTACCAGTCCTGCCAGCGCGTGGTGGCGAGGTCGCGCCAGCTCGTGCCGTGCCCGGGGAGCAAAGGAACCGATACGGCGAACCCCTGTGCGGCCAGGTGTTCGGCCCACGGGAGCACACTGAGGGGGCTGCCGGTAAAACCGTGGCAGATGGCGATTCCAGTGCTCGCATTCGGCCCATGACCGGGGTGGTGGAAGCCGAGCGGAGCGGCTGGAAGGTTACTGTCCATCATGCGTCCATCGTGTCACTCTTCCTGATAATTCTCACTGGAGTAGGGTTGCTTTTGAGTGCCGGCCGGGTCGCCCGGAAGCCTGCCAGCCACCGGCCGGGAGAGGACGAACGTGTTCTATTGGGTCATGAAGAGGATCTTTCTTGGTCCCATCCTCAAGCTGTTGTTCAGGCCGTGGGTCAAGGGCCTGAACAATGTCCCGGAAGAGGGCCCCGCGATTCTGGCGTCCAACCACTTGTCCTTTTCGGACTCCATTTTCCTGCCGCTCATGGTGCACCGTCCGGTGATCTTCCTTGCCAAGTCCGAGTACTTCACAGGGACGGGATTCAAGGGCAGGCTGACGGCGCTCTTCTTCAGGCTCAGCAATCAGTTGCCGATGGACCGCTCAGGAGGGGCCGCTTCTGAGCTGTCGCTCCAAGCCGGCAAGGACGTGCTGGGTTCGGGCGGCCTGTTGGGAATCTACCCGGAAGGCACGCGAAGCCCGGATGCCCGCCTCTATCGCGGCAAAGTGGGCGTCGCCAGGCTTGCATTGCAGACGCGGGTGCCCGTGGTTCCGGTGGCCATGATCGGCACCGAAAAAGTCCAGCCGATCGGCAAGCGGCTCCCCAGCATCCGACGCATCGGGGTCATCTTCGGACAGCCGTTGGACTTTAGCCGCTACTACGGCATGGAGGATGACCGCCTGATCCAGCGGGCCGTGACGGACGAGATCATGTACGAGCTCATGCGGCTTTCCGGTCAGGAATACGTTGATGAATATGCTGCCGTAGTGAAGGCGCAATTGGCAGGCAAGGGGCCCGAACCTGTTGGGCCGGTTGGGGACGAAGCTACGGACCTCGGAGGGTCGCCGGAGGAGCCCGACGACGACGACAACTCACCGCAGAGGTGACTGTGACGTATCAGTCATGAACGGTTACGGGCGCAGTGCCCCAACGGTGCCCGGGACTACTACTCTTATATGGTGACTGAGCTAACCGCGAACACTGCACCATCCGTAACAGGCCACCTCGCCAGCACCGCCCAGAGTGGAGCCGCGAACTACCCGGGCCTGGACGCCTGGCGGGATCTGCCGATCTCACAACAGCCCACCTGGTCAGACAAGGACGTCTTCCAGGCATCCGTCAAGGAGCTTTCTGTTGTTCCGCCCTTGGTCTTCGCCGGTGAAGTAGACGTCCTCCGTGAGCGTCTCGCTGCCGCCGCCCAGGGTAAGGCCTTCCTCCTGCAAGGAGGAGACTGCGCCGAGACTTTCGAGGCGGCCACTGCCGACAAGATCAGTGCCAGGGTAAAGACCATCCTCCAGATGGCCGTCGTCCTGACGTACGGCGCCGCTATGCCCGTGATCAAGATGGGGCGCATGGCGGGCCAGTTCGCCAAGCCGCGTTCCTCGAACGATGAAACCCGCGACGGCGTGACGTTGCCCGCTTACCGTGGCGACATCGTCAACGGCTATGACTTCACCCCGGAATCCCGCGCCCATGACGCCGGACGGATGCTCCAGGCGTACCACACTTCTGCATCAACGCTGAACCTCATCCGTGCGTTCACCCAGGGTGGTTTCGCGGATCTGCGCTTGGTCCACCAGTGGAACAAGGGCTTCACCGAGAACCCCGCGCACGCACGCTACGAGTCCTTGGCCCGGGACATTGACCGCGCCATCAAATTCATGGACTCCTGCGGTGCCGATTTCGAAGCACTCAAGCGGGTCGAGTTTTTCGCAAGCCACGAAGCCCTCCTGCTGGACTACGAGCGTGCACTGACACGCATCGACTCCCGGACCGGCCTCCCGTACGACACCTCGGCCCACTTCCTGTGGATCGGCGAGCGTACCCGCGAACTGGACCACGCCCACGTCGACTTCCTGTCGCGCGTGCGGAACCCGATCGGCGTGAAGCTTGGCCCGACCACCAGTGGTGACGACGCACTGCGTCTCATCGACAAGCTGGACCCCAACCGCGAACCAGGCCGTTTGACCTTCATCACCCGCATGGGCGCCAAGAACATCCGCGAGAAGCTGCCCGCCGTCGTCGAGCGCGTTACCGCCTCAGGTGCCCAGGTGCTCTGGGTGACTGACCCGATGCACGGCAACACGGTTACTTCGCCCAACGGCTACAAGACCCGAAACTTTGATGACGTCATTGACGAGGTACGCGGCTTCTTCGAGGTCCACCATGCCCTGGGTACGGTCCCTGGCGGCTTGCACGTCGAGATGACCGGTGACGACGTCGCCGAATGCCTCGGCGGCGCCGACCCGATCGACCAGGACGCGTTCCTGGACCGCTACGAGTCTGTGTGCGATCCCCGGCTAAACCACATGCAGTCCCTGGAGATGGCCTTCCTGGTCGCAGGGGCCCTCGCTAAGCACTAGCTGCCACAACAGCAGAGGGGCGGTCCGGAATTCCGGACCGCCCCTCTGGCGTTCGTAGAGAGAATCGTTGCTAGACCACCTTCAAAAGCAACTGGCCCCCCTCGGGAAGTTCGTTGTCATTCGGTAACTGCTCGCGCACTATGCCGAAAAGTGCCCCAAACAGATTCTCCCTCCGCACTACAAAGCCAAGCTTCGTCAGTTCCTTCTCAGCCTCATCCGCTTGCTTGCCCACATAGCTGGGCACCTTGACCATCTTGGGTCCCTTGGAAACGGTCAGGGTCACGGACTCACCCTTGATGAGGGTGCCGTTGGCCGGGGACTGGGACACGACAGCGCCCTTGGGGACCGACTTGTCATTGACGGTTTCCGGAGAAACCAAAGCCTTCAACCCTGCATCCTGGATGGCCTTAACTGCGGCGTCCTGGGCCAAGCCACGAACATCGGGGACGGGAATCGGTTGAGGTCCCTTGGAGACCGCCAGCGCTACGGCAGTCCCGTGACGGACCTCCGTGCCCTTGGCCGGGTCCTGAGCGATGATGACGCCCGCAGGGACCTTCTCGTCATAGGCCTCAGTGACGTTGCCAAGTGTCATCTCGGCTGCATTGAGCGCGGTCTTCGCTTCGTTCAGGCTGATACCGGTCAAACCGGGAAGCGGGAAGAGTTGCGCACCCTTGGAAACGAACAGCGTGATCTGTTGAAACTTCCGCACCTCTTTGCCGGCGGCCGGATCCGTCCCGACGGCAAGACCCGCGTTGATGTCGTCGTCGAAGACGTCCCGCGGCTCGGATTGGAAACCCGCGGTACGGAGTAACTGCTGTGCCTCCGCTACAGTCTTGTTCTTGATGTCGGGCACTGTCCCGGGGGAGCCCGGGCCCATGCCGAAAAACCAGCCCGCGCTGGTTGCCAACAGGGCGATGATGACAATCACGATCGTCCAGATGATTCCCCGACGTCGGGGGTTGCCTTCGCGCAATGGCCGCACAGGTGTTGCGGCAGCCCGGGCACGGTCCTTTGCTTCCTGCCGTTCCTGCTTTTTCAGTTCGCGTTTGCCCGGCTGGTGTTGATCCGGGCCGAAGCCTGCCTCGTCAGCGGTGTCATCGGGCAAACGAAGGGCCGATGCGCCCGAGGTGGCCATGACTGTAGTGGGATTGCTTTGGTGGGAAATAAACTCCGTAGGGGACGCAGTAGTTGCCAGCGCCTCCGTGGGGTTGTCCTGGGGGCCAACAGGCGTAGTCGCTGCTGTGGCGGCTGCGGCTGCGACGGCCGTGGTTGCCGGTTGGGAAGAAGGCTGCCGGTGGTCCAGCTCTTCGTCGTTCAGGGTGGTCCGGATGTGGCGCAGCTCGGACAACAACGCCGAACCGTCCACGGGTCGTTGTTCGGCATCGTTCGCCGTGCACCACTGGACGAGTTCGTCCAGGTCTTCGGCCAGTCCGGGTGCGGCCTCGGAGGGGCGTCCCACGGCGGCGTTGACGTGCTGGTACGCCACTTGGATGGGTGTCTCGCCGGCGTAAGGCTGCTGGCCCGTCAGCATTTCATAGAGCATGATGCCTGCCGAATAGATGTCACTCCGGGCATCTGCGGCCTTGCCCAGGACGAGCTCGGGCGCCAAATAAGCCACGGTGCCGATCAAAGCGCCGGTGCTTGTGGTGGCTGTCACGGCCCTCGCCAAGCCAAAGTCGCCCACTTTGATGCGGCCGTCGTCGGCTATAAGCACATTCTCGGGTTTGATGTCCCGGTGGATCAGGCCGGAACCGTGGGCGGCTGCCAGGCCCTCAATGACCGGATCAATCAACGCAAGTGCGAGCCGCGGCGGCAGGGCGCCCTGTTCATTAAGGACGTCGCGGAGGGTGTGTCCCTTGACATACTCCATCACCAGGTAGGCGATGTGGCCGTCTTCGCCTTGGTCCAGCACGCCCACTATGTGGGGATGCGAGAGGCTCGCGGCGGCCTTGGCTTCGCGGCTCAGGCGTTCCAGGAAGGTTTGGTCGTTGGCCAGGTGCGGGTGCAGGACTTTGAGGGCCACATCGCGCTCCAGGCGTTGGTCTGTGGCCAAGTAAACAGTGGACATTCCGCCCCTCGCGAGACGGGAGCGGACGTCGTAACGGCCGTCCACGGTGGTCCCGATGAGGTGGTCCTGCGTTGGTTCTTGCACCATACGATCCTAAACGAGGCAGGGAAGAGGCCCGAATCCGCATGCGATCCGGGCCTCTTCAGAGGTGCTGCTTGGGGCTTTAGCCGAACGTACGCTGGCGGGCCTTGATGGACTCGACGTAGCGCTTCGTGTCGTCGTACATCCCGTACTTGCTGACGGAGTACTGGCCTTGGTAGTAGCCGGCGATGGCGGTGTCGAGGTCCTTGCTCGTGGCAATGAGTGCGCGGATGATCGCCACGCCGGCCGTTGCATTGTCATAGGGGTCCAGCAGGTTGAGTTTGCGGCCTACCAGATCGGAAGCCCATTCGCCCGAGGACGGGATCACCTGCATGGTTCCGATGGCGTTCGCGGGGGAGACAGCCCGCTGATCGAAGCCGGATTCCTGCTCGGCGAAGGCGAGTGCCAGCGACGGGCTGACGCCCATACGGCGAGCGGTATCGGCCACGATGGTCTTCATTTCAGCACGGCTCGGAACGGGCGAAGCGTTGAGCAGGGCCTTGTTCTCGTTGGCGGAACTGACGACGGCCGCCGGGTAGGTGAAGCCCAGGAAGGAACTGGGAACCAAGGGCGTCGTGCTGGATGCGGGCTCAATCGACGTTCCGGGAATCGTGAGCTTCTGGCCGGGGTAGATCACCGTGGTGGCGTTGACCTTGTTGGTGGACATCAGCGTGGACAGGGAAACGCCGTGACGGGAAGCGATCGAGCTTAGCGTATCGCCGGCCTTGATGGTGTAGGTACCGCTGCCGGCCAGCGGGGTTGCTGCCGGCGTGGCCGGTGCAGCCGGGGCGGGCGCTGCCGGCGCTGACGGGGTGGAGCCGCCACTGACCTTGATCTTCTGGCCCGGGTAGATGATGGAGCTTCCGCTGAGCCCATTCCAGCTGAAAACGCTGGAAAGCGGTACGCCATGACGGGCGGCGATGGCACCCAAGGTGTCGCCGGACTTCACCGTATAAACCAGCGCGTCCGAGGATGCCGGTGCAGGCGTCGACTGCGGTGCAGGCGCGGCAGGAGCGGCCGCACCGGAAAGCTTGAGTGTCTGGCCCGGGTAGATCAGCGTAGTGGGCGTCAAGTTGTTCAGCTTGAGAACCTCTGCGGTGTCCAGATTGAAACGTCGCGCGATGGCGCTAACCGTGTCCCCACGGACGATCGTGTAGGTGGTGGGGGCTGCAGGGGCCATTGGGCGCAGTGCGGCGGGAAGCGTTGCCGCGACTGCTGCTGCCGGAATCACCGTTCCAACGTTGACGGTCTGGGCCTTCATTGCGGCCGCCAGCGTTGCCGGGATTTTCCTGGGCTGCGGCGCAGGCGTTGCCATGGCCGGTTGAGCCAAGGCGAGCGAGGACAAGACCACAGCGGGAAGCGCAGCCGTGGTTGCCGCGATAACGGGCATGCTCATGGTTCGTTTCGGCGAGCGGGGCGTGGTCATGGAATGTTTCCTCATCTCGACAGCGGCACGAAAGTGTTACCACTGTTAACAGTGTTGCCAATGTTGCTGATGTTATCAATGGTGCAAGTGTGATCAGTGTGAATCTCTCACATTTATTGAATCGGCACAACAATTCGGGTTGTTGGCTAATGACTGGGCTGAATGATGCGAAACAAAAGCGGGTATTACAGCCCTTGTGATGAATCGACCTCGCCTCCGGCTAGGCGCCGGGCATGGCGGCGTGGCAACCTTGATCCGTGAGTAATGTAGAAAGCCTTGTTTCTGATTGGCTGCCACTGCCGGATGTTGCCGAGCTGCTGGGAGTTTCCATCACCAAAGTCCACGGACTGTTGGATGAACGCGCCATCGTGGCCATCAGGCGGGGAGAACGGAATATCCGGTCGATTCCCGCACTGTTTATCCAAGACGGGCACGTCGTCGACAGCCTGAAGGGCACCATCGCCGTTCTCAGCGACGCCGGTTATACGGACGAAGAGCTCATCGTATGGCTCTTTACGCCTGATGAATCCTTGCGCGGGCGCCCAGTCGACGCCCTCCGCGAGGGGCGAAAGACCGAGATCCGTCGGCGTGCACAGTCTTTGGCCTGGTAAATATCAGTTCCGCGGATAAATAGCGGTACAACGACGCGACTGAAAACGCACGACGACGGCACCAGGCCGTCGTCGTGCGTTCTTTTGTTGTGTGGCTGGTTGGTTCTGCGATGCCCTCAGGCGGCCCGGCTGACTGCGGCCTCGGCCAACTGGCGGAGGGCGGTCAGCGGCAATTCGGCCAAGGGGAGTCGCTCCAAAGCTGAAAAAGCCTTGTCGCTGAGTTCCGCGATCAGGGACTCGGTGGCATCGAGGGCGCCGCACTCCACAATAATTTGACGAATCTCTGAAACTTCTACTTCGCCGAGGGCCTGGTTGCCCAGCATGCGGTCAATATAGGCAGACTCTGCGGCCGGTGCCTGGTTGATGGCAAATCCAACCAACACAGTGCGCTTGCCTTCACGGAGGTCGTCGCCTGCCGGCTTGCCAGTGGTCTCGGGATCACCGAAGACTCCCAAAACATCGTCCCGCAATTGGAAAGCCTCGCCGAGCGGCAACGAAAACGCGGAATATCCGTCGAGCAGTTCAGGCGATGCGCCGGCAAGCGCTCCACCCAAAGCCAGCGGGTGTTCAGTGGAGTATTTGGCTGATTTGTAGCGGATGATCGATTTGGCGCGGTCAACGGCACCTGAACGGTCGCGAACAGGGCCCGCTACCTCTTCAAGGATGTCCAGGTACTGGCCTGCCATCACTTCGGCGCGCATGAGATTGAAAATTCGCCGCGACTGGCTTCCGGCGGCTGCGCGGGGTCCGATCTGCGTAAAGGATTCCTCGCTGAAGGAGAGGCACAGATCTCCGGTCAGGATGGCAGCTGCGTGTCCGAACCGCTCGTTGTCCAGGGCCCAACCGTTCATTTCGTGCAACTGGCTGAAGCGACGGTGCACGCTGGGACCGCCCCGGCGTGTGTCCGAGCGGTCAATGATGTCGTCGTGGATGAGAGCTGCGGCTTGGAACAATTCGAGGGCACAGCCGGCGGTGACGATCTCGGCATCGCCGGAATCACCACCCGCTCCGCGCCAGCCCCAGTAGCACATGAGTGCCCGCAGCCGCTTACCTCCGGTTACCAGGTTCGATATCGATCCCATGAGCGGAGCGACATCGGGAGAAATGGTCGCCATGATTTCCTGCTGTTCGGACAGGAAATCGTTCAGCTTTCCAGCAACTCCGGCAATGAATTCTGTTTGCTCCGCGTGGAGTTGCGCGTCGGCCGTCACTTGACGGACCCGGCAGCCACATTGGCGCCGATAGTGAACGTGGACACACCTTCTTTCTGGCGTACAGAAAGATTGACGGTTTCACCGTCACCTCGGATGAAGTCGATGGACGTGATATTGCCCACGGCTTCCGGCCCGGGCACGACTTTGAACCCTTGTGCTTCAAGGGAGGCCTTGTAATAGTCGACCACACCCTCCGGCGGCGCCTTGATGGTGCCAACCAAGGCAACGGTAGCCGGTGAGACGTTCTTGTCGAAGCTGCTTGAACGCACTGAGGTCTTGGGCATCACCGGGATAAGTTGCTCAGGGAAGCCCTGCACAAGGGCGCCCACCGTGGCGGTTGCTCCCGGGACAGGTGACGTCGCGGACGAGGCGCCGTTGGATGGCTGGGCTGAGGCAGTGCCGGATGCTGTGGAACTCGAGGCCGCACTGGTGTCGCCAGCGGATGGCGTAGACGATCCACTGGGCGTGGGTGTGCAGGCGGAGACTGCTACGGCGACACTCGCTGCGAGCAGGGCAAACCCTCTCGATTGAGGAGTTCCGAAGAGCTTCACAGGGGTATCCTTCCTTGGGCTGACGCCGGACTGTTCCTCCAGTTTAGTCAGTGCCCGGGCATAGTATTGCCGTTGTGAGATCGGATGCATCAGCCGGCGCCCAGGGCGGTGGACACGAGCCGGCCCGCAGCGCCGGGGATGTGCTGCGGGAACTCCGGCGAACCAGCATCCTGCACGTCGACATGGACGCGTTTTTCGTTTCCGTTGAACTTCGCAGTCGTCCGGATCTTCGAGGCAAGCCGGTCATTGTTGGCTTCCCAGCGGAGCGCTCCGTGGTCTTGTCGGCCTCCTATGAGGCCAGGGCTAGTGGGGTGAAATCGGCGATGCCCATGGCCGTTGCCATGCGCATGTGTCCAGCCGCGGTGATTATCAATCCACGGCACAAGCTCTATTACGAGGTTTCCGCGCAACTAATGGAGATCTTCGCATCCATCACCGAACTAGTGGAACCCCTCAGCGTGGACGAAGCATTCCTGGACGTTGGGGGCGCTATCCGCCGGCTCGGAACACCGTTCGAGATCGGACAGCTGATTCGGCGTCGGGTTCAGGCCGAACTCGGTATCACAGCGTCCGTGGGCATCGCCTCCACCAAATTTGTGGCGAAGATCGCATCAACCCGCTGCAAGCCGGATGGCATTCTCATGATTGAAGCAGGCCAGTCAGTTCCGTATTTGCACAGCCTTCCCGTCAACGCTCTCTGGGGTGTGGGAGGGAAAACGGCAGAAGTGCTGGCGCGACTAGGCATTCGCACGGTTGCGGATGTGGCAGCTACGCCTGTGGCGTCGCTGAAAAAGGTTCTTGGCGCTGGTGGTGAGCATGTGCATCGTTTGTCCATGGGAATCGATCCGCGGCCCGTTACGCCTACGCGGCTCGAGAAGAGCATCGGTGCGGAAGAGACGTTCGCGGTGGACACCGGAGACGACTCGTTGCTGCACAGGGAACTGTTGCGTCTCTCGCATCGGACTGCCGCGCGCCTTCGTAGTTCGGGGATGCTGACTCGCACCATCGCGCTGAAGTTGCGGTATTCCGATTTCTCCACGGTCACGCGCAGCAAGACGCTCCACACCCCGGTGGATAGTGCGCAGTTGATTTATCAGGTGGCCGTGCAATTGCTGGAGTCCCTGGGTGGCCGATCCTTGAGCGTCAGGCTTGTGGGGGTGAGGGCGGAGCAATTGGAGCCCACGGGGCAGACCTCAGTGCAACTCAGCTTCGATCGCCGTGACGACAATTGGCGGGCGGCTGAGCAGGCCCTGGACCGCGTGGCGGAGCGATTTGGGTCCAAAACGCTCATTCCCGCCCGGCTCCTCGAGCCGGGAAAGCCCCTTGATGGCGAATGACCCGAAGAGGCGGCTGCAGGGCCGGGGTGCGCGTCTTTCAGAACCGCGTCCGACAAACTATCCTAGTTACTACAGAGATTTAGATCGTCTGGACAAACTGTTCGCTGAACAGTGGATTCCGGAGTGCCCCCTGAACACAGGGAAGTTTTCCGGGAACGCTTTTCACGGCCCGATCGTTCTTGAAAAAGACGCACAGGCCGCGATTCGTCCAGACGCTGGCTGACTAAAGGAGGTCGCGATGCCCCTCTCGGAGCACGAACAGAAGCTGCTTGAGCAACTCGAGAAGCAGCTTCATGAGGACGATCCGAAGTTTGCCAACACCATGGGTTCGGATCCCATCCGCAGCTGGTCCACACGACACGTGATTATTGGTGTCCTCGGCGCCATTGTCGGCATCCTCCTATTGCTCGTTGGTGTGTCACTTCAGATGATTCCCGTGGGTGTATTGGGCTTTGTCATCATGGGTGCGGGGGTGTACTTCGCCACACTTCGCGGAGCAGCCTTCGGCAAGTCCCGCGCGGGCAAGCCTGGCAAGACAAAGTCCAAGAGTTCATTCATGAGCAATCTTGAAGAACGGTGGGATGAGCGGCGCCGCGACGACAATTGATGGCACGGGGTTGTGCCTTGACGTCACCAGACCCTAGCGTGCCGCTGAGCGCCCTCAAGACCTCTGCTCGACCGTAGTGAGATTGCCCCTGAGCCATCAGGGGACACAAAAAGACCCGCTTGGCGGGTCTTTTCGCGTTAAGAGCGGACGACTTCGTGTGCCTGGGATGCTGCCCACTTCCCACCCCCACTTCCCACCCCGCGCTCCACTTCCCACCCCGTGCTCCATTTCGCACACCGTGCGGCCCGGCAGCGCTGCTTCCTGACCCTCTTTGCCGCCGAAACGGGTGGTTTTCCGGCGATTTGGGGCTGTTTTGTGGTCAAACAGGGTCGTGGCGGCGCGGTCCAGCCGCATGATCCCCGCCACACCCTGGAATCCGCACACCGTCCTCCATTTCGCACCCTGTGCTCCACTTCCCACCCCGTGCGGCCCGGCAGCGCTGCTTCCTGACCCTCTTTGCCGCCGAAACGGGTGGTTTTCCGGCGATTTGGGGCTGCTTTGCGGTCAAACAGGGTCGTGGCGGCGTGGTCCAGCCGCATGATCCCCGCCACACCCTGGAATCCCCACGCCATCCTCCACTTCCCGCCTCAGCCAGCATTCCGCGTCATTGCTGCGTTCTGGAAACTCAAAGTGGTGGAGAAACACCCCGTGGCGCGTTGACTGTGGTGCGTTGTGGAGTAAAGTGGAGCGCGTAAGAGGGTAGTGGCGACGTTTGGGATTTTCGGGCACCTTGACTGAGGGGCGGTGGGCCGGTGTTTCTTGGCACCCATTCGCCTCGTCTCGATGAAAAGGGCCGGATCATCCTTCCAGCGAAGTTCCGCGAGGAGCTTGCCGAGGGGCTGGTCCTCACCAGGGGCCAGGAACGCTGCATCTACGTCTTCAGCCAGAAGGAATTCGAACGCATTCACGAGTCCATGCGGGAGGCGCCACTGTCCTCCAAGCAGGCTCGTGACTACATCCGGGTCTTCTTGTCTGGAGCCTCTGACGAGATACCTGACAAGCAGGGGCGCGTGACGATTCCGCCGGCGCTCCGGGCTTACGCGGGACTCGGTCGGGAATTGGCGGTCATCGGTGCCGGTACCCGTGCAGAGATCTGGGATGCCGAGGCTTGGAACGAGTACCTCGCAGAGAAAGAAGCTTCCTTCTCTGAAACAGACGATGACAATCTGCCCGGGTTTCTCTAACTGGACGGATGGGGCAGCAGCCCCGGTTCTTGGACGGGATCTCCAGCCGCCCATCGAACGGCTTTCCTGGCTCAACTTCCCCTGAGCCAGGCCGGCGGGACGATAGGCGCGGATGGGGATCCGGCCCAAGAAACAGAAGGCAAGCGATTCAGGAAAGAGGAGGCAGCGTGGAAGAGCAGGACGCGGCAAAGCCCACATCGGAGCGACACGTGCCCGTCCTGAAAGACCGCTGCATCAACCTGCTCGCCCCCGGCTTTGAGGCTGCGCGCAGCCGCGGAGAGACACCCGTGGCCATCGACGCGACACTGGGCATGGGTGGGCATTCCGAGGCGATGCTGCAACGCTTCCCCGATCTTCACCTCGTGGGCATCGACCGCGACGAGGAGGCACTTGCCCTGGCCGGCGCGCGCCTGGAGAAGTTCTCGGATCGCACGGACCTGGTCCATGCCGTATACGACGAGATCGAGGACGTCCTTGCAGATCTTGGCATCCCGGAAGTCCACGGCATCCTGATGGACTTGGGCGTTTCCTCGCTGCAACTGGATGAACGGGAGCGTGGCTTCGCCTATTCGTACGATGCGCCGTTGGACATGCGGATGGATACCAGCCGTGGACAGACTGCAGCGGACGTCGTCAACAACTACAGCGAAGACGAACTGGTTCGTATCATCCGCAAGTGGGGCGAAGAGAAGTTTGCGGGCAGGATTGCCAACCGGATCGTGAATGCACGTGCGGAAAAGCCGTTTGCAACCACCGGTGAGCTGGTGGAGCAGATACGTAGCGTGGTTCCGGCCGCGGCTGCGAAGAGCGGCGGGCATCCGGCCAAACGGACTTTCCAAGCACTGCGGATCGAGGTCAACGAGGAGCTCGACGTTCTGGAACGAGCCGTTCCCGCAGCGGTGGCTGCCACGGCCATGGGCGGCAGGGTGGTGGTGATGTCCTACCACTCTTTGGAAGACAAGATCGTGAAGTCGTTCTTCCAGGCAGGCTCGAAGTCCTCCGCGCCACTCGGATTTCCCGTCGAACTCGAAGAACACAAACCTGAATTGAAAACACTGACCAAGGGCACTGAGGTGCCCACGGCCGCAGAAATCGCAGAGAACCCCCGTGCGGCGTCCGCCCGGCTAAGGGCTGTGGAGCGCATCAAACCGAGGAGAGAAGCATGAGCAACGCCGCAGCGAAGACCCTGCCCTCCGTTGTCGGCAACACGGCCAGGGCTCTTCCGGCTCCCAGCGGAAAGCCCGACGCCGGACGCAAGTCGCGTACGCCGCTCGCTCTTGTGCGCAGCACCCCTGGCAAGCGCCGGACCCCGTTTGTTGTCTTGTGCTTCGTCGCACTTGCCGCTGCGCTTCTGACCGTCCTTGTCCTGAACATTTCTGTCTCGACGGCGCAGTATGAATTGGTGCAGCTGAAGTCCGAGGCGGCCACCCTGAACAAGGAAAACCAGGATCTGACACAGAAGAAGCAGAACTTCGAAGCTCCGCAGAATCTTGCCGCGAAGGCTGCAGAATTGGGAATGGTAACTTCCACCGTCAAAGGCCAGATCAACCTGGACACCCTGACGGTCACCGGAAAGGCAACTCCTGCGGTCAAGGGGGATAACCCTGTGGCCCTGATTGCTCCTCCGGCTGTTGCGGGCCAGCTTGATGTCGTACCTTCGGAGACCACCAAGGAACCGTTGGAAAACCTGAAACCGGCCACGCCGGTAACACCTTCGGCAAACACGGTAACGCCTCAAACACCCGCGGCGAACTCTGCGGCTCCGGCCGTCCCGCCGGTTGAACTTCATGGGGGATCGGTCCCGGCCCCCCAGCAGAAGACACCCGGGCAATAGCCCTTAGTCCACGAAGCAAGGCCAGCAGCAAGGAATCAACGTGGTACAAAACCCCGGCAAATCGAAAACAACGAAAGCGCCGGCGGCCAGGAAACGGCTCCGTGTTGGCCTCGGCATCATGCTGACACTGCTGCTGGTGGTCGGCGGCAAGCTCTTCATGGTGCAGGGCCTTGACGTGGGCGGCATGGCGGAGGCCGCGCTGGCCAGCAGGCTTACCCCTCAGGATCTGCCGGCCGAGCGGGGGCAGATCCTCGACGCCAACGGCACGGTGTTGGCCAGTAGTGTGATCCGCTACAACATCGTGGTGGATCAGGTCCAGAACACCAACACGGCCAGCTTCAAACGGTTCAACGAGAAAACCGAAGAAGTGGACGATATTCCGAGGGACCAGGGGATCACCGAGCTCGCTACTTTGCTGGGCGCTGACGTCGAGAAGATCCGGTCCTCCCTGACGGGTGACAAGAAGTACTTTGTGGTGGCCCGGGACGTCAAACCCGAGCTTGAAGACCGTATCGCCAAGCTAAGCATCCCCGGCATTGCTGCCGAGGGAGTCAGCAAGCGCGTCTACCCCAATGGCAGCGTGGCCGGTGGAGTGGTTGGCTTCCTTCAGGACGGCACCACCGGACAGGCCGGGATAGAGCAAACGCAGGACGAACTGTTGCGCGGCACCAACGGAAAGCGCGTCTTCGAAATCGGCGCCGACGGACTTCGCATCCCCGTCGCCACGGACGAGCTGACGCCCGCCGTGGACGGAACCGATGTGCGATTGACCATCAATACCGACATCCAGTACTTCGCCCAGCAGGCCATTCAAAGCCAAGTGAACAAATTGAGCGCTGAGTGGGGCGTCATCATCGTCATGGACGTCAAGACAGGCAACCTCATCGCCTTGGCAGATACCAACGCCCCGGACCCCAACGATCCGGGCAAGGTGGATGCCAAGGACCGCGGCGTGCGTTCAGTGACAGCAGCCTACGAGCCCGGATCCGTGGAGAAGATGATTACCGCCGCAGCGGTGATTGAGGAGGGAAAGTCCAACCCCCTTGATCACTTCACGATCCCGCCTTCCTATGTGATCGACGGTCAGGAGTTTACGGACGCCTTTGAACACGGCACCGAAGAACGCACTCTAGCGGGGATCCTTGGCTGGTCCATGAACACGGGCACGGTCATGGCAGGCAGCCGCCTGAGCAAGGAGCAGCGGTATGACTGGCTCCGCAAGTTTGGGATCGGCGAGGCGCCGGACATCGGGCTACCGGCAGAGGCCAAGGGCATCCTGGCTACGCCGGATCAGTGGGATGACCGCCAGCAATACACGGTGCTGTTCGGCCAGGGTGTTTCCCAGTCAACGCTGCAAACAGTGCGTGCGTACCAGAGCATCGCCAACGACGGCGTGATGCTGCAGCCGCGGCTCATTGACAGCTACATCACTCCGGAGGGCGAGGAACAGAAGGTTCCGGCCAAAGAGCCGCGTCAGGTGGTGTCCAATGAAACGGCGCAGCAGGTGCAGGACATTCTGGAAAGCGCCGTCACGGAGGGGCAGATCAAGGACGCAGCGATCGACGGCTACCGGGTGGGGGCCAAGACCGGAACATCACAGGCTCCTCGTGAAGATGGCTTGCCCGGCTTCGACGGTTTCACGGCCTCCATGGTGGGCATGGCACCCATGGATGACCCACGATTCATTGTTGAAGTTGTCCTCCAGCGGCCCAAGGGAAGCATCTACGGCATCACCAACGGACCAGTGTTCCGGTCTGTTATGGGACAGGTACTGCGGACCTACAACGTCCCCCCGTCCACTGGGACCCCCGCGCGCCTTCCGCAGTTCGTCAAGTAAGCTTCTTGGGCGTCTGTTCGGCCAAAAATTCGATCCACTTACCCAGGCATGGACGCCGCTGGCTTCCATGCCGGTAGTTCCACGAGCACCAATGGAGAACCACGTGTCAGACCACTATGAGGCCGCTTCCACCGCCACACCGCCGGAGTCCGGCAGATCCGGCTTCAGGCCGGAGTCCGTGGCGTCGGTGCCCCTGGCAACCATCGCGGAAGCCCTGGGAGTGGCCGTTCCGGAGGATGGCAAGGACAGGGGCGTGACAGGCATCTCGCTGAATTCCCGAGCCATCGAGGCCGGGGATGTCTATATGGCTTTGCCCGGCGCCACACGCCATGGTGCCGACTTCGTTCCGCAGGCCGTGGCCGCCGGGGCCGTCGCCGTGGTGACGGACGACGCCGGGGCACGCCAGCTTGCGCTGGCAGGCGAGCAGCCCGTTCCGGTACTGATCGTCGACGAGCCGCGTACCGCCGTCGGACGTCTGGCCGCGCTCATCTACCGCAGCCAGCCTGACGACGGCGGGTTCCCCACGCTGTTCGGTGTCACAGGCACCAACGGAAAGACCACCACCACCTACTTCATCAACTCGCTCCTGCGGGCCGTGGGCAAGACCCCCGGCCTCATTGGCACCATCGAGATCCTGGCCGGGGCGGAGCCCATTCCCAGTCTCCTGACGACGCCGGAGTCAACGGATGTCCACGCATTGCTTGCCCTGATGCGGGAGCGCGGCCTGGATGCAGCATCCATGGAGGTTTCGTCCCACGCAGTGTCCTACCACCGGGTGGACGGGGTGATGTTCAACGTGGCCGGCTTCACGAATCTCACCCAGGACCACCTGGACCTGCACGGAAGCATGGAGGAGTACTTCCGCACCAAGGCGGAACTGTTTACGTCGGGAAGGGCGCGCCAAGCCGTCGTGACCATTGACGACGTGTGGGGACGTCGATTGGCGCAGCAGGCAGACGTGCCGGTTGTCACGCTCTCGGCGAACGCGACCCTCGCCGACGCTGGCGCCGATTGGCGGGTTGAGTCGGCGGCGGCACGTGGCTTGGGGACCGACTTCCAGTTGCGTCACCGTGACGGCCGTGTCCTCCACATCCACACCGGACTTCCAGGCGATTTCAATGTTGCGAATGCTGCCCTGGCCGCCCTGATGGTGTTGACCTCAGGTGTTGACCTCGATGAGCTCCAAGCCGCCCTTGACGCGCACGACCCCTTCACGGTTTCCGTTCCGGGACGCATGCAGTTGGTCTCCACCGCGCCTGCGGCAATCGTTGATTTCGCGCACAACCCGGACGCGCTGGCCCGCGCCCTTGAGGCCGTCCGCTCCGCTGAAGAAGGCTCCAAAGTCATCGTGGTATTTGGTGCTACCGGCCAGCGTGACCAAGGCAAACGTCCCACCATGGGTGCGATCGCGGCGCGGCTTGCCGACGTTGTGATCGTGAGCGACGACGACCCCCATGACGAAGACGCGGCAGCCATTCGCGCCGAGGTCCTCGCCGGCGCCCACGCGGCCCGGGAGGCCGAAGACCTTGCCAGCGAGATCATCGAGTCATTCCCGAGGGACGCGGCGATTCGGCTGGCTGTGGACATGGCCACAGCCAAGGACACCATCCTCATCGCCGGACGCGGGCACGAGGTCTGGCAGGAGGTCAAAGGGGTGAACCTTGCCCTGGATGACCGGGTTGAGCTCCGTGCCGCCTTGACATCCAAGGGATTCAGCGTTTCATCGGACCAGCGGATAGAGTCCTAAACCGAGATGATTGCACTAACTGCGGCGGAAATCGCCAACATCACCCATGGCCGACTGACCGGAGACGGGGACATCGTGCCCAGCTCCGTTGTCACTGATTCCCGGGAATCGACAGCTGGCTCCCTGTACGTGGCAAAGCCCGGTGAGCACGCCGATGGCCACGACTTCGTCGACGCCGCCTTCGAGCGCGGCGCTGTCCTGGTCCTGGCCGAGCGGGAAGTCGCCGATGCCAACGGCCGCCCGTATCCCGCCGTCGTTGTTGAGGATGCAGTCCTTGCCATGGGCGCCCTTGCCGCCGAGGCGGTTCGTCGGATCCGGGCTTTGCGTGCGGAGCGGAATGCGGAATTCACCGTTATCGGGATCACCGGTTCGGCGGGAAAGACCACCACCAAGGACCTCCTGGCAGGCGTGCTCGCCACTGCCGGGCCCACGGTTGCTCCGCAGGGTTCGTACAACGGCGAAGTGGGCGTTCCGCTGACGGTTTTCTCCGCCGATGCCTCCACGCGGTTCCTTGTTATCGAGATGGGCGCCACGGGGCTTGGCCACATCAAGTACCTCGCGGACATGGTGAAGCCGGATATCGGGGTTGTCCTCGGTGTTGGCACCGCGCACGCCGGTGAATTCGGTGGAGTGGAGAACATCGCCAAGACCAAGGGTGAACTGGTCGAGGCGCTGGGTGAGCGCGGCACAGCGATCCTTAACCTTGACGACTCCCGTGTGGCAGCGATGAAGTCGCGCACCACGGCCCGGATTCTTGGCTTCACTGCCTCCGGCGCCACCACCGAGGAAGTGGAAGCGCGGAACGTTGTGGTGAACGCCCAGGGCCACCCTGACTTTGACCTTGTACTGCCCGACGGCGGTCCCTCCGTTGAGGTGCGAAGCCGCCTGATCGGAGGTCACCACGTGACCAACTTGCTGGCCGCAGCCGCCGCAGCGTTTGCCGCCGGTATCTCCGCACCCGCGATTGCCGCCTCGCTCAGCTCCCAGTCCGCCGCCAGCCGTTGGCGCATGGAACGAACTGAACGTCCCGACGGCGTCACCATCATCAATGACGCTTACAATGCCAACCCCGAGTCGATGCGGGCCGCACTGCGGACCCTCGCAGATCTTGGACAGGGGCGGCGCACCTGGGCGGTCTTGGGCGCGATGCTTGAACTCGGTGAAGACTCCATCCGGGAGCACACCGCCGTTGGCACCCAAGTGGTACGCCTGAACATCTCCCGGCTTGTAGTTGTGGGCAGGGAAGCCCGGGCCATGTACATCTCAGCCATCCAGGAGGGGTCATGGGGTGACGAATGCGTGTTCACGGAGAACGCAGAGGAAGCCTACGAACTCCTGCAAAGGGAGCTGCAGCCCGGGGATCTTGTCCTGTTCAAGTCGTCGAACGGCGTTGGGCTGCGGCACTTGGGTGATCGGATAGCATTACCCCCACGGGCCGAGTCCACCGGGGAAAACGCGGCTGAATCCGCCGCAATCGAAGGGAACGAGCTGCAGTGATTGCACTTTTGATCGGCGCCGGCGTCGCTCTCCTGGTGGCCCTCATAGGGACACCGCTTTTCATCAGGTTCCTGGTGGCCAAGAGTTATGGCCAGTTCATCCGCGACGACGGACCTACCTCGCACCACACCAAGCGCGGCACCCCAACCATGGGTGGCACGGTGGTGGTGGCGGCTGTGCTGATCAGTTACTTCGTCACACACCTCATCATGTGGATGATGAATCCACGATCTCCGGGACCATCCGCATCGGGCTTGCTGTTACTTTTCCTGATGGTGGGCATGGGCTTCGTGGGATTCCTGGATGACTACATCAAGATTTCCAACAAGCGCAGCCTGGGCCTGAACGCCCGGGCAAAACTCATCCTGCAGGCCGCCGTTGGCATCATCTTTGCTGTCCTCGTGCTGCAGTTCCCGAACGAGGATGGTCTGCGTCCGGCCTCCACTCAGATCTCACTGGTGCGTGATATTCCGTGGCTGGATCTTGCCTTCGGCGGCACGGTCCTGGGCGCCATACTCTTCGTTGTATGGTCCAACCTGATCATCACGGCTGCCACCAACGGCGTGAACCTGACCGATGGCCTTGACGGCCTCGCGGCCGGCGCCTCCATCATGGTGTTTGGGGCCTACACGATCATGGGCATCTGGCAGAACAACCAGGCGTGTGGATCACCACGGGAAGCCGGTAGCGGCTGCTACCAAGTGCGGGACCCGATGGACTTGGCACTTCTTGCCGCGATCCTCAGCGCGGCCCTTGTGGGCTTCCTGTGGTGGAATACGTCGCCGGCCAAGATCTTCATGGGGGACACCGGATCCCTCGCCATTGGCGGCGCTGTAGCCGCCTTTGCGATTCTTTCCCGCACCGAACTCCTGCTGGCATTCATTGGTGGGCTCTTCGTCCTGATTACGCTTTCAGTCATCATCCAGGTCGGGTTCTTCAAACTCACCGGTGGAAAGCGCGTCTTCAAGATGGCTCCGCTCCAGCACCACTTCGAACTCAAGGGCTGGGCGGAGGTCACTGTGGTGGTCCGGTTCTGGATCCTCGCCGGACTTTTCGTGGCCGCCGGCTTGGGAATCTTCTACGCTGAATGGGTGGTGCTGCTGTGAACGGAAACCCGGAGACGACGCCGTCAGGCAACGATCGGCTGAAGGACCTGACCAGTTGGGATGCCGACTGGAACGGACTGCGCGTGGTGGTGACCGGCATTGGCGTGTCCGGATTTGCTGCCGCGGATACCCTCATCGAACTGGGCGCCAAAGTGGTGGTGGTGGATGCTGCCACTACGGCGAAGGCCAAGGCGCAGGCGGACACGTTGAAAATCGTTGGTGCAGTGGATGTGCTGCTCGGCGAGGAATCCGTCAATGTCCTTCCATTGATCGATGGCGAAAAGCCCGAACTGGTGGTGACCTCGCCCGGGTGGCGCCCGGACCAAGCCCTGTTGGCAGCTGCCAAGCGCAAGCACATTCCGGTGTGGGGCGACGTCGAACTGGCATGGCGGCTGAGGACCCGGGAAGGCCGGAAGACGGCCGACTGGCTGACCATCACCGGTACGAACGGTAAGACCACCACGGTGGGGATGACCGAGTCGATGTTGCAGGCCGCCGGCCTCAAGGCGATCGCAGTGGGAAACGTTGGAACCCCCATCCTGGACGCACTGAGGGACCCGGTGGACTACGACGCTTTCGCTGTGGAACTGTCCAGCTTCCAACTCCATTGGAGCCACTCGTTGTCTCCCGTGGCCAGCGTGTGCCTCAACGTCGCCGAGGACCATGTGGATTGGCACGGCTCCTACACGTCGTACTTGGCCGACAAGGCCAAGGTCTACGCCAACACCCAAAAAGCGGCCATCTACAACGCCGAACAGATCGAAACCGAACGCATGGTGGAGAACGCGGATGTCGTGGAAGGCTGCCGGGCCATCGGGTTCACCACTTTGACGCCGGCCATCAGCATGCTCGGGGTGGTGGACGGGCTCCTGGTTGACCGTGCGTTCATCGCAGAACGCAAGGATTCGGCTGCCGAACTGGCTGCGATGACTGACCTTGGGCCCGTGGCCCCCCGCCACATGGTGGCGAATGCGTTGGCCGCCGCGGCATTGGTTCGTGCCTACGGCGTGGAGGCTTCTGCCGTGAAGCAGGGATTGGCGAACTACCTTCCCGGTGCGCACCGCATCCAGTCCGTGGCCAAGCACAACGACATCTTGTGGGTCAACGACTCCAAAGCCACCAATCCGCACGCTGCATCTGCGGCACTCTCGGCGTTCCGGAACGTCGTCTGGATTGCCGGCGGACTCTCCAAGGGCGTTAACTATGACGACCTCGTCAAGGAGCACGCCCCCAGGCTTAAAGCTGTCGTCCTGATTGGCACTGATACGGACGCCCTTGAGGCCTCCCTCCAGCGACACGCACCGGATGTCCCGGTGATCGCCCAGCCCAAGGGCGACACTGAAAGGGTGCAGACCGCAGCAGGTACCGCCGCTTCGCCGATTTTTGGTGAGACCATCATGGCCCAGGCCGTGGCGTCGGCAGCCAGCGTAGCAGTGTCAGGTGACACCGTTCTCATGGCCCCGGCGGCTGCATCCATGGATCAGTTCTCTTCCTACGCTCACCGTGGCGACGCTTTCATCCAGGCAGTTCGCGAGCTCGTGGAAGGGCAGGCACAGACCACCGAGGAGTAACAATGGTCAGCACGCCCACCCGCACCCGCGGCAAAGAGCCCCGGGACGGGAAAGCCAAAGCCGGACAGGCCAAAGGCAAACAGCCCACCGGACTCCGCGGGCACCTGCGGAATTTCTGGGACGGTGTGGAGGGCAAGGGCAAAGCGCCAAACAGCTCCACGTATTACCTGATCCTCGGATGTGCCTTGGCCCTCACGGCCATCGGCATCATGATGGTGCTCTCGGCGTCCAGCGTCGAAGCGATTTCCGAAGGCAAGTCGCCTTATGGGGACGCCATGAAGCAGGCCATGTTCGGCGCCATGGGACTCATTGGGATGTATGCCATCTCAAGGACCAACGTGAACTGGATGAAAAAGCTGTCCTGGTGGGGGCTTGGCAGTGTCATTGTCCTGCTGGTGCTGGTCCAGGTTTTCGGACGCAGCGTGAACGGCAACAAGAACTGGATCGACCTCGGAGGCGTCACACTCCAGCCGTCCGAGATTGCCAAGCTGGCGCTCTGTATCTGGATCGCCGCCGTCCTGGCACGCAAGGAGAAGTTGCTGCACCGTTGGTGGCATGTGATCATCCCTGTCATTCCCGGAGCAGGGCTGGTCATTGTGCTGGTCATGCTGGGCAACGACCTCGGCACCGTGATCGTCATCGCCGTCATCGTGGCGGCAGGCCTCTTCTTCGCCGGAGTTCCTACACGAATGCTGTTGATAGCTGGCGCCGTTGCCGCTGTGGGAGCGACCGTGGCCACCGCCAGCAGCTCCAACCGCATCTGTCGCATCACGTCATGGTTGGGGAACGCGTCCACTGCCTGCACCGAACAGTTCGACTTCACATTTCAATCGACCAATGGAATGTATGGATTGGCGCAGGGGAGCTGGACAGGCTTGGGGCTCGGGCAGAGCCGGCAGAAATACAACTGGCTTCCCGAAGCCCACAACGACTTCATCTTCGCCATCATCGGTGAGGAACTTGGACTCGTGGGCACCATTGTGGTGTTGGTGCTCTTCGCGATCCTGGGCATCGCCATCTTCCGGGTGGTCATCAGGCAAACAGACCCGTTCCAGCGCACGCTGGCCGGTGGCATCATGGTGTGGTTGCTCGGCCAAGCCAGCATGAACATGGCGGTTGTGACGCAGTTGCTGCCTGTGATCGGTGTCCCGTTGCCTTTCATTTCCTATGGTGGTTCAGCACTGGTGATGTCGCTGTGCGGTGTGGGCGTAGTGTTGTCTTTGGCCCGTGGCCAGTTGCCTGCGCAGCACCGCCCCAGACTGTTGCCGCGTCGTTTCTCCAAGACCGCACGAAAGCGTAAATAGCCCTTCATGACTTCCGATTCCATCGCCTCCAAACCTTTGTCTGTCGTCCTCGCCGGTGGCGGAACGGCGGGGCATATCAGCCCGTTGCTGGCCATCGCCGACGCCATCAAGGCCAAAAGCCCGGGGGCAGCGATCCTTGCTGTGGGCACACCGTCAGGCATGGAGACACGTTTGGTCCCTGCAGCAGGCTACGAGCTGGCCACCATCGACCGCGTCCCGTTTCCCCGGAGGCCCTCGCTGGACCTCCTCAAGCTACCCGGCCGCCTCGCCGGCGCGGTGAAGCAGGCCGGCCGCATTCTCGACGACGCCCGCGCAGATGTGCTGGTCGGCGTCGGCGGCTACGTTTGCACGCCTATGTACCTCGCTGCCCGCAAGCGGAGGATCCCGATCGTGATCCACGAGGCGAACATGCGCGCCGGCCTGGCCAACCGCGTGGGTGCCCTTTTCAGTGAGCATGTTGCAGTCGCTTTTGCCGGTACACGGTTGCGTGGTGCCAAGCACGTCGGTATGCCCATGCGTCAGGCTATCTCGGGCTTGGACCGGCCCGCAGCGGCGTCGGCGGCCAAGGCCGCCCTGGGGCTGGACCCGCAACGCCCGGCCCTGATCGTGACGGGCGGCTCTTCTGGGGCTCTCAGTATCAACCGGGCCGTGACCGGTTCGCTGCCTGCGTTGGCTGCTGCCGGAATTCAGACTCTGCACATCACTGGCGCCGGCAAGGCGGTCCAGAATGACGACGGCGAACTGCTCGCCGCCGAGGGCTACCGCCAAGTGGAGTATGTGGATGGGATGGAGAACGTCTACGCAGCTGCCGATGTCCTGCTCGCCCGGGCCGGAGCTGCAACCGTGAGCGAAGTCGCGGCGGTGGGAGTTCCTGCGGTTTTTGTTCCCTTGCCCATAGGCAACGGTGAGCAGGCCTTGAACGCTGCCGCCCTGGTGGAGGCCGGTGGTGCGCTCCTGGTCGAGGATAAAGCACTTACGCCGGAGTGGCTCAGGTCCGAGCTCGTCCCGTTGCTGTCGGACCACAGCAGGCTTGAGCAGATGGCCCGCACATCCGAACGCCTTGGCATTAGAAACGCCGATCAGCGCATGGCTGATCTTGTCCTGGAAGCGGTATCCGCATGACGCACAGCACTGCCCACCTCGAGCGCCTTGGCCGGGTCCATTTCATTGGCATCGGCGGGGTAGGCATGTCTGCCGTTGCCCGCATCATGGTTGCCCGCGGCGTGCCCGTCAGCGGGTCCGATGCCAAGGATCTGCCCGTCATGCGTGACCTCGAAACCGCCGGTGCCCGCATAGCCGTAGGATACGACGCGGACAACCTGGGTGACGCCCAGACGATTGTGGCGGGTTCGGCCATCCGTGAAGACAACCCGGAGCTCGCTGCCGCACGGGGTGCCGGGTTGCCCGTGCTGCACCGCTCCGAAGCACTGGCTGCAACCATGGCGGGACACCGCGTCGTGACCATTGCCGGGACGCACGGCAAATCGACCACTACGTCCATGGTGGCGGTGTTGCTCAAGGAAGCGGGGCTCGACCCCTCCTTCGCTATTGGGGCCAACGTTCCGGCGCTGGGTGTGAACGCAGCCCACGGGTCCTCCGACATTTTTGTGGCCGAAGCGGACGAGTCCGACGGCTCGTTCCTCAACTACCGGCCGCTGATCGCTGTGGTGACGAATGTCGAAGCCGATCATTTGGATCACTACGGCACGGCCGAAGCCGTTTATGCTTCCTTCGACAATTTCACGGCATTGCTGCCCGCTGGCGGCGTCCTGCTTGCTTGCGCGGACGACGCAGGCGCGCGTGCTTTGGCTGAACGAACAGCTGCCACCGGAAGCACCCGCGTGCTGACCTATGGAACAGCTGACGACGCCGACATCCGGCTTCATGACGGCGGACCTGGTGACGTTTCGGTTGCCATCGACGGTGTGCGCCACAAGCTTGAACTTCAGGTCCCCGGACGCCACAACGCGCTGAACGCGGCGGCCGCGTTCGCCGTCGCGGTTGAACTGGGAGTGGCGCCGGACGCTGCCGCGGCGGCACTGGGTCACTTCACTGGGGCGTCGCGGCGCTTCGAGTTCAAGGGCCAGGGTCGCGGGGTGCGGGTGTACGACGACTATGCGCACCACCCCACAGAGGTCCGGGCTGCACTGACGGCCGCCCGTTCCGTCGCGGCCGGAAACAAGGTGCACGTCCTGTTCCAGCCGCACCTGTTTTCGAGGACCCGTGAGTTTGCCGCCGAGTTCGCGGCCGCGTTGGACCTTGCTGACACCGCCCTGGTCCTTGATATCTACCCGGCCCGTGAGGACCCCATTCCCGGGATTACGAGTTCGTTGATTGCCGACAGGCTGTCGCACGGAAGCCTGGTGGCCGGGGGCGCGGACGCTGTTGATGCCGTGGTGGCCGTTGCGGGGGAGGGCGACATCGTGCTGACGGTCGGTGCCGGTGATGTTACCTCTTATGGTCCTTTGATTGTTGGGGCATTGGGTGGCTAGCACCCGCAAGCCGACGTTCAAACCGGGGGCGGGCCGCCCTGGCCAAGGCGTGTCGCGAGGCACCGCCGAAGGGATCATCAGCGCGGAGCGTTCCGTTGAACCAGAGCAGCGCGTGGCCGCAAAGGCCGTGTCCGCAGAAAAAGCTGTCCCGGCCGGGAAAACCAACGCCCGGAACAACGTCATTGTCTTTCCGGAACCGAGGGGCCGCAGAAAGCGTCGGCTGGTGCTGTGGACTGCATCGATCGTGGTGGCATTCATCATCGCCGTCGTGGCTGGCGCCATATACTCTCCGGTCCTTGCGGTTCATACCATTACGGTCGATGGCACTTCTTTGTTGAAACCCCAGGACGTTCAGAAGGCCCTGGCCGACCTCGAGGGCAAACCGTTGCCACAGGTCAGCGAGCAGGAAATCAACGAGCTCCTCAGACCACTGGTTCAAGTTCGTTCCGCCACGATGGAAGCGCGGCCGCCGTCGGAGTTGCTGGTTCACGTCAACGAGCGTGTTCCTGTGGCTCTCCTTAAGCAGGGCGACTCGTTTGTCATGGTGGACGTCGATGGCGTCCAGCTCGGAGCCACGCAGGATGCCTCAGCGGTGCCGCTGCCGTTGATCGACGCTGGCGCTGGGGCTGCCAACACGGAACTGTTCAAGGCAATCGCGGCCGTCCTGAATACACTGCCAGCGGATGTCCTGGCCCGGATGTCAACAGCCTCTGCCAAATCCGTGGATGCAGTCGAGCTAAAATTGACGGACGGAAAGACGGTAGTGTGGGGCAATGCGGCGGACAGGGAACTGAAGGCAAAGGCACTGGAAGCACTGCTGAAAATGCCGCCGGATCCAAAGGTGCCCGTGAGCGTCTATGACGTCAGCGTGCCACGGCATCCATTTACGAAGTAAGTACAACAACACCAAGTAACAGACGGCCGGCGATGGCCTTCTTTCGCGACAATCAGGCGACACGCGCAGGCGGTCATTGCATGTGCGAAGCATAGGAAATACCGTCGCACTAGAGTTACTTGACATAACTATAACCTTCAACTAGAGGGTTAAGGTCCAAGGATTCAAGTTGGACTCGATCAGTTTCGCTATAGGACACAAGCAAGGGGCACGAAACGTGGCAGCACCGCAGAATTACTTGGCCGTCATCAAGGTCGTCGGCATCGGCGGCGGTGGCGTGAATGCAGTCAACCGAATGATCGAGGTCGGCCTCCGCGGCGTCGAGTTCATTGCCATCAACACCGACGCGCAGGCGCTGCTCATGAGCGACGCCGACGTCAAGCTCGACGTCGGACGCGAGCTCACGCGCGGCCTTGGCGCCGGCGCCAACCCAGAGGTCGGCAAGCAGGCCGCTGAAGACCACGCCGATGAGATCGAAGAAGTTCTCCGCGGCGCGGACATGGTCTTCGTCACCGCAGGCGAGGGCGGCGGCACCGGTACCGGCGGCGCCCCTGTGGTCGCGCGCATCGCACGCTCATTGGGTGCTCTGACCATTGGTGTGGTCACACGCCCCTTCACCTTCGAAGGCCGCCGTCGTGCTGGCTCGGCAGAAGCCGGCATCGACGCCTTGCGCGACGAAGTCGATACCCTTATCGTCATCCCCAACGACCGTCTCCTTTCCATCAGCGATCGCAACGTCTCCGTCCTGGACGCTTTCCGTTCCGCTGACCAAGTCCTCCTGTCCGGCGTCCAGGGCATCACCGACCTGATCACCACGCCCGGCCTGATCAACCTCGACTTCGCCGACGTCAAGTCCGTGATGCAGGGCGCTGGTTCGGCTCTCATGGGTATCGGCTCCGCCCGAGGCGAAGACCGCGCGGTCAAGGCCGCCGAATTGGCTATCGCTTCACCGTTGCTCGAAGCTTCCATCGATGGCGCCCACGGGGTCCTGCTGTCCATCCAGGGTGGCTCTGACCTGGGCCTGTTTGAAATCAACGAAGCGGCCCGCCTCGTCCAGGAAGTTGCCCACCCCGAGGCCAACATCATCTTCGGTGCCGTCATCGACGACGCCCTGGGCGACGAAGCCCGCGTGACGGTCATTGCTGCAGGTTTCGATGACGTCAAAGCCACCTCTCCGTCCATGGACCAGTCCCGTCCGGCCCAGGCTCCGGCTGAGCGACCGGCCGCACCCGCAGCTGCGCCGACCAGTGCCGCGCCGCAGCACGCCACGGCAGGCATTGGCGCTTCGGGCTTGAGCAACTGGGGCCAGCAGCGTCCTTCGGCACTCCCGGCGGACTCCGGCTTCGACGTCGACCTCCCGGCTGTCGTGGAACCGGACCTTTCGGGCAGCCGCTCGGACGATCTCGACGTCCCCGACTTCCTGAAGTAAAACAACGTCCGGGAGAGTCAGCAGCTGGTGTTTTGGTGGCGGAATGAAGTTCGGCCGGGTGTATCGGTTGCCTTCACCGATGCAGATGCCGGCAATCTGGCTCTCCACGTGGGGGACAATCCGGACGACGTCTTGAATCGTCGTGCCCAGGTGGAGGCGGCCGCGGGCCTTGGTCGGCGGTGTTTCCAGTACATGGACCAGGTGCACGGGAACGCAGTGGAGTTCATAGGAAGCTTCGGGCGGGGTCCTACGGCCGACGCCATGGTTTCCGCCGTCACGCCTTCGTTTGCCGAGGTCCAGCCGTTGTCCGTCATGGTGGCCGACTGTGTTCCGGTGGTGCTCGTCGGCGATAACGCGGACGGTACTCCCGTGGTGGCCGTCGCCCATGCCGGGCGACCTGGTGTGGCTTCGGCGGTAGTGCCCGCCGCCGTCGTGCAAATGCGCCATTACGGTGCCTCGAACATCAGTGCCTGGCTGGGACCTTCCATCTGTGGCGCGTGCTACGAAGTTCCTGAGCAGCTCCGGGCCGACGTCTCTGCCCTGGTGCCGGCTATGTGGTCTTCCACCACCTGGGGGACCCCGGCCTTGGACCTTCCAGCCGGTGTGCGCGCTCAACTGGCCGAACTCGACGTCACCGTGGAGTATTCAGGGGAGTGCACCCTGGAAAACGATTCTCTTTTCTCCTACCGGCGGGATTCCCGGACCGGTCGATTTGCAGGTTTGGTGTGGACGCATGACTGACCCCGGACAGGACCTTCCCGTGGAAGGTTCTTTGGCCGATGCCCGGAGGGCCGAACTTGCGGGGCGGTTGGAATTAGTCCGTCATCGGATTGCGGCAGCAACCAAGGCCGCTGGTCGTTCAGACGAACCCCGGCTCATTGTGGTCACTAAATTCCATCCTGCTGCGGACGTCCGGAGGCTCGCGGCCCTTGGCGTGGCGGACCTCGGCGAAAACCGGGATCAGGAAGCTGCTGCGAAGTCGGCCGATCTGGCCGACCTTGACGTTCGATGGCACTTCATTGGCCAGCTCCAGAGCAACAAAGCCAAGTCCGTGGCCAAGTACGCGTACTCCGTGCAATCCATCGACCGGATCCAGGTGGTTGACGCCCTCGCAAAGGCGATTGCGCGCGAACAGGATGCGACCGGGCGTGGCGATCTTGAGTGCTTTATCCAGGTTGGCCTCGACGACAACGCCGGCGCCCACCGTGGTGGGGCGGGTCCCGCTGACGTCGAGGTGCTGGCGGATCACATCGAGGCGGCTGTGGGCCTGAAGTTTGCCGGCTTGATGGCCGTCGCGCCTCTCGGTGCGGATCCGGAGGCAGCCTTCGCGAAGCTGGCTGCCATCTCCGACGCGGTTCGAATGATCCACCCCGACGCTGTTGGCATCTCTGCGGGGATGAGCCAGGACTTGGAAGCGGCCGTCAAATTCGGGGCGACACACCTGAGAATTGGCTCCGATATTCTCGGTTCGCGTCCGGCCGTGGGGTAGCGTCAAAGTATTGGAATGACGGGCCGGAGTTCCAAGAATGTCAAGTCATGGCGGCCCGCCTACTGCAGACACGATAGGAGTGCACCATGGCTGGCGCTCTGCGCAAGACAATGATCTATCTTGGGCTCGCCGACGGCGATGAACACTACGAATCTGAGCATGCCGTAGCGCACCAGGACGACGAGCGTCACCAGGCCCAGGAGCGCGAAGAACGCCGTGCTCCTGCACCCGTCCGTGAAATTGTCCGTGAATTGCCCACTGTTGACGCCGAAGAGGAATACCGCGCCCCCGTGACACCTATCAAGCGTGCGGCTTCCAGCCGCGAAGATGCCTCTGGCCTGAGGCAGATCACCACTGTCCATCCGCGTTCATACAATGACGCCAAAGTCATTGGTGAGAGCTTCCGTGACGGCATCCCCGTCATCATGAACGTGACGGACATGGGTGAGGCTGACGCCAAGCGGCTCGTCGACTTCTCTGCCGGTCTGGTCTTTGGCCTCCATGGCAGCATCGAGCGGGTCACCAACAAAGTCTTCCTGCTGTCTCCTTCCTATGTCGAAGTCATCGGCGACGACAAGAAGGCCAGCGAAACGCAGGCCAGCTTCTTCAACCAGAGCTGAGAACAGCCTTATTGGCAGATGCCAGGCGGGTCACCCCGCCTGGCATCTGTGTTGCAATAGTAGGGACCGATCGGCATTCCGGAACAAGTGGGAGATCTGAGCTAACTCGTGGGCATTGTTTTCGGCCTTATCTATATTGTGTTGTTGCTGTTTTTCATTGCTCTGATCATCAGGCTGATCTTTGAATGGGTACAGATGTTTGCCCGTCAGTGGAGGCCGCGGGGTGTTGCGTTGGTAACAGCCCACGTCGTCTATTCGGTGACCGACCCGCCGCTCAGCAGGCTGCGTCGCCTCATTCCGCCTCTTCAGTTGGGTGGGATTTCCTTGGATTTGGGCTTCCTGATCCTGATAGTTGTAGTCAGCATCGCCATGGCCGTGACCTTCAACCTGGCGTAGTTGCCCCGCGGCTGCTGGACCGCCATGGATAGTCCAAAGGCCGCAAATTCTCCAAATCAACACGATGGTGTTGAATTGGAGGAACCAGATGATATTTAGGTACCGTAGTTTTGAACGGCCGGAAGGCCTACTGACTAACTAGACCAACGAGGTGACCAGATGGCTTTGACGCCAGAAGACGTTGTCAACAAGCGCTTTCAGCCGACCAAGTTCCGCGAAGGCTATGACCAAGACGAGGTGGATGACTTCCTCGACGAGATCGTGGTGGAACTGCGCCGCCTGAACCAGGAGAACGACGAACTTCGCAAGAAGCTCGGCGAGGCCGGTTCGGCTGTCCCGGCGGCTGCCGCTCCGGCTCCGGTTGTCGAGAAGGTTCCTGCTCCGGTCAAGGTTGACAAGGAAGCCGAGGCAAAGGCGGAAGCCGAGGCCAAGGCCGCTGAAGCTGCCAAGAAGAAGGAAGCCGAAAAGGCAGCAGCTGCTGCAGCTGCTCCGGCTCCCGCCGCAGCTTCGGGTGTTACTCCTTCCGCTGAATCAGCTGCCGGCCTGCTGGCCATGGCCCAGCAGATGCACGACAAGCACGTCTCTGATGGCGCGCAGCAGAAGGAAAAGATCATCGCCGAGGCACAGATCGAGGCCTCAAGCCTCGTCAACGATGCCCAGGAGAAGTCCCGCAAGATCCTTGGTGCCCTCGAGCAGCAGCGCTCCGTTCTCGAGCGTAAGGTTGAGCAGCTCCGTGGCTTCGAGCGCGACTACCGCTCTCGCCTGAAGGCCTACATCGAAGGCCAGCTGCGCGACCTCGACGCCCGTGGTTCCGTCGCTGCCCCTGAGGTCGGCGAAGCAACCGCCGACGTTTAGCAAGTATTCTGAAAGCCGGTGGCTGAGGACTCCTCGGCCACCGGCTTTTGCTGTTAAGGCCCGCAGCAGCCCGCTACGTTTCCGAATGAAAGCACTATGACCGACGACCTCACCGACGGCGCAACCCAGCCGGCACCCATTGTCCGCCACACGTGGCGCCCTGCCATGCTGTGGCTCTTTGCCGGATTGGCTGTGTTTGCTTATGCCTTTGACCAGCTGACCAAGCTCTGGGTTACCAGCACCATGACAGAGGGTGAGCGCATTCCTGTGTTGCCGCCCCTGCTGCACTGGTATTACATCCGGAACTCTGGCGCAGCCTTTTCCATCGGTGAGAATGTCACCTGGATCTTCACCATCATCATGGCCGGTGTTTCCGTGGCCATTCTGTTCCAACTGAGGCGCCTCGGTTCGGCATGGTGGGCTTTGTCGCTTGGGCTGCTTTTCGGCGGTGCGCTGGGAAACCTGACCGACCGGCTGTTCCGTGAGCCTTCGTTTGCCATGGGTCACGTGGTGGACTTCATCCAGCTTCCGAATTTCGCGATCTTCAACATCGCTGACTCGGCTGTGGTGTCCGGCGTCGTGATTATTTGCCTCCTGACACTCCGCGGTATTGGCCTCGACGGCTCGCGCCAGGTCGCTCAAAGCAAGCAGGGCAGCAACTCGAAGCCCGTCAAGGGCGACTCCGAGGAGGCAGCAAGTGAGTGAATCAGTTCGCGTCCCGGAGGACCTCGCCGGCGTCCGTGCCGATGCAGGCCTGGCAAAGCTGTTGGACATCTCGCGTTCAGCTGCCGCATTGCTGATCGCCGAAGGAAATGTCACCACCGGCGGTGCAGCGGTGGGCAAATCTGCGAAACTCGTTGCCGGCGCCGTGTTGGACATTATTGTCCCGGAGCGTCGGGATCCCCTTGAAGTCGTGGAGGAAGTTGTGGAAGGCCTGAAGATCCTGCTGGATGACGAGGATTTCGTTGTCATCGACAAGCCAGTGGGAGTTGCCGCGCACCCTTCGCCGGGCTGGGTGGGACCCACGGTGGTGGGTGGCCTCGCTGGCGCCGGCTACAGGATTTCGACTTCGGGTGCACCTGAACGCGCGGGCATTGTCCACAGGCTCGACGTCGGTACCTCCGGCGTCATGGTGGTCGCGAAGACAGAGCACGCCTATACAGTGCTCAAGCGCGCCTTCAAGGAGCGAACAGTAGACAAGGTGTACCACGCAGTGGTCCAGGGTCTGCCGGATCCCCTTGAGGGCACCATCGACGCCCCGATCGGACGCCACCCGGGCCACGATTGGCGCTTCGCTGTCATTGAAGACGGGCGGCCTTCCGTGACCCATTACGAGGTCTTGGAAGCCTTCGGCAAGGCCACACTGGTGGAGGTCCACTTGGAAACCGGCCGAACGCACCAAATCCGCGTGCACTTCTCGGCCCTGCGCCACCCCTGTGCTGGTGACCTTACTTACGGTGCGGACCCGCGGCTCGCGGCCAACCTCGGGCTGACCCGGCAATGGCTGCACGCCCGGCAACTTGGCTTTGCCCACCCCCGCAGCGGGGATTGGGTGGAAGTGACCAGCGACTATCCAGCGGACCTGCAGTACGCGCTGGACCTGCTGGCCAGCGGCAGCGCCTAGCTCGAACGTCAGCGGCTCCCGGTAGACTGTCCGGGTGACTTCCAGCAATGATTCGTTCGTCCACCTGCACACCCACACCGAGTACTCCATGCTGGATGGGGCTGCCCGTTTGGGCGAGTTGTTCGACGAAACTGAACGCCTGGGGATGCCTGCCCTGGCCACTACGGACCACGGCTACTTGTTCGGGGCGTTCGACTTCTGGCGGAAGGCCACGGACAAGGGCATCAAACCGATCATCGGTGTTGAAGCCTATGTCACTCCCGGAACGGCCCGCGGAGACAAAGAGCGTGTGCGCTGGGGCGATGAGAACCAGCGCAAGGACGACGTCTCAGGCGGTGGCTCCTACACCCACATGACCCTGTTGAGCTACAACAACGTGGGCATGCGAAACCTGTTCCGGGCCTCCTCCATTGCGTCGCTGGATTCCGTGTTCGGAAAGTGGCCGCGGCTGGACCGAGAACTTCTCAACACGTACTCGGAAGGCTTGATTGCCACGACGGGTTGCCCTTCCGGAGAGGTCCAGACCAAGCTTCGGCTCGGCCAATACCGCGAGGCTGTGGAGGCTGCTGCCGAGTTCCGTGACATCTTCGGCGCAGAAAACTATTTCTGCGAGCTCATGGACCATGGACTGGATATTGAGCGAAGGGTTACGGGCGACCTCCTGAGGTTGGCAAAAGACCTGAACCTCCCGCTGGTTGCAACGAACGATCTCCACTACACGCACGAGCACGACGCCAAGGCCCACGAGGCCCTCCTGGCCATTCAATCCGGCTCTACGCTCCTTGAGCCCACATATGACAACGGCGGTTCCCGCTTCGCGTTCTCCGGCAGCGGCTACTACCTCAAGTCCCCGCAGGAAATGCGTGAACTCTTCCGCGACCACCCGGACGCGTGCGACAACACGCTGCTCATCGCCGAACGCTGCGAAGTGTCGTTCAACACGGGCGCCAACTACATGCCCCGGTTCCCTTGCCCTCCCGGCGAAGACGAGACGTCCTGGCTGGTCAAGGAAGTCGACACGGGCCTTCAGTACCGGTATCCACAAGGCATCCCGGACAACGTCCGCAAGCAAGCCGATTATGAGCTCGGGGTCATTACTTCCATGGGCTTCCCGGGCTACTTCCTGGTGGTCGCCGACTTTATTAACTGGGCCAAGAACAACGGTATCCGCGTGGGACCGGGCCGTGGTTCGGGTGCAGGCTCCATGGTGGCGTATGCCATGCGCATCACCGACCTCGATCCGCTCCGCCACGGCCTGATCTTCGAGCGCTTCCTCAACCCGGACCGCGTCTCCATGCCCGACTTCGACGTCGACTTCGATGACCGGCGTCGATCCGAGGTGATCGACTACGTCACCAAGAAGTACGGTGACGAGCGAGTGGCGATGATCGTCACCTACGGCACCATCAAGACCAAGCAGGCCCTCAAGGACTCCTCACGTGTGCTGGGCTACCCATTCAGCATGGGCGAGACACTCACCAAGGCGCTCCCGCCGGCCGTTATGGCCAAGGACATCCCGCTGGCCGACATCCAGAATCCTGAGGCCAAGCGATACAGCGAGGCAGGGGATTTCCGGCAGCTCATCGCCACGGATCCGGAGGCGGCCAAGGTCTTTGAAACGGCGCTCGGCATCGAGGGTCTGAAGCGGCAATGGGGTGTGCACGCCGCCGGTGTCATCATGTCCTCTGACCCGATCATCGACGTCATTCCGATCATGCGCCGCTTCCAGGACGGCCAGGTCATCACGCAGTTCGACTACCCGACGTCCGAAGGCCTCGGCCTGATCAAGATGGACTTCCTGGGCCTCCGAAACCTGACGATCATTTCGGATGCCCTGGAAAACATCAAAATGAACCGGGGCGTGGACCTCGACCTCGAAAACCTGGAACTTGACGACGTCGCGTCGTATGAGCTGTTGGCGCGTGGCGATACCTTGGGGGTGTTCCAGCTCGACGGCGGTCCCATGCGGTCCCTGCTCAAGCTCATGAAGCCTGACAACTTCGAAGACATCTCGGCCGTGTTGGCTTTGTACCGCCCCGGCCCCATGGGCGCCAACGCCCACACTGACTATGCCTTGCGCAAGAACAAGATCCAGGAAGTCATCCCCATCCACCCGGAGCTGGAAGAACCGCTCAAGGAAATCCTTGGCGGCACCTTTGGCCTGATCGTGTACCAAGAGCAGGTCATGGCCGTGGCGCAGAAGCTGGCGGGCTATTCGCTGGGCCAGGCAGACATCCTCCGCCGCGCCATGGGCAAGAAAAAGAAGTCCGAGCTGGACAAGCAGTTCGCCGGCTTCTCCCAGGGCATGCAGGACAACGGCTATTCCATGGCTGCCGTCAAGACACTCTGGGACATCCTGCTCCCGTTCTCCGACTACGCCTTCAACAAAGCGCACTCCGCCGCTTACGGCGTGATCTCCTACTGGACGGCTTACCTGAAGGCGCACTATGCGCCCGAATACATGGCCGCCTTGCTCACGTCCGTTGGTGACGACAAGGACAAGTCCGCCATTTACCTCAATGAGTGCCGCCGCATGGGCATTACGGTGTTGCCGCCGGACGTCAACGAATCCTCGTTGAACTTCACGCCAGTGGGCCAGGACATTCGCTTCGGCATGGGCGCCATCCGCAACGTCGGCGTCAACGTGGTTGAAGCCATGGTGGCGGCCCGGACCAGTGAAGGCAGCTACACCTCCTTCAAGGACTTCCTGATGAAGGTACCTGCCGTTGTGTGCAACAAGCGCACCATTGAATCCTTGATCAAGGCCGGTGCCTTCGACTCCCTGGGTCACCACCGCCGCGCCTTGGCCATGATTCATGAAGAAGCGATCGACTCGGTCATTACGCTCAAGCGCAACGAGGCAATCGGCCAGTTCGACCTCTTTGCCGGATTCGAGGACCAGGAACCAGAGGCGTCTCTTACCACGGAGATTCCCGATCTTCCGGAGTGGGAGAAGAAGGACAAGCTTTCCTTTGAACGGGACATGCTTGGCCTGTACGTCTCAGACCATCCATTGCAGGGTTTGGAGGGCGTGCTCAGCCAGCACGCCGAAATGTCGATCACCTCGATCATCGCGGAGGACGGACCGCACGACGGCGCGATCGTCACCATCGCGGGCATGATCACTTCACTGAGCCGCAGAATCGCCAAAGCCAGTGGCAACGCCTATGCCCGGGCAGAGATCGAGGATCTGGGCGCTTCGATGGAAGTGATGTTCTTCGGCCAGGTCTATGGACCTATTGCGTCCGTCCTTGCTGAAGACCTGATTGTGGTGGTCAAGGGCCGCTTGCAGCGCAGGGATGACGGCGCCGTGACGTTGAACTGCATGGAACTCTCTGTGCCGGACCTCAGCGAAAGCGTTAACGGGCCGGTGGTGATCACGATTCCCACGTTCAAGGCAACCGAAGCGGTGGTCACCGATCTCCGTGATGTGTTGCGCACGCACCGGGGGAACTCCGAAGTGCGTCTCAAGCTCATGGGGGATACCAAGGTCGAGGTCATGGGACTGCCCGTCCACATGCGCGTGAACCCGAGTCCATCGCTCTTCGGCGATCTGAAGGTGCTCCTGGGACCTGCCTGCCTGGACAACTAGGGCAGTGGACCAGCCAGGGCAGTGGACCAGCCAACCTGACTCTCAGGTCAGGCGCCCGCTGGGCTAGATTTCGTAGTCGAGCGGCGCCGGCTGGCTGTAACCGCCACCATGGTAGAGCAGGGGAGTACCGTCGTCGCCCACTTGTCCGTCGATGACCTCGACCACTACCACTGCGTTGTTTTCAAACGACAGGCGCATCTGGATTTTCCCCACCAGCCACCCCGAAACGTCCTTGAGGATGGGGACATCGTGAGGTCCGGGCTCCCAGTGATCACCTTCGAAGCGATCACGGGTCCGGGCAAAGCGGTCGGCCAGGGCCTGGTTTTCCAGGCCAAGCATGTGGACGCCGATGTATTCGGCGTTGGCGACCGCCGGCCAGGAGCTGGAGCTTCGGGCCATGTTGAAGGTGAACCGGGGCGGTTCGGCGGATAACGAAGCCACGGAGGTGGCCGTAAAGCCGAAAGGCTTGCCGTTAAGGTTGGCCGTGATGATGGCCACGCCAGCGGCATGCCGCCGGAACATTTCTTTGAATGTCTGCTCGAAGCCGGCCTTTTCGCTTGCCACGGTGTTGAGTCTCCTGAGGTATTTCCGCACGTCTATTCCCTCAGGGTATGCCTCCCGGGCAGTGGGCCCTAGTTGTTGAGCGCGCGTGAAGCTTTGTTAATGTGTGTTGCATGACCGAGTCCACTTTGCACGTCCCCGCTGGGATCACACCGGCTCCGCACAGCAGGCCATGGCGTTCCCGTGAGGTGCTGTGGTTGGCGCTTCCTGCAGCGTCCGGTGTTCTCCTTGGCGTGGTCTGGTGGGTGTTGGCCCCGGGTGGCCTCAACCTGGTCTCCGGGAACCCGGACCTTGCAAATGCCGCCAATCCTGATTCCTGGTTGCCGCGGGATCTGGTGCTTGCTGGAATGATGCTCGTCTCCGGGTGCTTTACCGGCGTCATGCTGGACGGGAAACTTCAAGGGCCGGGCGCCGGCCGGCGGCTTGGGTTTGCGCTCGTTGGGGGCGCGGTGGGCGGCGTGATGGCCTGGCTCACCGGACTGCTTGCTGCACTGTTGTGGGGCGCCGCACCCGATCCCGCCCTCGGTCTTGAGTATGGCTTTACGCTCCGGTCCTTTGCCGTGCTCCTGTTGTGGCCGGGAGCTACAGCGTTCGTCACCTTTGTGTTGGCCCTGTTCGGGGTTCTCTCGCGGAAACCCGTAAAATAGCCGGGTGACCACTTCTTCGGATACAACTGTCCCTGCCACCTTGCCCTTGGAATTCCGCAGCATCGATTTCCGGGGCCGCAACCTTTCGCTGGCGGAATTGCGCGCCGCGGTACCCCGGGCGCAGCATCAGACGTTGGCTGAAGCGGAGCAAAAGGTCCTGGACATCATCTCGGCAGTGCGCAGCCGTGGTTTTGACGCCCTTTCTGAATTGGCCAGGAACTTCGATGGCGTGGAACAGTCCCACCCCCGTGTTCCGGCGGAGGCCCTCGCGAAAGCACTGGCTGAACTTGATCCCGGGGTGCGCGCCGCCCTGGAAGAGTCCATCAGCCGCGCCAAGCAGTTCGCCGAGCAGCAGCGACCCGCAAATGTGGATGTCGCGTTGGCCGATGGCGCCCTTGTCAGCCAGAACTGGATTCCCGTTGGACGCGTCGGGCTCTATGTCCCCGGCGGCTTGGCTCCACTGGCTTCCTCGGTGATCATGAACGTGGTGCCCGCAGTTGCCGCAGGAGTCGAGTCCATTGCTTTGGCTTCGCCGCCGCAGAAGAATTTCGGCGGGCTGCCGCACCCCACTATCCTGGCCGCGGCGTCACTCCTGGGAATCGATGAGGTTTACGCAATCGGAGGCGCCCAGGCGATCGTTTCCTTTGCGTACGGCGTCCCTGGCTCAGGCGATGAACTTCCGATCGAGCCTGTGGACGTTGTGACGGGCCCAGGCAACATTTTCGTGGCAACTGCCAAGCGGCTCGTCAAGGGCGTCGTGGGCATTGATTCCGAGGCGGGAACCACCGAGATCGCCATTCTTGCGGATGCGACGGCCCGTCCCGCGTTGGTTGCCGCTGACCTGATCAGCCAAGCCGAGCACGACCCCAAAGCAGCGTCGGTCCTGGTGACTGACTCAGCGGACTTGGCGGACGCCGTCGTACTCGAACTGGCCCGGCAAGCGGCAGCTACCAAACACAGCGCCCGAGTCCTTGAGGCACTGTCAGGTCCGCAGTCCGGTGTGGTCCTGGTGGACAGCCTCGAACAGGGCATCGCTGTATGCAACGCCTACGCCGCTGAGCACTTGGAGATCATGACGGCGGACGCGCCGGCGGTTGCCGCGCGTATCCGCAACGCAGGGGCGATTTTCGTAGGGGACTACAGCCCGGTGAGCCTGGGCGATTACTGCGCGGGTTCCAACCACGTCCTGCCCACCAGTGGTACGGCGGCTTTCTCGTCTGGTCTCAACGTCACCACGTTCCTTCGTGCGGTGCAGGTCATCAATTACAGTCGTGAGGCACTGGGGCAGGTCAGCGGGCACATCGTCAGCTTGTCCGGCGCGGAGGACCTTCCGGGACACGGCGATGCGGTCAAGATTCGCTTTGTGGAAGGCAGCTAACCACTACATATACGGGTACCCACCACTACATGTAGTAATTACACGCTTGTCATTAGGGTGTGAACGAACGTAAACTGGTGCCGGAAGCGAAACTTCCGGCACCTTTTGCGTTTCCGGCGTCCAGCCGACGCTGTGTTGGGCCGGAGCTGATCAGGGGAGGCCCAGCGTGTATTGTCCGTTCTGCCGGAATCCTGACTCGCGCGTCGTCGACAGCCGCATGGCCGACGACGGTTCGTCCATTCGACGCCGCCGGCAGTGCCCGGAGTGTGGCCGACGCTTCACCACCGTGGAGACAACCAGCCTGTCCGTGATCAAGCGGTCAGGCGTGGGTGAGCCATTCAGTCGGATCAAGGTCATCAGTGGCGTCCGGAAAGCATGCCAAGGACGGCCTGTCACCGAAGACGACCTCGCCATGCTGGCCCAGGAAGTCGAAGAGAACATCCGTTCCTCCGGTGCTGCGGAGATCGATGCCCATGAGGTCGGGCTGGCCATCCTCGGACCGTTGCGGAAACTTGATGAGGTCGCTTACCTGCGATTCGCCAGCGTGTACCAGGCCTTTGAATCACTGGAAGACTTTGAATCCGCCATCTCGCTTCTTCGACACGAGGCAGAAGCGCATGCGAAGAACGGCGCCAAGGATGCCAAGGGTTCTGAAAAGAGCCAACTCTAGCTCCGGTGGTGGCAGTGGAGGGGAAGCCGCAGCCACCACCGGCATCATCCTTCGCCTGTTGGGCTAACGCCCGCCCGACACCGGGAGAATGGCTCCTGTGATGTACCCGGCGTCACCGGACAACAGCCACAGTACGGCGGCAGCAATCTCTTCGGGCTCGGCGCCCCTGCCCATCGGAATCGTGGGGTTCAGCCGTGCAACGCGGTCAGGCATTCCGGCCGCCGCATGCAGCCCGGTGTTGGTGCTGCCGGGCGCCACGGCATTGACCCGGATGCCCTGCTTCGCCACTTCGGCTGCCAGGCCAACTGTAAGGACGTCAACGGCCCCCTTCGTCGCGGCATAGTGGACCCAGGTGCCCGGCGAGCCTGCTTTGGTGGCAGTGGAGGAGATGTTGACGATTGAGCCCCCGCCGCCGCCGCTGCTGGTTGATAACCTTCGGACGGCTTCCTGGCACATGTACATCATCCCGGCCACGTTGACATCCACAACCCGCTGCACGGTCTCAACCGGCACATCGGCCAGGGTGCCGATCAGGTTGCCAGTAATTGCCGCGTTGTTGATGACCGCCGTGATGGGACCCAGCTTTGCCGCCGCCTCGAACAGGCATACGACGTCGGCTGGCTGGCTGACGTCGGCCCGAACGGCCACGGCCGTCCCGCCTTCCGCCATGATCTCCGCTACTACGGCGCCGGCGCCGTCGGCATCCGCAGAGTAGTTGACGACGACGCCGTACCCGGACCGTGCTGCGGCCTGCGCGACCGCAGCACCGATGCCCCGGCTGGCGCCGGTGACAATCGCAATTCCAGGTGCGGCGTCGTTCGTCACGGAGTGCCCGCTACTTTGCCAGCTTGTGGTGCAAGGCGACCTCAAGGGCGGCACCGACGATGCCGGCGTCGTTCTTCAGTTCAGCAGTGACGATCTTGGTCCTCAGCTCCAAGTGCGGGAAGTACTCGTCGGATCGCTTGGAGATGCCGCCACCCACAATGAACAGTTCCGGAGAGAAGAGGAACTCAACGTGCTGGAGGTACCGGTTGAGGAGGACACCGTACTCGTCCCAGCTCAGGCCATCGCGTTCGCGTGCCACGGCGGAAGCCTTGGTCTCGGCGTCGAATCCGTCGACCTCGAGGTGGCCGAGTTCAGCGTTCGGCACCAGCTGCCCGTTGAAAATGAAGGCCGAGCCGATGCCGGTACCCAAGGTGATGACCAGGACGGTCCCGTCCACGCCTTCACCGGCGCCGTAGCGTGCTTCGGCAAGACCGGCGGCGTCGGCGTCGTTGATGACCTCAACCGGGCGGCCCAGGCGTTCCGTAAACTTCTTGTCGATGTCTGTGCCCAACCATGACTTGTCCACGTTGGCCGCAGAGTTCACCACACCGTGCTGGATGATTCCAGGGAACGTGACACCCACCGGCGAACCTTCGGCCGGAGCGTCGGGACGGCTGGAGAGTTCCTCGACGATTTGGGCGACGACCTCAGCGACGGCTTCCGGCGTTGCGGGCTGGGGCGTAGGCACTCGGAAGCGGTCGCCGATCAGCTTGCCCTTCTTCAGGTCGACGATGCCGCCCTTGATGCCGGTGCCGCCGATGTCGATACCGATCAACGGTGCGTTCTTGTGGGTCTTCTCATCCTTCTTGGACAATGCATTTCCGATCATGGCAGGAGGGGTGGGCATGGCGCAGCCGCCGCGGCTGCGGTAAACCTTCCGAAGAGCTCAGGGAAGGGTAAGGATTTCCGCGCCGGTCTCAGTGACCAGCAACGTGTGTTCGAATTGGGCCGTTCGCTTGTGGTCCCTGGTGACGACCGTCCAGTCGTCGGCCCACATGTCCCATTCGATGGTGCCGAGCGTCAGCATGGGTTCGATGGTGAAGACCATGCCTGCCTCGATCACGGTGTTGTACGCCGGGGCTGCGTCGTAATGCGGGATGATGAGGCCTGTATGGAACGCCTCGCCAACACCATGGCCAGTAAAGTCGCGCACCACGCCATAGCCGAAGCGTTTGGCGTAGGACTGAATGGCACGGCCGATTACGTTGATTTCGCGGCCCGGGGCCACGGCCTTGATGGCGCGGTTGAGCGACTCCTGCGTACGCTCAACCAGCAAACGGGACTCTTCGTCCACGTCGCCAACCAGGAAAGTGTAGTTGGTATCACCGTGCACGCCGTCGATGAAAGCGGTGATGTCAATGTTCAGGATGTCGCCATCCTGAACCACGGTTGAATCCGGAATGCCGTGGCAGATGACCTCGTTGAGGGAGGAGCAAAGGGACTTCGGGAAGCCTCGGTAGCCCAGCGTGGACGGGTAGGCGTTGTGGTCCAGAAGGAACTCGTGGCCGATCTTGTCCAACTGATCCGTCGTTACGCCAGGTTCGATGTGCTTGCCAACCTCGACGATGGCCTGCGCTGCGATCCTGCCGGCAACCCGGATCTTCTCAACGGTCTCCGGCGACTTCACCTCGGACCCGGTGAACTTGGTGGGCGCCTTCTTGCCGACGTACTCCGGGCGGGGGATCGACGCCGGGACAGGCCGTTCAGGGCTGATGGTTCCCGGGGTGAGCGTGCCGATGGGTGCAGTCGAAGCGAGAGAAGGCATAGATTGATCATATAAGGCACGCAAGAGACGTAAGTAACAAACTGTGGCCCGGTCCCTGAGACCCCGCCAACGTTACGCGTCAGAGGGCACGATGATCGAGGAGGAGACGTGACGGAGTATTGGTACAACGTCAAGACACACGAGATCGAAGAGGACGCCATGTCCGACTGGACCCAGCTGATTGGCCCCTACAAAACCAGGGAAGAGGCCGAGCACGCTCTTGAGAAGGTTCAGCAACGCAACGAGGCCTGGGACGCGCAGGACGACGACTAGGCCCGACCGCCCTGCAGGACACAGGGTTAGAAGGAATGCTCCGGTCCGGGGAACTGGCCGGAGCGTACTTCTTCTGCATAGGCGGCAGCGGCAGCGCTGAGCGTGGTCCGCAGATCCGCATACTGCTTCACGAACTTGGCCATCTTGCCGCCGCGCAAGCCCGCCATGTCCTGCCAGACCAAGACCTGGCCGGTGGTGGTGTTGCCGGCGCCGATGCCGATGGTCGGGACGCGCAACGCGGCATCGATCGCCGCGGCCGTCTCTGCAGGAACCATCTCCATGAGGACGCTGAACGCCCCGGCTTCCTGCAACGCTACGGCGTCGTCGATCAAGCGTTTGGCGTCATCACCGCGGCCCTGGACCCGGTAGCCGCCCAATGAATGTTCACTCTGCGGCGTGAAGCCAATATGGGCCATGACGGGAATCCCGGCCTGCACCATCGCTTTGACGGTGTCTGCGTAATAGGCGCCGCCCTCGATTTTTACTGCGTGAACGAGGCCCTCCTTGAGGAACCGCACGCCGGTGGCGACCGCTTGTTCCGCCGAGACTTCGTAGCTGCCAAAGGGGAGGTCGGCGACGATCAGTGCCCGCTTGGCTGAACGGCTCACGGCCCGGCTCAGTGGCAGCAGTTCATCGACGGTGACGGGGAGGCTGGTTTCATTGCCGAACACGTTGTTCGAGGCGGAGTCACCCACCAGCAGGACTTCGATCCCGGCCTGGTCAAAGATTTCAGCGGTGTATTGCTCGTACGCCGTGAGCATGGCGAAGCGCTCACCGTTGTCCTTGGCTTGCTGAAGGTGATGGATACGCACCCTGCCCAAGGGCTTCTTGCCTGCCGCGGGTGACGCCTGGGACGCAGTCGCTGGGCCGGTTCCATAGGGCGCGGGGACTTCGGCGGGCGTGGTGGACTCAGGAAGATTGCTCGGGGCCATGGGTAGAGCCTAAGCCGTGCCGACGACGCCTGCCACCAGTGTGCTGAGCGTCACCGTTTGTAAACGCTGTGTTACGCGCAGCTACTGCGGCGGCATTCGGGCGGAAGTCTTAGTAGAGTGAAGGCTGAGCTGCCGTGGCTTCAATCCAAGGATTCCGCGGTGTGGATACCGAATCGGAAAAGAGGCCCTATGGACCGCCAGCAAGAGTTCGTTCTGCGGACGATCGAAGAGCGTGACGTGCGCTTCGTACGCTTGTGGTTCACCGACGTCGTGGGTTCGCTCAAATCTGTGGCGCTCGCGCCGGCTGAAGTTGAAGGTGCGTTCGAGGAAGGCCTGGGCTTTGATGGTTCGGCCATCGAGGGTCTGGCCCGTGTGTTCGAGTCGGACATGCTGGCCCAGCCGGACCCTTCCACGTTCCAGATTCTGCCGTGGCGTGGTGAAACCGAACAGACGTCCAGAATGTTCTGCGACATTCTGACGCCCGACGGCGAACCGTCCTCTGCCGACCCCCGCAACGTCCTGAAGCGGACGCTCGCCAAGGCCGCGGACATGGGCTTCACCTGCTACACCCACCCCGAAATCGAGTTCTACCTGCTCAAGTCCAAGGACCTGGGCCCCAACGGTGCTCCCGTTCCGGTAGATGAGGGTGGCTACTTTGACCACGTTCCCGGTGGCGTTGCGCAGGACTTCCGCCGTACGGCCGTGACCATGCTGGAATCGGTGGGCATCTCGGTGGAGTTCAGCCACCACGAAGGCGGACCCGGCCAAAACGAGATCGACCTCCGTTACGCCGACGCCTTGCAGACCGCGGACAACATCATGACGTTCCGCACAGTCATCAAGGAAGTTGCGCTGCAGCAGGGCACCTATGCAACCTTCATGCCCAAGCCCTTCACGGACCACCCGGGCTCCGGTATGCATACCCACTTCTCCTTGTTCGAGGGCGATACCAATGCCTTCTTCGAGGCCGGTGCCGAGTTCCAGCTGTCCAAGACTGCACGTCAGTTCATCGCCGGCATACTCAAGCACGCTCCGGAATTCACGGCCGTGACCAACCAGTTCGTGAACTCCTACAAGCGTCTTTGGGGCGGCGGCGAGGCGCCCAGCTACTTGAGTTGGGGGCACAACAACCGTTCGGCGCTGGTTCGTGTTCCGCTGTACAAGCCGGGCAAGGGCCAGTCCGCGCGCATCGAATACCGTGGCATTGACTCTGCCACGAACCCCTACTTGGCTTACGCCGTCCTGCTTGGCGCAGGCCTCAAGGGCATCGAAGAAGGCTACGAACTTCCGGCAGCAGCTGAGGATGACGTCTGGTCGCTGACCACCGCGGAGCGCAAAGCCATGGGCCATGCCCCGTTGCCCGCGAGCCTGCACGACGCCATCCGCGCCATGGAGGAATCGGAGCTGGTGGCTGAGATCCTCGGCGAGCAGGTCTTCGAACACTTCCTGCGGAACAAGCGCGCGGAATGGCAGGACTACCGTCTCCAGGTCACGCCGTACGAATTGCAGCGCAACCTCGGCATTCTGTAGGCGGGGCCTGTGAGCCTTGCACGTCAGCTCATTTCGGCCGGATTCAGTGACTTGGAGAAGGGCGAGCGGTTTCTCGCTGCCCCGGAACTGGAAGGGATCGAGCAGGACGCCCTGTTCGCGGGGTTGTCCATCGCTGCCAGCCCGGACACGGCCCTGCAGTCGCTCGTCCGCTTGATCGAGAAGAACCCTGGCCTGAAAGAACTGGCCGGGGCCGACGCTGACACCAGCGAACCTCTGTACCGCCTGCTGGGTGCGTCAGAGGCTCTGGGGGAGTTCCTCATTCGTCGTCCGGAGCATTTGGACGTCTTCGATGTCCGCGTCAGTCCGGAGCCGCTTCCCGCCCGCAGTGAGGACCTCCGGTCCCGGCTGCTGCGCTCCGTGAAGGCTGAACCGGGTGCGCAGCGTCCGGTGGCGGGCATGACAGGCCTTCCCGCGTATGCCGCGTTGCGGGCGGCCTATCGCCGCGGCCTTACGGAATTGGCCATCAAGGACTTGTGCGCCGCGTCGCCGCAGGATTTCATGCCGGCCGTTGGTGCAGAGCTGGCCGACCTTGCCGGCGCTGCCATTGAGGGAGCCCTGGCTGTCGCCCGGGCTGAAGTGGCAACGCAGTTCGACGCTGCAGAGATTGCCGACGTCGGACTCGCCGTCATTGGCATGGGCAAATGCGGCGCCCGGGAGCTGAACTACATTTCCGACGTCGACGTCATTTATGTCATTGAAGCGGGCGAGCTGGAAGACGCCCGTGCGGCGACCATCGGAACCGCTTTGGCTTCCGGCATCTCCAGGGCAATCTGGTCCTCGGCTCCGGAGCCCGGGCTGTGGGAAGTTGACGCCAACCTCCGGCCGGAGGGCAAGTCCGGCCCGCTGGTCAGGACCCTCGCTTCGCATCTGAGCTACTACGCACGCTGGGCCGAAAGCTGGGAATTCCAAGCCCTGCTGAAGGCCCGGACCATTGCGGGCGACAGGGAACTGGGCCAGCGCTATGAAGAGGCCGTCCAACCACTCGTGTGGGCGTCCGCGGGTCGCGATGGCTTCGTGGAATCCGTTCAAGCCATGCGGCGCAGGGTTACCGACCATATACCGGCCGCCGAAGAGCAGCGCCAAATCAAACTGGGCCGTGGCGGATTGCGCGACGTCGAATTCACCGTTCAGTTGCTGCAGCTTGTGCATGGCAGGTCGGATGAGTCGCTGAGGTGCCGGGATACGACGTCGGCAATTGCGGCGCTGTCTGCGGGCGGATACATCGGTCGTGCCGACGCAGCGGCTTTCGACGGCGCGTACCGGTACCTCCGCTTATTGGAGCACCGGATCCAGCTTTTCCAGCTGCGCCGAACCCACCTTATGCCCGTTGCCGAGGACGCCCAACGATTCCTGGCCAAAGCCGTCCTGGGGCCGTTCGCCTTGGAGCGGCCGCATCCGGACCAGCTCATTGGAACCTGGCAGAAGACCAAACGCTCCGTGCGCGAACTGCATGATCGCATCTTCTACCGCCCACTGCTCAATACTGCTGCAAAGTTGAGTACCGAAGACGCCAAACTCAGTCCTGAGGCTGCCCAGGGCCGTCTGGCCGCGCTCGGCTACTTGGACCCGCAGGGGGCTATGCGGCACATCGAAGCTTTGACGGCCGGCGTGAGCCGGCGGGCCGCTTTGCAGCGTCAACTCCTGCCGATTCTCTTGGGCTGGCTGGCTGAAGGAGTGGACCCGGACGCCGGACTGCTTGCTTTCCGTCGCGTGAGTGAAGCGCTGGGCACCACGCACTGGTACTTGGGTATGTTGCGGGATTCGCAAGCAGCGGCCGAGCGTTTGTGCCACGTGCTGGCCAATTCACGGCTGATCTCCGATCTGTTGGAAGTCTCCCCTGAATCCGTGGCGTGGCTGGGCAGCGACAAGGACCTGGCGCCGATCGGTTTCGAAGCGCAATGGCAGGAAATCCAATCCAAACTGTCGCGGCATGAGGATCCAGAGAGCGCCATGCGGCTCATCCGGCTCATCCGGCGGCGCGAGATCCTTCGGACCGCCATCGCTGACAGTTCGGGCCTGTTGGACCAGGAAGCTGTGGGGCTTGCCTTGGCTGACACGGACCGTGCTGCTGTACTTGGCGCCCTGCATGTAGCGGAAAACATGACTGCTTCCGCCGGGCCGTTGAAGACCGAAGTGCTGGTTGTGGCGATGGGACGCCAGGGGGGCCGTGAAATCGGTTACGGTTCGGACGCCGATGTCATGTACGTCCACCGTGCCCTGCCGGGTTTTACGGACGCGGAAGCCCAGGAACAGGCGACGGCGATCGTTGGCCGCGTCTCCAGCCTGCTCACCCAGCCGCTCAAGCCGGCGATCATGGCCGAGCGCGTACTCGCTGTGGACGCTGACTTGAGACCCGAAGGCAAGAACGGCGCCATGGTCCGGTCCTTGGATTCGTACGCAGAGTACTATCGTCGATGGTCGCTCATCTGGGAGGCACAGGCGTTGCTTCGTGCACGTCCCATGGCCGGTTCCGACCAATTGGCCACGGACTTCGTCCGGCTCATCGATCCCATCCGTTACCCGGACGAGCTCGCCGAACAGGACGTCCGGGAAATTCGCCGAATCAAGGCCCGCGTGGAGTCTGAACGACTTCCGCGCGGCGCAGATCCCGCCCGGCAGGTCAAGCTCGGCCGCGGTGGACTCAGCGACGTCGAATGGCTGGTGCAATTGCTCCAACTTCAGCATGCCGGCAAGAACCCGGAGTTGCGGACCAGTTCCACACTGGAAGCCTTGGCCGCTGCAGAGGCGCTGGAGCTGATTGGCAAGGACGACGCCGATTTGCTGCGGAAAGCGTGGAAGCTGGCAAGCCGCATTCGCTCGGCCAACGTGATTGTGACCGGACGGGGTTCGGATGTCCTGCCATCGTCGCGCAGGGACCTTGAGGCAGTGGCCCGATGGTGCGGCTACGCCCCGGGGACAGCGGCGGACTTCGAGGAAGACTACCTACGCCTCAGCCGCCAGGCACGGGCAGTATTTGAGAAAGAGTTCTACGGCTACTAGGCCCGGTTAGCGGGTCGGCCGGGCAACTACGTCTTCTGGTGCTCGGCGGACCCGCTCGAAATGGGCTGCAGCCGCTCACGGACATGCCGGAGCATGGTGACCACCGGGGCGCCCGGGACCAGGACGTCGTCCACCACGTAGCCTTCCTCGCGGTTCCGAAGCGCATCCACCATCAGTTGCCGCCACCGCTGCACTTCGCCCGCGTACGCGTCGTCGTCGGCCAGATTCGTACGTTCGTCCGGGTCGTCGTCGAGGTTGAACAATTGTTCCGTACCCTTCCCGGAACCCCAGATGTACTTGTGGCGTCCGTCGGTAAGCCAGTGCAGGTTCTGTCCCCAGTAAACGTGTTCGCCATGCAGGAGGTCACGGACCGGTTCGTCGCCCTGTCCTTCGACCAAGTGTGCCAGGGACTTCCCGTCCACAGAATCGGGGATGGGCAATCCCGCCAGGTCCAGGAGTGTCGGCATGATGTCGCGGAGCTCGACCACGTGGTCCAACACTGCGCCACGGGCGGCCACTGGCGCGGACGGCGCGTTGGCAATGATGAACGGAATGCGTGCCGAGCCTTCGTACGGGACGGCCTTACGGAACATGTGGTGATCGCCCATCATCTCGCCGTGGTCACTGGTGAACGCAATGACGGTGTCCTGGTGCAGGCCGAAGTCGAGCAGCGATTCCTTGATGCGGTTGATTTGGAGGTCAATCTGGGCCATGAGGCCGTAGTATCCCGCCCTGGCCCGGTGCACCACGTGGTCTGGTAGCCTGCCGTTGCTGGCCTGGTAGTCGCCGTCCTGCCGATGCTCATCCCAGTGGTGTTCCCAGTTGCCCTCTACCGGCTTGTAGGCAGGAATGTTGAGGTACTGCTCGAACGCCCACGACGGCGGGTCATACGGCGGGTGCGGACGGTGGAAGGACAGGTAGAGGAAGAAGGGCTTCACTGGGTCGCGGCGTTGCATCCATTCGATGGCTTGAGTACCGATCCAGTGTGTGGGGTGCAGGTTCTCCGGCTTGTCCCAGGGGCGGGCGACCACGGAATTGCAGTTGACGCCATGATCGAAGTACTCGGCATCGGGGCTGACGCCAGGCTGCCGCCGCAGCCATGGGACGTAGTCATCGAACATGGCGAACTGCTGTTTGTGTTCGCGGCGGGAGTGGTGGAGGTATCCGTCATGGAGGATGACGTCGTCGAAGCCAAGCCTTGAGCGCTCAGGCCAGACATGCATTTTCCCGATGGCCTGAGTGTGATATCCGGCCTTCCTGAACTCGCCCTGGACAGTCACGGGGTGGGCTTCGTGAAATGGCACGCCGTCGTTGTAGCCCACGCGGCCGTGCCGCTCTTGCGACTGTCCTGTGAACAGCGCGACCCGGGCAGGAACGCACGTGGGTGTAGCTGAGTAGCCTTTTGAGAAGCGAACGCCGTTGCGTGCCAGTTCGTCAAGATGGGGTGTTTCCACGTAGGGGTGGCCATCGGCGGAGAGGCAGTCGCCCCGCCACTCATCGACACAGATCAGGATGACGTTCGGCTGGGTCATGGGGGAGTCCTCAAGGGGGTTGGAAACTGTTGGCTCAACCCTAATAGCGGGGCATCACTTTTTGCGCGATTGTGACGTGGAACGCATTGTTTCCGTCGGATAAGATCATCAAGTGCTTGCAAATGCTTGGCTTATCCCGCTGCAAAAGGTCGACGACGACGCCCGTGCCGTCCATCTGGGTGCAGTTGCGGCGATGGCGGTAACCGAACAGCAGCGTGACTTCGTTGGCGACCCTCTGCGCATGATGCTGGTGGGGCTCGAAGAGGAGTCGCGCTTGCCGTACGTGATTGAATCCGACGGGGTTGCCGTGGGTGTTCTCACCTTGCAGTCTGGGGCTGCCACGCTTGCAGGATGGCCTGAGGCCGGCTCCGCTTGGCTCTTGAGGGGTTTCCTCATCGACACCAGGTACCAAGGCAGGGGGCTGGGGTCGCTTGCAGCGCGTGCGGCCTTTGATGAAGCGCGAAAGCTGACCGTCGCCCTGGGTGGCGACCAGGCCGGCGTCGTACTTTCCGTTAACGAGCGCAACCCTGCCGGTATCAACGCCTACGCGAAGGCGGGGTTCCTTGACTCCGGTCAGTACCTTGGCGGCTCAGCGGGTCCGCAGCGCATCATGCACAGGGCCTTCACGTAGTTGGCGCCAGCGTCAACCATTGTTGACGCCCACACCTTCGTCAACTATGGTTGACGCCATGGAGGTGGAACGAATGAAGACCTTGGTGGGATCAATGGATGGCATGGGTCCGGCGGAAGCGCTGTACGCCGTTGCTGAGTTGCACAAGGAGGTAGGCCGGACGGAGGCCTCGCTGGTGCGGTCCGCGCGACAGGCGGGCTTGTCATGGGAGGCGATAGCCCTGTGCCTCGGCGTCAGCAAGCAAGCTGTGCACAAGAAGTACGGCAAACAATAGAGGGCAGAGGCGCGTTTGACTGGCATGTCCCGCGGGCGTTTTGTTGAGTGGACCAAGTAGTACCGGCCCAAGAATCGAGTACTCACTACTCGTGTTCTTTCGTGCGTGGCCCGGAACCATGATGTCTATGACACTCTATGTGATTGAACCAGCAGCCCTGGTCCACCGCTGTCAGTGCTGCGGGGAGGAAACCGAACGCGTCTTCTGCGAGGACTGCGCTGCACAGCACAACGCTCGAACACCTGCCCGGGTACCGGCATCGAACGGCTAAGGGCCTATTCCCAGAGGATTCCCGGCCCAGTATCATCGACGCCATGACGGTGAACATTGATGCGGACGGTGCTGCCTTCTCTGACCTGTCGTGCTTCCGCTGCGAGCAGGTTGGCCCGCACTGGCGCACCAAAACGGACCAGTTCGCTTGCCGCCGATGCTTTGCGATGTTCGTAGACAACACTGTGGCACCCGGTCCTGTGCAGGCCGTTTCTCAACCGCATGGCTGAAAGTAGATCGGATTCACCACAAAGGCCGGCCCCAGGTATGAAACCTGTGACCGGCCTTTGCTGTGTCTTGACTCTTGTGGACTGTCGGCGGACTATGCCCGCTTCTGCCACATGTTCAGGCTAGACGCCGTAGTAGAGCTCGAACTCATAGGGGTTCGGGCGCAGCGACAGCGGCTTGATCTCGTTCTCGTACTTGTAGTCGATCCACGTGTCGATCAGGTCCTGGGTGAAGACGCCGCCAGCCTGCAGGAACTCGTTGTCCTCGCGCAGTGCCTCAAGTGCTTCTTCCAGGGTGCCCGGAGCCTTGGGGATGTCCTTGGCTTCCTCGGCCGGGAGCTCGTAGAGGTCCTTGTCGATGGGAGCCGGGGGCTCGATGCGGTTGCGGATGCCGTCGATGCCGGCCATCAGCTGGGCGGCGAAGGCCAGGTACGGGTTGGACGAGGGGTCCGGAGCGCGGAACTCAATGCGCTTGGCCTTCGGGTTGGTGCCCGTGATCGGAATACGGATACCGGCGGAGCGGTTGCCCTGCGAGTAAACCATGTTCACGGGAGCTTCGAAGCCCTTGACCAGGCGGCGGTACGAGTTGACCGTCGGGTTGGTGAAGGCCAGGACAGCGGAAGAGTGCTTCAGCAGGCCACCGATGTACCAGCGGGCGGTGTCGGAAAGACCGGCGTAGCCCTTCTCGTCGTAGAACAGCGGTTCGCCGTTGCTCCACAGCGACTGGTGGCAGTGCATGCCCGAGCCGTTGTCACCGAAGACCGGCTTCGGCATGAAGGTTACGGACTTGCCCCAAGCGTCAGCGGTGTTCTTGATGACGTACTTGAACTTCTGGAGATCGTCAGCAGCTGCCGTCAGCGTGGTGAACTTGTAGTTGATCTCAGCCTGGCCGGCAGAGCCAACTTCGTGGTGGGAGCGCTCGACCTCAAGGCCGGCCTTGTCCAGCTCGACGCACATGGCGTCGCGGAGGTCAGCCTGCTTGTCGGTGGGGGAAACCGGGAAGTAGCCGCCCTTGACGGGGGTCTTGTAACCGAGGTTTCCGCCTTCTTCCTTGCGGCCGGTGTTCCAGTGAGCTTCTTCGGAGTCGATCTTGTAGAAGCTGCCCTGCGGGGAGGACTGGTACTGGATGTTGTCGAAGACGAAGAACTCGGCCTCGGGAGCGAAGAATGCGGTGTCGGCAATGCCGGTGGAGGCCAAGTAGGCTTCGGCCTTCTCAGCAACGCCACGGGGGTCGCGGTGGTAGGGGTCGCCTGTGCGGGGGTTCACGATGGAGAAGTTCAGCGCAAGCGTCTTCTCGATGCGGAACGTGTCGATGAATGCCGAGGTCACGTCCGGGATGAGCTGCATGTCAGACTCTGCGATGCCCTGGAAGCCGCGGATGGAAGATCCGTCAAAGAGCTGGCCGTTGACAAAGAAGTCGAGGTCAACGCTCTTCGCCGGCACGTTGAAGTGCTGCTGGACGCCCGGAAGGTCGGTGAAGCGGATATCGACGAATTTGACGTCTTCGTCTTTGATGAACTTGAGGACTTCGTCCGCAGTCTTGAACATCTATGCTCCTTATGCATATCAAGTAACAGGCCCGGAAGGCCGCGTGGGCCAGCCCATGCCGGAGGCCCGGAGACACAAAAAATTCCCCTTGCCGCGGTGGCTAGCAACTCATACCACCTTAGGGAGATGGGATTTCCCGGGGGTGTCAGTATTGTTTCCGGCAGGTTACAGAATCATCTGTTGTGTAAACGGTAGTCGGCTTTCCGGTGTCGAGTCCATGGCGGTCCACTGGGCGAACAAGTCCTTTGCCCGCGGGGGTGAGGGCCACGCAAAAGGTGAGGACCGACGTCGGGCACTTCCGTAGCCAACCGTTAGGCTTGGAGGGTGGTTGATCGTAAAGACATTGGCTCCTGGCTGAGCGGCCCGGACACGTCCGGCATTTCCAAGTATCCCGGCGAACGGTTGGGCCTCCCTGAGTCCGGTCCGGGCTCCATGGCGCGGGCCGGACGGCGAATCCTGGGCATCGTGATCGACTGGACCATTGCGTTGGTCATCAGCAACTTTGCCTTCGGCGGCAACCAATGGGCAACCTTGGGCATCTTTGCCGTGGAACAGATCCTGCTCATCGGAACATTGGGCTACAGTATCGGCCACAGGATCGCCGGAATCCATGTGGTCCGATTGGGTGGACGGCCTGCCGGTCCCTTGGCAGCACTGGTTCGGACCCTGCTCCTCTGCCTCGTGATTCCCGCGGTCATCTTCGACCCTGACCAGCGTGGGATCCATGACAAAGCCATGAACACCATCCTCATCCGGATGTAGATGACCGCCAGGTCACAAACCTCACCATCCAACGACAAAAAATCGCCCCTGTCTCTGATTCCGAGACAGGGGCGATTTCGTGTTTGAGATCAGCGTCCGCGTGCGGCCTTGCGGTCCGGGCGGGCCTTGTAAGGATCGATGCCCTTGGGGATCGGCAGCCTGTTGCCCAAGGAGTTGATGCGCTTGCTGACAGCGTTGACCTCTACCTTGGTGAGTTCGTTCTTCAGCTTACCCATGGTCTTGGCCAGTTTGCTGAGCGGGACCTGGCCTTCGCCGCGGCCACTTTCCAGGACGTGAATGGTGACGTTCGGGAGGATCCGGGCCAAGCGCTTGCGCTCAGCATCAACCAGTGGCTTCACCCGATGCGTGGGTCCTTCGCTGACCAGCACGACACCTGGCCGGCCAATGGCCATGAAGACGGCATCCTGCGTGCGCGGGTTGACAGCAACCGGCTGGTCCTGTGTGACCCAGCCGCGGCGCAACGTTCCCAGAGCAGCGCCCGAGGCGCCAGGCTGGTTCTCGATCTGTGCAAACGCAGCTTTCTCGGCACGGCGCGACAAGATGAACACGGCAGCGAGCAGACCCAGCGGAATGCCGATAATCAGGCCGGTGACCCAGTTCTCCAGCAAGAAGCCAATAAGGAACGCAACTGCCACAACGGCGAGGAAAGCCAGCAGCATGATCCAGACAACCTGGGGATCATTGCGCCGCGTCATCTTGAAGACTTCAGCGATCTGCTTCAGCTGGCTCGGCTTCTTCGCCTTCGCTTCCTTGGGCTTGCGCTGGAACAGCCCACGCTTGGGTGCGTCGGCCGAGGGGGTCGATTTGCTGGAATCAGAGGAGTTCGCCATAGTGCCTTAATTCTACGTGATGTACGCCGAAGGACCGGACGCCGTTACGGACGGTATCCGGTCCTTCGGTACTACTGTCTGGTACTGCCTAGTGATGGGCTGCCAGGATGGTGGAGGCTTCCTGGCGGGTGGTGCCGGAGGACTCGATGTGGGCCAGTTCGGCCGGGATTTCCCAGCCCTTCTTGCGCATCGCGGTGGCCCACAAACGCCCCGCCCGGTACGAGGACCGGACCAACGGCCCGGACATGACGCCGAGGAAGCCGATTTCCTCGGCTTCTTTCTGGTGGTCCACGAACTCCTGCGGCTTGACCCACCGGTCCACGGGCAGGTGCCGTTCGGAGGGGCGCAGGTACTGGGTGATCGTGATCAGGTCACAGCCGGCCTCGTGCAGGTCCCGGAGTGCTTCGGAGATTTCCTCCCGGGTCTCGCCCATGCCCAGGATCAGGTTGGACTTGGTCACCATGCCTAAGTCCCGGCCCTGGGTGATGACATCCAGGGACCTCTCGTACCGGAACGCCGGACGGATCCGCTTGAAGATCCTCGGCACGGTCTCGACGTTGTGCGCGAACACCTCGGGCTTGGCATCGCAGATCGCCTTGATGTGTTCGGGTTTGCCGGAGAAGTCCGGGATCAGCAACTCCACCCCGGTGCCCGGGTTCAGTTCGTGGATCTTGCGGACCGTCTCGGCGTACAACCAGACACCCTCATCGGCGAGGTCGTCACGGGCCACCCCGGTCACGGTGGCGTAGCGCAACTGCATGGCCTGGACACTGCGGGCCACCTTGGTGGGTTCGAACATGTCCACCGGGGACGGCTTGCCGGTATCGATCTGGCAGAAATCACAGCGCCGGGTGCACTCGGAACCGCCGATCAGGAACGTCGCTTCCTTGTCTTCCCAGCACTCGAAAATGTTCGGGCACCCGGCCTCTTCGCAGACCGTGTGCAGGCCTTCCTTCTTCACCAGGTTCTTGAGCTGGACGAATTCCGGACCCATCTGGACCTTGGCCTTGATCCACTCGGGCTTGCGTTCAACCGGGACCGCCGAGTTGCGCTGCTCAACGCGCAGCAACTTACGGCCTTCAGGTGCCAAGGTCACTGGAGTGCTCCTTCAGGGGTGGAAACGAGGGCTTCTTCATGCTTGCGGAATTCTTCCACGAAGCGGTCAACGATGTCGGCCGGGTTGATGGTCCGGCCGGTTTCCAGCGACATGGTGGTGACGCTGGCGTCAGTGATTCCGCAGGCGATGATCTGTGCGTAGGGCGCGAGGTCGTTGCTGCAGTTGATGGCGACACCGTGCATGGTGACGCCATCCAGGACGCGGATGCCAATGGCTGCGATCTTACGGTCCGGACCTTTGTCATCGGCGAGGACCCAGACGCCGGCCCGGCCCTTAACCGTGACTGCCTTGATGCCGTAGTCCGTCATGACGGCGATCATGGTGGCCTCGAGGCGTTCGACGTAGTCGCGGATGCCGGCCCGGTTTTTGAGTTTCAGGATGGGATAGGCAATGAGTTGCCCGGGGCCGTGCCACGTCAGTTTGCCACCGCGGTCCACGGGGACCACGGGAGTGCCGTCGAACGGCCGCTCGTGATCCTCGGTGAGCTTGCCTGCCGTATAGACGGCAGCGTGCTCCAAGATCAGTACGGTGCTGTTTTTCTCGCCGGCAACAACTTTGTTGTGGATTTCGCGCTGCAGGTCCCAGCCCTGCATGTAATCAACAAAATCCGGGGCAAGACCCAGTTGTGAAAACTCAAGAGTCATGGGTTCAAGCTTAGACCCAGCGTGGCACTGGCCATGATTTTGTGGTGAACCTCTCAGTCGTATCCGACGCATTGCTTTGATCCGTCTCAAGTCATGCCTGTGGATAACTTCTGCGCGAAATCGCTGAATCCGGTAGATCTTGGACATGGACAAACCGGAAAACCTCGTAGCCGCCGCTCCCGTCATTCCCGGATATTCAGTCTCCCGTCTTCTCGGAACGGGCGCCAGTTCGAGTGTTTGGCTCACCAGCCGGGACAAGGATGGGCTGCTGTTTGCCGTCAAATGCCTCACTGGGACCACTAGTCCCGCTGAAGCTGAACCCGGTGCGCCTTATGAACCTGGTTCGCCAAGTGCATGCCAGGCTGGCGGCCTTGGCAGGGCGGAGCTCATGCGTGAAGTCCGGATTCTCTCCGGCCTGAAACACGAACACCTGGTCCGGGTCCACGATGTGGTTCAGCTGGATGGTGCGGCAACAGGCTCGGTGGGACTGGTCATGGACTATGCGGCTGGCGGCTCCTTGGGAAACTTGGTGGGTGCGCGGGGTGCGTTGGGCGTCGGCGAGGCTCTGACCGTTCTGACTCCGATTGCCCAGACGCTGGCCTACCTGCACGCGAATGGATTGGTGCACGCGGACGTCTCCCCGGGCAACGTGCTCTTCACAGCTCTTGGGAAGCCGCTTCTGGCTGATCTTGGGCTCGCGAAGTTAGTGGGTGAAACCCCTGCCGGGTTCGACGCCGGGACGCCGGGTTTTGTTGACACCGTTGATCGAAGCTCGATGGGAGTGGGGGACTTGACCCTCCGCCCCGAACGCGATGTCTACGCACTGGCTGCATTGGGGTGGTACTGCTTGACGGGGACGACCCCTGCGCCGGCTCCTCGGCGTCCGCCTCTCTCCCTCCTTGTGGCTGAGGTTCCTCCTGGACTCGCGGCCGCTCTTGAGGCCGGCCTGAATCCGGATCCTGCGGCGAGGCCTTCCGCAAAGGAACTTGGGACGGCCATCTATCGCAGTGCGGCACCTGAGCCAGTGGACCTGTCCGGAGCCGTTCACCGTTCAGTACTGCCGGAATTGCTCACCCGGCGCGAAGCCGGTGGCCGCGTGCGTCGCCGCGGAGCTTCGCGTGGCTTGTCGCTTTTCCGGACCGCGATCCGGTCCGCCAGCCCCAAGCGCACCACTGTGTTCGTAGGCGCCGCAGTGGTAGTGGGGGTGCTCGGCTGGACGTCGTGGCATGCAATTCAAACGTCGAGCGAAGCAGTTTCCCAGGTCAAAAGTGGCAGGGCGCTTCTCCGGGAGCAGGACAGGATCCCGGAGGAACTCGCTGTGCGTCTTCAATCCGAAGACCCTGAGGTGGCAGTCAAGGCATTGTCCGAGTTGCGGGACATCGCGTTGGCAAGTCATCGACCGAGGCTCCTGACCCGGGTCAACGCTCCGGATTCGCCTGCCCAGGCTGCCGATGCCCATTTGATGCAGCAATTGCAGAAGGATGAAGTGAGGCTTCAGGGTCTGGTCACGACGCTCAGTGACGTGGCGACTGAGGCGACGACGGAAGCTGCAACCTCAGAAGGCGCTGCGACTGAGGATGAACGTGCCGTGGTGGCAGTCACAGCGACGACCTCGGGCTTCGAAGAAGTCAGCCGGTCCGGAACGGTTCTGGGGACCAGGGGAGCCGGCCAGGCACAAGAACTTCGGCTCGTTGTCCTCCGCTCGGACGGAGGATGGCGGATCTCCGAGATTCTTGGTCCCGGCACCTAAACTCTTGATGCGCGGGTCAGCCAAGGCATGGCGTCGGACAGGGAAGGGTGCTGCCATTGAAAGCCTGCTTCGGCCAGCCGGGTGGGCTCCATACGCTGGTTGGCCAGCACGAGTTCGTCTGCCAGGTGACCAAGAACGAGCCGGAGCGCGGGACGCGGGACGCGGCACCAGGCGGGTCGGTGGAAGGCTTTCGCGAGCCGCGCGACGATCGTGTTGACGTCCGCACTCTCGGGTGCGCAGACATTGACAGGTCCCTCCAGCCCGGACTTGAGGAGGAATGCAAGGGCTGCCGCTTCATCAGCGAGGGTGATCCAGGGCCAGTACTGGCGTCCATTTCCGAATGGCCCGCCCAAGCCGAGCTTCAGGAGGGGAAGAAGTGGACCCAGGGCGCCTCCGGTGGGGCTGAGCACCACGCCGGTCCGGGGTGAGATCACCCGCACCGTTGAGGGGGCAGTCCGCGCCATATGTTCCCATTCGACGCACAGCCCGCCCAGGACCCCGCCGCCCGCACCCGAGTCCTCGCGAAGGACATCGTTGCGGGACGCGCCGTAATACCCTGAGGCTGACTGGTTCAGGAAGGTTGCCGGCGGGCCGGAGAGGCGCCCCATGGCATCGGTCAGTGTCTTCGTCGCCTGTAGTCGTGAGTCCCGAAGCACCTTGATACGGCGCTTGGTCCAAGGTCGGTCTCCGATCCCGGCCCCGGAGAGGTTGACCACAGCGTCGGCTCCGTCCAGGACGGATTCGTCGAGCAGTCCGGCTGCCGGATCCCAGGTCCTTTCACCGGTGTTCCTGGCGGGCCTCCGGACAAGGCGAATGAGTTCGTCGCCTTGGGTAGCGAGATGGGCCGACAAGGCCGTTCCGATCATTCCTGAAGCTCCGGACATCACGATTCTCATGACCCATCTCACCACGGCCATCGCGGGTGGCCGAAACGCGCGGTGAAGCAACGGAGCGCGCCTGCCTCTTGACTATGATCGAACAATGACCTCCTCCAGCTACCTCCGCTTCCCGCATGTGCACGGCGAACTGGTCACGTTCGTGGCCGAAGACGACATCTGGATCGCCCCCATCTCGGGCGGTCGCGCCTGGCGGGTTTCCTCCCAGCAACTGCCGGCAAGAAACCCCCGGTTCACTCCCGATGGCAAGCGACTTGTTTGGACAGCTGTTGTCGGAACCTCTCCGGAGGTCGTGACAGTAGAGGTCGACGGCGGTGGATACCGGCAGCTGAGTTACTTCGGTCACAGCACCACGCGGGTCAAGGGGTTCACTCCCGCGGGTCATGTTCTGGTCACGAGCGCCTTCCAGCAGGCGGAGAGCCGCCATACGCACGCCTACAGCCTCCCGCTCGACGGAGGTTCCGCCGTCGAACTTCCCTTCGGGCCCGTCGAGGCAGTGGCTTTCGGTCCGGAAATCGGCGACGAGAAGCCGGTTGTCCTGGCCACTGTTCTGTCACGGGAACCGGCGTGGTGGAAGCGCTATAGAGGTGGCACCGCCGGAAAGTTGTGGATCGATGCGGACGGCAACGGTGAGTTTGAGCGGCTGATCCCTGAGATCGACGGAAACCTGACAGACCCGCTCTGGGTCCAGGGCCGCATTGCCTTTCTGTCTGATCATGAAGGCTATGGAAACCTGTATTCCGTGCTGCCTGACGGCACGGACGTGCGTCGCCACACCGACCACGAGGACTTCTACGTCCGGCATGCAAGCTCGGATGGCAAGAGAATTGTTTTCGAATCTGCGGGCGAACTGTGGATGCTGCCATCGCTCGATGCTGATGCCGAGGCAATCAAGCTGGACATCGCCCTGGGCTCGGCGTCACCGGCACGCCGGCCGGCACCTTTGAAATCAGCTGCGCATTTGGGCGACGTTTTCCCGAACACTTCCGGAACCGCCAGTGCTGTGGAGTCGCACGGCACGATCCATTGGCTTCGGCACAAGGACGGACCCTCGCGCGTGGTGGAAGCGACCCCGGGCGTCAGGGCACGTCTTCCGCGGCCGCTGACGGACGGGCGGATCGCCTATGTGGCAGACCACGGGGGAGTTGAGGCCATCTACATCAAGCGGATCGCACCTCGCCTCAGGGGAAATATTGAACTTCCGAAGGCTGTGGAGTCTTCTCCGGCGCCCATTGAATCTGCTGGTCTGCCTAAACCGGTATCGGCCTCATTGATTTCGGGGAACCCGGCAAACGCAGTCACGACGATTGCTGCTGTGCAGCCGGCAGCTTCGGGGCAGGGTTCGGCCGCTTCTGGCGAGGCAGGCATAGCAGAACCATCGGCGGATACGGCCGGAGGCACCATTGCCCCAGCGAGCACACCGGCAACCGATGAATCCAGCGAGATCCGCATCGACTTCCCGGCGCCGGCCAGGACCAGCGCGCTGCTGCCCAGCCCGGACGGCCGCTGGCTCGCTGTCGGAACGGCGTTCGGAGATGTGTTCGTCGCGGACACCACCGGGGGTGGACTGAGCGGACTCGTCAGCGTTGGTGAGGGCAGCATCGAGCAACTGGCTTGGTCAGCCGATTCACAGTGGCTCGCATGGTCAGAACCCGTCACCTCGTTCGGATCCCGCAGCAAGCTGCGCCTGATTCGCCCGGCAGAGCCGGATCTGGGAATCATTGACGTTACCGACGGCCGTTTCTGTGACGAATCGCCGCAGTTTACGCCGGACGGCAAATTCCTGGCATTCCTGTCCAACCGGAGTTTCGACCCCGTCTACGACGGACACTCATTCGATCTCTCCTTCCCTAGCCCCATCAAGCCGTATCTCGTCGCGCTGGCTGCGGACACGCCGTCGCCCTTTGGCCCGTCCGTGGACACGCTTGCGGAACCGGCCACCACTAAAGCAAAGGACGACGACGGCGACGTCCCGGCCGTGCGCGTGGATGCGGAGGGTCTGGCCCACCGCGTTATCGCTGTGCCCGTGCCTCAGGGCAATTACTCGGACTTGTCCGCAGCGGATGGTGCCCTTTTGTGGCTCGATACAGAACTGTCAGGTGTTACCGGCGAAGGCAAGGGAACGCTTCAGGACAAGAAGACCGCGCCGTCACTGGTGCGTTACGACCTCGCCAAGCGAAAGCAATCAACGTTGGTGGCAGCTGTGGACAGCTACCGGCTGTCCGCAGACCGTAAGCGCATTGTCTTCACGCTCGAGAAGCAGATAACCTCCGTGCCCGCGGACAGCAAGGTGGATGAGGAATCGGGCGAGCAGGTGAAGGTTGACCTCAACCGGATCCGTGTGACCCTGGACCCAGTGGCTGCTTGGGGCCAAGCTTTCGACGAAGCATGGCGGCTGCAACGTGACTTCTTCTGGACCGCCGACATGGCCGGCCAGGATTGGGATTCCGTTTACAAGAGGTACCGTCCGATCGTTGACCGTCTGGGTTCCCACGACGACCTCGTGGACCTTCTCTGGGAAATCCACGGCGAACTCGGTACCTCGCACGCGTACGTCCGGCCAGCTGCCGTGACAGAGCAGGGGCGGAACGGGCAAGGCCGGCTTGGCGCCGAACTGCAACTCGGAAAGGCCGGGTGGGAGATTACCCGCATCCTTGCGGGGGAGTCGTCCGACCCGCTGGCCACCTCGCCACTGACCCGTCCAGGCGCGGATGCAAAGGTAGGCGACGTCCTGTTGGCGATCGATGGCGTCGAACTTTCTGCTGCGCTGACACCAGCCATGCAGTTGGTGGGCGCCGCTGGACGAACCGTGGAACTGACCTTGCTCAACGGTGCAAACCACGGCGACGCCGCAGGGGTCCAGCGACGCGTTGCGGTGGTGCCCATCCGTGACGAGGAGCGCCTCCGCTACCAGGACTGGGTACATGCGAACCGTCGGACCGTTCGCGAAGCATCAGGTGGAAAGTTCGGCTACCTGCACGTGCCTGACATGATGGCCAATGGCTGGGCACAACTGCATCGTGACCTGGACACTGAGACGGCTTTGGACGGCTTGATCGTGGACGTCCGGCGTAACCGTGGGGGCCACACCTCGCAACTTGTCGCCGAGCTGATTGGCCGGAAGGTCACCGGCTGGAGCATGCCGCGCGGGGAGAAACCGCGGACGTATCCGCACCATGCTCCACGGGGTCCGGTGATTATTCTGGCTGACGAATTTGCCGGTTCCGACGGCGACATCATCACCCAGGTTTCCAAGTTGAGGGGCATCGGGCCCGTCATTGGTACCAGGACCTGGGGCGGCGTTGTGGGCATCGACAACCGTTTCGCCCTGGCTGATGGCACCGGGGTGACCCAGCCACGCTACGCCACGTGGTTTGCTGGCGGTATCGGCTGGGATGTGGAGAACCGCGGCGTGGAGCCGGACATTGAAGTTGTCTTCCCTCCGCACGCCTACGCTGCAGGCACGGACCCACAGCTGGAATACGGCATTGGCGCACTCAAGGAAATGATCCAGGAGCTGCCTACCGACAGGCCTCCGTTGCGTGAGGGATACCGCAAGGTGCGTCCGGCACCGCTTCCCGCCCGGCCGCAGCAACACTAAGAAGATGCCAAAGAGCCCCGCTGCTTCCTCTCGAGAGGAAGCAGCGGGGCTCTTTTTACTGCGGGTCTGGCTCGGTCCGGAGATGCTCCGGAGTGATGCCTGAACTAGGCAGCGAGCGTTGCGTCGAGGGTGATCTCGATGCTGGCCAAGGCACCCGAAACAGGGCAGCCTGTCTTGGCGTCTTCGGAGATGCGGCGGAAGTCTTCTTCCGACAGGCCCGGGACCTTGGCGGTCATGGTGAGGTGGCTGCCGGTGATACCGGTGCCCGGGACGAAGGTTACATCGGCCTTGGTGTGAACTTCCTCGGCGGTGAATCCCTCGCCCGCGAGAGCGTGGCTGAACGCCATGGAGAAGCACGCGGAGTGGGCTGCTGCAATCAACTCTTCGGGGCTGGTCTTGCCGCCGGACTGCTCGGTACGGGCCTTCCAGGTGACGTCGAACGTGCCGAGGCCCGAGCTGTCCAGGGTCGTGTTTCCGGCGCCCTCAATCAGGTTGCCGTTCCAAACTGTGTGTGCGGTGCGTGTTGCTGCCATGTCCACTCCTCTGGGGTCTTTGTGAATCGGCAACCAGCCCAACGGCGGTTGCCACCGGGATCAATCCTAGGGACTTCACGTCCGCGCTGCACAGCCATTCCGCTGTCAGTGGATTGTGACCCCTAGACTGACCGGATGGTTACCGAAAATCACGAAAATGCCGCGCCGGCCCGTGTCCCTGGACCCCGGATTGCATCCATTATGTTCAACGCCAAGGATGCCGCCGGGTTGGCGCAATTCTGGTCTGAGCTCCTTGGCCTTCCGGTCGTCGCGGAGCATGAGGGTTTCATCTGGCTCCGTGCCTCAGCACCCGGACAGCCGCAACTGGCCTTCCAACAAGTGGGTGCCCCAACGGAGGGTCGGAGGCGCCTTCACCTGGACATCCACGACGACGACCCCTCGGCACTGAAGGTCAGGGCCGAGGGGTTGGGTGCCGTGTTCGTCGAGGGACAGGACATTGGCGATTTTCATTGGGACGTCATGCAGGATCCTGAAGGCAACGAGTTCTGCATTGCCCAGGACTGATTCCCGGCAGTGACCGACCCTTCGGGGATTAGTTCCAGATGGTGGCGATCGCGATGTTCACCAGGGCCAAGCCACCGACGCCGTGGGCAAGGCCGGTGGAGACAGGCTCACCCTTCTTGACCTTGCGGGAGCCAATCACGGCCAAGACTGCAACGGCCGCGCCGATGGCGAACTTGATGCCGAGCTTGAAGTAGTTGGGATCGGCATCGGGCATCAGCGGCAGGAGACCCATCATGGCAATACCGGTGAGGAGCTGCAGGAAGGCGCCGTCCCGCTGCCGGGGGTGGACGGTGGGCTCCTTGATGGTGGCGATCCAGTAGCCCACGATCATGGCTGCTCCGACAATGTGCAAGAACACCAGAATGCTAAAGAGAATACTCATGGCTCCAGCTTAGCCAGTAGCTTCTACGTCCCGTAGCAAAACCACGCGGACCTCTGTCGAAGCGTTTCCCTGGGAACGAAAGAGGCGGGGCAGGTTCCGGGTTACCCCGGATCCTGCCCCGCCAAACTTTTGAGACGATGTCTACGAACGCTGGGTGTTACAGACCGAGGTCTGCTTCGAAGGCACCTTCCTCAAGGCGGGCCTTGAGGGTCTGCAGGAAGCGGCCTGCGTCCGCGCCGTCAACCAGGCGGTGATCGTAGGTCAGCGACAGGTACATCATGGAGCGGATGGCGATCGAGTCATCACCATTTTCATCAGCAACCACAACAGCGCGCTTCACGATTGCGCCGGTGCCCAGGATACCTACCTGGGGCTGGTTGATGATGGGGGTGTCGAAGAGAGCGCCAACAGAACCGATGTTGGTGATGCTGAAGGTGCCGCCGGACAGTTCGTCCGGGCCGATCTTGCCATCACGCGTGCGGCCTGCGACGTCGGCGATCTTACCGGCGAGGCCAGCCAGGTTGAGGTTGCCGGCGTCGGAGATGACCGGAACCAAGAGGCCCTTGTCGGTATCGACGGCGATCGCCAGGTGTTCGGCGTTGTGGTACGTGATCTCCTGCTTGGCTTCGTCGTAAGCAGCGTTGAGTTTGGGGTGCTGCTTGAGGGCTTCAGCCACGGCCTTGGCGATGAACGGCAGGAACGTCAGCTTGACGCCGTTCTGGGCCTGGAACGAGTTCTTGGCCTTGAGGCGGAGCTTGGCGATCTTGGTCATGTCCACCTCGTGGACCTGGGTCAGCTGCGTGGAAACCTCAAGCGATTCCCGCATGCGGCGGGCGATGACCTGACGGATACGCGGAGCCTTCTCCGTGGTGCCGCGCAGCGAAGAAGCAACCACGGGTGCTGCGGCCTTCGGAGCCGGTGCGGCGGCGGGAGCGGCAGCAGCGGGTGCTGCAGCAGCCTTCTTGGCGTCCGCGGCAGCGAGCACGTCCTGCTTGCGGATACGTCCGCCGACGCCGGTACCTGATACCGCAGCGATGTCGACGCCGTGCTGGTTGGCCAGTTTACGGACCAACGGAGTGACGTAGCCGGACTCGGAAGAAACCGACGCTTCCGAGGGCGCGGGGGCAGGTGCGGCTGCCGGTGCCGGTGCGGCTGCCGGTGCCGGAGCGGCTGCAGGGGCTGGAGCAGCTGCCGGTGCCGAAGCGGCGGGTGCCGGAGCGGCGGGTGCAGCCGGTGCTTCGGCAGCCGGAGCTGCCGGAGCCGGGGCTGCAGCACCGGAGCCAATGACGGCCAGTACTGAACCGACCTCTGCCGTTTCGTCTTCGTTGACGCGGATTTCCTGCAAGGTGCCTGCAACCGGGGACGGAATTTCGGTGTCGACCTTGTCGGTGGAAACTTCGAGCAGGGGCTCGTCAACCTCAACGGTGTCGCCGATGGCCTTGAGCCAGCGGGTGACCGTACCTTCGGTGACGCTCTCGCCGAGGGCGGGGAGGGTTACTTCGTGGCCTTCGCCGCCGGCAGCGGGTGCTTCGGCAGCGGGAGCTGCGGGGGCCTCTTCAACCGGAGCCGGTGCAGCTTCGGCGGGGGCCTCTTCAACCGGAGCCGGTGCAGCTTCGGCAGGTGCTGCCTCAGCGGCCGGAGTTGCCGAGCCTGAGCCGTCGCCGATGCGGACGAGCGGGGCGCCAACCTCTGCGGTCTCGTCTTCGGCGACGAGGATCTCTTCGATGACGCCTGCGATCGGAGAAGGGATTTCGGTGTCTACTTTGTCGGTGGAAACCTCGAGCAGCGGCTCGTCGATCTCTACCCGGTCACCAACCTGCTTGAGCCAGCGTGTGACGGTTCCTTCGGTGACACTCTCACCGAGGGCGGGCAAGTTAACGGATTCAGACATGTCGTCCCCGTTCTCCTTATTGATCTTTTGTGCGGATGAATTCTGCTGGTCCGGGTCGGGTGCATCCGGCGGATTCCGCCGCGTGCACCCGACCCGTTTGTCTTGGGTAAAGACTTAGCCGTGGAGCGGCTTGCCCGCGAGGGCGAGGTGGGCTTCGCCCAGAGTTTCGTTCTGGGTGGGGTGGGCGTGCACCAGCTGGGCCACGTCCTCCGGGTAGGCTTCCCAGTTCACGATGAGCTGCGCTTCACCGATCTGCTCACCCATACGGGAACCGATCATGTGAATGCCGACCACGGGGCCGTCCTTCTGGCGAACGAGCTTGACGATGCCACCAGTACCAAGAATGGAGCTCTTGCCGTTGCCGGCCAGGTTGTATTCCTGGGTCTCAACCTGGTCGTCGCCGAACTTCTCTTTGGCGGCCTTTTCCGTGTAGCCGACCGTTGCGATTTCAGGCTCGCAGAAGGTGACCTTGGGAATGTTGACGTCCTCGACAATGGCGGGGTTCAAACCGGCGATTTCTTCGGCGACGAAGATGCCCTGCTGGTAGCCGCGGTGTGCCAGCTGAACGCCGGGGACGATGTCGCCCACCGCGTAGATGTTGCCGACACCTGTGTGGAGGCGCTCGTTGGTGATGACGAAACCGCGGTCAATCGTGACGCCGGCTTCTTCGAAACCGAGGTTGGCGGTGACAGGGCCGCGGCCAACTGCTACAAGGAGGAGGTCGGCTTCGAACGTCTTGCCGTCTACCAGGGTGACCTTGACGCCGTCGTCGTTCTGTTCCACGCCCTGGAAGAAAATGCCGGTGCTGAACTTGATGCCGCGCTTCTTGAACGCACGCTCAAGGTTCTTGACGATCGAAGCGTCCTCATTGGGAACCAAGGAAGGAAGTCCTTCGATGATGGTGACGTCCACGCCGAAGGACTTCCAAACAGACGCGAACTCGACGCCGATCACGCCGCCGCCAAGGACGATGGCACTCTTCGGGATGTAGTCCATGGTGAGGGCTTCGTCGGAGGTGATGACCTTGCCGCCGATTTCAAGGCCCGGAAGGGACCGGGAGTACGAACCTGTTGCCAGGACAATGTTCTTGCCCGTGTACGCGGTGCCGTTCACGACGATGGTGTTGTTGCCCTGGAGCTTGCCTTCACCCTCGATAACGGTGATGCCCTTGGACTTGATGAGACCCTGGAGGCCCTTGAACTTGCCGGCGATGATGCCGTCCTTGTACGCGTTCACAGCTGACATGTCGATGCTGTCGAGTGTGACGTTCACGCCGTACTTGGCGGAATCGCGTGCATGGTCGGCCAATTCTGCCGAGTGCAGGAGTGCCTTGGTGGGGATACAGCCGTTGTGCAGGCAGGTTCCGCCGAGCTTTGCCTTTTCTACAAGGCCAACGGTGAACCCAAGCTGTACGGCCCGCAGGGCCGTGGCGTAGCCGCCGCTGCCGCCACCGAGTACCAGGATGTCGAATTCTTGCGCAGTTGCCTGATCGGCCACTAAAACGCTCCCTCGCGTGAATGATGACACGGGACAACGCGTCATCTGGTCTTGGAACTTGTTCTGCCGTGATTATGCCAGCACGTAAGTTCTCTTGCATTTGTGACTATCGAGTTCACCTTAGCGAACCACCTACCCATGCTCCACCCTGGGCGGGCGTTTGTGGAGCGCTTGTGTCGAGACTCACGTTCCCTTGTGACACAGCGCTACACGCCGCATAATTCCGGGGATGTGCGGGCGTTCCGGAGGGATCCGCCACGCCCGCGCAGCCCCGGAGATGGAGCAGCCAAGTGGCGCTTAGTTGGAAGCCGCCAGGAGGTCTTCCGCGTAGGCAACCAGGGTGCGGACGGTGCATCCGGTGCCCTGCTTGGGCGTGTAGCCGTAGGGGCTGCCGTTGTTGAATGATGGGCCGGCAATGTCAACGTGGGCCCACGGAATCTGCTGGCCATCACCGTCCTTGCCGACAAACTCGCGGAGGAAGACGGCCGCGGTCATCATGCCGCCGTTGCGCTCACCGATATTTGCGATGTCTGCTACCTGGGAGTCCAGGCTGGTGCGCAGTTCCTCGGGAAGCGGCATTGGCCAGACGAGTTCGCCTGCCCGGTCGGCAGCCGACTTCAGTGCGGAGGTTACGGAATCCGAGCCCATGACACCTGCAGTGCGCAGTCCCAGGGCGATCAGCTGGGCACCGGTCAGCGTGGCGACATCGATGATGGCGTCAGGCTTCTCGAGGCTGGCCGCGACCAGGCCGTCGGCCATGACCAGGCGGCCTTCGGCGTCGGTGTTGAGGACCTCGACTGTCTTGCCGCCGTAGATCGTGAGCACATCCGCGGGCCGCTGGGCGGCTCCGGACGGCATGTTCTCCGCGATGCAGAGCCATGCGGTCACCTTGATCGGCAAACCCAGCGCGGCGATGGCCAGCACTGTGTTAAGAACGACGGCGGCACCGGCCATGTCGCTCTTCATGTCGCCCATGCCGAGCGCGGGCTTGATGGAGATACCACCGGTGTCGAAGGTGATGCCCTTGCCCACGAGTGCGATCTTCCTGGTGGCCTTGGCCGGCGCGTATTCGACCTTCACCAGTCGGGGCTGGCGGGTTGAGCCCTTGCCAACACCAAGAATCCCGCCGAAGCCTTCCTTTTCAAGCCGCTTTTCATCCCACACGGTGACCTTCACCGGAAGGCCCTTTGACAGCTCTTTGGCTGCCTCGGCGAAAGATTCGGGGTAAAGGTGGCTCGGCGGCTGGTTCACCAGCGTGCGCGTGGCGTTGACTGCCCGGCCCAACAGTGCGGCGCGGTCAAGTGCGGGCTGGGCCTCCTTGGCGTCGACTGACGTGAAGATGGTTGCCTTGGCCACAGGCGTCTTGAGCCCGTCCTTGCTTGAACGGTGCTCCGTGTAGGAGTACGACCCAAAAGCTGCGCCTTCGGCGATAGCGGCGACGTCGGCCACGGTGGTCGCAGGCAGTGCCAGCGTCACTGAGGACAGGCCGGCCAACTGCCGGACTGCAGATCCTGCCGCGCGGCGCAGCGCCTCTTCGGTGAGGTTGCCGCCGTCGGACAGTTTTCCAACGCCGGCAAGGACCAGGAGTCCCGAGCCCGTTTCCGGGAGGCCCGGCAGGCGGTGGGCCTGGTCGGCCGCGCCCGTGACACCGAGGAGTTCCAAGGTGCCCGATACGGATTCGGCAGCCTTGGCGCTCAACGGGTTTGCGAGCAGCACCGGCCCGTCCGTGCCTTGGGCCACTCCGATGACGAGGGCGTCGCTGGGGGACTTTTTCAGGTCCTTGGCGATGACGCCGAGGGTGATGTCAGTAGTCTTGACCACGAGGATTGTTCCTCACTTCTCTCTGCATTGCATGGCGGGGCCGCATGTTTGGCGCCCTGCCCCGGGTACGCGCCCGACGTCCTCTTGCGACGGCGGCCTTGGTCTCTAGGGCCGCCGGGGCGGCCCGTTTCGATCGTAGTCTCTCGATGGCCGCTGTCAGCAATTAAATGAGAGCTGCGGCACATCAGGGGCAGGAATGTGGGCCGTGGGTGCAGCGTTGTAACAATAAATAGAGTTCCTGAACCATGTCATTGCGTCTTGGGACGCCGTGCACGCCACCGGACGGGACCCCCGAACTTTGCCACCGCGAAAGGTACATGCCGTGTTTGAACGGATATCCGGCTCACTCCTGGACCCCGAGTCGCTCTATGCGAGCAACATCGAAATCTTCCACAGTCCCGAACTGCGCGGACTCAACATGGTCATGGGGTTCACAGGATTTGCCGACGCCGGCCACGTTGTCCGGCAGATCAACGCCGAACTGCTCGAAGATCTCGACGCCGAGGTCGTGGCAGTGTTCGATGCCGACCAGCTGATCGACTACAGATCGCGTCGTCCGCACATCAGCTTTGTCGAAGACCATCTGCAGGACTATCAGGCACCGAAGCTTGCTCTGTACAGGCTCAAAGACGGTCTCGGCCAGCCCTTCCTGCTGCTGGCCGGGTTCGAGCCGGACCTCCAGTGGGAACGCTTCTCGCGTGCCGTCGTGGGGATCGTGGAAAAGCTCGACGTGAACCTGGTGACCTGGATCCATTCGATCCCCATGCCCGTTCCGCATACGAGGCCGGTAGGTGTGACGGTGCATGGAAACCGGCCGGAACTCATTGAAGGGATATCCAGTTGGAAGCCCACGGTGGAGGTTCCAGCTGCAATCGGGCACATCCTTGAGCTTCGACTCACTGAAGCGGAACGTCATGTGGCCGGCTACGTCATTCATGTTCCGCACTATCTATCGGAAGCCGAATACCCTCCGGCCGCCGTGGCGGGGCTGGAGTACCTCGGTGCCGCGACGTCGCTCATGCTGCCCACCGACAGGCTGCGCGAGGCCGGACGGGATGTAGGCCGCCAGATCGCCGAGCAGATCGAATCTTCGGAAGAGGTCCAAGCGGTGGTCGCCAACCTCGAGTCCCGCTATGACGAGAAATCAGAAGGTGTGGTCCGCCGTTCATTGCTCGCCGATGAGAACGACGAACTCCCCAATGCCGAGGACATCGGTGCCGCCGTCGAGGCATATCTTGCGCGTAAAGACTCGCCTCAATAAATCAGCTTTGAATGGGTGGCAGGCATAATTGAGGAGTGAATGCTCCCCGCGCTTGGCTCATCTGGACGATCGGCGTGTTCGCCTATCTGGTGGCGGTCGCGCAACGTACTTCGTTTGGCGTTGCCGGGCTTGAGGCAACGGAGCGCTTCAACGCAAGTGCTGCTGCCATCTCCTTCTTCACCGTCCTTCAACTGCTGGTCTATGCAGGGCTCCAGATTCCCGTGGGTGTGTTGGTGGACCGGTTCGGTTCGAGGGCCATGGTGGCCGGCGGCGCCGTGTTGATGGGCTTGGGGCAATTGCAATTGGCTTACGCGGACAGCGTGCCTGGCGGTGTGCTCGGCAGGGTCATGGTCGGCGCCGGCGATGCCATGACATTCATCTCGGTCATCCGCTTGGTCCCACTGTGGTTTGCGCCGGCCAAAGTACCCCTCGTGACGCAACTGACGGGTATGTGTGGACAGCTGGGCCAACTCTTCAGTGTCGTTCCCTTTGCCTTGCTCTTGCATAGTGCGGGCTGGACGCCGGCTTTCCTGACGCTGGCCGCCATGTCGGTGCTGGCCGTCGTGCTGGTGCTTGTGCTGCTGCGGGACGCCCCGCCGGGACATCCGCCGCGGCAAACGGGGCAGGGCTTGCGGGCCACTGGTGTATCGCTGGCCCGGGCGTGGAAGCAGCCGGGTACCCGCTTGGGGCTCTGGAGCCACTTCACGGTGCAATTCAGTGGAAACCTCTTTGCCATGACGTGGGGATACCCGTTCCTGCTCTCGGCGCAAGGCTTGGACGCCGGTACCGTCTCGGGCCTCATGGCACTGTTCGTCGCCACGGCCGTTGTTTCCGGCCCCGGCTTTGGGCGCTTTGTGTCAAAGCACCCCATGCGCCGGTCAGCCATGGTCCTGTTGATCACGCTGGCGACGGCGCTGGCTTGGGCTGCCGTGCTTGTTCTTCCCACACGCGCACCGTTGTGGCTACTGGTGATTCTGGTGATCGTGCTGGCCATCGGCGGTCCGGGTTCCATGATCGGCTTCGACTTTGCCCGTACGTTCAATCCTTCACACCGGATCGGTACGGCTACGGGAATCGTCAACGTAGGTGGATTCATCGCAGCGTTGGTGGCCATTTACCTCATCGGGCTGGTGTTGGATCTCCTGAACGCCAGCGGTTTCTCAGGTGGCGAGCTGTATGGGCTGGCTCCGTTCCGAATCGCGTTGAGTGTTCAGTTCGTGTTGCTCGGGCTGGGGACTGTGCTGATTCTGCTGACGCGCCGCAAGGTCCGGCGCCAGATGGCTGCGCAGGGGATCCACGTTCCTCCGTTGGTGGCGACGCTTGCCAGGCAGCGTCGCGAGCGGATCGAACGGCGGCGTGCCGGCCGTGCCGAAGCCGCCGGAAACCAGCCCGGCAGGCGCTAGCATCCCCCGGGTATCCGGGGGGTTATCCACATAGGCACTTTCGTGTCTGTGCGCGCGGGATGGTGTTGCCCAAGCTTGAGGCATGACCACAAACGAAATGCTCTCCCTCCACCAACCTGAAGACATTCTGGGCTATATCCCGCACGTGCTGGGCTATTGGCCCACAGACAGCCTTGTAGCCATCACCATGCAGGGGAAGGTACTGGGCGCCACACTGCGGGTGGATCTGCCGGATACAAGATCAAAACGGGTCCTCTCACGGTTCGCTGCGCACGTTCGCAGCTACCTGTTGGAGGATGACGCGGCCGACGGCGTGGTCCTCGCCGTGTACACGGACAGGGGCTGGGAGGACGCAACGGTAGGAGAGAAGACCTTGCCGTTGTTGGTCGCCCTTCAGGAGGCCCTCGACGCCGCCGACCTCGCGGTAAGGGACGCTTGGCTCATTGGCTCCAAGTACTGGAGAAGTGCCTTTTGCCCCGACGGGGCTTGCTGCCCGTTTCCCGGCTTGCCGGTGGAAATGATCCAGAACAGCCCCCTCAGCGCCGAAATGGTGTTCAGGGGGAGCAGCTTTGGCAGGTCGCCACGCGATCCGGTTCCTGCTACGGAGGGCAGCCCCCACCCCGTTCCAGATCCCGCAGTCTTGGAAGCTGAGGCACGTTTTGCCCTCGAAATGGCCGACGCCTGGTCTGACCAAGGTTGCCTGATGGTCGTGCTGGATGCCTGGAAACGGGCTATAGACGGGACAGTAGTGGACGTCAATGCCGTTGATGGCTGCGGAGCTGAATTCGCTGGGTTCCTCCGGGCATCACTCGGCGTTTCCGTCTGGCGGGATGCGGTTGTGGTCATGGCCGCTGCCGGAGTTGAGTCGGCCACGCGGGGCGCAGCAGTCTTTGGCCTCTTCACTGAGGCCTCCGGCAACGATCCCAGGGAAGGCCCACCTTCCTTTTCCGTTCCAGATTTCGTGTGCGCCGACGTGGATCCAGAGGATGCTCCCGCTGATGGCGGTAAGACATATGACGCGCCTGGTGGGGCCGGGGACATCTTCACTTACGGAGATGTCTTTCTGGGGATGAGCCCACACATTCCCGACTGGCCCCGCGTCGATGCCCTCCAGACGGTGCTCGGCAAGCTGTGCGTGGACGGTGAGGTCGGGGAAGCGGCGGCGGCGTCGCTCACCCTCCAGGGATGGATCTCCTGGTGCAAGGGCAGCGGGTCCTATGCCCACGCCTTCCTGCAGCGGGCACGCTTGGCACTTCCGGGGTATCGCCTGGCCGAGCTACTGATCGACGTCATGGGCCAGGGCAAACTCTGTGGGTGGGCGCGGAGGCCGGAGTCCGCCTGGCGTGGACCCAAGGGGTTGATCACATAGCTACAAGGGTGGATTGCGTAGCTTTGCACTTGAACAGGCGTGTGAATCGGAAAACCGTGAGACAATGGATGCCGAGACCCGGTTGGGTCCGCGTTTGAATGCCTGCAATGCCCCGGAAATCGGGAACATTACAGCGGCGTCGGGAGTTCTACATAGTGACTCTGCGGGCGGCGATCGCATTTGAAATTGATCGCGGACTTGACAGGGTCATAGTGGTGTTGCCCGCATGGTGATTCCACAGACCGCCGCTAGAAAGGTTTTCTGTGACTCCGTCTTCCGTCGAGAAGGAACCCGCCGCCCAGGCCGAACTGTCCGCCGAAGAAAAGAAGGCGGCCACATCGGCAAAGCGTGCGGCGACACGTGCTGCCGGCAAGGCTTCAGAGGGTGACTCTGATAAGCCGGCACCGAAGAAGCGCGGACCCAAGCCCGGCGCAAAGGCCGCGGCCGAAGCCGCGAACGCGTCCACTGATGACACCGATGAAGCGGATGTCGAAGACGAAGACTTCGACCCCGCAGCTGCTGAGGAAGTCGAAGTCAGCGACGACGACACCGAGGAAGGCGCGGTCGCAGCCAAGGACAAGCCCGCAACCACAGGTTCAGGGTTTGTCTACTCGGACGCCGATGATGACGACGCCCCCGTCCAGCAGGTCATGTCGGCCGGTGCCACCGCGGACCCCGTCAAGGACTACCTGAAGCAGATCGGCAAGGTTGCCCTGCTGAATGCCGAGCAGGAAGTTGACCTCGCCCTTCGGATCGAGGCCGGCCTCTTCGCTGAAGAAAAGATCAACGCTGACGACGGTTCCATGGATCCGAAGCTCAAGCGCGAACTTGAATTCGTTATCCACGACGGCAAGCGGGCCAAGAACCACCTGCTGGAAGCAAACCTGCGACTCGTCGTTTCTTTGGCCAAGCGCTACACCGGCCGTGGCATGCTCTTCCTGGACCTCATCCAGGAAGGCAACCTCGGCTTGATCCGCGCGGTGGAGAAGTTCGACTACACCAAGGGCTTCAAGTTCTCCACCTACGCCACGTGGTGGATCCGTCAGGCCATCACGCGCGCCATGGCCGACCAAGCCCGTACCATCCGTATTCCCGTGCACATGGTTGAAGTCATCAACAAGCTGGCCCGCGTCCAGCGGCAGATGCTGCAGGACCTTGGCCGTGAACCTACGCCGGAAGAGCTGGCCCTGGAACTGGACATGACGCCTGAAAAGGTTGTCGAGGTCCAGAAGTATGGCCGCGAGCCCATCTCTCTGCACACACCTCTTGGTGAAGACGGAGACTCCGAGTTCGGTGACCTGATCGAGGACTCCGAAGCCGTAGTTCCGGCTGACGCCGTGAGCTTCACGCTCCTGCAGGAGCAGCTGCACTCCGTTCTGGACACCTTGTCCGAACGCGAGGCGGGAGTGGTGGCCATGCGCTTCGGTTTGACCGATGGACAGCCGAAGACTTTAGACGAAATCGGCAAGGTCTACGGTGTGACGCGTGAGCGCATCCGCCAGATCGAATCCAAGACCATGTCCAAGTTGCGGCACCCGTCCCGCTCACAGGTTCTGCGGGACTACCTGGACTAGGATTTCCTGCACGGCGATTTCCCCGTACGGCGGAGAACGGCCCCGTCGGATGATCCGGCTGGGCCGTTCTGCGTTTGCGCCGTGCTGGGTTTGCGCCGGTGCGCCGTGCGTAAGGCTCGGCGGCAAACGCAACAGGGCCCCTCCCGGTGGGAGGGGCCCTGTTGGCTGCTCGAAGTGGTGGTGCCCAGTCTTGGGCGGCCGTCCTGACTAGTCGACAGGGACGGGTGCCTTCTCGTTGAGGCGCTCGGTCTCATCGTGCCAGTCGGAGGTCAGCGGCCGGAGCGTGGCCTCAACTGCACGTGCGTGGTGGCCGCAGAAGAGCAGCTCACCGCCGGAGGTTTCGAGTACAACGCGCACATACGCCTGAGCCCCGCAACGATCGCACCGGTCAGCTGCGTTGAGCGTGCGGTCTGCAACTGCTGTTGTCATGTCGGCCTCCTTAGTAGTTCTGTACATCCATATAACCAGTATTCGGAGCAGAACCATGGCAAGGATGGATCACTTTCGCTGTCCGCGTATCACATGTGCGTAACGTAACGTCGCCGGAAACCCGCGCCTTGGAGTGGCAACCGGCGCGGGCAGGGTACTGCCGCTAGCCTAGTATGGGCAGTGTTTGCCTTGAATTCGCCACGGAAATGGCACAGCCGAACACTGCTGGAAACACCCTTGAGATATACCCCGAAGGAGCGCACCGCGAGTGGCACCGAGTTCTGAATACAACGCCCGGCACCTGTCTGTCCTTGAAGGGCTGGAAGCCGTACGCAAGCGCCCGGGCATGTACATCGGTTCCACCGACTCCCGGGGTCTGATGCATTGCCTGTGGGAAATCATCGACAACGCCGTGGATGAGGCCCTGGCCGGGTTCGGGCATGACATCAAGGTCATCCTGCACGCGGACAATTCCGTTGAAATTCACGACGACGGCCGTGGTATCCCCGTGGACGTCGAGCCGAAGACCGGGCTCTCCGGCGTCGAGGTCGTCTTCACCAAGCTCCACGCTGGCGGCAAGTTCGGCGGCGGTTCATACACGGCGTCAGGCGGCCTCCATGGCGTGGGTGCCTCCGTGGTCAATGCCTTGTCCAGCCGCCTGGATGTCCAGGTCGACCGTGGCAGCAAGACGTATCAGATGTCATTCCGCCGTGGGGAGCCCGGCCGCTTCGTGGATGCCGGAGCGAAGCCGGGACCCAACGCCACGTTTGAGCCCTTCGTTGAAGACTCCGTATTGGACGTTGTCGGCAAGGCCAAAAGGGGAGTGACAGGTACCCGTGTCCGCTACTGGGCGGACCGCCAGATCTTCACCCCTGACGCCAAATTCTCCTACGATGACCTGGCTGCCCGGGCCCGTCAGACCTCCTTCCTTGTCCCTGGCCTGAAGATCACGGTGCGCGATGACCGCAGGCTCGCCGGCACCCCGGGCGAGAACGGCTCTCACGAAGAGGTTTTCCACCACGACGGCGGCATTTCGGAGTTCGTCGAATTCCTCGCTGCCGATTCCGGAGTAACGGACGTGTGGAGGCTCCACGGCTCGGGGAAGTTCAAGGAGACCGTTCCAGTACTGGACGAAAACGGGCACAGCAAGATTGCTGAAGTCGAACGCGACTGCGAGGTGGACATCGCCCTGCGCTGGGGAATCGGCTACGAAACCACCATGCGAAGCTTCGTCAACATCATTGCTACGCCCAAGGGCGGCACGCACCAGTCCGGCTTCGAGGCTGCTTTGCTGAAGACCTTCCGCAAGGCCGTGGAAACGAATGCGCGCAAGCTCAAAGCGGGCAATGACAAGATCGAGAAGGACGACGTCCTGGCCGGCCTGACCGCGGTCCTGACGGTACGTCTCGCGGAACCGCAGTTTGAAGGCCAGACCAAGGAAATTCTGGGCACATCGGCCGTCCGCGCCATTGTTGCCAAAGTGGTGGAGAAGGAAATCACCGACCGGCTGAGTTCGGCCAACCGGAACGACAAAGCCCAGTCTGCGCTCTTGCTGGAAAAGATCGTCAGCGAGATGAAGTCGCGCATTTCGGCACGCGTGCACAAGGAAACGCAGCGCCGAAAGAACGCGTTGGAGACATCCTCGATGCCTACCAAGCTTGCCGATTGCCGCACCGATGACGTCGCACGGTCCGAACTCTTCATCGTTGAAGGTGACTCGGCGTTGGGTACTGCCAAGTTGGCCCGCTCCTCCGATTTCCAGGCTCTGCTGCCGATTCGCGGCAAGATCCTGAATGTCCAGAAGGCCTCGGTGGGGGACATGCTATCCAATGCCGAGTGCGCTGCTCTCATCCAGGTGGTCGGTGCCGGTTCCGGACGAAGCTTTGACATCGATGCTGCGCGGTACGGCAAGGTCATCCTCATGACCGACGCCGACGTTGATGGTGCCCATATCCGGACATTGCTGCTAACGCTCTTCTTCCGTTACATGCGGCCCATGGTGGAAGCCGGGCGCGTCTTCGCAGCAGTACCGCCATTGCATCGAGTGGAGGTCATCAACCCTGGCCAGAAGGCCAACGAGATGATCTATACCTACTCAGAGGCCGAGCTCCACGTTCTCTTGGCAAACCTCGCCAAGGAAGGAAAGCGCTACAAGGAACCGATCCAGCGCTACAAGGGCCTTGGTGAAATGGATGCCCAACAGCTCGCCGAAACCACCATGGACCCCCGCCACCGCACCCTGCGCAAGGTGGGCATCGAGAGTGCCCAGCGTGCCGAGGAAGTCTTTGACCTCCTCATGGGTTCGGATGTTGCCCCCCGCAAGGAGTTCATCATCGCCGGTGCCGCAACGCTGGACCGCGAACGGATCGACGCCTAGCGACGCTCCACGGGTTGCATCGACCAGGGCGCCGCGAAGGCCGCCGCCCCCACCACCAGGGCGAGGGCGCCGAGGCCCCACGGTAGTCCGGCCGCAACGGCGACGCCACCCACCAGCAATGGTCCGCCTGCATCGCCAAGTTCACGTCCGAGCTCGGCGGAGCCCATGGTCCGTCCCAGTCGCTCGGCAGGGGTCGAATCGGCCAAATGGGCGAACGCCAGGGGTGTGGCTACGCCAATTCCCATGCCGATAAGCACGGCCGAGGCATAGACAGCTACAACGCCGGGGACGAGACCGGCCATGAGCGCGCCAACTGCGATGGACAGGAGACCGGCCACCATCCCGGGCCGGTCGGAGATGGCTCCCGCATCACGCAATCTGCCAATCTGCGGCTGAATCAGGGAGGACGCGAGGGCCAGCACGGTCACCACGGCGACGCTTCCCAACGTGCCTGCATTCTCCCTGGCGGCCAACGCCGGAAGGAACCCGACGGCAGCTCCGAGGGCTCCCGTGCTGGCGGCGAGCACCACGGTGGGGCCCAGGAATGAGCGTTGGGTGCTTTGGCGCCACACGTCCATCAGTGTGTACCGCGGCCGCGGGAGAGGGGCCAACCGTGGCACGGAGATGGCAACCCACGCGGCCACAACCAAACCGAGCACGGCGAGCACGGCAAACAGGATAGCGAAGCCGCCGGCGATGATCGCAATCGCGCCCAGCAGCGGACCGATCGCGTACCCGAGGCCTTTCCACGACCCGTAGCGGCCAAAATAGCGTCCGGTGTTTTTGCCTGACATGCGCGCCACGGTTGCGGAGGAGGCGGGGGAGAAGGCTGACGCAGCCATGCCTTGACCCAAGCGCGCGGCGGCCAGCATGAGCGGCTGCTCAGCCCAGAGTCCCAGCAACGAGGCGGCAGCGAACGCAAGCAGGCCACTCACGATCACTGGCTTTGGTCCGATCCGGTCACTCAGTGCGCCGAAGACCGGCTTGAGAAAGACCTCCGCGACGTCATAGAGCGCCAAGAGGACGCCGAGCCCCAGCAGGGTCAACCCAATATCCGAGCTTTCTGCTCCGAGGCCCGCTGCGACTGCGTGAGCGCCGAAGGCGGTGGTGAAGCCGGCGGCATAGAGCGGCCAACGGTGCTTGTCGACATGAGGCGTGGGGGACTCTGGGTGGTTCACATCCATCAATGTAACAGCTGCTACATTGATGGATGTGATTGATGAGCATTTGGGGTGGGTCCTGGTCTTGGTCCAAGTGCCCTCGCAGCCCTCCCGGCACCGTGTTGCAGTGTGGCGCGAGTTGCGCCGAACTGGTGCTGTGCCCCTCTCTCCGGGTACTTGGATCGTGCCGGCCCACCCTGCCTTCGAGGAAGGTTTGGAGCGAGCGCGGGTGCTCGTTGCCAGGGGATCCGGCGCGTGGACTGCGGTGGATGCCTCGCCGCGCGGCGACGGTGCGGTGACTTTTCGAGAAGCCTTCGTGGCAGCAAGGACCGAGGAGTGGGCCGAGTTCATGGCGGACTGTGGCAAGTTCGAGCAGGAAATTGCCAAGGAGATCTCGCGGAAAAAGTTCACTTTTGCCGAACTCGAAGAAGAAGAGCAGAGCCTGGAGCGCTTGCGTCGCTGGTACCGGGAGCTGAAGTCGCGGGACGTCCTTCACCTCGCCCAGGCTCAAGCGGCGGCGGAGCACTTGGCGCGGTGCGCAGAAGTGCTCGAAGAGTACGCAGCCGAGGTCTACGACGCGACCCTGCTTTAGGGAAGCGTCAGCCCAGCAGTCCCGGAACGATCAGCAGGGCAGTGGGCACCGCCAGTAACAACGCGGAGGCCGCCAGTACGAGGACCCGCATTGCCTTGGTGAGTGGCGGCTTCGGCGAGAGCAACCGACTGACGCGTGACGCCGTCGTGCGCGGTGAATCGGCGCCGCCGGTTGCGCTGACCGTGTTAGCCTCGACGACGGCACCCGCCCCACTGAGTGCCGCCCCGCTGAGGGCTGAGACGCTGGACGCCGCTGCGCCGAGTCCCGGACTTGACGAGCCGCTGGCAACGATCGCGATGGCCTTGATCAGCGTGCCCTTGCTCTCGGTTCGGAGGGCGACGTCATCGGCCAGCATTTCGATAAGGGAGTTGACGGCGGTTTGCGCCAGGCGTGTAGTGGGGAACCATGGCAGGGCCTGCCGCCATGCAGCGAAGGCCCAAAGCAACAGGTCATGGCGCTGCGACAGGTGAGCATTTTCGTGGATCAGAACTGCCCGGAGCTCGTCTGGTTCGAGGGCTTCCATGAGGCCGTCCGAGAGGACAGTGACTGATCGCGCGCCGCCGGGCAGGCAGTACGCCACCGGGGACTCGTGATTGATCACCACCGTGCCAGGGCCGTCGTCGGAGGGTGAGGCGAGCAAGGCGAGCAATTCGCGGTGGCGGCTACGCTGCCGTTCGATCTTGACGTAGGTCAGGAGCAGGGTAAACACGAGGTGCGCTGTCAGCAGCGCCGCAGCGGAGAGCGCGAAGAGGTGCCAAAAGCCCAATGCGGTGGTCGGCTCGTTGTAGAGTACCATTCCTGCCAGGGCCTTGAGGCCGGCGATGAGGTTGTCGCCCACCGGTTCGAGGCCATAGACGAGCATGGCGCCGATCATGGACAAGCCACCTGCGAGGGCGATCGCCTGCCACAGCACCATGGCGGTGAAGGGCGAGCGCGCGGGCCATTGGGCTCGGGACAGAAGGACGGGTACCGGCCAAGCCAGTATCAATGCAAGGACCGCCAGGAAGTATGAGGTCCAGAACATAGTGGCTAATTGTAGCCGAGCAGTTTGCGCAGTGTTGCGGCTTCGCTTTCCGTGACAGAACCGATGAAGCGGGCCAAGACGGCTTCGCGGTCGGGAGCTGATCCCAATACCTCATGCATGAGCTCGGCAGTGTGGTCCGCGCGGCTCGAGACGGCCTGGTAGCGGTGCGGGCGGGTTCCGCGTTCGCGTTCCACCAGCCCCTTCTTCTCCAGGCGCGACAGGACTGTCAGTACCGTGGTGACGGCCAGATCCTTGCCCTGGTGTCCGGCTGTGCCGTCGCCGGCCTGGGAATCCTGCGCCAGCAAATCACGCAGTGTGTTGGCAGTTGCAGCCTCCTGGCCTGCCCAGAGCAGATCCATCACTGCCCGTTCCAGTTCCCCAAGACTTGCCATTGATACGTCCCTACCTTCCGCTCCCGCCGGGTGTTAGTGCCGGTCGGGGGCGACGATCCAATATTCCATCATCAATCTACCGCTTTTCGGTCCTCCATTCTACGTGAAGTAGAACTCTCGGCGCGCCGTAGCCGCGGTTGGGCCTTGCGGGTGTGTAACGCCACTTGAAGAATGGGGAAAGGTATCTGCCGTTTTGTTCTACACTGTGTAGAAGAGTAGTTTTCTACGTGACGTAGAAAAAAAGTTACGCCGCATTCGGTCCGCCGGACAAAGGACAGCCATGGACGCCCTGGAAATCGCACGCTGGCAATTTGGAATCACCACGGTCTACCACTTCATGATGGTGCCGCTCACTATTGGCTTGGGCCTGGTGGTGGCAGTCATCCAAACGATCTGGTATCGCACGGGAAAGCCCGAGTACCTCCGCATGACCAAGTTCTGGGGAAAACTGTTCCTCATCAACTTCATCATGGGCGTGGCTACCGGCATCGTGCAGGAGTTCCAGTTCGGAATGGCATGGAGCGAGTACAGCCGGTTCGTGGGCGATGTTTTCGGCGCGCCGCTGGCACTCGAAGCGTTGCTGGCGTTCTTCGTGGAGTCCACGTTCTTGGGTCTCTGGATTTTCGGCTGGAAGCAACTCAAGCGCGGAGTCCACTTGGCCTGTCTGTGGATCGCCGTGATCGGCTCCGTGTTCTCGGCCTACTTCATCATTGTGGCCAACTCCTGGATGCAGCACCCTGTGGGCGTCGAAATGGTTGATGGCCGCCCGGTGATGACTGACGCCTGGGCCGTCTTTACCAACAACACTGCCCTTGTGGCCGTGCCCCACACCCTCTTTGGCGCACTGGGAGTTGCTGGCGCGTTCCTCCTGGGCATCGCGTGGTACCACCTGTGGCGCCGCCGGCACGATGGAATCGACGTCGTCGGCAAGGATGGCCGTATGGTTCCGGGCGAGGCAGCGATTCCCGGCCGCGACAAAGCCGACTACAAGGTGTGGATCCGGTCCCTGCGCATCGGTGCCGTCGTGGCGATGATTTCCTTTGCCGGAACGGCACTCACCGGTGACCTGCAAGGCAAGCTGATGTTCGAACAACAGCCCATGAAGATGGCCGCCGCGGAAGCCGCCTGCCATGACGGCACAGGCTTCTCAGTGCTTAGCGTTGGCAACCTGGGCGCCAAGAACTGTGATGACATCGTCGCCGTCATCGAAGTGCCCGGAATCCTGTCGTTCCTCGCGAAGGGCGATTTCACCACCGAGGTAAAAGGCGTGAACAGCCTCCTCGGCGAATACAAGGAAAAGTACGGCACGCACCTCCCTGACAACCCCCTCTATGGCGACCGCGCCGGCCAGGAAATCCAGTACGTTCCCGTCATGGAAGTGACCTACTGGGGCTTCCGCATGATGATCGGTTTTGGCGGCATCGCAGCCTTCGCCGCGCTCCTGGCCCTTTGGGTCACCCGCAAGGGCGTTGTTCCGGAGTCCAAGTGGCTCATGCGCTTGGCGGTCTTTGGAATCCTTGCGCCCTTCGGTGCGAATGCGGCCGGGTGGATCTTCACCGAGATGGGCCGTCAGCCGTTCGTTGTGGCCCCCAACCCCGACATGAACGGCGTCGACCAGGTCTTCATGTTCACTGCGGCGGCCGTGTCACCAGGGGTGAGTGCCGGTGAGCTCATGACCTCGCTGGTGGTCCTGACAGCCATCTACGCACTGCTGCTGGTGGTGGAAGTCAAACTGCTGGTCAAGTACATCCGGGGTGGCGTCGCATCGGCCATGCCTGAGCTTTCCCACGGCAAAAAGCATGACAAAAACGGCAAGAACGACGACGGCACGCCAGGACCGGACAAATCCGGCGACGACGTCCTGGCCTTCGCCTACTAGAACCTATTAGAAGCAGGGGAACCGAAAATGGAACTATTGCCAACCATCTGGTTCGTGGCCATCGCCGTGCTGTGGACCGGGTACCTCTTCCTTGAGGGGTTCGACCTTGGAGTCGGCATGCTCATGAAGCTGTTCGCACGGGACAACACGGACCGGCGCGTACTGCTGAACACCATTGGGCCCGTGTGGGACGGCAATGAAGTCTGGCTGCTCACCGCTGCCGGTGCCACCTTCGCGGCCTTCCCGCTCTGGTACGCGTCCTTGTTTTCGGCGCTCTACCTCCCGCTGCTGCTGGTCTTGGTGGCCCTGATCTTCCGGGCAGTAGCTTTTGAGTATCGGGGCAAGGTTGACACGGAGCGCTGGCGCAACGGCTGGGACTGGGCCATCGCCATCGGTTCTTTTGTAGCCGCGTTCGGCATCGGTGCGGCTTTGGCCCTCACCACTACGGGCCTGCCGCTTGATGCCAACGGCGACCGCAGTGGCGGACCGTTCTCATGGTTCAGCGGTTACGCCCTGCTGGGTGGCTTCGGCGTAGTCGCTTTCGCGTTGGTCCATGCCCTTGCCTTCCTGGCCTTGAAGACCGACGGCGATGTGCGGCACCGGGCGCGGCGCTGGTTCGTGCGTCTCCTGCCCGTAGCCGTCCTGCCGATGCTCGGCTGGATGGTGTCTGTACAGTTCCTCAGCGGAAAACCCTGGACGTGGGTGCTGGTGGCCGCAGGTGTCGCAGCAGTGGCCCTGGCATGGCAGTTGGCCAGGACGGGCGCGGAGGGCCGTGCGTTTGGCGCCCTGGGCGGCTTCGTGGTTTGCGCTACCGCGGCCATCTTCGGTGCGGCATTCCCGGTAGTTATTCCGTCTACCCTGGACCCTTCGTTCAACCTGACGATCTCCAACGCCTCCTCCTCCGATTACACGCTGGGCTTGATGAGCATCGTTGCTTCGGTGGGCCTGCCGCTGGTGATCGCGTACCAGGCATGGACCTACTGGGTCTTCCGGCGCAGGGTCAGTGCCGCTCACATTCCGCCTGCCCACGGGTTCCTTCCAGCCATCGCCGCCAAGGTCCTGGTTGGCAAGGACAACGGACCGTCCAACAACCCGCCACTAACCCCGGGAGCCTAGCTACTCCATGAAACCCGTGTTCCCTGCCGGCCCGGCCACGCGTTCCGCGCTTTACGTCCTCGGTCTCCTGTCAGCACTCAAGGCACTTTCGCTGGTGCTGATGGGGCAGGCGGTGGCCACGATGCTGGCCGGCTTGGCTGCGGGTGACGCAGACTGGGGCAGTGGACTGGTTTGGGGTGCGGTGGGCGCCGTGCTGCGCTCCCTGACGGTGTGGGGCCAAGGGACAGCATCCCGACGCGCTGCCTTAGGGGTCAAGGAAGAGCTGCGCGCACGGCTGCTGCACCGGTCACTGGCTGACGGAGGCGCCTCTCACGTCAAAGGGATGAGCGAGGGCGGTCTGGCGATCCTTGCGACGCGGGGCCTGGACGCGTTGGACGACTACTACACGCTGTACCTGCCGGCGCTGGTCAATTGTGCCACTGTCCCGCTGTTGATCGGCGCGCGTATCCTGTTCGCGGACTGGGTCAGCGCCGTGGTGATTGTCCTGACCGTTCCCTTGGTGCCACTGTTCATGGTGCTCATTGGCCGGCACACCGAAGACACCGTGAAAGACGCCCAGACCACCCTGCGCAGGCTGTCCGGGCACCTCCTGGAACTGGCCAAGGGGCTCCCCGTGCTGGTGGGACTGGGACGTGCGAGCGATCAGCGTGCCGCCTTGGAAGACATATCCGAGCAGTACCGCAGCCGCACCATGGGCACGCTTCGCACGGCTTTTCTGTCTGCCCTGGCGCTGGAACTTATCGCCACGATCTCCGTGGCCGTCGTGGCGGTGTTCATCGGCGTGCGTCTGGTGGCGGGGGACATGGGCCTGGAAGCGGGGTTGCTGGCACTGATCCTCGCCCCTGACTGCTACCTGCCGCTGCGTGAGCTCGGCACCGCCCACCACGCCAGCGACGACGGCCGGGCAGCCCTGGAAACCACCAACGAGGTGCTGGCTGCACCTGAACAGGCGAGACTGACAGCTGCGTCCCCTGCAGCAGCAGACCGTGGCCCTGGCTCCCGTGAGCAGGCACGGGAACCCGGACCCACTGACATCGTGGTGACCGGCCTGTCGGTGACCTACACCGGCAGGGCGGCAGCCGCCGTCGGGCCCCTCCACTTCACCGCGCCGGCAGGAACCGTCACGGCCCTTGACGGCAACAGTGGTGCCGGCAAGAGCACAGTCCTTCGCGTTCTTGCAGGACTCCTCGGTGAAGGGCCAGACGCGACCGTTACGGGCAGCGTGACAGGCGTTAACGCAGAATCCGTAGCATGGGTACCGCAACACCCCGCCATGGTTGCCGGAACAGTGCAAGAGGAGATCGAGCTCTACCTCGGCGGCAGCGAGGAGAGCACTGGCGAAACCGTTGCCAACGTCCTTCGCCGGGCTTCAGCGGTGCACCTTGCACAGAAACACCCGGCGGAGTTGAGCCCCGGAGAACTGCGCCGCGTAGCCCTTGCCAGGGGACTCGCCCGTCTGGAGTCAGGAGCCTCACTCTTGCTGCTGGACGAGCCGACGGCCCACTTGGACCAGGCCTCCGCTGCAGCTGTCCGTTCGGCCATTGAATCCTTGCGTGGCACGGCCACGGTGATCCTGGTAGCCCACGACGCCGACACCCGGGCGCTCGCAGACCGTATAGTGCCCATCGGCAGCCCGTGCCATGGAGGCCACCTCAGCGGCGCAGCAACCAGCCCTCCGGCGCACAGCGTTACTAACGTATCAACGGCTGACGTTTACCCTGGCACCACCCTTGCGGGCCCTCCTTCGCTGGAAAGCGTGCCAACAGGACAAACCCTTCGCGGCCTCGCCGCTGTCCTTAAACCTGTCCGCGGAAAGTTCGGTGCCGCAGCCGTGGTGGGAGTTCTGGCCGCATTGTTCGCAGTCGCTCTTTCCGGCCTGTCCGGCTGGCTCATCATCAGGGCCAGCGAACAGCCACCCATCCTGTACCTGCTCGGTGCGATCGTAGGCGTACGCTTCTTTGGCATCGGCCGGGCCGTGCTCCGATACTGTGAGCGGCTCCTGACCCACGACGCCGTCTTTGCCGCCATGACCAGACTTCGTGGCTCGTTGTGGTCGACGCTGAGCCGTCGCGCGCTGTCCCTCCGGCGCCTCCTGCAGGGCGGCAACGTCCTGGGGACAATCGTGGACGACGTCGACACACTCCGCGACCTGTTGCCTCGCGTGGTCCTGCCGCCACTGACCGCAGTGGGTGTCGCGGGAGCTGCCCTCATTGCCACGGCGGTTGTCCTCCCGGCCGCGGTGCCCGGGGTGGTCGCGGCCGCAGTGCTGGGCCTCGTCGTTGCCCCGCTGGTGGCAGTTACCGCCGACCGCAATGCGGCGAAGGCCGAACAAGAGCTGCGATCAGTGGTCCTGCGGGACGTTGCATCCGCCCTTGACGCCCGCGCCGAGCTGAGCGCGAACGGTGTGGCGGCTCCAGTTCTCGCGACCCTTCGCGCAAAGGACCGCGCTGCGACCCTCGCCGCCCAACGCTCGGCTTGGGCTGAAGGCCTCGGCCAGGCCCTGACGGTTGGTGGCTGTTCGCTTGCTGCGCTGCTGGCAGGAATTCTGGGGGCCGGGCAGGTCGACGACGGATCCGCAGCGCCCGCCCTGGTGGCGGTCATCGTCTTGATGCAACTCGCGCTCGTGGAGCCTTATGGCGCTGTGGTGTCTGCGGTACGCCAATGCCCGGCGCTCGCAGCCGTTTTGGGGAGGGTTGGCGCTTCCGGCGCCTTGGGCAAGGCCGCGGTGACGGACAAGGACACAGATAACGACGGCGGGACGCAGCAATGGCCCGAACGTCAAGGACTGCCGGGGCTGGAGATCCAAGGTATCGCCGCTGCGTGGCCGGGCGGCCCCTCCGTGTTCGAAGGAGTCTCCGCGGAGGCCACGCCCGGCCGCTGGCTCGCCGTCACGGGACCTTCCGGTGCCGGAAAATCCACGCTCCTCTCTGTGCTTCTGGGGTTCCTTCCTGTGACCAAGGGCGCTGTGCGGCTCACCGGCACCGCTGCTTGGTGTCCACAGGAGGCCCATCTCTTCGACTCTACGATCCGCGGCAATCTGCTGCTGGCACGGCCGGCCGGGAACAAGCCCGATGAACCGGCGATGCACAAGGCCCTGGCCGACGTGGGGCTCGACCAGCTGGTAGCGGCCATGCCAGATGGGCTTGACTCCAGGATCGGCCCGGCTGGAGCGTTTCTCAGTGGTGGCGAACGGCAACGACTCGCCATGGCCCGCACGCTCCTGACCGGTGCCAGCGTGCTCCTGCTTGATGAACCAACCGCGCACTTGGACGCGGCCTCGGCCAGGGAGATGATGTCGACGCTTAGGGGAGGGCTCAAGGATGTGACAGTGGTCCTGGTGACCCACAATCCCCAGGACATCGATCCCGGCGATGCCCGACTCGACCTTGGTTATGCCGCAAGCGCCGCCGCATCGCGGTCAGAGTCGGGTGTCCAGACCGTCGGCGCGTCGGAACTGGTGACGCGGGCTACTCCTCAGTAACCTGTTGGCATGCCTTTCGACGCCGAACCGCAACCCCGTGCCCTGCCCGATGTCACAGCTACAGGACTGACGTGGCGAGCCGCCACCACCGGGGACCTCGACAACTGGGCCGGGCTGATCGCCCGGACTGCCGCCGTCGAACATCCCGTCTGGTTCGAGAAGCGCGGTGACCTTGTCCACGTCCTGGAGTCCACCAAGAACGATCCCCGGACGAGCACGCTGTTGGGCATCGACTCCGACGGCGTGGCACGCGCCTACGGGCGGATCGTCAAGAACCCCGCGGGAGACAAAGCCACCGGCATGGGGTGTGTGGATCCCGACTGGCAACGCAAAGGCATCGGAACGGCAGTGCTGGCGTGGCAGGAGGAGAGCGCGCGGGCGCGGTTCCATGCCGATACCGCCGCCGGACACACAACGTCGCCACCCCGTCTGCGGATCCTGACCGAAGAGCAGCACCACCATCAGGCAGCGCTCTTTGAGGCGCACGGCTACCAAACGGTGCGTTGGTTCAACGAAATGCATCGGCCTCTGACAGTTCCTGCGCCGGAGATCGTACTCGAACCCGGCTTGGAACTGAAACCCCTTGATCCGACGCTTCACGAGGCCGTTCGTCTGGCCCACAATGACGCCTTCAGGGATCACTGGGGGAGCGAACCGCGTGACAGGGAAGCATGGAGGTTCACCATGGAGGAACCCTCAGCGAGGCACGACTGGAGCGCCGTGGCGATTGACCGGGCAACAGGCGAAGTGGCGGGCTACCAACTGGCAAGCTACGATCCCGATTCCGCCGCAGCCAGGGGTTTCAAAGAGGGTTACACGGAGCTGTTGGGTGTCCGGAGGGCCTTCCGCGGACGCAGCATCGCCCAAGCATTGCTCGCCGACGCGATGCGACGGTTCAAGGACGCGGGTATGGACATTGCCTCGCTCGACGTGGATTCGGCCAACCCCACCGGCGCTTTGGCGTTGTACCTGGGGATGGGCTACCAGCCCGTAAACCGCAGCATGACGTGGGAGAAGCTTCTCTAACCATCCACATCGTGCAGGTGATGGACGACGTCGTGCAGGAAATACTGCGCGAACGTCAGGACGGTGAAGACTGAACCGTTGCTTCGCTTGCCCGTCCGCTGCCAGTCATCCTCCACCACGCGGGCAAAGGACTCTGCAATCTGCTCACCTTCGGCCACTACTTCGTCAGCCACGGTGCGTGGATCCTGTGAGCCGTAGTCGGCGTCGATCGCAGCCTGGTCCTGGTCCCAGTTCGCGAAGGCGGCGTCGTCCTCGCTCAACATGAGGTTTAGCCGTTGGTCGAAAAGGCTGAAGACGTCCCGGACGTGGCAGGCGTACTCCAGGGCAGACCACGTGTGCTCGTTGGGACGAACAGCGACGTCCTCGCGACGAAGAACGGCACGCCATCGCGGAAGCATATTCACCACGGTGCCGGGCACCGTGGAAGGGGTCACCGTTGAAGCGTCAAAACCGCATTCGGGGCACGGTCTGGACAGCACCCAGGTCCAGTCTTTTTCGTCAGGGATGATCGGCATGCGGCCAGTCTAAGGCGTCACGGAAGCGAACAGCGGCCGGTGCGGGAAATAGGCCGCCGTTTCCCGATTACTTCCTGATCGTCCAGGAGTAAAGTTCGTTCCGGGGGGAGAGCCGGAAAGAGAAAAACATGCTAAAGGATCAGCAAGTGGGTGCCGTCCTACCGGCACAGGATATAGGCCGGGCCCGCGCGTTCTACAGCGAAAAGCTCGGGCTCGAACCTGATAATCCGGATGCGGACGACAACCTCCAGTACAAGTGTGGGGATGGCACAGGTTTCTTCCTGTACCAGACACCCAACGCGGGCACTGCAAAGAACACGCAGATGGGCTGGATGGTCAGCGACATCGCTGCGTCAGTTGCGGAATTGCGCGACAAGGGAGTTGTGTTTGAGGACTACGATTTCCCCGGGCTGAAGACCGAGAACGGGATCGCAACGATGCCCGACGGAACCGCCGCAGCATGGTTCCTCGACACTGAGGGAAACATTCTGAGCCTCAACCAAACCGGCTAGCCCATGCCGGAAAGTGGCCCCAGGAGTGCCATGGCAACAGGAGGGCCGGCGGTTTCCAACCGCCGGCCCTCCTGTGATGTCCTACTCTGCAGCGTCGACTGCGGCCGGTTCAGCCCACGTCATGCTGGCGCCAATCGCTTCCACCGGCTGCGACAGCGGCACACCGGAACCGTCCCTGCGGCCGTGCTCGTGCGGGAGGGCGCGTGCAACGCCCGCGGCTGACGACGCTTTCGCTGGACCATGTCCTGCCCACGCCAACAGCAGCGTGTCTTCTCCCTTGAGGAAGCGGTGCGCCCGGACGCCTCCGGTGGCCCGGCCCTTGGCCGGATACTCCTCAAAGGCAGTCACTTTCGCGGTTCCGGGCGCTGTGCCAGGCAGGGCACCCATGGTTCCGGCGATGGTCACGACGACGGCGGCGGGATCGTCCGCGCGCACGGTGCCGAAGTGGATGACTTCGTCTCCGGCCGCAAGCTTGATACCGGCCATCCCGCCTGCCGTACGGCCCTGCGGGCGGACGTTGGACGCACTGAACCGGAGCAACTGTGCCTGCTTGGTCAGGAAGACGATGTCGACGTCGTCCTCCTGCGCGGGCTCCACGGCCAGCACAGAGTCTTTGTCCTTGAGCGCGATGATTTCCCAGTCTTCGCGGTTCAGCGGATAGTCCGGCTGAACCCGTTTGACGATGCCTTGGACTGTGCCGACGGCCAGAATCACATCCAGCGGAACAAAAGCTATCAACGCCTCACCCTTGAGCAGGGTGATGAAGTCCTTGGCAGGCACGCCACCGGCCAGATTGGGAAGCCCTGATACCGGGGGCAACGTCGGCATGTCCATCACCTGCAGACGCAGCATTCGACCCGAAGACGTGACCGCCCCGATTTCGCCGCGCGCGGTGGTTTTCACCACCGAGCGGAAGACATCATGCTTGGTTCGCGGACCTGCCTCGGCGAGAGGCTCCTGGTTGGACGTCCGGGCAATCTGCCCTGAGGCGCTGAGCAAGGCCCAGCAGGGATCGTCCGGGATTTCCAGCGGGAGGGCTGCGGTCTTGCCCTTGGGGCCCGGAGCAGCCGCTGCGAGTGCGGCAGCAACGGTGGGAGAGACGGCCTCGGACTCCAGCAGTACCGTCCGGCGTGGCGTGCCGTACTTTTCGGCGATCTCGGCCAGTTCGCCGGACACCAGATCCCGGAGCAGTTCATCGGATCCCAGGATGGCCTCAAGTGCCTCGATTTCGCGACGGAGTTCGTCCTGCTCTTTCTCCAGCTCAAGGCGTGAGTACTTGGTGAGCTGCCGCAACCGCAGTTCCAGGATGTAGTTGGCCTGGATCTCAGTGAGGTCATAGATGGACATGAGCCGTTCGCGGGCAGCAGCGGCTTCATCGGAGGACCGGATGATCTGGATGACTTCGTCGATGTCCACGATCGCGATGAGCAGGCCCTCCACCAAGTGGAGGCGGTCTTTCTTCTTGCCGAGGCGGTACGCAGTACGACGACGAACCACGTTCAGGCGGTGGCCCACGTACACCTGGAGCAGCTGCAGCAGGCCCAGCGTCTGCGGCTGTCCATCCACCAGCGTGACGTTGTTGATGCCGAACGAATCTTCCATGGGCGAATAGCGGTACAGCTGCTGGAGCACGGCGTTGGGGTTGAAGCCGTTCTTCAGCTCGATCACCAGGCGTAGGCCATGGTTGCGGTCGGTCAGGTCCACGACGTCGCTGATGCCGGTCAGCTTCTTGGCGTTGACGGCGTCCTTGATCTTCTCGATGACCTTTTCCGGACCCACCATGTAGGGGAGTTCGGTCACCACCAAGCCGGTGCGGCGGGCAGAGAGCTGCTCCACTTCAACCTTGGCGCGTGTTTTGAACGAGCCACGGCCGGTGGCGTAGGCATCACGGATTCCGTCCAAGCCCACAATCCGGCCCCCCGTGGGGAGATCCGGTCCGGGGACGAACCTCATGATGTCCTCAAGCGTGGCGTCCGGGTTGGCGATCAAGTGCCGTGCTGCAGCGATGACCTCAACAAGGTTGTGCGGTGCCATGTTCGTGGCCATGCCAACCGCGATACCCGTGGTGCCGTTGACCAGCAGGTTCGGAAAAGCGGCCGGCAGGACCTCCGGCTGCATCAACTGGTTGTCGTAGTTCGGGACGAAATCCACCACATCTTCATCGAGGTGGTCGGTCATGGTCAAAGCTGCCGCCGCCAAGCGGGCCTCGGTGTAACGCGGAGCTGCAGGGCCGTCGTCGAGCGAGCCGAAGTTGCCGTGGCCATCGATCAGTGGCAGGCGCAGGGAAAAGTCCTGGGCCATCCGGACCATGGCGTCATAGATGGCGGTGTCACCGTGGGGGTGGAGCTTTCCCATGACCTCGCCCACTACGCGCGCGCTCTTGACGTGGCCGCGGTCCGGGCGCAAGCCCATGTCAGCCATCATGTAGAGAATGCGCCGTTGTACAGGCTTCAAACCATCACGGGCGTCCGGGAGGGCGCGCGAATAGATCACCGAATAGGCGTACTCCAGGAAGGAGCCCTCCATCTCGGAAGTGACGTCGATGTCGACGATCGTCTCGGTGAAATCGCCGAGCGGTTCGCCTTTGCGTGCGGGAGTTTGGCTGCGGGCCATGGGGTCGGTGGATCCTTGAAAGTTGTACTGCGGATGTTTTAGCTAGGCTAAGCCTATGGTGGATCAGCCCGACGTCGGCATTTATCCGGAATATTGGGAGGCCGATGTCGTCCTGCGCGACGGCGGAACAGCCCACCTCCGCCCCATCCGGCCACAAGACGCGGATGCCCTTCAGGCCTTCCATGCGGGCCAGTCGCAGGCCTCCATCTACATGCGGTTCTTCTCTTTCAAACCGAAGCTTTCCGGTAAGGAAGTCCGGCGGTTCACGGAAGTGGACCATATCAATCGCGTGGCCTTCGTCATAACCATTGGCGGCGAAATCATGGGTGTCGGCCGCTACGACCGCCTCGATGATCCCGCAGAAGCCGAGGTCGCCTTCAATATCTCCGATGCCCAACAGGGCAGGGGCATCGGTTCGATCCTGCTTGAACACCTGGCGGTCGCCGCAAGGGAGAACGGAATCCGGCGCTTCACCGCTGAGGTCCTGCCGGAAAACCGGAAAATGCTCATGGTATTCGCGGACGCCGGGTACGATCTCAAACGCCAGTTCGACGACGGCGTGGTGAGCGTCGAGTTCAATATCGACCCCACGGAAAAATCCCGTGCCGTGATGGAATCCCGGGAGCACCGCGCAGAGGCGCGCAGCGTGCGCGACTTGCTGGCGCCGTCGTCCGTCGCCGTCATTGGGGCGAGCCGCAAGTGGGGAACGGTTGGCTACCAACTGCTCGAGCACATCATCGAAGGCGGCTTCCAGGGGCCTGTCTATGCCGTGAATCCCGAGGCGTTCGAACTGGCCGGGATGATTTCTTTTGCGCGGTTGTCGGAGATTCCCGGTCCCGTCCAACTCGCCATTGTCGCCGTGCCCTATGAGGAAGTTTCCAAGGTGGTGGACGACTGCGCTGCCGCCGGAGTCAAGGGCATTGTGGTGGCCACCGCCGGTTTCGCCGACGACGGTGAGCGTGGACTGGCGCGGCAACACGAACTGGTGCGGCGCGCCAGGGCAAACGGCATGCGCGTCATTGGCCCGGAGTCGCTGGGCATCCTCAATACCCATCCCGCGGTCTCCCTGAACGCTTCCATGGCTCCGAGCATGCCGGTCCGCGGCGGACTGGGACTGTTCAGCCAATCCGCGGCTGTTGGTGTAGCGGTATACGCGGCAGCGAGCCGACGCCGATTGGGCCTCTCTTCGTTCCTTTCTGCCGGTAACCGCGCCGATGTCTCGGGCAACGATGCCATGCAGTACTGGGAGGACGACGCGGATACCTCCGCCGTGGGCCTCTACCTTGAATCGATCGGAAATCCCCGAAAATTCTCGCGCCTGGCCCGAAGGCTGTCGCGAAGCAAGCCGGTGATCGTTGCAAAGTCCGATGTCACTGGCCTGCGCTTGCCCCCTGGCCACGAGGTGCGCACCACCCAGGCGCCGTCTGCCGCGGTGGATGCCATGATGCGCCAATCCGGCGTTATCCGCGTGGAAACCATCGAGCAGCTCATGGACATCGCGCAGATCGTGTCCACGCAGGCACTGCCTGCAGGCCCGGGCGTGGCGGTGTACTCGAACTCGGTGGCGCTGGGCAATGTTGTGGCAGACAGCGCCGGTCCCTTGGGGCTGGATGTGAACCGGATCGTGACGGACGTGGACCTCGACGCCGGCATGTCAGTCGCGCTTCCGGCCCTGCGCGCCAGCCTGCAGGCAAGCCTTGCAGACGACGCCGTCCACGCAGTCGTGGCGGCGATGCTTCCGGCTCGAGGCCTGACACCGGATGCACTCGCCGCGGTCCTGGCGGAGTGCGCAGCAGAAGCGGGCAAGCCTGTCGTGGCGGCGTTTGCCGGCATCCTGGATCCCTCCGTGCATGTGGAAGGACTCGTGGGGGAGCCTGGCAAACCTTCATTGCCATGCTTCTCCAATGCCGGTGCCGCAGTGGCCGCGCTGGCCGCGATCGTCCGCTATGCCCAGTGGCGCGATCGGGACCAAGGGCTGTTCGTCGAGCCCGAAGCCTGCGACGTCGACGGGACCCGGGAGGCCCTGCACTCAATACTTGCCGCCGTGACCGGCGAGAAACTGGTGAAGCTCGACGCCGGATCGGCCGCGGCTTTGTTGGCACGGTACGGAATCACTGTCATGCCAACGGTCGGCTTCGAAACTGCTGACCAGGCCGTGGAGGCCGCCGAAGGTCTCGGCTGGCCAGTGGTACTCAAAACCACCGATCCTGCGCTGAGGCACCGTTTGGATCTGGGTGGAGTGCGGCTGGACATTCAGGACGCGGATTCGCTGCGGCAGAACATTGCCCAGATGAGGCGCGCACTTGAGCCTTTCGGTTCGCCGTCGCTGGAAATCCAAGCCATGGCGCCTGTGGGCCAGGCGTGCACTTTCCGCGCGATCGAGGATCCGTTGCTGGGTCCGGTGGTGTCCTTTGGACTGGCGGGTGACGCGGTGAACCTCTTGGATGACTGGGCCCATCGCGTGCCACCCCTGTCCGGCGCCGACCTGCACGACATCATCCGTTCGCCCAAGGCCGCCCGAAAACTGTTTGGCTACCAAGGCTTGCCGGCCGTGGACGTCAGTGCCCTCGAAGATATCGCTGCCCGCTTGGCGAAGCTGAAAGACGACCACCCTGGGATCGCTTTGGTGGAGTTCAACCCTGTCCTTGCCGGTCCTGCCGGTGCCATCACGCTCGGCGCTGAGGTGTGGATTGGCAATGCAGCACAGCGCACAGACAGTGCCCGCCGGGCGATGCGCAGCTAGCCCTCGTGCCTTCGGTCGCGGTTAGGAAGTCCTCACCCGATCTGTGAAAATGGGGGAATGACTACCCAGTCCCCGACGCCTCAGTCCCGTCCGTCCAACACCGGGCATCACACCGCGCACAACCACAGCTCGCAGGGACAGAGCCTGGACCAGGCGCTGCAGCAAGCTGGTTTCTACCCCCGGCTGGTGGCGGATGTTGTGGACGACGCCTTGGACGGCCGTGACTGCCTTTCCCACCTGGTGCACCTGGAAACACACTTTGACCGCGCCGAGGTCCGCAGGCACATCACTGTTCTGGTGCTGACCGAGGACATGCTGGTCATCACGCACGTCGACGACCAGCAACTGGACGAGGCCGGCGAGCAGATCGTTGCGCAGATTTCCACGGAATCCGTGCCGGTTGCGCAGATCCGTTCCGTCGTCCTGAGCTACATGTACTCGCAGCCCCAGGACTACAAGCCGTCCGATCCCGTGCGTGAGCTCACAGTATCCATCGCGTGGTCCGGCGGCCAGCGCCTGGATATGGGCCCCGCCAGTTGCGGCGACCCACAATGCGAAGCCGATCATGGCTACAGCGGCACCATCGCCCAGGAAGACATTGTGCTGCGCATCAGCGCGGAAGCTGACGGGCTCCAGGCTGTCCAGGACGCCAAAGTGTTCGCCCGCGCATTGCGCGCCGTCAACACGGGCAACCCGACACCCGTCCAGCACACGAGCATCCCCGCGCCCAGGCCCCGGTCCGGAGTGTTCAGCAACCGCCTCAGCCGCGGACACCAGCGTTGAGCTTGCCAGTACAGGACCAGATGGACACCGCCCCCGCAGCCGATCTCCCGTCGCCGCCGCTGTTCGGCAGCAAGTCGATTGCGGAGGTTTTCACGAGCGCCGCTGCGAGTCTCGGCGTTTCCGGTTTCACCAACCACCTCAACCTTCCGGCGACCCAGCGAATCTGCGTTGTCCTTGCCGATGGCCTGGGCCGTGGCCTCCTCAAGCAGAAGGCCTCGCATACACCGTTCCTCCGTTCCGTGATGTCCGGAAGCCAGGGGCAGGTCCCCACGTGGATCGACGCTGCCTTCCCCAGCACTACGGCAGCCTCGCTCGCCAGCCTGGGTACAGGCCTCTCCGCCGGCCAGCACGGCATGGTGGGCTATGACGTCCTCGACCCCGCGCAGGACAAGGTGGTCAACCTCCTGGGTAACTGGGACGCCCGCGTGGATCCCGTTCAGTGGCAGCCGTATGCCACCGTCTTTGAACGCACGGCGGCGGAGCTTGATGTCGTGACTGTGAGCCTGCCGCAGTTCGGCAATTCGCCGATGACGCAGGCAGCCCTGCGTGGTAGCCGCTTTGTGGGTGGTACCACGCTGCATGCCCGCACAGCGGCCGCAGCGGAGGCCATGTCCGGGGGTGGGCGGTCCCTCATGTACTTCTACGTCAACGAACTTGATAAGGCTGGTCACCGCTACGGATGCCAGTCGGATCGTTGGGAGCACCAGCTCGAAGAACTCGATTCCACGGTTAAGCGGCTGTCTGCAACTCTTCCTGCCGGAACCACCATCCTGGTGACAGGTGACCACGGCATGCTGGACGTGCCGGAGTCACAGCGCATCGACTACTCAATCGACGAGTCCCTCATTGCCGGAGTCAGGCACACTGCCGGAGAACCGCGCATGGTTCACCTGTACATGGAACCCGACGCCGGAGCAGAACACCGAGAGTCGCTCATGGCCGCCTGGCGCAGCCGGTTTGGAGAACGCATCTGGGTCTTCACACGCGAACAGGCGACTGACCACGGGCTCTTCGGTGACGTGCGTGCCGAGGCGGCACCCCGCATTGGCGACGTCATGATCGCCGCGCGCGACACCCTTGCCCTGTACGACACCCGTAGGGTCCGTCCCACGGCACTGGAAGTGGTGGGCCAGCACGGTTCCCTGACCAAGGCCGAACGTGAGGTCCCCTTGGTGTGCTTCCCCGCCGCAGGCAAGAAGGGCAAACGTGGCTGAACTGGTCTTCTTCTCGGGCACCATGGACTGTGGGAAGTCCACCCTCGCCCTTCAAATGGACCACAACCACCGTGCACGCGGCCGGGGTGGAGTGCGCTTCAGCTGCAACGACCGCGCCGGAGATTCAACCATCTCCAGCCGGCTGGGGCTCCAGACTGACGCAGTGGAAGTTGGCGACGCGACGGACTTCTGGGATGAAGTAGTGGTCCGGCGTACCAGTGGGCTGCGCGTGGATTACCTCATTTGCGACGAAGCCCAGTTCTACTCGGCGTCACAGGTGGAGCAGTTGGCCAGGGTCGTGGATGAGATGGACGTGGATGTTTTCGCGTTCGGCATCACGTCCGATTTCCGTACTCGCTTGTTTCCCGGCTCGCAACGACTCATTGAGTTGGCGGACAGGGTGCAGGTTCTGCAGGTCGAGGCTCTGTGCTGGTGTGGCCGCCGGGCCACCCAGAATGCCCGCACAGTGGACGGCATCATGGTGGTGGAAGGCGAACAGGTGATGGTCGGAGACGTAGCGATGGACGACGTCGGGCGTTCTTCGGACCACCATGGCCGCGTGACCGGCGAGATTGGCTACGAAACGTTGTGCCGGCGTCATTACATGCGGCGAGTCACCGCGCACGGGGCGCATCTCATGGCAGGAACAGATCAGCCGTTGCCATTCGACGTTGATGCGTGCCTCTGGCCAGGCGCCGGGGAGTTGCGCCGCTAGTCGCCGCGTGCCCCGAAGACGATCTCGTCCCAACTGGGAATGCTGGAGCGCTTGGGGCGGGACGGCTGGCGCTCCACTGGAACGTCAGCGTCCTTCTGTCCGTCCCGGCCCTGGCCGTCGTTTTCAACGCTTCCCTCGTGGTCTGCGCCGTGGCGCCCGCTGCCGCCGTGATCGTTACCGGAGGGCGTTTCGTGCCGTAGTGCACCGCCCAGTAGTTCGTCCAGTCCAGCCCGCTGGACGTGATGCTGGCCGTCGGAGGTGTCCCTGGGAGCTGCCTCGTCCTGGTTATCCGACGCTGCGGGCTTGCGTTCATGCAGGGAGGTGACGGGACGCAAAGGACTGGCCACCACGGTAATCTCGCGGGTCTCGGTGCTGACGCCGTCGTGAAGCTTGAGGGAATCGTCGCCGTCGTCGTGGGTCTCGAAGTGTCGCGGCGCAAGGGTCAACCGCGACAACATGGAAGGGCGTCCATCCTTGCGGGCGGGTTCGGCCGCCAGAGGGACGTTCGCTTCCGATGCGTCGTCGGCATCATCGGCTTCCGCTGTGGCCCCGGACTCTTCTTCCGTGGGCCGCGGGTGGGCGGCAGGGACGCCATTGCTGAGCAGGACTGCCAGGGCGTCATCGCCGTCCTCGTCGACTCCGAGGCGCTGGCCCCGGCGGGACCGCAACATCTCAAGGAGGCTGTCCGATTCCTTGGCCGAAGCCCGGGCAGCCGTCTCGGCATCGGTCTCAAAATCGAACGGCCGGTCGGAGACTGCCGCGAGGCGGCGCGCCGGCACAGGACCATCCAACGGTTCGAGCTCACTGAGCTGCTGGGCCCAACGGTTGGCATTCTGCAAAGACTTCCGCTGCGGACTGAACGTCCACATGGCGGGTGGCTCTTCGCCGATGCTCCCGTGCGCGCCCGGAACCGTTTCAAAGCGGGCGACGACGGTCCAGGAACCGTCCGGCCGACGCCATGAGTCCCATTCAACCGTGGAAGCATCAATGCCGTGGGCGGACAACCGGTGTCTGACCATTTCGCCCAGGGTGGCCGGGTTATCGCCAAAAACTGAGCGATAGATGTCGTGTCCCGGAGCCGGCGCGGCAACCTCAATGTTCCGGGCCTGCTGTGCCACGTACTCGCGCTCAGCCAGGACCGGGCCTTCGTACCTTTGAACATTGGCCAAGGGGAGCCCAGAGAGTTCGGCGACGTCAGCCGCCGTCGAACCGCTGCGGATCCGGGATTGGATGTCCCTGGGGGACATGGCAACAGGCGTGATGGACGCGCGCGCCGCCACTTGGGCCGGGGTCCGGCTGGCGGCAGCGCGAAGGGCTTCGTCGATCGGGAGCTGGAACATCGCACCGCCGGGACCACTCAAGAGGAGATGGCCGCCGTCGTCGTGGACGCCTACCAGTCGTAGATCCTGCATAACACCCTCCACCACATGGCATAACTGACATTCGAAACTCTGCCACCCGCGGTGGCCTTTTCCTACTAGGACAAAGGGCGTGCCGTGATATTCCGCCGAAAGTGGCCGGATCCGGGGTCCAAACGACCCAAGCGGCGGCTCTGGACTTTTGCCCGCCGGGGGAGGACAATCTGGCCGATATCGGGCACAAATCCGGGGCGTTCGGCGTTACACCCTTACACCGGAGGCGGGTGCATTCCCGCCAGGCCCGGATCCAACCCGAAGTGAATGGGAGGACAACGAGGGACCATGGCCACGGATTATGATGCCCCACGAAAGACCGAGGAAGACGTCAGTGAGGACTCGCTCGAGGAACTCAAGACGCGCCAGTCAGGGAAGCAATCCTCGGCGGTGGATGTTGATGAAACAGACCTTGCGGACGGCTTCGAGCTGCCCGGAGCGGACCTCTCCGGCGAGGAACTCCTCATTCAGGTGATGCCGGCCCAAGCTGATGAGTTCACCTGCTACAACTGCTTCCTGGTCAAACACCGGTCCCAGATTGCCAGGGAAAAGGATGGCCATTTGTACTGCACAGAGTGTGAGAGCTGAGTCGGACGGGAACTACCGCGACGTCAGTGCAGCTACCAGCTCTTCCGGCCTGCGGGAAGACGCCAGCCAGTAGGGGGTGCGGTCTGCAGGATCAGTGATCTGGATCTTGACGACAGGATCGATCCAACCACGGAAGCACATGTAAGCCAGTCCGTTCAGGCGGGGGCCACGCTCTGCGGTGGCCTCCTCCTTGCGGAACGCCTCCACTGTGCCGACGAATTTGCGATCGATGGTTGCCCGCCCCACCTGCAGTGTCTCCTGCGTCACCGTGATGGTGGGCGTTGACGTCATCAGCAGCACTGTCATGATCGCCAGCAGCACCAGGGCGGCAATAATTCCGGCCGTCGGACTGATCGGCGAGAACATCAGGATGCCGGCTGCTGACAAGCCCACCACCACAACCCAGATCCATACCGTGGGCCACAGTTTCTCTGAGAAGAGAACCTCGGACGAGGAAGGATTGTTCGGGGCAGGCACAGGTGCGGACTGGTCAGGCGTAGGCATGGGTCCAGCTTATCCGCCGAACGCAGGCGTCCGATGCGCACGGCCACGTAGAATGGACGACTGTGAGCAACGAGACCGCAGTCATCAATTCCAATGCCGCCACGACGGCAGAATCCACCGCAGAGTACGGCGCCCCTACTTTGGAAGTGCAGCTGAAAATGCTCGACGCCGGGCTGGAGGCGCCGTCCTACGCGCACCCTGGTGACGCCGGAGCGGACCTGCGGGCCCGCGAGGATGTGTACCTGGCCCCGGGCGAACGCAAACTCGTCCCGACCGGCGTTTCCATCGCGCTGCCTGATGGCTTCGTGGCATTGATCCACCCGCGTTCCGGCCTGGCCACCAAGCATGGCCTCACGGTGGTCAACGCCCCCGGAACAGTGGACGCAGGCTATCGCGGGGAAATCGCCGTCACCTTGCTGAACACTGACCGGAACGACGCCATCGAGCTCAAGCGCGGCGATAGAATTGCCCAAATGGTGATTCAGCGGGTCGAGTACGCCAGCTTCGTCGCCGTCGATGAGCTGTCCGATTCCGTCCGTGGGACCGGGGGCTTCGGTTCCACCGGGGGCTTCAACGCACCGGTAGCCTAGACAATCCACACACCACAGGGTGCAGCACGGACCGCGGGTCTGCAGCATTCCAGTTGTTAAGCGTGGTTGCGGTTTACTTGGGGATAGACCACTACTAAGGAGAAAACCCAATGCTTTTTGGGCGCGGCAAGAAGTCCAAGGCCGAGCGGTCGGAAACCGCCCGCACCGTCGAAGAAACAGACGATGCCGAGGCGCGAAACCCGGAATCCGGCGAGACCGGGATCAAGGGCGACTTCCGACTCGGCAAGGGTCCGTGGGACGTAGATGAAATCGACAACCGCGACGGCTACGTCGATCTCGGCGCGTTGCTGATCGCCCCGACCGAGGGCCTGCAGTTGCGCCTCGAAGTCGAAGAAGCCACGCAGCGCGTTGTCGCGGTGACCATGGACCTCGCCGGTTCCAGCCTGCAACTCCAGGCCTTTGCCGCGCCGCGCTCGGAAGGCTTGTGGGACGAGATCCGCGAGCAAATTGGCCAGTCCGTGGCCAGCCAGGGCGGTGAAACTGAGGAAATTTCCGGAACGTTCGGTAAGGAACTCGTCGCCAAGCTACCCGCGGAAGCGGCAGATGGCAGCCGCGGCTACCGTGCTGCCCGCTTCATGGGCGTCGACGGACCACGGTGGTTCCTCCGTGGTGTCCTCGGTGGCGAAGCAGCCCTTGACCGCGATGCCGCGGCCGGCCTGGAGGATCTCTTCCGGCGCGTCGTGGTGGTGCGCGGCGACAACCCCATGCCGCCGCGCGAGCTGCTTCAGTTGCGACTGCCCAAGGACGCTGCAGCTCCTGGCCATGGTGGCGCACCGCAAACCGCGCCGGAGGGTGCACCGCAAGGCGGGCCGGCGCTGCACCAGCCGGAGCGCGGTCCGGAGATCACCCAGATTGGCTGAAGTTTCCGGCGGTCGCCAAGCTCCAGGCCAGCAGCCGCCCGCCCGGCAGGGGGTTCGTGATCTCCCTGCCCGCGGGAGGGCAACGTGCACGGGGTTCATTGAGTCCGTCACGCACCAGCCGCCCAGCGAGCAGCCATTCTTCTCTGCCGTGGTAGTGGACGCCTTGATGCACAGCACGGTGGCTGTTGGGGGAGCCCGTAAGCCAACTGAGCGCCTTCGCGTTATCTGGCTGGGCCGGGACCGGGTTCCCGGGATCGAAGCGGGCGTGGAGCTTCAACTCAAGGGAATGGTCACGCAGCTCAACGGCATGCCGGCCATGTTCAATCCACGCTACGAAATTCTTTCCCGTCAGGAGCACCTATGACCGACCCCGCAAAGTCCGACCCCTCAGAGAATGGACCGCAGGGGCCGCGCATCTCGGATTTTGCCTCGGGTTACGCCGAAAAGGCTGGGCTTCACCGGAACAGCGCGGGCCACGTGGACATTCTCAAATCGGCCGGAGGTGTCCAGGGCATTGCCGAGAGCATCCTGCCCGGCCTGGTGTTCCTGGTGGCCTTCACGATCGTGCGGGACCTGACGGTTTCGTTGGTTGCTGCCCTCGCTGCCGCGGCCATCTTTACCGTGGCGCGTTTGGTGCAGCGACGACCACTCACCCAGGCCCTTGCCGGCATTGTGGGCGTGGGGATCTCTGCTTGGCTGGCGAACACTACCGGTAAGGCAGAGGACTTCTATGTGCTCGGCTTCTTTACCAACCTCGCGTATATCGCAGGAATGGTGCTTTCGATCGTCCTCAAATGGCCGATCGCGGGCCTGTTGTTCGGTTTTGTCCGCAATGAAGGACTCGACTGGCGCAAGGATCCGGAGCGGTTGCGGGCGTACAAACTGGGCACCTGGGTTGTAGTTGCCGTGTTGGCGCTGCGGCTCGTGGTGCAGGTGCCGCTCTACTTCATGGGCGAGTCCGGGCTGACAGCGTTGGCCACCACCCGGCTCCTGATGGGGGCCCCGCTGTACATCCTGGGTCTGTGGGTGGCGTGGCTTTTGACCAAGCCGGCCCCACGGACCGGTTCCGAGGATCAGCCGTCGAAGCCGTCGTCGTCGGCGGCCTGATCGGCCATCTCCGTACCTCCGCGCGGGCCTTGACCGGCCATTGACGCGGGAGACAGCAGGGCGCGCAAGCCGTCTTCGGCGGCGATCGTTGTGACGAAGAAGAGTTCATCGCCGCCGTCGAGGACATCGTCCCGGCTGGGCGTAATGGGCGCCTGGTCGCGCAGGATGGCTACCAGGGTGGCGTCCTCCGGCCACTCGATCCCGCCAACAGTGCTCCCGATGACGTGCGAGTCGTGGGGGACCGTGAATTCCACGATCGAGGCCACACCGGTCTGAAGCGTCAACAGCCTCACGATGTCGCCGATTTCCACAGCTTCCTCGACCAATGCCGTCATGAGCTGCGGCGTGTTGACCGCGACGTCGACGCCCCAGGAATCGTTGAACATCCAGTCATTCTTGGGGTTGTTGACGCGCCCCACTGTCCGACCAACGCCGAATTCAGTCTTGGCGAGGAGCGACACCACCAGGTTGACTTTGTCGTCGCCTGTGGCAGAGACCACGACGTCGGCATCCTCAAGTTTGGCGTCCTGCAGGGTGCTGAGTTCGCACGCGTCACCCACCAACCAGCGGGCGCCACGAAGACCACTGCGCCCAATGACTTCCGGCTTGAGGTCAATGAGCAGGATCTGGTGGTTGTGGGCCAAGAGCTCACGCGCAATGGACGAGCCGACGCTGCCTGCGCCAACAATCACAACTTTCACTACGACTCCTTGGCGGGTGCTTTTGCGAGAGCACGGGTGATCTCGGAGGTACGGTCCAGGCTCAACATGGCGTGGACGGTGTCGCCTTCCTGGTAGGCGGTTCCTGCCGTGGGCAACAGGCCTTCGCCAAACCGCGTCAGAAAGGCAATACGGATTCCCGCAGCGGTTTCAATGGAGGTGAGGGGGCGTCCAATCCAGCCGTCGTGGAGGTCGACTTCCGCCAGTATCAGACGACCCGACGGCTCCCTGTAGTCGCCCGCCAGGTGCTGCTCGGGAAGGATTCGTCGCAGGACCTGGTCGGCGCTCCAACGGACAGCCGCAACTGTGGGGATGCCGAGGCGTTGGTAGATTTCCGCCCGGCCCGGGTCATAGATGCGCGCCACGACGTGGGCCACGTGGAACGTTTCGCGTGCCACGCGGGTGGCGAGGATGTTCGAATTGTCACCACTGGAAACCGCAGCGAAGGCATATGCTTCTTCGACGCCGGCCTGCTTGAGGGTGTCCCGGTCGAAGCCGACGCCGGTAACCTTGCGCCCGGTGAACGTGTTGCGCAAACGGCGGAAGGCCCGCTCGTCCTGATCGATGATGGCCACTGAGTGGCCGGCATCTTCCAAAGTGTGTGCCAGGGTTGCGCCCACACGGCCGCAACCCATGATCACGAAGTGAGCCACCGTGTCTCCTCAATAGTCTTTGTCATTGCCGCTCCGTATGACTTTACCGGGGCGTTCGGTACATGGTGTGGACCGCCGTCATGACATCGCTGGGGAATCAGAGTAGTTTTGCGGAGTGTTGACCATTCTGAATGCCGCGAAGCGCGTGTTGGTGGGCCGGCCGGTCCGGAACGACCGTTTGTCCCATACCCTGCTGCCCAAACGCATCGCCTTGCCGATTTTCGCCTCGGACGCGTTGTCCTCCGTGGCGTACGCGCCGGATGAAATCCTGCTCACACTGGCTTTGGCCGGCGTCAGCGCCGTGGCGTTCTCCCCACTTGTTGGCCTTGCCGTCATGGTGGTGTTGCTCACAGTAGTGGCCTCCTACCGCCAAAACGTCCACGCCTACCCCTCGGGAGGCGGAGATTACGAGATTGCCAACGTCAATCTCGGCAAATATGCAGGCTTGACCGTGGCCTCTGCCCTGTTGGTGGACTACGTTCTGACCGTGGCCGTCTCGATGTCGTCGGCCGCCGCCTACGTCACCACAGCCATTCCGTCCCTTCACGGGCAACAAGCGCTGATCGCCACGGTAGGGGTGGTCATTCTTGCCTTGGTCAACCTTCGCGGGATCAAGGAAGCCGGCTCGGTCTTTGCTGTGCCCACGTACATCTTTATGGCCTCGATCCTGGGCATGACGGCCGTCGGAATTTTCCAGGCCATCACCGGGCAGTTGGGGGAGGCCCCGTCCGCCAACTTTACGATCGTGCCCGAGGAAGGCTTTGACGAGGGCCTGGTGGGGCTCGCTGGGGCTTTCCTCCTCTTGCGTGCCTTTTCCTCAGGCGCTGCGGCTTTGACCGGTGTCGAAGCCATTAGCAATGGCGTCCCCAACTTCCAGAAGCCCAAGAGCAAGAACGCGGCCACAACGCTGCTCCTTCTCGGTGCCATCGCAGCCGCGATGCTGGCTGGCATCCTCTACCTGGCCAACGCCACCAAGGTGCACATCGTCCTGGATCCGGCCAGGGAATTCCTCGTGGACGGCAAGCCATTGCCGGAGGACTACATCCAGAACCCGGCCATCAGCCAGATCGCTGACACGATCTTCGGTGCAGGCTCCATTCCGTTCTACATCGTGGTGGCCGCAACCGGCGTCATCCTGGTGTTCGCTTCCAACACGGCCTTCAATGGTTTCCCGGTTCTTGGTTCGATCCTGGCGCAGGACGGCTACCTTCCCCGCCAGTTGCGGACCCGAGGCGACCGGCTCGCCTTCAGCAACGGCGTTCTGGCTCTGGCAGCCGGGGCCCTCGTCCTGATCCTGTCTTTCAACGCGGACGTCACCAAGCTGATCCAGCTGTACATCGTGGGCGTCTTTATTTCCTTTACGGCCAGCCAGCTCGGCATGGTGCGGCACTGGGGCCGTGAACTGAAGCTCGCCCGTGACAAAGCCGTTCGCCGCAGGATGATAAAGTCCCGCACCATCAACATGGTGGGCTTCGGAATGACGGCGCTGGTCCTGGTCATTGTCCTGATCACCAAGTTCGAGCAAGGTGCCTGGATTGCCCTCCTGGCCATGTTCGTCCTGTTCCTCATCATGTGGAGCATTCGGGCGCACTACGACAATGTGGCCAAGGAACTGGCAGTGGATGAAGACTCGTCCCCGCGCGCCTTGCCCACCCGCGTCCACGCTGTTCTGCTGGTTTCCCACGTCCGCAAGCCGGTCCTCCGCGCGCTGGCGTACGCACGCGCGTCACGGCCATCCCGCTTGGATGCGATTACCGTGGACATCAACTCCGAAGAGACCGAACACACCGTCCGGGACTGGGAAAAGCTGGAAATTCCCGTTCCACTGACGGTTTTGGCCAGTCCTTACCGCGAAACGGTCACGCCGATCATGGAGTACGTCAAGAACATGCGGCGCGACTCTCCGCGTGACCTCATCGTGGTCTATATCCCCGAGTACGTCGTGGGGAAGTGGTGGGAACAACTCGTCCACAACCAGACCGCACTCAGAATCAAGACTCGGCTCCACTTCGAACCTGGAGTCATGGTTGCCAGCGTCCCATGGCAGCTGAAGTCGTCCGAAGAAGCAAAGGCACTGCAGGATACTCAATGACCTCCAACAGCATTTCCCCCCACACTGAGCACAACGGAGGCCACGGTTCGCCGGGTACTGAAGTGGTCGTTGACATTGGTCCGATCGCCCACGGCGGGCACTTCGTCGCCCGGCATGAAGGCCGCGTTATTTTCGTCCGGCATGGCATCCCGGGGGAGAAGGTCCGCGTCCGATTGACCGACTCCGGCGAGTCGTCGCGCTTCTGGCGTGCCGACGTCGTCGAAGTCCTGGAAGCTTCTCCCGACCGGGTGCCGCACTTCTGGAAGCTTGCCGACTCGCTCGCTTCCTGGCGCCATGGCGGTCCGCCGGTAGGCGGCGCCGAACTGGGCCACATCTCGCTGCGGCGCCAGCGCGCGCTGAAGGCAGAGGTCCTTGCGGAGCAGCTGAAGCGGCTTGCCGGTCTGGACCTCACCACAGAAGTTGAGCCGGTAGGAGATCACGACGGCGACGGGCTGGGCTGGCGGACACGCGCCAGTTTTGCTGTGTCGGACAAAGGGCGGCTGGGCATGCACGCGCACCGCTCCGACGTCGTGATTCCCGTGAAGGAGATGCCGCTGGCGCTTCCGGGAATCAACGAACTCAAGCTGTGGGACATTGACCTCGGCGGCATCGCCAGGGTGGAGGTGGCTGTCCCCGCCAACGGTTCACGACCTTTGGTACTTCTCGCTCCGGAAGAATCCACCAGTCCCAAGCGGCTGCACAGCATCCTGTCCCAGCTGCCGCATGAGGTCTCCGTTGCCAGCTTCGATCCCACCAAGGGCGAAGTCCTGCAGTTGCGGGGCCGTACGTGGGTGCAGGAGTCGGCGGCCGGCCACGAGTATCGCGTCACGGGCGAGGGTTTCTGGCAGATCCACAAAGATGCCCCTGACACTTTGGTGAACGCAGTGACCGGCTACCTCGCCGGCGGCGGATACCTGCAGCCGGGTGCCGTCGTCGCTGATTTGTACGCTGGCGCAGGACTGTTTACTGCGCCCTTGGCGGATGCCGTGGGCGTCACAGGATCCGTTCTGTCCGTTGAGGGTGCGCCTGGAACCAGCCGGGATGCCCGCAAGAACCTGCACGGTGAAGCGCAGGTGGAAATCGTGCAAGGACGGGTGGAACGCGTCTTGCATCAGCGTGAGCGGAACTTCGATTCCGTAGTGCTGGATCCTCCACGCGCCGGGGCCGGCAAGGCCGTAGTGAAGCAGTTGATGGCTTCCGGGCCGCGTGCGATCGCTTATGTGTCCTGCGATCCGGCGTCGTTTGCGCGTGATCTGGGTTACTTTCACCAAGGTGGCTGGCGTCTTGAATCCTTGCGGGCCTTCGACCTCTACCCGAATACGCACCATCTGGAAACGGTGGGCCTGATCGTCCCCGCAGCCTAGGGGACGTGCCGCCCGCCCAGTCGTGGCGCGGCGGGCGGCGCCGGCATGATGCCGCTGCTATGCCCCATTGGAGATGTATGCCACTACGATGGGGCTAGTAGTCCCGCTTCGCGTACTCCTGCGTCGCGCGCCGGGATGATCACAAGAGATGTGCCGCCCGGCTAAGTAAGGTGCGCCTAACTGGCTAGCGGCCAACCACGCGACAAAGATGAAACTGTTGCGAGAGGAGTCCTGCCATGAGCACTGTGGACAGCTTCGGTTCCAAAGGCGTACTGAATGTAGCCGGCACCGATTATGAAATTTTCCGGTTGAACTCCGTAGAGGGCGCAGACAGCCTTCCGTTCAGCCTCAAGGTATTGCTTGAAAACCTCCTGCGGACTGAGGATGGCGCCAATATAACGGCTGACCACGTCCGCGCCCTGGCCGGTTGGGACCCCAATGCGGAGCCCGACACGGAAATCCAGTTCACCCCGGCCCGAGTCATCATGCAGGACTTCACCGGCGTGCCCTGCGTCGTCGACCTCGCCACCATGCGCGAAGCCGTCAAGGAACTCGGCGGTGACCCCAAGCGCGTCAACCCGCTGGCACCCGCCGAAATGGTCATCGACCACTCCGTCCAGATCGACGCCTTCGGTAACTCCGGCGCACTGGAGCGCAACATGGAGATCGAATACCAGCGCAATGGTGAGCGCTACCAGTTCCTGCGTTGGGGACAGACTGCGTTCGACGACTTCAAGGTTGTTCCTCCTGGAACCGGCATCGTCCACCAGGTCAACATTGAGTACTTGGCCCGCACCGTTATGACCCGTGAGGTCAACGGCGTTGTTCGCGCTTACCCTGACACTTGCGTCGGTACCGACTCGCACACCACCATGGTCAACGGCCTGGGCATCCTGGGCTGGGGCGTTGGTGGCATCGAAGCCGAGGCAGCCATGCTCGGCCAGCCCGTCTCCATGCTGATTCCCCGCGTTGTTGGCTTCAAGCTCAACGGCAGCATCCCGGCCGGCGCTACCGCTACCGACGTCGTCTTGACCATCACCGAAATGCTGCGCAAGCACGGTGTTGTGGGCAAGTTCGTAGAGTTCTACGGTGAAGGCGTTGCCGCAGTGCCGCTGGCCAACCGCGCCACCATCGGCAACATGAGCCCGGAATTCGGTTCCACGGCTGCCATGTTCCCGATCGACGACGTCACTCTGGAATACCTGCGCCTCACCGGTCGCTCGGAAGAGAACGTCGCACTTGTGGAGGCGTACTCCAAGGAACAGGGCCTCTGGCACGATCCCTCCCGCGAACTGCGCTTCTCCGAGTTCCTCGAGCTGGACCTGTCCACCGTCGTTCCGTCCATCTCCGGCCCGAAGCGTCCCCAGGACCGCATCGAGCTCACGGATGCCAAGGAGCAGTTCCGCAAGGACATCCACAACTACGTCTCCATTGAAGACGGCAGCGTGGACGAATCCCTGGACGAGTCCTTCCCGGCTTCCGATTCACCGTCGTTCACGCACGCCGATTCGCACACGACGGAGACGGCACGCGTTGTGTCCGCCGCCAACGGTGCGCACGGCCGCCCGTCCTCGCCGGTGCACGTGAAGACCGCCGATGGCCGCGAGTTCGAGCTGGACCACGGTGCTGTGTCGATCGCTTCGATCACGTCGTGCACCAACACGTCCAACCCTTCGGTCATGCTGGCAGCTGCGCTTCTCGCCCGCAACGCCGTGGACAAGGGCCTTACCTCCAAGCCGTGGGTCAAGACCTCGGTCGCACCAGGCTCAAAGGTTGTCACGGACTACTACGAGAAGTCCGGCCTGACCCCCTACTTGGAGAAGCTTGGCTTCTACATCGTGGGCTACGGTTGCGCCACCTGCATCGGTAACTCCGGTCCGTTGGAGCCCGAGATCTCCGAAGCCATCCAGGCCAACGACCTCTCAGTGACGGCTGTCCTCTCGGGTAACCGCAACTTCGAAGGCCGCATCAACCCGGACGTCAAGATGAACTACCTGGCCTCCCCGCCGCTGGTCATCGCTTACGCCCTGGCCGGTTCCATGGACTTCGACTTCGACACCGATTCCCTCGGTACCGACTCGGACGGCAACGAGGTCTTCCTGAAGGACATCTGGCCGAACCCCACCGAGGTGCAGGAAGTCATCGACTCTTCGATCGACGAGGCCATGTTTGCCAAGGGCTACGAAGGCGTCTTCGACGGCGATGACCGTTGGAAGGCACTCGACACCCCGGCAGGCGACACCTTTGCCTGGGCCGAGGACTCCACCTACGTGCGGAAGCCCCCATACTTCGAAGGCATGAAGGCGCAGCCGGATCCCGTCAAGGACATCGCAGGTGCCCGGGTGCTCCTGAAGCTTGGCGATTCCGTCACCACGGACCACATCTCCCCGGCCGGCTCCTTCAAGTCGGACACCCCGGCAGGCCAGTACCTGCTGGCCAACGGAGTGGAGCGCAAGGACTTCAACTCCTACGGTTCACGCCGTGGTAATCACGAAGTCATGATCCGCGGCACGTTCGCCAACATCCGCATCAAGAACCAGCTCCTGGACGGCGTCGAGGGTGGCTTCACCCGCGACTTCAGCCAGGAAGGTGCGCCGCAGGCCTACGTTTACGACGCCGCCCAGAACTACCAGGCTGCGGGAACGCCGCTGGTTGTCCTGGCAGGCAAGGAATACGGTTCCGGCTCTTCCCGTGACTGGGCAGCCAAGGGCACCGCGCTTCTTGGTGTCAAGGCCGTCGTCGCCGAGAGCTACGAGCGCATCCACCGCTCCAACCTGATCGGCATGGGCGTCCTCCCGCTGCAGTTCCCCGCTGGTGAGTCCGCCGCAACGCTGGGCCTGACCGGTACGGAAACGTTTGCCGTGGAAGGCGTCACCGAGCTGAACAACGGCACCACGCCGAAGACGTTGAAGGTCACGGCAACGGCCGAGGACGGCAGCGCCAAGTCCTTCGACGCGGTTCTGCGCATCGACACCCCGGGTGAAGCGGACTACTACCGCAACGGTGGCATCCTGCAGTACGTTTTGCGTCAGATCTCCGCCTAGGAGCCGTTGAGGCTTAAGCGGAGGTGACTCCAAGCAGCTCCGGCTGGTCTGTGACCAGCCGGAGCTGCTGGCGTTTGTTCACCTTGCACGAGGCTTTCCGCCGAGTGCTTCCGTGGCGGAAATGCGGGCGCTCGGCAACGCGCTAAAGTTAACAGGCACGTCATTCACCCTAAGGAGGGGCCGTTGGGACTCTTGGAAACAATCAAGGACCCGCAGGACCTGGCCAAACTGTCCGGCGAAGAGCTCGAACAGCTGGCCGGCGAGATCAGGGAATTCCTGATCACCAACGTTGCCCAGACGGGCGGCCACCTTGGTCCCAACCTGGGGGTTGTTGAACTGACGCTTGCTGTTCACCGGATCTTCGAATCGCCGCGGGACAGCATCGTTTTTGATACCGGCCACCAGTCGTATGTCCACAAGCTGCTGACCGGCCGCCAGGATTTCAGCACGCTGCGCCAGCAGGGCGGCCTGTCCGGTTACCCGGAACGGGCCGAGTCGGAGCACGACATCGTGGAAAGCTCCCATGCGTCTTCGTCGTTGTCGTGGGCGGACGGCATTTCCCGTGCCCGGCAGCTGACCGGCGAAGGCGACCGGTTCGTCGTCGCTGTCGTCGGTGACGGTGCGCTGACCGGCGGAATGACGTGGGAAGCGATCAACAACATCGCTGCCGACAAGCGGCGCCGCGTGGTCATTGTGGTCAACGACAATGGGCGCTCCTACGCGCCTACGGTTGGCGGTTTTGCGGACTATCTCGCGTCCCTGCGCCCCACGATCGATTCCTTGCGCACCGCGCCGGCCTATGAGGGCATGCTGGATTGGTGGAAGAAGAAGCTCCAGAATGGCGGCCCTGTTGGGCAGTTCACCTACAAGAGCCTGCATGCCATGAAAAAGGGCATCAAAGACTGGTGGGCACCCCAGGGCATGTTCGAGGACCTGGGCATGAAGTACATCGGCCCGGTGGATGGACACAACCTGCAGGCCATGGAACACGCACTCACCACTGCCAAGGCTTACGGCGGGCCCGTGATCGTTCACGCCATGACCGAGAAGGGTCACGGCTACGCGCCGGCCCTCGCCAACGAGGCAGACCAATTCCATGCGGTGGGCATCATCGATCCCGAGACCGGCGAGCCGACGGAATCTCCTGGGGCAAGATCCTGGACGTCGGTGTTCGCCGAAGAAATCGCGGACATTGCAGATGAGCGGCCCGACATTGTAGGGATCACCGGTGCGATGCTGATCCCGGTGGGCCTGCACAAGTTTTCCGAGCGCCACCCTGAGCGCGTCATCGACGTCGGCATTGCTGAACAGCACGCACTGACTTCTGCTGCGGGCATGGCGTTCGGTGGTCTGCACCCCGTGGTGGCCGTCTACGCCACGTTCCTGAATCGTGCGTTTGACCAGCTCCTCATGGACGTGGCACTGCACAAAGCGGGTGTCACCATTGTCCTGGACAGGGCAGGAGTGACCGGCCCGGACGGCCCCAGCCACCACGGTATGTGGGACATGGCGATGGTCCAGATCGTCCCCGGACTGCACTTGGCCGCACCGCGCGACGCCACGAGGCTTCGCGAAGAACTGCGCGAGGCCGTCGCCATCGGCGACGCCCCTACCGTGGTTCGATTCTCCAAGGGCAGCGTCGGCTCGGAAGTCGAAGCGATTGAGCGCCTGCACGACGGTGTGGATATCCTGGCCCGGCGCCCGGAAGGCTCCACCGAAAATGACGTGCTCATTGTCAGCGTCGGCGCCATGTCCGAACTCGCCCTGGACGTAGCGTCACGCCTGGGTGCCCAGGGGATCAGCTCAACGGTGGCGGACCCCCGTTGGGTCCTTCCTGTCCGCAAGTCCATCATTGCCCTGGCCGCACGCCATCGCCTGGTGATCTGCATCGAGGACGGCGTCCGCGCAGGTGGCGTAGGGTCCCGCATCCGGCAAGAGATGCGCGCCGCGGGCGTTGATACTGCACTCAACGAGGTTGGCTTGCCGGTTGAGTTCCTGGTGCATGGCTCACGCAGCCAAGTGCTCGAACGCGTGGGACTCACCGCCCAGAAAATAGCCCACGACGTCGTGGCCCAGGTCTTGGGGACAAAGGTTCCGTTTGCGCGGCCGCTCCCCGGCCAGGAACACCCCACCACCGGCAGTTTGCCCAAGTTGTGAGTACCCATCGCGAGCCAGGCGCACTGCAGCCCGGTGACCTCGTGGTGGCGAGAAACAGGAAATGGAACGGCAAAGCCCACTGGGTGGTGCCGGGCCGCTACTTGGGCGAAGACATCCACGGATGGTGGATCTTCCAAGGGGCCGGAGAGTTCTGTTCCCGTCCCGGGGCAGCTTTCTATACGGCCTCGGATGCCGTGTTGCTGGTTCCGCGGACGGGCGAATTCGTGGCGACTTTCTATGACGACACCTATCCCGGTGACTTCAGGATTTATGTTGACCTCGCCACCAAACACGGCTGGAACACCATCCGGCCCGGCGTCACCGAGTTTCACATGATCGACATGGATCTGGACGTCATTCGTTCCGTAACCCATGGCGTCTTTGTGGACGATGAAGACGAGTTCGATGAGCACCGGGTGGATATGGGCTATCCGGCAGAGACCGTGGAGTCGATGCGTGAGGAATGTGCGGCACTGTTCGAAGCAGTGCGATTGAAGACAGCACCATTTGATGGCATTGGTGCCAACAGCACCTGCGCCGAGTGGTTCAGGAAAGGACGGGCATGAGCGGCATTATCCGGACATACAAGCGCGACGACGAGGGAATACTCCACTTCCGGGAGGCCTGGTACGACGAGGAAGACCAGCAGCTCGTGATCAACCACGGCGTTGTAGGCCACCAGAGCAAGACTGACGAGACCGACGTCGAAGACGAAGCAGCCGTCGATGGCCTGATGACGGCCTTCGCCGCGCAGTGCGAAGAAGACGGCTACGCCGAAATTCCGGAGTCCGAGCAATTCTGGGTGGTAGCCCAGTTTGCCCTGAAGACGAAGGACGGCACAGAACGCGATCGCTACCTCGAGCGCAAAGCCAAGGCAGCGTTGACCGGTGAACTGGCCTGGCGGGGCCTGGGGATTGTGGACCGCTCGGAAATGGGCAATTCCCATCTGAACATTTTCTGCCTGTGCCCGGATGTGAACAAAGCTGTCAATGCGATCAAGATCTGCGTCCGCGGTGAAGATCTTGACTTCACCAAGCTCAGCATCGGTGCGGCACCGCACACGGATCCAACAGCATTCCGCCTGAAGCACTCGCCCAAGCAGGGAGCTGGCTTTACTCTCTAAGTAAGACCCAACGCACCAGGAGGACCTGCCATGTCGGCTAAAAGCAATTGGCCTGGACACACGCCTCTCCCGAAAGGGTTGGCCGCGCCGGTCAAGCGGGCCCTTGCCCACGAGGGCATAGAAACCCTGGAGCAGTTGGCTGAGTTCGGCCAGGAGCAAGCCGTCAAGCTGCATGGCATGGGGCCAGTGGCCTTGGCCCAGATCGAGGACGCCATGGAGGAATCGGGGATTTCATTCGGCCGGCGCTAGGCTGATTTCCATGACTGAATATCGACGCCTCGGCCACTCCGGACTGACCGTCTCAGCTGTAGGGCTGGGCTGCAACAACCTGGGTCGCGCCAACACTCCCACCGAATCCCAGGAAGGCACGGACGCGGTGGTCCATGCCGCAATTGACGCCGGGGTGACGTTCTTCGACGTCGCCGATGTCTACGGCCGTGAACCGGGACTCAGCGAGACGATGCTGGGCAAGGCCCTTCAAGGGCGCCGGGACGATGTTGTTGTTGGAACCAAATTCGGCATGGACATGCACGGGGCCAACGGCAAGGACTTCGGTGCACGTGGTTCGCGCCGGTACATCGTCCAGGCCGTCGAAGCGTCCCTGCGCCGGTTGGGGACGGACTGGATCGACCTCTACCAGTTCCACACTCCGGACCCGCAGACGCCCATTGAGGAAACGCTTTCGGCGCTCGATGACTTGGTGACAAGCGGTAAGGTCCGCTACATCGGACACTCCAATTTCGCGGGTTGGCAGATCGCCGAAGCCGAATACGTTGGCCGCCAGCTGGGCGGATCGCGTTTCATCTCGACGCAGAACCACTACAATCTGCTGGACCGCAGGGCAGAACTCGAAGTCCTTCCGGCCGCCGGCGCCTTCTCCCTTGGCGTGCTTCCTTACTTCCCGCTGGCCAATGGCCTGCTGACCGGAAAGTACTCCTCGGGCAAGGCTCCCGAGGGATCGCGACTCAGCCACACCCGCACCCACCTTGTGCACGACGCCGACTGGGAGCAGCTGGGCCGGTTCAGCCAGTTCGCCAAGGAACGCGGGATCACCGAGCTGCAACTTGCTTTCTCGTGGCTGGCTGCGCAGCCCGGCGTCACGAGCGTCATTGCCGGAGCCACACGTCCTGAGCAGATCCGTGAGAACGCCGAGGCAGTGTGCTGGGTCCCAACGCAGGAAGATCGCGAGGAACTCGATGACATCTTCCCGCGGGCACCCAAGGTGGCACTCTTCTAAGCGCCCGGATTATCGCCAGGCGCCCAAAAAGGGCCGTGGGGGGGGGGGGGGGGGCCCCCCCCCCCCCCCCCCACCCACCCCCCCCCCCCCCCCCCCCCGGGGGGGGGGGGGGGGGGGCCCCCCCCCCCCCCCCCACGGCCCTTTTGCAACGAACCCGCTGTCCGACCCTGGTGCCCGGCAGTGTCAGCCCGGCAGTGTCAGCCCGGCACTGTAAGCCTTGGGCCTGGGGGCCTAGGCAGGCGCGGACGCGATACCGGGAGCCAGGAACCTCTTGCCGTTGACCCGTTCGGAGGCGCCTACGCGATCCAGGTAAGGGGTGATCCCGCCCAGGAACATGGGCCAGCCGGCACCCAGGATGACGCACAAGTCGATGTCCTCGGGCCCGGCGACGACGCCCTCAGCAAGCATCAAGCCAATTTCCTCGGCCAGGGCGTCCTGTGTCCGGCGCAGGACCTGTTCCCCTGTGGAGGGCGAGTTCCCGAAGGACATGATGGCCAAGGTCTCGGCGGGGATGACCGGCTTTCCGTCGGGTCCGGGCACCCAGAGGGATTTCACGCCGTTGTCGATCAGCTTCTGCAGGTTCTGGGACACCGGGAATCGGTCACCAAACGCGTTGTGCAGGGACTCCTGGACGTGTTGGGCTACAGGCAGCCCCACCATGGCGCTCAGGGTGAACGGGCTCATGGGCAAGCCCATGGGCCGGAGCGCGCTGTCTGCGACCTCGGCAGGCGTGCCTTCGTCGAATGCAGCAATGACTTCGCCCATGAGCCGCAGGAGAATGCGGTTCACCACGAAGGCAGCGGCATCCTTGACCAGCACGCCGGTCTTCTTCAAACCCTTGGCCAGTTCGAAAGCAGTGGCCAGGACGGCGTCGTCGGTCTTGGGGGCCCGCACGATCTCCAGCAATGGCATGACGGCCACGGGGTTGAAGAAGTGGAAGCCCACCAGCCGTTCCGGGTGCTGCAGGTCTTCGGCCATGGCCGTGACTGACAATGACGACGTGTTCGTGGCAAGGATGCAGTCCGGGGAGACAATTGCCTCGACCTCCGCGAAAACCTGTTTCTTGATGTGCAGTTCTTCGAAGACCGCCTCAATCACGAAGTCGGCGTCGGCGAAGGCTTCCTTCGACACTGAGCCGGTGACGAGTGCCTTGGTGCGGTTGGCGGCGTCGGCCTTGATGCGCTTCTTTTCGAGCATCTTGTCGACTTCCGCATGAACGTACGCCACGCCCTTGTCCACCCGGGCTTGATCGATGTCCGTCATGACCACGGGCACTTTCAGTTGCCGGGCAAAGAGCAAAGCGAGTTGGCTGGCCATGAGCCCTGCGCCCACCACACCGATCTTCGTGACCGGACGGGCCAACTTGCGGTCCGGGGCACCTGCAGGGCGCTTGGAGCGCTTCTGGACAAGGTCCAGGAAGGCGTACACGGTGGAGCGGAACTCGTCCGTCTGCATGAGTCCGGCCAGGGTCTCGCACTCGAGCTCTGCCGACTCGGCCTGGCTGATGGTCCTGTTCGCTTCCATAATGTCCAGGACCTTTGCGGGAGCGGGCGATGCGTTGGACGTCTTGGCCTCCACGAACGCGCGCCCGGCCGCCACTGCGCCCGCCCAGCGCGCGCTGACCTCGGGATCCGCCGGATCAACGCTGTTGTTCCTTGACGGCACGATATCCCCGGCGATGACCTTGGCAGCCCATGCCAGGGACTGCTCCAGGAAATCGGCAGGTTCGAAGATTTCATCCGCCACGCCCAGTTGGAATGCCTGCGGGCCGGTCAGCGTCCGGTTGTTGCTGAGCGGGTTCTCGATCATCACCTTCACGGCGTTCTCGGGACCGATCAAGCGCGGGAGGATATACACGCCGCCCCAGCCAGGTACCAAGCCGATGAACGCCTCAGGCAGGGCCAGCGCTCCGGCGCCGGTGGAAACCGTCCGGTAGGTGGATTGCAGTGCGATCTCGAGTCCGCCGCCCAGGGCCAGGCCGTTGATGAACGCGAAGCTGGGGACTCCGAGGTTTGCCAGCGTGGAATACACGGCGTGGCCGAGCTGGGCCATCCAGAGACCGTGCTCGCGTTCCTTCAGGGTTTTCACGGCGGAAAGGTCGGCCCCGGCCACCAGGAAGTACGGCTTGCCGGTCACGCCGACGCCGACGATCTCACCCTTGGCGGCGCGGTCCTTGAGTGACTCCAAGACACCGCCAAGCTCAACGAGAGTGTTGGGGCCGAGCGTTGTCGGTTTGGAGTGGTCGAGGCCGTTGTCCAGCGTGATCAGGGCAAAGGTCCCAGCGCCTCCGGGGAGCTCGATGTCCTGCACGTAGGAGTGCGTCACTACTTCGTCGGGGAAGAGGGCTGCAAGCTTCTGGAAATCGGCGGCGCTCATGCGGCGGCTCCTTCGGTGGTCTGCTCCGCTGTGGCGGAGGCTTCGTAATCGGCGTGGTGGGGGTTCTCCCAGATGACGGTGGCCCCCATGCCCAAACCAATGCACATGGTGGTGATTCCGTACCGCACGGAGGGGTCTTCCTCGAATTGGCGCGCCAGCTGGTTCATGAGCCGGACGCCGGAGGAAGCCAGCGGGTGTCCGACGGCGATGGCCCCACCGTAGCGGTTGACCCGGGGGTCGTCGTCGGCAATGCCGAAATGGTCCAGGAAGCTCAGGACCTGCACCGCGAAGGCCTCGTTGATTTCGAACAGTCCGATGTCCTCAATGCCCAGCCCGGCATTCTTCAAGGCCTTCTCCGTGGCCGGGACGGGGCCGATGCCCATGACTTCAGGCTCGACGCCGGCGAAGGCGTAGGACACCAGGCGCATCTTGACGCTCAGGCCGAGTTCTTCAGCGGCCTCCGCAGAAGCCAGGACGGCGGCTGTGGCGCCATCGTTCAGGCCGGCCGCGTTTCCGGCTGTCACCCGACCATGGGAACGGAATGGTGTCCGAAGCTCGGCGAGGTCGGCCACAGTGGTGCCCGGGCGCGGCGGTTCATCCACTGTGTTAAGCGTCCAGCCCTGTTCCGGCTTCATGGTGGCGACGGGGACGAGGTCGGGCTGGATTTGGGTGTTGGCGTAGGCAGCCGCGAGCTTGGCCTGGGATACCGCGGCGTACGTGTCCGTGCGCTCCTTGGTGATGGCGGGGAAGCGGTCGTGGAGGTTCTCTGCAGTGTTGCCCATGTTCAAAGCCGCAGGATCGACCAGCCGTTCCGACATGAAGCGCGGGTTGGGATCGGCGCCGGCGCCCATGGGGTGGTTGCCCATATGTTCGACGCCGCCTGCGATGACGACATCGTAGGCGCCAAAGCCAATACCGCTCGCCGTCGTCGTTACTGCTGTCATGGCGCCCGCACACATGCGGTCGATCGCGAAACCTGGAACGGTTCGGGGCAGTCCGGCCAGAAGTGCGGCGGTTCGGCCGATGGTGAGGCCCTGATCCCCGGTTTGGGTGGTGGCGGCGATGGCGACCTCGTCAATCCGCTCCGCTGGCAGTGATGGGTTGCGCCGCATCAGTTCCCGGATGCACTTGACCACGAGGTCGTCGGCGCGGGTGCCGGCGTAGATGCCCTTTTCGCCTGCTTTACCGAAGGGCGTACGCACACCGTCTACGAACACGACGTCGCGGACGTTCCTCTGGCTATTGCGTGTTGGACTCATGTGTAACTCCTCGTTGAGACATGGGTGCCGGTTCCCGTGTGGCGGGCTATCCGGCTGGCGTTGATGCTATGTTACTCGCGAGTAACTTTGCGTGCAAGGTTGAGCGCCGTGCGTCCCGGCATCAGCCGGGACGCAAAAGGCCCGCCACCGCGAACCGGAGTTCGGGCGACGGGCCTGAAGAAAATACGGCGGATCAGCCGGAGTCCCTGGCTTGCTGGGCATCCTTCGACTTGGCCTCTTTGGGCGGCAGTGGCTGCGGATTCAAGCAAGCTTCGGTAAGGATCGGGGCCGCGAAGGAGATCTGCCATTCGCGGGCACCGAGCGCGCGCAGCTCAGCCGAGATCGTGTCCAAGGACGGATCAGCCGGCGGACGCCAGACTATCCGCCGCAGGAAGTCCGGCGTCAGCAGATTTTCGACCGGCAGCTTGAGTTCATCGGCCTTTGCTTGCAAGGCCGGCCTGGCTGTAGCCAGTCTCGCCGCGGCTTCGGGATCGCGGTCAACCCAGACGCGTGGCGGCGGGGGAGCATTGGTGGGCAAGTGCAACGGCGGCAGGTCCGTGAGTGTCCGGGCCGCCGTAATGCAGCGCAGCCAGCGTGGTGCCTCCCGTTGGGCTGACCTGCCATGGAAGCCCTTGGTAGCAAGCAGTTGCGGGACGGTGGTAGGAAGGGCCTTTGCGGCGGCGACGAGGGCGGAATCAGGGATCAGCCGGCCAGGAGCGACGTCACGCTTGCGGGCGAGCTGGTCGCGTTCCAGCCAGAGTTCGCGGACGGCCGCCAGCTGGCGGCGGTCACGGATCTGGTGGAGGCCCGAGGTTTTGCGCCATGGATCCACACGCGGCGGCGCGATGCCGGAAGCAAGAATGCCGGCGAACTCCTGTTCGGCGAAGTCGAGCTTGCCGTCTGCCTCCAGGAGCTCGATGAGTTCCTCGCGGAGTTCGGCCAGGACCTCGACGTCGAGAGCTGCGTAGCGCAGCCAAGGCTCAGGAAGGGGGCGCGTGGACCAATCGGCCGCCGAGTGTTCCTTGGCAAGGCCGAAGCCAAGGAGCTGCTCTATGACAGCGGCCAGCCCGACGCGGGGAAGCCCTGCAAGGCGGGCGGCGAGCTCGGTGTCAAAGAGTTTGTCCGGCCACATGCCCAACTCGGACAAGCAGGGCAGGTCCTGGGTGGCGGCATGGAGGATCCACTCAACCCCGCGCAGGGCGTCGTTGAGGATCTCCAGACTGTCGAATGGCTCGGGGTCGATCAGCCAGGTTCCGGCTCCTTCGCGACGAATCTGCACCAGGAAGGCACGTTGGCCGTATCGGAAACCGGATGCACGCTCGGCGTCCACGCCGGCTGGTCCGGTGCCTGCAGCGATCGCGGCGGCGCAACGTTCAAGTCCGGCCGGGGTATCGATGACCAGGGGCACGCCTTCGCGTGGGGAATCCAGATCGATGACTTCAGGGATGTGGCTGTCGAAGCCTTCAACCTTGATGTGGGTGGTGGGATCAGCAACCGGATCGCCGGCCGTGGTTTTTTCCAGGTTTTCAGGGGTCATGATGGCTTAAGCTTACCGATTCCGGCCCGGAAGGGCTTTTGGCCGGACGTATCGGGCTTGGGTCACGTGGTTCGGGACCGTCAATTGAGCCTCCTGTTGGGCAGTGGGGTGACGCCCGGAGGCAGAGGCGGCAGCCCCGCAAACGTACACACCATGTCGGACCAGGCCTCCAGATGGGCCTGCACATTGGGGGTGGCCGGAGTCCAGGAAGCCCGCAGTTCGATGTCGATGGTGTCGGGGCGGTCGGACAGGGTGCCGTAGCTCTCGGACAGGATCCGGGTGGCTGTTCCACCTGCAGCCCGGTACTGCGCCGAGTGGCTTTCAAGGGAGTCAACAAGCCACGTCCAAGCAACAGAGCCCAACATGGAGTCGTTGCCCATTTCGGCGTCCATTTGGGCACGGATGTAGGTGACAATCCGAAACTCGCCGTCCCATACTGCAGAGCCGTTGGGATCATGGAGGAGGATGAACCGGCCTGTGGCCAGTTCGTCGTCTTCCTCGCTCGACGGGCTGTTGGCATGGTTTTGCGTAAAAGCCTTGGCGGCAGGTCCGTGCAAAGGCACTTGGCGGGTTGCTGCCGTGGGGCTGAACACTTCCGCTCCAAGTGCGACGGCGAAGGGGGCCAGGCGGGACGGGGCAGGAATTTCGTCCAGCCGCAGTTCGCTGCGGCATTGAGCTTTTCGTAGCGTTCCCAACGCGTAAAGAAAATCGGAGGGAACCTGGGCGAGGTCGTTCACCATCGCAGATTATGCGTCCGGGGCGGCGATTCTGTGCAGGCACGCCGCCCCGGAAGGCACCGGGTTATCCGGTGGCCAGCTCCCGCTTGATGGCGGCAACGAAGGTATCGATGTCTTCCTCAGTGGTATCGAAGGAACACATCCACCGGACTTCGCGACGTGCAGCGTCCCAGTCGTAGAACGCAAACGAGGAGCGAAGCCTGTCAGCGACGCCGGCCGGGAGCACAGCGAAGACGCCGTTGGACTGGGTGTCCTGGGTGGGTTCGACGCCGTCGATCCCTTCGACCGCCAAACGAAGGCGCGCGGCCATGGCGTTGGCGTGGGCGGCCGAACGCAGCCACAGTCCGTCCTCCAGCAAGGCGATGAACTGGGCCGAAATGAAGCGCATTTTGGAGGCAAGCTGCATGTTCATCTTGCGCAGGAACTTCAGCCCATGTGCGGCTTCCGGGTTCAGCGCCACCACAACTTCGCCGAACAGGAGGCCGTTCTTGGTGCCGCCGAAGGACAAGATGTCAACGCCGGCGTCGCGGGTGAACGCGCGCAGAGGAACGCCCAGGTACGCAGCGGCGTTGGCCAACCGCGCGCCGTCCATGTGCAGTTTCATGCCCTTGGAGTGGGCGTGGTCGGCGATGGCGCGGACTTCCTCCGGCGTGTAGCACGTGCCGAGCTCGGTGGTCTGGGTGATGGAGACTGCCAAAGGCTGCGCCCGGTGCTCGTCGCCCCAGCCCCACGCCTCGCGGTCAATCAGCTCCGGAGTGAGCTTCCCGTCGTCGGTGGGAACCTGGAGGAGCTTGATACCGCCGATGCGCTCGGGCGCGCCATTCTCGTCCATATTGATGTGGGCCGTTGACGCGCAGATCACCGCGCCCCAGCGGGGCAGGAGGGACTGCAGCGACAAGACGTTGGCGCCGGTGCCGTTGAACACCGGGAAGGACTCAATGCCCGGCCCGAACTGCTGCTCCAAGACCTCCTGGAGCCGTTCTGTGTAGACATCCTCGCCATAGGAGACCTGGTGGCCGCCATTGGCCGCAGCCAGCGCTGCCAGGACCTCCGGGTGAACCCCGGAGTAGTTGTCCGAGGCAAACCCGCGGATCGAGGGATCGTGCAATTGGCTGGTTTCCGATGCGCCGGTGGCGCTGTGGACTGCCTCTGTTGTGCTCGTCACTTGTTCATTCACGCTTTCAAGTCTATTTGGCCAGTAGGAGCCGCTGGCCGTTCAGGTTTGCGGCCGGTTCTTCAAAGAGTCCGACGGCGGCTGCCGCCAGCTCTTCGACATCCGTGTATCCGGGGAATCGCCGCTCTGGATGTTCTCGACGCAATGTTTCGTCCACCAAGGACTTCACCACGAAGATGACCGCGGCGCTGTGCTGCTCAACGGGGTTCTCCGTGTTTGCCGATTGCGCGTTGCGGAAGCCGTCGGCAACCGCCAACGTCCAAGCTTCTGCTGCCGCTTTGGCGGCAACATAGCTGGCTATGCCGGCAGTGGGCGAGGTGACCGACGTCGACGACACCATGGCAAGCCGGCCCTGGGGCGAGGCTTCCAGCTGGCCGTAGAAAACCCGGGACACGTTGCGAAGGGTAGTGATGGCGCCCTCTTCCAGGGAATCCCAATCCTCGTCGGACTGGTCCTCTACGCCTTGTGCACTGCGCCAGCCGCCCACCAAATGGATCACACCGTCCACCTGCGCCACGCCCAGGTCCCGGAGGGTATCTGCGAGCTCGCGGACAGAGTCCAGGCTCGCCAGATCACACACCAGCGGCGTAACGCCCCCACCAGCTTCCAGCGCCGCCGCCTTGATCCGGACATCGTCCGAACCGACGGTGTACACGGCGTGACCCGCGGCGGCCAAAGCCCGTGCCACGGCTATTCCGGAAGCGCTGCTTCCGCCGGTTACAAGGGTGGTGGGCATGGTCATCAGGCTACCGTTGCGCCCGTGATGCCGGTGGTGGATTCGATAACAGTGCGCATCTTCTTCTCCAGTGCTTCGTAGAACATCGAGAGCGGGAATTCGTCATCGAGGACCTGGTCGGTGAGTCCACGCGGCGCACCGTCCAGCGGAAGTGCGTCCGGACCCTTCGCCCAAACCGAGGCCGGGTGGGGCGTTACGGTGCCGGAAATGAGCTCGTAGGCTGCCAGCCAGTGGGCTACCTTCGGGCGGTCAATGGAGCGCCAGTAGAGTTCCTCGATCTTGGCTCCAAGCTCCACCACTACAGCTGCGGCGTTGTCCCAGTCAATGGTGAGCTTGGTGTCCGTCCAGTGCAGTACGTGGTGCTGGTGCATCCAAGCGAACAGCAGTTGGCCGCCCAAGCCGTCGTAGTTGCGAACGCGGCTGCCCGTGATGGCGAAACGGAAAATGCGGTCGAAGATGACGGCGTACTGCACAAGCTTCGCGTGCTTTCGAGCATCGGGATCGGCTTTCTCGTCCTTCTCAATCTGCACGGACTCGCGGAAAGCTGTGAGGTCGCACCGGAGTTCCTCCAGTGAGTACAGGAAGAACGGCATGCGCTGTTTGATCATGAACGGATCGAACGGCAGATCCCCGCGCATGTGCGTGCGGTCGTGGATCAGGTCCCACATGACGAAAGTGCGCTGCGTGAGTTCCTGGTCTTCGAGCAGCTCTGCGGCGTCTGCGGGCAGCTCGAGGGAAGTTGTCTCGGCCGCTGCCCTCAGGACGCGACGGAAGCGCGCCGCCTCCCGGTCGGCGAAGATGGCCCCCCACGTGAAGGTGGGCGTTTGGCGGACAGCGACGCTTTCGGGGAAGAGGACAGCGGAGTTGGTGTCGTATCCCGGCGTGAAATCAATGAAGCGGATAGGGACAAACAGCTTGTTGGAGTAGTCGCCGGATTCCAGCCCGCCGATGAACTCCGGCCAGATGACCTCAATCAGGACGGCTTCAACATACCGGTTGGTGCTGCCGTTCTGGGTGTACATGGGGAAGACCACCAGATGCTGGAGCCCATCGATGCGCTGCTCCTGCGGTTGGAAGGCCTGGAGGGAATCAAGGAAGTCCGGAACGCCGAAGCCGCCTTGGGCCCAGCGGCCAAAGTCTTCCACCAACAACTCCAGATAGCGGGCATCGTGAGGGAAGTGCCGGGCCAGCTTGGCGACGGCATCCGTGATGGTGGAAACGAGTGAAGCGGCTTCGCCATGAAGGGACGGGTCTGCGATGGAGCCGTCCTGCTGCTGGTGGGCCTGGAGCGCCGTTGCGGCTGCCTTCAGCGCAGTCCAGTCCTCGTTATCGGCGGTGACGACGGGGAGTGCTGCGGTGGCGATGGTGGTCATAGTGATTGGCCCTTTCCGAAGTACTGATTTGCTACTGAGGCGAGCGTAGCAAGCGGAAAGTTTCCCTAATCCAAAAAGGGGTTGAGCATAAGCAACTCTTGTTCATGGCGTGGTTTCACCGTTTCAAGATCCAGCCACATCAGTGGTTGAGCCGGACGGACCACCCTCCAGCGGTCCGTCCGGAGCCCTTCAGCTGTCCGTGGCTTTGGCTTCGGTGGAAGCTGATTCGTTACCGTCCGCTTCAACCAGTCGTAGCGAAATGGAGTTGATGCAGAAACGCTGATCCGTTGGGGTGTCGTAGCCTTCGCCGTCGAACACATGACCCAGATGGGAATCGCAAGTCGCGCAGCGGACTTCCACCCGTTCCATGCCCAATGTCTTGTCGTGGAGGTAACGCACGGTGCCCTCGGCCAGTGGTGCCCAGAACGACGGCCACCCGCAATGGGAATCGAATTTCTCCCGACTCGTGAACAGTTGGCTCCCGCAGGCCCGGCACTGGTAGACACCCTCAGTGTGGGTGTCCCAGTATTCACCGGTGTACGCACGTTCGGTACCCGCCTGCCGGAGGACACGGAATTCCTCGGGCGTCAGCTCCTCACGCCACTGGGCATCGCTTTTCTCCACCGTTGCGTGGTCTGTCTTGCTGGCGTTGTCAGGAGTGTTCATGCCATATGCAACGCTCAGGAGTCACCGATAAATCCCGAACCCGCGTACAAATGGAGGACCGGCAGGCCCAGCTGGTCCTGAGCCTTGTTCGCCCAGTCAGTATGGAACGTATCGGCGATGGCATGCGGACGCGTCACCACTACGGCCTGGGCGGCATCGAGAGCCTTGACCTTGGCCACCAAGCCGGCCACGGCACCGCCGTCGACGATCTCTCCGGTGACCCCGCCGCCCAGTCCGGCGAGGGCGGCCAAGGACGTAGCCAACGTCTCCGAAGCCTCTGCCCGTTCGACATCAGGATCGGGGGCCTGGGATAACAGTTCACGGAACGCCTTGGCGATATCCAGCAGCGAGAGGTTCTCCAGGAAATCAATCAGGAGATGTCGCTCGGTATTTGCCGGGACCAGGACAACTACAGGTGCGTCGCCGCCGTCGAGCAGCTTTGCAATGTTGACACGGTCATCGGGGCCCAGGGGCTCTTCGGTCAGGATGACGATGGGATCGCTCATGGCTACAGCGTAGACCCGCGGACCGGACTCCGGAGGGTTTTGCACGCCAAATCTGCGCCGCCGGTCCACGGCGCGCCCAAGGGTGCGCTGTCATCGATCCGAGAGCAGAGAGAATGGATCCATGGCATCGAATACCCGGACAGTGAGCGACGCGGCAGAGAACAAACTATCCCTCGGGGCAAAGTGGGCCATAGCCGGGATCCTGGCAGGCGCGACCCTTGCAGGACTTGTTGGTGCCGGCTCCTCTGCGCTCGCCGTCTATTTCGCACGCAGGGTGATCACTCCCGCCGCTCGGCACCAAGACCAGGAAGTCCTGGCAGTCATCCGTGGCGACGCCGGCCTTCAAGTCATCCTGGCGGCAACACCGGACACCACGATCGACGGCGTCTTCAGCCTGTTCTTCGAAGGCGGCAAGGGCCACGCCAGGATTGGCCGGATCGTGTCCTATTCCCCGGCTGAACAAACGGTCCTGCGCGAAGTCGAGGAAGTCTACAGCGGCAATATTGCCGACGCCCGGCGCGGCTGGTGGAGCGGAGCGACCTACCCGGACCCTGCTGCCATTGGCCTCGCCGCGGAGGACGTGGAGATCGACGTCGACGGCGGCCAGGCGCCTGCGTGGCTGATCCGGGCCAATGCTGCAGCTCCGGCTCCCGTCTGGGCGATCATGGTCCACGGGCGGGGAGCAACCCGACTCGAAGGACTCAGGGCTGTGCGGACTGCGCGCGATCTCGGACTGGACAGCCTGTTGATCTCGTACCGCAACGATGGCCTGGCGCCGTCGGCCCTGGATGGGCGTTATGGGCTGGGCTCCACTGAATGGCGCGACGTCGACGCCGCCATGGAGTATGCCATTGCGCACGGCGCACAGGAAGTTGTGTTGTTCGGCTGGTCGATGGGAGGTGCCATCAGCCTGCAAACCGCGGACCTGTCCAAGCACCGCCACCTGATTCGCGCCTTGGTGCTGGATGCTCCGGTGATCAATTGGGTCAATGTCATGGCACACCACGCGGAGATGAACAGGATTCCCTACAACGTGGGCAAGTATGGTCAGCTGATGCTTGGCCATCCGCTGGGCCGCAGGCTTACCGGATTGTCCGCACCCGTGGACTTGAAGGCGATGGACTGGGAAGCCAGGGCCGTTGAGCTGCGGACCCCCACACTGGTGATTCACAGCGTTGATGACGACTATGTCCCCTACGAACCATCGGCCAGCCTGGCCGGGAAAAACCCGGACATGGTCACGTTTGAGCCGTTCCATGGTGCGCGGCATACAAAAGAGTGGAACGTGGATCCCGAAAAATGGGAGCGCTTGGTACATTCCTGGCTCCAGCAGCAGCTGGCACCGCGGAACAACCCGGGACACGTCGGCACCCCAGGCCTGTCCGGCTGAGGCTTAGCCTTTCGTCACTCCAATGGCAGCCGTGAGCGCCTTGGTGAGCCTCACCAGGTCCGCCGGAGCGAGTTCGATGTCCAGGCCTCGCCGGCCCCCGGAGACCAGGATGGTGTCGAAGCCAAAGGCGGACTCGTCAAGGACCGTGGGGGAGGACTGGCGTTGACCCAAAGGCGAGATGCCACCCAAGACATAGCCAGTCCGGCGCTCGGCCACCTTCGGGTCAGCCATGGCTGCCTTCTTTGAGCCGAGCGCTGCAGCAACTGATTTGAGATCCAAGGTGCCGGCAACAGGGACAATCCCTACCGCAAGCCTTCCCTCCACCTCCACCATGAGGGTCTTGAAGACGCGGGCAGGATCGATGCCGAGGACCTCGGCGGCCTCCATGCCGTAACTCGTTGCCGATGGATCATGGGCATACGGGTGCAGAACAAAAGGAACGCCGGCCGCAGCAAGTGCTGCAGTGGCCGGCGTTCCCTGTGAAGCCATTTTCTTGGCCATACCGTGTATCGGTACCTCTCAGTGTTCCAGGCGGCTTGCTGCAGCCACCTTCCGCTTGATGCGGCCCAGCATGGCGGTCATGCCACGCATGCGCAGGGGAGTGATGGCCCTGGTCAGCCCAAGCAGTTCCGGCATGTCATCCGGGACGGCAAGGATTTCCTGTGCGGTAAGCCCGTCGAGCCCTTCATGCAACACACCGGCAAAGCCGCGCGTGGTGGGCGCCTCTTGGGGAGCCTTGAAGAACAGCCGGTACGCGCGGGCGCCCTCAGTGTTCCTTTCGGATTCAATCGTCAGGAACAACGGCGACTGGCACTCCACAACCTGCTCCAACAGCTCGGGGTGGTCCTTGAGGCGCTCCGGAAGATCCGGGAGCCCCCGGGAGAACTCAAGCAACAGTTGCAGGCGGTCAGGCTCCGTCAGTGCCTGGAAGTCATCGACGATTTCCGCCAGCGCGGCGGGCAAAGTGTTCGTACTCATCACTTCCAGCTTACGCACAACGGCACCGAATGCATCTTGTGTGCCGGAACACTACGGGCCGCGAACACTCCTGGACCTAGCTGCGAACCAAGGAGGCCGGAACAGAACCGCGGTCAGCGCCCTTGACGATGGGTACGCGCACAGCATTGCCCCACTCGGTCCAGGAACCGTCGTAATTGCGGACGGTTTCGAAGCCCAGCAGGTACTTCAGCGCGAACCAGGTGTGGCTGGACCGCTCACCGATGCGGCAGTACGCCACGACGTCGTCTCCGGCCTTCAGCCCGGCTTCGCCCAAGTAGAGGGCCTCGAGCTCGTCGCGGGACCGGTAGGTTCCGTCTTCGGCTGCTGCGCGGGCCCACGGAATGGAGGCAGCGGTGGGGATGTGGCCGCCGCGCAGTGCGCCCTCTTCGGGGTAGGCGGGCATGTGCGTGCGCTGGCCGGTGTATTCCTCCGGCGAACGGACGTCAATGAGGGGGTTCCCCAGGTGCGCCAGGACGTCGTCCTTGAACGCGCGGATGGGGGCGTCGTTGCGTTCGACCTCCGGGTATTCGCCGGCGGCCGGCTGCGCCACATCCGTAGTCAGTTCGCGGCCTTCGGCAATCCACTTGTCACGGCCACCGTCCAGCAGGCGGACGTCCTCGTGGCCGAAGAGGGTGAAGACCCACAGGGCGTACGCTGCCCACCAGTTGGACTTGTCGCCGTAAATCACCACGGTGCTGTCACGGGAAATGCCCTTTGCGGCGGCGAGGGCGGCGAAAGCGGCGCCGTCGACGTAGTCGCGGGTTACTTCGTCATTGAGGTCGGTGTGCCAGTCGATCTTGACGGCGCCGGGGATATGCCCGGTTTCATACAGGAGGACGTCTTCATCGGACTCCACAACCACCAGCTTGCCGTCGCCAATGGCGCCGTCTGCAAGGGCTGCTGCGAGCCATTCTGTGGACACGAGGCGTTCGGGGTTCGCATACGAGGCGAACTTGTCGTTCTGTTCAACGGGGTAGGACATGATGATGGCCTTTCACTGACAACGGACGGGGCCAGGCCATGGAAGCTGATGCAGATGCCAGCCCGGCGTGCTCCAACACTAACCACGGGCCGGGATGAATGCTTCCCCTCCGGTCACATGATGAAACATGGCCTTGGTCACGTGGCGGTTCTTGGTGGGTCCGATGCCGGTATTCTTGCTGGGGACCTAATACCGAAGGAACGGACCACCGTGGTACAGATCGAACAATTGGCTGCCCGCACACCGGCAGTCTCCGTGGAGGAACTCCTCAAGGGTTTCTACCCGTCTCCGCGATTTGGAGAGGTGTCGTTCGATAGCTACCGCCCCGATCCTTCGCAACCCAGCCAGGCCAATGCAGTCAAGCTGCTTTCCGCCTTTGCCGACGGTGTGGGCTCCGAGGACGGCGGAGGACTGTTCAAGAAGCTGTTTTCCAAAAAGGCCCCAGCTACAAGGGCCGGCATCTACCTTGATGGTGGTTTTGGCGTTGGCAAGACCCACCTCCTGGCCTCCCTGTGGCACAGGTCCCCGGGTCCCAAGGCGTTTGGCACGTTCGTTGAGTACACCAACCTGGTGGGCGCGCTCTCGTTCCGTAAAACTGTGGAAGCGCTGAGCAGCTACAAGCTGGTGTGCATCGACGAATTCGAACTCGACGATCCCGGCGACACCGTGCTGATGTCCCGTTTGATGCGCGAGTTGGCCGACGCCGGCGTGAAGCTCGCGGCGACCTCCAACACCCTCCCCGGTTCCCTGGGCGAGGGCCGCTTTGCGGCTGTCGACTTCCAGCGGGAGATCCAGGTCCTCGCAGACCAGTTTGACGTGGTCAGGATCGACGGCGAGGACTTCCGGCACCGTGGATTGCCGGCTGCCCCGGCGCCGCTGAAGACCGAAGACCTGAAACATCGCATGCACGCCGAGTTCGACGGCCAGACCGTTGCCGTGGACGACTTCCGGCAGCTGGTTGACCACCTGGCCGGAGTCCACCCAAGCCGCTACCGCCAGCTCATTTCCGGCATTGACGCTGTGGTCTGGCGCGACGTCGAGACCATCACCGAGCAGGCTGTGGCGCTCCGCTTTGTGGTCCTGGCAGACAGGCTCTACGACAAGGACGTGCCGATCCTGGCCAGTGGAGTGGCTTTCGACAAGCTCTTCACCGATGAAATGATGCACGGCGGCTACACCAAGAAATACTTCAGGGCCGTTTCCAGGCTGACGGCCTTGGCTCGTGAAGGCCAAAACCACGAACCTGCCTGATCGCGGTTAGCCAAAAGGCCGGTTGAGCAGTGCTCAGCCGGCCTTTCCCATATCCCTGTTTGTAGCATTGCCGGGCTTAAGTCACGGGTTCGCGGACCTTCAGGATCCAGCGGACCAGGATGCCACCGGCCAACGCCCAGAAGGCGGCGCCGATGCCGGCGAAGCTCAGGCCGGAGGCGGCGAGCAGGAAAGTGATGCATGCCGGAATGCGCTCTTGGGCTACGGCCAGTGCGGACGAGATGGACGACGCCAGGGTTCCCAGAAGCGCGAGGCCTGCAACTGCTTCAAGGAGTCCCGAAGGGGCCGCTGCAACCAACGTCACGAGTGCTGCGGAGACGGCCGCCAGCACCAGATAGGCGAAACCTGAGACGAAGGCGGCGATCCAGCGCCGGCCATGGTCCTTACCCGCTTCCTCGCCGGCGGCCAGCGCTGCGCTCAACGCCGCGAGGTTGATGGCGTGTCCGCCGAACGGAGCGCCTGCAATGGTTCCGGCGCCCGTGACAATCATCGAGGACCGCCAAGGCGTTGTGTAGCCGAAGGACTTCAGGACGGCGACGCCGGGAATGTTCTGCGAGGCCATGGTGACGATGAAAAGCGGAAGAGCAAGTCCGACCGCAGCTTCGAGACTGAACGACGGCGTAGTCCAGTCGAACCGGGGCAAGAGGCCTTCGGCAGGAATATGCACGCCATCGGTCACGATGTGGATGCCGATCACCGCCAACGCTATGAGCAGTGAGGCCGGAACGGCCCAACGCGTCGCGAACCTCATCATGATCAACCAGCAGAGCGCCACAGGACCGACCAGCAGAGGTGCGGTTCCCAAAGACTGAAACGGTGCCAGACACAGGGGGAGCAGGACGCCGGCCAACATCGCCTGGGCCAGGGCTGTAGGGATTTTCGCCATGAGCCTGCCGAGAATCGGAACCAGCCCCGTCAGGGCGATCAGCACCCCCACCATCAGGAAGGCGCCCACGGCAGCCGGCCAACCGCCGTCGACCATTCCCGCCGACGCGAGCAGTGCCGCGCCGGGCGTTGACCACGCCAGGGTGATGGGCATTCTGGACCGCCAGGACAACCACAGGATGCCGAGCCCAAAAGTGACGGTCAAAGCCAGAAGACCGCTCGAGGCCTGCGCCTGGTTGGCGCCTACAGCCCGCAAACCGGCCAGGACAACGGCGAAGGAAGAGGTGAATCCGACAAGCGCGGTGACAATCCCCGCCGCGATAGGGGGCCCAAGGGTTCCCCGGACTATGACGGGAGGATCGGTGATGGTGGGGGAGGCGTGCACGCTTCCCAACGTTACCGGATGGTACGGCGCGTGCTCGTGGCCGTAGAGTCGCGGTTAAACGCCAAGGGCACCGGTGGCGCCTCTCGGCGTGACCGGTGCCCCCTTGACGTATCTGGTACGGCGGCTCAGGCAGTTACTGCTGCGGCTGAGTCTCCTCCGTTGCGGGAGCCTGTTCGGCTTCTCCATCAACCTTGGCCACGAAGTCGGAAGCGGCACTCTGGACTGAGTCAACCTGACCTGCGAACTTGCCGCCTGTCTTTTCGTCGACGAAGTCTCCGGCCTTTTCGATGCCATCCTGGATGGCTTCTTCGTTGCCCTGGATGAGCTCCTGAGCCTTGCCCTTCAGGTCGTCAATTAATCCCACGGGCACCTCCCTTCCTTCGCGGAGCCAGATCGCTCCTCCGGGACTGACCATAACACCGGATGTTGGGCGTGCCAAGAACTCCGTTGGGACTATGCCAAGGGCTTACTTTCTTCAAGGTGCCGCGGGCTGTCGGGGTTCATGAGCGAGTGCTTCTTGCCGTAGGCGAAGTAGATCACCAAGCCGACTACCAGCCATACCCCGAACCGCACCCAGGTCTCCCAATGCAGTTGGACCATGAGGAATGCCGACGCCAGGACGCCGAAGGCAGGAACCACGGGCATCCAAGGCAGTCGGAACGTACGCGGCGCGTTGGGCTTGGTGTAACGGAAGACGATGACCGAAATGCAGACAACCACGAAGGCTGCCAGGATTCCGATGTTGGTCAGGTCCGCCACTTCCTTAATCGGGAAGACGCCTGCCAGGAACGCGGAGGCAATGCCGGCAATCCAGGTAACGCGCTGCGGCGTGCCATGACGGTCCGTCCGGGCGAACCAGCCGGGAAGCAGCCCGTCGCGGCTCATGGAGAACCACACGCGGGTGACGCCGAGGAGGAATGTCAGCATCACAGTCAAGATGGACAGCACGGCAAACACCGAGATGATGGTGGCGATGATGGGCAGGCCGACGCCTGTGAATGCAGACGCGAAGCCTGCCGTGGGATCGATGTCCTTGTAGTTCTGCATCCCGGTAAGAACAAGCGTTGCGGCGACGTACAGCAGCATGGCAATGATCAGCGACAACACGATTGCCTTGGGCATGTGCTTCTTGCCGTCCTTGGCTTCTTCAGCGGCGGTGCTCATGGCGTCGTAGCCGAAAACAGCGAAGAAGACGGTGGCTGCGCCGGCGAGGACCGGGCCGAAACCACTGGGCATGAACGGGTTGTAGTTCTCCGTGTTGATGTAGAAGATGCCCAATCCGATGATGAACAGGATCAGCACCACCTTGATGGCTACTGCCACCAGTTCGAAGCGGCCGAACGCTTTGGTTCCACGGCTTAGGATCCAGGTGACCAGGAGGCAGACCAGGATCGCCGGGAGGTTGATAATGCCGCCCTTGCCCTCGTCCGCCGTGGACGTCATCCACGTGGGCATGTGGATGCCTATGCCCGAAAGGAAGGCGTCGAAGTAGCCGGAGATACCGATGGCCACTACGGCCACGATCGCGATGTACTCAAGCAGGAGGTCCCAGCCGATGAACCAGCCGATGATCTCGCCCAAGGCAACGTAACCATAGGTGTACGCCGAGCCGGCGCGCGGAATCATTCCGGCGAATTCTGCGTAGGAGAGGGCCGCGGCGCCGGAGGCAAGGCCCGCCACCAGGAATGAGATGAGCACAGCGGGCCCGACGCCGGGGTTGCTGGCGTCGCCGTGGGCAACCAGGCCGGCGAGCGAGAAGATGCCGACGCCGATGATGCCGCCGACGCCGATGGCCGTCAGTTGCCAGAGGCCGAGGCTCTTGAAAAGGCCGCTGTGCTTGCTTTCTTCTTCGATGTCGTCGATGGGCTTGCGCCGCAGGACGGATTGGGAAGCCGTCTGTTGATTCATGGGGGTACTCCTGCCGGTGGCGTGGAACGGTAATGAGCTCGCAGTACATTATGCGAGCCTTATCACATTAGATAAAGCGAATTCTTCTGAGGGGTATCGATTAGTTCAGATAATGATTTGAGGGCAGGACCGAATGTGGGCACAAAAAAAGCAGCTCCGAAGAGCTGCTTTTTTGAATGGAGCGGACGACGAGATTCGAACTCGCGACATCCACCTTGGCAAGGTGGTGCTCTACCAGCTGAGCTACGTCCGCAATCATGATGACCATCCTGGCTGCTGCCAAAGTGTCCATCAACAAACAAGTTGCCTTGTTTTGGTGGGCGATACTGGGATCGAACCAGTGACCTCTTCCGTGTCAGGGAAGCGCGCTACCGCTGCGCCAATCGCCCGTTACCGGGTCCTTAATAAAGGAGAGCGGACGACGAGATTCGAACTCGCGACATCCACCTTGGCAAGGTGGTGCTCTACCAGCTGAGCTACGTCCGCAATCATGATGACCATCCTGGCT